>NZ_CAXUSG020000007.1:0-319362 GCF_964253915.1 Rhizobium sp. LjRoot30 | reverse complement strand
AAACGCTGGTTTTTATGAATATTGTCCTCGGTGGCAACCGGCTTTGCGCGTGGTCGACCGCCAAAGGGGACTTTCCGGCCGAGCGAGGCGTTGATTCTGCCTGCCGGTTCAGCCCGGCTGGCGTCTTGCCACGATCCGGCCGTCGAGGATGACCAGGCCGGCGGCGATCAACAGCATGCCGCCGATATCGGTCGCCTCAAGATGTTCGCCGAGAAACAGGATGCCGAGCAGGATGGCGCTTGGGGGCACGAGCAGCGTCACCAGCGACGTGTTGGTGGCACCGGCCAGGCTCATGATGCGGAAGAACAGGATGTAGGCGAAGGCCGTCGACAACAGCGCCAGGCCGAGGATGGCGGCGATGGCGCCGGTGGAGGGTAAGGAGAGCGTCCAGGGAGAGTCGACGGCCAGACAGACCGGCAGCATCATCAAGGAGGAGGCGGTCAGCTGGCCGGCGGCGGTGACCGGCGCCGCGACCCCGCGAAAACGCTTGCCGTAGGTTCCGGCGAACCCATAGGAGACCGCGGCGAGCACCGGCAGCAGCAAGGCCCAGAACGGGATGTCGCTGCGGGCAAAGGCGCCGGGGCCGATCATCACGGCTGTGCCTGCCAGCCCGAGGATGCAGCCCGCCAACTTTGCCGAGGTGATTTTTTCGTCCTTCGTCAGGCTGTTGGCGATCAGTACGGTGAAGATCGGCGTCGTGGCGTTGAGGATGGCGGCGAGGCCGGCGCCGATCTCGGTCTGGCCCATGAAGATCAGCGTGTGCGGCACGGCGTTGTTGATCAGCCCCATCACCAGGAATTGCCGCCAGCGGCTGCGCAGCGCGTCGTAGAAGCCGAAACGGCCGTGGAGATAGAGATGCAGGGCGAGGGCGGCAAGCGAGAGCCGCAGGAAGACCAGCGTGAAGGGCGGAACCTGCTGCACGGCGATGCGGGCGAAGAAGAACGAACCGCCCCAGATGAGGCCGAGCAGCACCAGAAGCCCCCAGGTGAGGGTGCTCATCCTGTATTCCGTTTCGCCTGCCATTTCCGTCCTCCCGCACCGTGCGGAAGGCTGTAGGCGGCGGCTGCCGCCCCAACCACCCGATTCTTGTCACCGAGACAAGAAAACCGGGGACAACCGGTTGATCAGAGCGCGCCGAGCAGCGCTGGCGTCGCCCAGCCGTCTGCCGGCATGCCGAGACGCGCCTGTTCCTTCTGGATTGCGATGCGCGTGCCGGACCCCAGGATGCCGTCGATCTTGCCGACATCGTGGCCCAGCGCCTGCAGCTTCGTCTGCAGCGCCCGCATGTCGGTATCGTTCAGGCCGGTTTCCGGATTGCCCTTGTCATAGGTCGGAGCACCCATGAGGCGCGTTGCGAAATAGGCGGCCGACGTGGTGTAGATGAAGGACTTGTTCCACTCCAGGTAAATGCCGAAGTTCGGATAGGTGATGAAGGCCGGGCCCTTGCGGCCCTGCGGCAGAACGAGCGCGGCCGGCAGGTTGCCGAAGCTGGTGTTGCCGTCACGCGGGGTGACGCCCGCGGCGAACCACTCGCCCGCGGTCATCGTGCCGCCGAGGCCCGATTTTTCAAACGGCAGGTTTTCCGGCAGCGTCACTTCCTGGATCCAGGGCTCGCCGCGGCGGAAGCCGAGATGCTGGATGAATTTCGCTGCTGTCAGGATGGCGTCCGGGGAGCTTGCCTTGAGGTTTTCGTGGCCGTCGCCATCGCCGTCGACACCAAAGGCGACGATGTCCTTCGGCAGCATCTGCACCTGGCCGATTTCGCCGGCCCAGGCGCCGGTGTTGGTCTGCGGGTCGAGATCGCCGTGCTCGACCATCTTGATCAGCGCGATCAGCTGCGGCCGGAAGAGTTCCGGGCGGCGGCAGTCATGCGACAGCGTCACGAGGGCGTTGCGGGTGTTGAAATCGCCCTGCACGGCGCCGAAATCCGTTTCCATCGCCCAGAAGGCGGTGATCACGCCGGCGGGAACGCCGAATTCCTGTTCGGCGCGATTGAAGACTTCGGCATATTCCTTGATTTTCTTGGCGCCGATATCGAGGCGCGCCTTGCTGACGGTGCGCTGCGAAAATTCGAGGAAGGTCTGCTTGAAGACGCCCTGGGCACGGTCGCGCGACAGCACCTTTTCGTCGATACGGGCGCCGGCAAGCGCCTTGTCGGCGACCTCCGCCGGGATACCGCCGGCAACGGCTTCCTTCTTGACGCCGTCAAGGAAGGCCGAAAGATCGCCGCCACATTCCTGCGCTGCCGCAGTGGTTGCCAGGATCGACGTGAAGCACATCAGAAGTCCAAAACGACGGGCGGCAAAACGGGACATACGGCAATCCTTTTTTCTCTGTTCAGCTTCGGTGGCTTTCACAGAACATTGTGACGGAAGCAAGAAAGATGACGGAACTTGCAGCAAAAATCACTGCTTGTTGACGGAGGCAAGCCACTTCTTCCAGCTCTTCTGCGTGCCGACGAAGACGTTGATGTCGGTATTGCCCGGTATACCCGGAACGACGGCCGTCGAGGTGTATTGCCAGAAGGCCCAGCGCCGGTCGGCATAGGTCTTTTCCGGGTGTGCGGCGACGGAGCGGACCCAGAAGTGATGGTCGCCGAAATAACCGACGAGATTGTCGCGATGGAAATCCACCGACGTGTAGATGATCGGGCGCTTGCCGTAATAGGCTTCGATCCGGTCCATGAAGCGCTTGATCTCGCTGCGCACCGTATCCGGGTCGGGGCGGGTCAGGCAGGTCTTCGACTCACCGTTCCATTCGACATCCAGCACGGGCGGCATGTCCATCGACGCCTTCGGCACGTTCTGGATGAACCAGTCGGCCTGTTCGTCGGCCGTCGAGCAGAAATAGTAGAAATGATAGGGCGCATGCGGAATGCCAACGGCGTTGGCCCGCCGCCAGTATTCGTGGAAACGGGTATCGAGCCGGTCCTTGCCTTCGGTGGCCTTGATGAAAGCGAAGGATACGCCCGAGGCCTTGACCTTTTCCCACTCGATATCGCCCTGCCATTTCGACACGTCGATGCCGTGCACCGGATGACGGCTGGGGTGTTTGGCGCCGAAATCCTGCGGGTCCTTGTCCTCGAATTTCGGCGGGATGGCGGCTGTCTCGATCAGGTCGTAGCTGCCGGACGTGCAGCCGGAAAGGAGCATAACCACTGGCAAAAACGCAACAAGAAGCCGCCGCATACGCGTCCCATTCGAAGATGGATGGTGTCGATGACCCACTGATGGCTTCCGCGAATAGAGATCCCCTCAGAGGTGTGAACCTCTTTTTCACCATATCAACGTAAAAATTGCGTTATTTTCAAGCGGAGATTGTCGCACTCGGCGTAATTATGGCGCGCCAAGCATATCCGCCGCCGATGCGTTCGAAACGCATCGTGGCGTTGTAAGCCGGCAAGCGCTGCTTCAGTACCTCTTCCAGATCGGCCCGCGGCGTTACGTGAAAACGCTTGAGCCAGGCCTGCAGAAGCCGGCGGAACCAGCCGGGCAGCTTTTCTTGCTGGCCGAAATCGACGATGTGCAATGCTCCGCCGGGCTTGAGGGCGCCGAGTGCCGCGTCGATTGCGGCTTCCCAGGCGGGAATCATCGAGAGGGCATAGGGGATCATGATGCGGTCGAAACCCTCGGTGCCAAAGGTCTGGGCCGTGAAGGTCGTTGCATCCGCCACTCGGAATTCCGGCATCGTCGCCTTGCCCGAAAACGCCTTGCGGGCGGAGGATAGCATCTCGGCGGAGATATCCAGGCCGTAGAGGCGAGCCTGCGGGTAAAGCTTGTGGGCGAGCAACAGGTTGCGGCCGGTGCCGCAACCGATTTCGAGCAGCGAGCCGCCATCGGGAACCTCCAGGCCGGCGATCGTGCGATCGCGGCCGAAGAGGTAATATTTCCGCGTCAGGTCGTAGATGTGCCGCTGGTAGCGGTACATCCGGTCCATGCGGGCGGCGTGGTTGTCGCCGGCGGTTGCGTCCACGGCCATCAGGCGGCCTTTTCGTAGATGTGGAAGCCGCCGTAGATCGCCGAGCGATCCTGGGTGTTGAGGTCCTGCGAACGGGCTGCCAGATAGGTCCACTGGTCGCGGATGGTCTCCGACAGCCGGCCCTCGATGACGCTCTTTTCCGCCGCGGTGCGGAAGATGACGCGGGCGCCCTGCGTCGCGGTGCGGGTGATCTCGGCCCACAACTCGTTGAGCTGCTTGTCGGTCATCCAGTCCTGGGCATCCAAAAGCACGAAGCGGTCGACGGAATTGGCCGGCTTCTGCGCCAAAAGCTCGGTGAAGCTGGCGTGATGCACCTCGACGCGGCCGGCATTGCGGCGGATCGCTTGATAGTTTTCCGATTTCAGGTAGGTCGGCAGGATGCCTTCCTCCGCGGTCGGATAGCGACGGGTGTATGCCTGCCAGGCGAAGTAGTTTTCGCGCAGCGGGAAATGGCAGGTTAGCTTTTCCAGACGCTGGCACAGGACCGGGGCGATGGACTTTCCGGCGCTGAGGCTGGCGAGTTCGTCGAACTGCTGCGGCGGAATGCCGAGGCCGAACAGCGAGCTCTTCTGGCTGGTCATCCAGCGGATCAGCGGCTTGTCGAACAACGGCGCGATACGGTCTTCGAAGAACTGGCGCTGTTCGCGCAGCGAGCGGGTGTCGGCGATCTCCTGCAGCTTGACGCCGTGCAGGCGGGCGATCAGGTGGCCGAAGCCGATGAAGCGGCCGAGCAGGCCGGTCTTGTAGATGTTGCGGTTGAAGACCTCGATGCGCCGGCGACCGAACATGTTGGTGCGGGTGTTCCAGTAGCAACGGGTCGCTTCGTCGAGGTTGGGCAGCAGGAAGGTATCGTAGGAGAGGCTGTTGGTTTCGACCTCTTCCATGCCGAACATGCGCACCACGTCGCCATGGGCCGGAAGATGGCGGAAGGCGGCGAGTTTCAGGCGGTTCAGCGCCACGTGATGCGGGTTGAGATCGACCACGTCGATGCGGGCCGGGTCCTTGGAGAGATAGGCGAGCATGTTGCAGCCGCCGGAGCCGATGGTGACGATGCGATGCTGCGGTGCCAGTTCCATGGCCGCCATGTCGACGTCTGGATCCTCCCAGATCTGCGGGTAGACGAGACCGGAAAACAGCAGGCCGAACAGGCGCTCGGAGAAACCCGCCTTCGACAGCGCCTTGTGCTGCAGAAGTGCGTCCTTGAGTTTCCGGTTCTTGCGGAAGCCGGCGTCGGGTGCGAATTCGGTCATCTGAGTCTGCCCTCCGTTTGGGTTGAACGCATCTACTCCGCTACTGCTACAGCTTCATGACGCAGCCTGAGGACAGGGCAGGGCGCGCCCTGAAGACATTGTGATTTCCCTCCACGAACCCTACCTGCTTGTCTGGACGCAACCGAGGGAGATGGTCGCATGGCGTTGGGCAAGATCTTCAAGACGCTGGGGGCGGCGGCCGTCGTAGCGATTGCCGGCGGTGGCGTCTGGCTTGCCGTGGCACCGCCGCTGCTCTTGAAGGTAGGCGACGGTTATGCGGCCAAGATCGTCTGCTCCAATGTCTTTCTTGCCGGGCGCGATGCGGATCAGGTCCTGGCCGAAGATGTGCAGGCGCCGGGGCATCCTCTGCTCAAGCTGCTGCGGGTCAGTGTCGACCGTGAAGCGTCGACGGTAACCTCGCGCTTCATGGGATTGTTTGCGGCGTCGACGGCGGTCTATCGCCCGGGGCTTGGCTGCACCGTGGTGCCGGATGGCGATGGTGCAGCGCTTGTCGGCGCTGTGGCGACCCCAACGGCACCTGTGCCGGCAGAGAAGGCGCCTTGGCCGTCTGGCGAGCAGGTCGAGGCCGGCGATCCGCGTATCGCTGCATTGATTTCCGATGCCGGACTGGCGGGGCCTGGCATGCGCGCCATCGTCGTGGTCAAGGATGGACGGATCGTCGGTGAGGCCTATGGTGACGGTTTCGACAAAGATACGCCGCTGCTGGGCTGGTCGATGACCAAGACGGTCAATGCCGCCATCCTTGGCCGGGTCATGGCCGAAGACAAGCTCGGCCTTGATGAGACGAACCTCTTCGACGCGTGGAAGGGGGACGAGCGCGCTGCGATCAGCATCCGGCATCTGCTTGCCATGGAGGATGGCCTGCAGTTCAACGAGGATTACGGCAGCGTCACCGATGTCACCCGCATGCTGTATCTGGAGCGGGACATGGCAACGTTTGCTGCAAGCAGGCCGCTGGAGGCTAAACCCGGAACGGCCTTCAACTATTCCTCGGGCACGGCAACGCTGCTGACCCGTCTGTGGATGGCGCGGGCGGGATCGGTGGAGGAAGCGCTCGACTATCCCCGGCAGGCATTGTTTGCGCCGCTCGGCATGCGTAGCGCCGTTTTCGAGACCGATGCGGCCAACACCTTCGTCGGGAGTTCCTATCTCTACGCCACGGCACGCGATTGGGCGCGTTTCGGCCAGTTCCTGCTGCAGGATGGCGTCTGGAACGGCGAAAGACTGCTTCCCGAGGGTTTTGTCGCGGCAATGGGCCGTCCGACCGGGGTCTCAAACGGGATGTATACGGAGATGCAGGCCTGGCATGCCGGCCCGCGACAGAGAGGTGGGGAAGAAACGGGTTTGCCCGAGGACATCTTCTGGCTGCAAGGACATGACGGTCAGACCGTCGCCATCGCCCCGTCGGCGAAACTGGTCGTTGTTCGACTCGGACTGACGCCCGGACGGCTGAATTATCGCCCGCAACACATGCTGAGGGCTATACTCGACCTGCGTGGATAAAGTTGAATGGGGAGGGAATTACTGCGTCAGATGCAGCAGGCCCTTGCGCTTTGCGGTGTAATAATAACCGGTGGAGTAAAGCTTAACGGCACCGTCGTGGTCGGTATCGGCGGTGATCCATGCGCCGCGCAGATATTTGACCGCATATTTCAGGTTGGTTTCGGCGTCGAACAGGCCGGAAGCGGGGCCTTCGTAACCCATGGCCTTGGCCGTATTGTAGCGAATCTGCATCAGGCCGTAATTGCCGTGGGCGAAAGCCTTCGGATTGTAGGTGCTCTCACGCTTCACGACGCGATGCACGAGGGCTTCGGGAACCTCGTAAAGCTTCGCATATTTCGAAATCAGTTCCTTGAGCGGACCCTTGTTGCCGGTGTCCGCGGCGCCATCGCTCGGCTGGAAGGTCAGGCTGGCGGGCTGGATGGCGCTGGCCGGGCGGGTGTCGAAGTCCAGCATAGAATTCATCGAGGTAAAGGCCGCCCGCGTCGGTGTTGCCGTCGTCGCCGCATAGGCGAGTTCGCTGCTGGGGCGCTTCATCGGAATAACCGACTGGATGGCGGTGACTTCATCGGTCAGCGGCATCTCTGCATAGGACGCCGTCATAGATTGCTGCGCCGTGGTGTCGGTCGGCGTTTCCGTGGTGGCGACGACGGTGGTGCTGGTGGCGGTTGCCGTGTCGTTCGTCGCGGTCGTCAAGGCTGTTGTGGCGGTCGAAGTCGTCTGCGTCGCGTAAGCCATCGTCGCGGGCGTATTTGCCGCTGCGCCGGAGGTGTCGAGTGCTGCCGTGGTGGTCACCATTCCGGCACCGGTCGTCTGCGCGCCCGCTTCGGCCGTCGTCGCGTAGCCGACTTCCGTGCCGGGCTTGGCCACGGGCACAACCGTCTGCACGGCAGTCAATTCGGCTTCGGAAGTCGCATCAACGCTGGCGCATCCAGAAAGGCCTGCGGTCAGTACGGCCGCCAATGCCAGATTGCGTTTCAGGGTGACATGTCCGATCGCTACCATCTGATCACTCTCGCGAAATCGTGCCTCCCCGCAACGCATAAACAGGGGGAAACTGTTAACACCATTTTTCACCCATTAACCTATTCGTGAACGGCTCGCAAGCATGGGGCAAGTTGGCTATGCAGCGAGGCGCCGATAGCCGACGCTAACGATTCCCGCGTTGACGCGCAGCTTGCCGCGGGTTCTGCCCTTGATCTTCCGGGTTTCCAGGCGACGAAGCCTTTTGTGGATACGGCCGGCGAAAATGGCATAAGCAAAGTTGGCCAAAACCGACAATGCAAAAAATATAACAGGAAAAGCAATGACTTGCTGGAAATTCGTGATGCCAGGCCCAGCAGCCTGGGTGGCGAGGGCGCCAAACAGTGTCAACTGCCAATAATTGCGGATCATTGTTCTGGCCCCCTTGAGGAAGGCCGAGGCAGCGTTTTTGCCGTCGAGATTGTCATTGTCGGCGACGAGGCCGGTCATGCCGCGCAGGCGCCAGAGCGCCAGTGCCGACCACACCAGAACAGCCAAGCCGCAGCCACGCAGAACGGCACCAAGCAACTCGGAAAGGCCGGTTGCGACGCCGACGAAAGTTGCGATGGCGGTCGTCAACACCGTGCCGGTCAGAATGATTCCCGCAGCCGCGGCCACGCTCTGCAACGGCCGCTTGCTGCGGCCGTAGGAAATCATGAGACAGTTGCCTGGACCCGGCAGGGCCAGGACGATTGCGGCGCCAACGGCGTAAATCGCCAGATATTCCGTGGACATCGATTCCTCCGCAGATATCCTGCCAGAAACTTCCGGGCGCCGCCAGTGTTCAATCAGGCCGGCTTGTATTTCTGGCCGATGGTTTCCATCACTTCGCCGAACCATTTGGTCGACAGGTCGAAATGCTTGCCGCCCTTGATGCGGGGGAACTCGATGGTCCTGAGTTTGCCCTTCTGTGCCTCGTCGTGGCCGGTGACGCCGGAGACCTTGTTGAGGGCGCTTTCCACCGCGAGATCGACCATGCCCTGGATGAGTCGCAGGTCGTCCTGGTTGGCCGGCGCGGAGCGGGCGAAGTAGCCCGATTTCTGCACCATCGAGCGCTCGGCGCCGAGCAGGGCGGCGAACTGCTTGGAGAACCAGTTGCCGACATTGATCGTATCGATCTTCACATGGCCGAAAGCATCACGCTTGATTGTCTCGCCGGCCGCCTCGCGTTCGGCGACGATCGCATCGAGGCAGGCACCTTCCGACACGAAAAGGCTGACGAAGCCGTTGGTTTCCATGACCTTGCGCAGCCTTGCGGCTTCGGCCTGGAGGTCGAAGGCCATTTCCGGCAGGTAGAGGCCGTCGATGGTCTTGAGCTTCTCGTCCATCATCAGGCCTTCGACATACTCGTTGCGGCTGCTCTTCTGTATATAGGCGCGCGCCGTCGCCGCCGTCAGCCAGCCGCTGTGGCGGCCCATGACCTCGTGGACGATGAGGGTTTTGGGGGCGGCGCTCTGCTCGTTGCTGACATTGTCGAAGAAGTTCGCGCCGACTTCCGCCGCCGTCCAGGCACCAAGCGACTGGCGGATCGGCACGACGTCGTTGTCCACCGTCTTCGGCAGGCCGACAACGGTGAGGTTGTAACCGTTGGCGCCGAGATAGGCGGCAAGATCGGCGGCGGTGGTGTTGGTATCGTCGCCGCCGATGGTGTGCAGGATGGTGACGCCGTCCTGGGCCAGCCGGTCGGCCGCAACCGCCAGAGGGTTCTGACCTTCCTTCACCAGGCCACGCTTGACGCAGTCGGCGGCGTTGGTGAGCTTGACGCGGCTGTTGCCGATCGGCGAACCGCCATAACGGTGCAACAGGCCGGCCTTTTCACGCATCTGCTGCGTGATCGACACGTGGTCCGAAAGCAGCAGGCCCTGATAACCGGAACGGTAAGCGATCAGTTCGATTTCCGGGGCGACGTCGCTGTAGCGCTCGATCAACCCGCCGACCGCCGACGAGAGACAGGGGGCCAGGCCGCCGGCCGTCAGCATTGCAACTTTCTGTTTCGCCATCGTTCCTCCTTTGGTGCCATCGGCACCGCCGCTCATGGTTCATTCGGGCCATGGATGCGACAGCCGGGGGCAGGTGTAAAGTGAAGTTTTGAGGTTTCCTCAGGCGAAAGCGTGTCTGCGCTGCCTGTCATCGTGTCACAGGGCGTGGCGATGCGATGAAACAAATGTGAACGATGTTTAATCCGGACCGATCCTAAGGCCATCTTGCAATTGACAGGATTATTTGATCAGCTTGCAGAACGACGCATTTTTTTTGCCTATGGATCGATAATGTCTTTCTGGGAGAAGTTGCTGAGCGCAGTCGCTGACGCTGCCAGCAATGCCTTGTCAGCGGTGGTGGAAGCCATTCGAACGGTGTTCGAAGGTGATCCGGAGACTCGGCGCAAAGTCGCATTCTCCGTGGCGGTCATCGCGCTTTCGGCGAAGATGGCGAAGGCCGACGGCGTGGTGACCGAAGCCGAAGTGGCGGCTTTCCGTCATATCTTCGATTTTCCCGACAGCGAGGCGCGCAACGTCGCACGCCTTTATAATCTCGCCCGCCAGGACGTCGCCGGTTACGAGGCCTATGCCGAAAAACTGGCCGGCCTGTGCAGCACCTGTGCCGCCAACTGCCCGGTGCTCGAAGACGTCATCGACGGACTTTTCCACATCGGCAAGGCGGACGGCGCCCTGCATGAGAAGGAAATGGCCTTCATCGCCCGGGTGGCGGAGATTTTCGGCATCAGCGAGGCGCATTTCGAGCGCATCACCGCCCGCCACGTCTTCGTCGAAGGGCGTGATCCCTATATCGTTCTCGGCGTCAACCGGTCGGACGATTTTGCGACGATCCGCAAGCACTACCGAGGCCTCGTCTCCGAGCACCACCCCGACCGGCTGATTGCCCGCGGCGTGCCGGAGGAATTCCACACCATCGCCAATGATCGCATGGCGACGCTGAATGCCGCGTATGCGGCGATCGAGAAAGAACGCCGCGCGGCATGACCTCCCACTTTACTGCCGACTATGCCGGTGCGGAGGTCAAGCCTTCGCCCAACCATGGCGAACGTGCCGATGGCGGCGCGCCGAGCATGATCATCCTGCATTATACCGGCATGGACAGTGCCGACCGGGCACTGGACTGGCTCTGTCGCGACGAGAGCCAGGTGTCGAGCCACTACTTCGTCCACGAGGACGGCCGTGTGCTGCAGCTCGTGCCGGAGACGCGGCGTGCCTGGCATGCCGGCAAGAGTTTCTGGAGCGGGGCGACCGACATCAATTCCGCTTCGATCGGCATCGAGATCGCCAATGCCGGTCATCCCGGCGGTCTGCCGGATTTTCCGCCGGCGCAGATTGCCGCCGTCATCGATTTGTGTCTGGATTGCGGCCAACGTTGGGCTATCGCCCCGGAACGGGTGCTGGGGCATTCCGATATCGCCCCGGTTCGCAAGGTCGATCCGGGTGAAAAGTTTCCCTGGGAAACCTTGCATCGGCAGGGTGTCGGCCACTGGGTCGAGCCGGGGCGGGCGATGGGCGGGCGTTTCTTCCAGCGCGGCGATCACGGCCAGCCGATCGAAGCCCTGCAATCGATGTTGTCGATGTATGGGTACGGTGTTGAAATCACAGGCGCGTTCGACGAGAAGACCGAAGGGTGCGTCAACGCTTTCCAACGCCATTTCCGGCCGGAGCGGATCGACGGCATCGCCGATTTCTCGACCATCGACACGCTGCATCGCCTGCTTGCGGGCCTGCCGCGGTTTGGTCGGGACTGAACGGTTGAAGGGGGGGCTTTATTCGCCCCGAAATGGCGATTTCCCGCAAAATGCTGCGCTGCCACAGCAATTCCCTATTGTTTCCGCATTGCGCTGGTCTAACGGCCCTCGTGAACGGCAGCCGCCGGAAGGGCTGGCTGCGAATTTAAACGATAAGGTGCTGCTGCCGTGCGATGCCGTCCGAGGACATCCGCACGAGGACGAAACGCGTGGGCGCGCTGTCCGGCAGGCCTTTGGGTCGGAGTAGAACTTCAAACATGACGAGACTGACTTTTGCTGCTGCGGCATGCCTTGGCATGCTGTTGTCGGGGATTTCTTGCGCTTTTGCCGCTGAGAAGCCCGCCCGTGTCGAGACGATATCGCTGACCTCGACCACCCGCACGACCGGTTATCCGGCGCCATCCTTTTCTTCCAGGGGTCCCTATTCGCAGCTGATTTCCAAATATGCCCGGCAGTATGGCGTCCCCGTCGCGCTGGCGCATGCGGTGGTGCGGGTCGAAAGTAATTTCAACCCGAAGGCCCGCGGCAGCGCCGGTGAGATCGGCCTGATGCAGATCAAACCGGCGACGGCGCGGATGATGGGTTATTCCGGCACGCGCAAAGGCCTGTACGATCCGGAAACCAACATCCGCTTCGGCATGAAATACCTTGCCATGGCCCACGAATTGGGTGGCGGCGAAACCTGCAGCACCATCCTCAAATACAATGCCGGCCATGCCGCCAAGCGCATGAATCCGGTGTCGAAGCGCTATTGCGGCAAGGTGCAGTCGCTGATCGACTGATATTTCCAATGCGTCCCGTAAGTGCCTGGGGATGAATCGTTTTCGTCCCGACTTCAAGTAATGCGGCAATCCCGCCGTCATGCTATCGCTTGCCTTTCAGGCGTTGAAGGGGATGGCGATCATGGCGGCGGATTTCAAAGTTCTCGTGATCGGTCGCGGCATGATGGGTGCCGCTGCCGCCCGTCACCTGGCGCTGCAGTCAGACGGTGTCGCCGTGCTCGGCCCGGATGAGCCTGCCGAGCGGCAGGGCCATCGCGGCGTTTTCGCCAGTCATTACGACGAGGGCCGGATTACCCGTACCATCGACAAGGATGCCGACTGGGCGCGCCTCGCCAATCGTTCGATTGCCCGCTATGCCCAGATTGCCGAGCAGAGCGGCATCGATTTCTACACGCCCGCCGGCTGCCTCATCGCCGGCCAGAAGCGCAGCAACGGCGGCGCCTATATCGCCAACGTCGTGGAGGCTGCCGCCGCGCTCGGCGTCGAGATCGATATTCTCGACGATGCGGCGCTGGCCGAGCGGTTTCCATTCTTTGCCTTTGCCGATGGTAGCGAAGGTGTGCACGAAGCGCGCAATGCCGGGCACATCAGTCCGCGAGGGTTGGTAAAGGCGCAGTCTCTACTGGCGGAAAAGGCAGGTGCTGCCGTCATCCGCGAGACTGCTGTTTCGACGCATGATCGCGGCGATCACGTCGAGGTCGTCACCGATACGGGGCGCAGTTACAGCGCCGAAAAGGTGCTGGTGGCGGCGGGTGGATTTTCGATTGCGGAGAGACTCTTGCCGGATCGGCTTGCCATGACGGTTTACGGTCGCACGATCGTCTTCTTTGAGGTCGACGAGGCCGAGGCCATGCGGCTCGCTGCGATGCCGTCGTTGATCAGCGAGCCTGCGGACCCACGCGACGGCATCTACATGCTGCCGCCGATCCGGTATCCCGACGGCAGGATCTATGCGAAGATCGGCGGCGACCCGGACAATTTGCAACTGCACACCGAGCCGGACATTCGCGACTGGTTCCGCACCGACGGCCGTGCCTTTGCCCGCGATCACCTCGTGCGCATCATGGGCGAGATCATCCCCGATTTGGCGGTGCGATCGATTTCCACCGCGTCCTGCGTCACCTCGTTTCCGCCGAGCGGCTATCCGGCAATCGGGTTCACCTCTTCGCCGCGCATCGCCGTGCTGACGGGCGGTTGTGGTGCCTCGGCCAAGAGCTCGGACGAGATCGGCCGGCTGGGGGCGGAGCTGATGCTCGGAAATCGAATCAGCGACGGCGCCTATGCGACGGATTTCAAACCGGAATTTCTTTGACACGCGATAGCGTGCATATTTCGGTGGCATTCCATGCCGCTCTCGGCTATTGACCCCCTGCCAGTTGGCCGGGCAGCCGCGCTTTACCAATGCCGAAAGGCGGTAGGGTGAGGAAAGTCCGGGCTCCACGGAAACACGGTGCCGGATAACGTCCGGCGGGGGCGACCCCAGGGAAAGTGCCACAGAAAGGAAACCGCCCCGCCTGCTTTTGCGTCGTCGACAGCGACGCCAAAGCCGGCGGGGTAAGGGTGAAAGGGTGGGGTAAGAGCCCACCGCGCGCCTGGCGACAGGGGCGGCATGGTAAACCCCACCGGGAGCAAGACCGAATAGGGATGACGTGGGCGCGCAAGCGTTACAGCCCGTTTCCGGGCCGGTCATCCGGGTGGGTTGCGAGAGGCAGGGCGCAAGTCCTGTCCCAGAGGAATGGCTGCCACGCACCGGTGTCACAACCGGAGCCATACAGAACCCGGCTTACAGGCCAACTGGCAATTTTTTACCCCTGATATTTTTCCGGAATTCACGGAAATTTCAATCAAATCGTTGGTTTTGCAACGCTTTTTCTTCATTGGCGAGCGATTGACCGTTTCTGTGCCTATTGCCCGCCAAACCCCGCAGGGCCGGGGTTTTATAACGATTCATTAAACTTAACGGCTTATAAACGTTTGACGCTGTCACGGGTGTCGGCGGCCAGTTCCCATTGACGCCCATATGGTCCCATGTTATCCCAAATGCACACTGCTCAAGGGCGATTTGACGCCCGCTCATCGCAAAATAAAGGCCAGCTCCAGGATGGAGTTGACGGGGTGCTGCCCGCTCCCCGGATGAGGAATGCTTTGTTTCATAGGGTGTATCTTCGGGGGCGGATGCGGCGCTCCCTTCGATGGGGAACGGCTGTATCGAATCATGAACCGTTTCCTTTCCAACGTGACCAGCAAGATCGACGCGAAGGGGCGGGTGTCCGTGCCTTCCGTGTTCCGGTCGGTTTTGGCGCAGCGGAACATCCAGGAGCTTTATTGCTTCCAGGATTTTGTGTTTCCGGCGATCAGTGTCGGGGGCCCGGATGTGCTCGATCGTTTCGAGCGCCAGATTTCGGCGGAAGATCCTTTTTCGCCGGATGCCAACGAGATGTCGCTCCTCATTCACGGGGGCGGGGTCTTCATGAAGCTCGATGCCGAGGGGCGGCTGATGGTCACGGATTTCATCCGCGATTTCACCGGTATCACCACCGAGGTGACATTTGTCGGGCGGGCGGATCATTTTCAGCTTTGGCAGCCGACGGTCTTCCAGGAGACGCAGCAGGCTGCGCGAGAGGGACGCAAACTGAAAGGAATGCGACCCAATTAAGACGGGGAAACGGAATGGTGGCGAATCTTGGCGGAGGATCTGTTTCTGAAGCCGATGGCGGACCGGTTCGCCACATTCCGGTTCTTCTGAATGAGGTTTTGGCAGCACTCGAGCCGGCTCCCGGCAAGGTCATCCTCGACGGCACCTTCGGCGCCGGCGGCTATACCTCGGCGATCCTGAATGCCGGTGCCGATGTGATCGCGCTCGATCGCGATCCGACGGCGATTGCCGGCGGCCAGGCATTGGTCGCTGCAAGCAATGGCCGTCTCTCCCTGATCCATTCGGAATTTTCCCGGCTTGCCAACCACGCGCCCGCCGGCGGGCTTGACGGCGTCGTGCTCGACATCGGCGTCTCCTCCATGCAGATCGACGAGGCAGAGCGCGGTTTTTCCTTCCAGAAGAACGGGCCGCTCGACATGCGCATGTCGGCATCGGGCGTTTCCGCTGCCGATGTCGTCAACCGCGCCAAGGTGTCCGACCTCATCCGCATCTTCGGTTTCCTCGGCGAGGAAAAGCAGGCGGGCCGTATTGCCCGCGCCATCGAGAAGAAGCGTGCCAGCGAACCGTTCCAGACGACGCGCGACCTTGCCGGCCTGATCGAGATCGTCACCCCGCGCAAGGCCAAGGACAAGATCCATCCGGCAACGCGGGTGTTCCAGGCGCTGCGCGTCTATGTCAATGACGAGCTTGGCGAGCTGGCGCAGGCGCTGCTTGCCGCCGAACGGGCGCTGAAGCCCGGTGGGCGCCTCGTCGTCGTCACCTTCCATTCGCTGGAAGACCGCATCGTCAAGAAATTCTTCTCCGATCGTTCCGGCAAGGCCTCCGGCTCCCGCCACATGCCGATGGTGCATGAGCGGGCGGCGACCTTCGATCCCGTCGGCAAGTCGATGGTGGCCGCCAGCGACGAGGAAGCGGACCTCAATCCGCGGGCGCGCTCGGCAAAGCTGCGCGCCGGTAGCCGCACGTTGGCCCCGGCCGAAACGGAAGACCTTTCGATCTTCGATCTCCCCAACCTGACGAGCCTAGGAAAGATTGGAGGCTGAACCGATGCTGCGCACCTTTGACATCGTTCTGATCGCCGTCATGACCGTGACCGCCACGGTGACCTATTCCATCAAGCATCGCGCCGAGTTGAAGCTCGACGAGGTCAAGCGCCTGGAAGCCGAAATCAAGCTGGAGCGGGATACGATCGATCTGCTGCGGGCCGACTGGGCGCTGCTGACGCAGCCGAACCGGCTCGAAAAGCTGATCACGGTCTATGCCGAAGAGCTGAAGCTGGTGCCGACCGACTCGCGCCAGATCGCCCAGGAAATGGAACTGCCGATGCTCAAGGCCGACGTGCCGGCAACGGAAGCGGCCGAAAAGGATGGCGCGAAAGGCGCCAAGGACAAGGCAACGGACAAAATCGCAACAGGATCGGTAAAACCCTGATGTCTTTTCTTTCCCGTATCATGGTGCTGAAGAGCAAGGCGCATTTTTCCGCAGGCGGTCACAATCGCCCCGGCAGCAGCACGCAATCCTCGGCTTTCCAGGGGACCGTCAAGAAGAAGAGCGATCAGGCGCGCAGCCGGGTCGCCATCATCATCGCCGGCTTTTCGGTGGTCTACTGCATCATCGGCGGTCGCCTGGTGCAATACGGCATGGCCTCGCCGGAAGTCGTTTCCAGCATCATGCCGGCCGACCGGCTGATGGCCTCGCGTCCGGATATCCTCGACCGCAACGGCGAAGTGCTGGCCACCGACATCCGCACCGTTTCGCTGTATGCCGAGCCGCACAAGATCGTCGATGCCGACGAGGCGGTGGAGATGCTGGCGACTGTCCTGCCGGATCTCGACCTCAAGGGCACCTACAAGAAGCTGTCGTCCAAGTCGCATTTCCAGTGGCTGCGCCGGCAGCTGACGCCGAAGCAGCAGAGCCAGATTCTCGCACTCGGCATCCCCGGCATCGGCTTCCGTCCGGAAAAGCGCCGCTTCTATCCGGGCGGTGCCACCGCCGCGCATATCGTCGGTTACGTCAACATCGACAACCGCGGCGTTGCCGGCATGGAAAAATTCATCGACAACCAGGGCCTGGCCGATCTTGCCGCCGTGGGCATGACCAGCGATACGCCGCTGGAGCCGGTAAAACTCTCCATCGACGTGCGCGTCCAGGCGATCGTTCGCGATGTCGTCGTCAACGCGGTGACCAACTACAAGGCGAAGGGCGCCGGTGCCGTGGTGATCGACGCCAATACCGGCGAAGTGCTGGCCATGGCGTCGGCGCCGGATTTCGATCCCAACAATCCGCTGGAGGGCGCGGCCGAAGGCTGGCTCAACCGCATGTCGAACGGTACGTTCGAGATGGGCTCGACCTTCAAGGCCTTCACCACGGCGATGGCGCTCGATTCCGGCAAGGTCAAGCTGACCGACAGTTTTGACGCCCGGTTCCCCATTCGCATTGGCGGCTTCACCATCAAGGATTTCCACGGCAAGCACCGGGTGCTCAGCGTGCCGGAAATCTTCCAGTATTCCTCGAACATCGGCACGGCGAAAATGGCCGATGTCGTCGGCATCGAGGCGCAGAAGGAGTTTCTCACCAAGCTCGGCCTCTTGACCAAGCTGCAGACCGAGCTGCCGGAAGTGAAGATGCCGTCGCAGCCGCGCGAATGGAAGAAGATCAACTCGATCACCATCTCCTTCGGCCACGGCGTATCCACGACGCCGCTGCAGACGGCGGTGGCCGGTGCGGCGCTGATCAACGGCGGCAAGCTCATCGACCCGACCTTCCTGCCACGCACCCAGGAACAGGCCGACGAGGTCGCAAGAGTGGTGATCCAGGACAAGACCAGCGCCGATATGCGCTACCTGTTCGAATATAACGGCGTGAACGGTTCGGGCCGCAATGCCCGCGTTGCCGGCTTCGACGTCGGCGGCAAGACCGGCACCGCCGACAAGGTGGTCAATGGCCGCTACGACAGCAAGCTGAACTTCAACGCGTTCCTCGCGGCCTTCCCGATGGGCAATCCGCGCTACGTCGTCCTGTCCTTCTGCGACGAGCCGCGTAGCGGCGAGGGCGGCGGCACGATTGCATCCTATACGGCGGCACCGATGGTGCGCGACATCATTCGTCGTGCAGCACCGCTTCTGGGCGTCCAGCCGCAGTTTGGTGATGGCGGTACTGCCTTGCTGCAGTCTTATTGAGTGGGAAAGAATGGCGGCGAGCGATTCGCGTGGGGTGCGCGACGCAAGGGACAGAAAAGCATATCCGATGAAACTGCGCGAACTGGCCGGAGCCGATTTTCCGGAACTCTCAACTGAACTCCAAGGCAAGGCCGGTGACATCGCCGTGGCGGATCTGACCGCCGACAGCCGCGCCGTCAAACCCGGCAGCCTTTTCGTGGCGCTTGCCGGCAGCAAGGCGAACGGTGCCCGCTTCATCGGCGACGCCATCGCCCGCGGTGCCGTTGCCGTGATTGCCGAGGCTGGACATGGCGCGGACAGCGCCGATGTGCCGGTTCTTTCCGTTGCCGAGCCGCGGCGCTTCCTGGCGCTGGCCGCCGCCCGCTTTTTTGGCGCACAGCCGCAGACCATGGTCGCCGTGACCGGCACCGCCGGCAAGACCTCCGTCGTTTCCTTCACGCGGCAGATCTGGGCAGGCGCCGGCCGGGCTGCGGCGCAGATCGGCACCACGGGCGTCATTGCTCCGGGCCGCGACGACTACGGTTCCCTGACCACGCCCGATCCGGTTTCCCTTCACCGGCTGCTGGCTGAGCTTGCCGGCGCCGGCGTGACGCATGCGGCAATGGAGGCCTCCAGCCATGGCCTCGACCAGAGCCGGCTGGACGGCGTGCATCTGTCGGCCGCTGCCTTCACCAATCTCGGTCGCGACCACATGGACTATCACCCGACCATGGAAAACTACATGGCGGCGAAGATGCGGCTGTTCGATACGCTGTTGCCGAAGGGCTCGCCGGCGGTGATCTTCGCCGACGATCCGTGGTCGGCGGAAGCGATCCGGGTGGCGACGGCTGCCCGCCACGATGTGCGCACCGTTGGCCGCCAGGGCAGCTTCCTCAGCTTGAAGCGTGTCGAGCATTTCCGCCACAAGCAGGTCGCCGAGGTGCATCACGGCGACGAGATTTTCGAAGTGCATATTCCGCTCGCCGGCGATTTCCAGATCGCCAACGCGCTGGTTGCCGCCGGACTGGCGATTTCGACCGGCGTTGCGCCGGCCGATGCCATGGCGGCGCTGGGCAAGCTCAAGGGCGCGTCCGGGCGGCTGGAACTGGTCGGCCATGCCGGCAACGGGGCACTTGCCTATGTCGACTACGCCCACAAGCCGGATGCGCTGCAGAACGTGCTCGCTTCGGTGCGGCCCTTCACAACCGGCCGCGTCGTCGTGGTGTTCGGCTGCGGCGGCGACCGCGACAAGGGCAAGCGGCCGATCATGGGCGAAATCGCCTGCCGGCTCGCCGATGTGGTGATCGTAACCGACGACAATCCGCGCTCGGAAGAGCCGGCGACCATCCGGTCGGAGATCATGGCGGCGGCACCCTGCGCCACCGAGATCGGCGACCGTGCCGAGGCGATCCGCCATGCCGTTGCCCTGCTCGAGGCCGGCGACACGCTGATCGTTGCCGGCAAGGGGCATGAAGAGGGGCAGACGGTGGGCGCCGTGACGCTGCCGTTTTCCGATCATGCGGAAGTCAGAAAGGCTTTGGAGGAGCGCAGGCATTGAAGTGGCTTTGGACAACCGACGAAATGATTTCTGCCATGGTGGGGCGGCCGATCGGCACCCTGCCGGAGGGCGTGACCGGCATTTCGATCGACAGCCGCAGCATTTCCGAAGGCGAGGCTTTCTTTGCCATCAAGGGCGACCGTGTCGACGGGCATAACTATGCCAGCGTCGCCATGGCGAACGGCGCTTCGCTTCTCGTCATCAGCGAAGCGAAGCTCCCCGCGCTTGGGCGTCTGACCGTGCCGATGATCGTCGTCGACGACGTGCTGGCAGCACTTGGCCGTCTCGGCGCCGCCGCCCGGGCGAGGTCTGCGGCCAAGATCGTCGCCGTGACCGGCTCCGTCGGCAAGACGACCACCAAGGAAATGCTGCGCCATGTGCTGGAGCCGTCCGGCAAGGTGCATGCGGCGGTCGCCTCCTTCAACAATCACTGGGGCGTGCCGCTGACGCTCGCCCGCATGCCGGCCGATACCGCCTTCGGCGTGTTCGAGATCGGCATGAACCATCCGGGCGAAATCCGGCCGCTGGTCAAGATGGTGCGTCCGCACGTGGCGATCATCACCACCATCGCCGCCGCCCATCTCGGCAATTTCCGCGACCTGCAGGAAATCGCCGCAGCCAAGGCGGAAATCTTCGAGGGTGTCGAGCCGGGTGGTGCCGTGGTGCTGAACCGCGACAACGAGCAGTATGAATTCCTGGAAAAGACCGCCCAGAATGTCGGCATCGAGCACCTGTATTCTTTTGGGCAGCATGCCAAAGCCGATTTCCGATTGGCGGATTTCGACGGTTCGGCGGAAGGGTCCGTCGTCTGGGCGACGCTGAGCGGCGAGACGACGGAGATCCTGATCGGCGCTCCGGGCCGGCACATTGCCGAAAACGCCATGGCGGCGCTCGGTACGGCAAAGCTGGTCGGCGCCGATCTTTCCGAGGCAGTCGCTTCGCTGGAAGACTTGCGGGCCGTCAAGGGCCGTGGCCAGCGCCATCGCCTCGCCATCGGCCACGATAGTTTCTTCACGCTGATCGATGAAAGCTACAATGCCAATCCGGCCTCGATGCGGGCGGCGCTGGCGCTGCTCGCTTCGGCGCAGCCGGAAGGTGAGGGGCGGCGCGTCGCCATTCTCGGCGACATGCTGGAAATGGGCGAATTCGCAGCCCAGGTGCATGCCGAACTGGCATCGCCGCTTCTGGCAAGCGGCATCGAGCATGCCTGGCTTGCCGGGCCGGAGATGGTCCATCTCCGTGATGCGCTGCCGGCCAGCATTCATGTCGAATATCGCGCGGCAACCGAAGACATGGTGAAATTTGCCGTCGCATCGGTGATGCCGGGCGATGTATTGATGATTAAATCGTCGCTTGGCATCGGATTCGGCAAGATCGTCGCAGCACTGCTTGACAAATATCCTGCGTTTTCCGACACGGAGCGCCAATCTTGATTGGGCTTGAGAAAGGGCTCCTATGCTAATCTGGCTTGTGGAACTGGCGGACCACTTTCAACTCTTCAACCTCTTCCGATACATTACTTTCCGCACCGGAGCAGCACTCTTCACCTCGGCTGCGATCGTCTTCCTGTTCGGGCCGCGCATGATCACCTCCTTGCGAATCCGCCAGGGGAAAGGTCAGCCGATCCGTGCGGACGGACCGCAGACGCATTTCAAGAAGGCCGGCACGCCGACCATGGGCGGGCTGATGATCCTTGCCGGCATCGTCGTCTCGTCGCTTTTGTGGGCGGATCTCTCCAACGTCTATGTGGTGGCGACGCTTCTGGTGACGCTGGGTTTCGGCGCCATCGGTTTTTACGATGACTACCTGAAGGTCACGAAGCAGACCGAGAAGGGATTTTCCGGCAAGGCCCGGCTCGGCATCGAATTCGTGATTGCCGGCATCGCCGTCTACTTCATGATGCACACGGCACTGTCCAATCCGGCGCATGGCGGCGGCTTTGGCTCTTCGGTCGCCTTTCCTTTCTTCAAGGATTTCCTGATCGATCTCGGCATCTTCTTCGTGTTGTTCGGCGGTTTCGTCATCGTTGCCGCCGGCAATGCGGTGAACCTGACGGACGGCCTCGACGGCCTTGCCATCGTGCCTGTCATGATCGCCTCGGCCTCCTTCGGCGTCATCGCCTACCTCGCGGGTAACGCGGTCTTCGCCGGCTACCTGCAGATCAACTTCGTGCCCGGCACCGGCGAACTTGCCGTCATCCTCGGCGCGGTGATCGGCGCCGGCCTCGGCTTCTTGTGGTTCAACGCACCGCCGGCCGCCATTTTCATGGGCGACACCGGTTCGCTGGCGCTCGGTGGCCTGATCGGTTCGGTTGCCGTCGCCACCAAGCATGAGATCGTCATGGTTATCATCGGCGGCCTGTTCGTCATGGAAACCCTGTCGGTGATCATCCAGGTCGGCTTCTTCAAGATGACCGGCAAGCGCGTCTTCCTCATGGCGCCGATCCATCACCATTTCGAAAAGAAGGGCTGGACGGAAAGCCAGGTGGTCATCCGCTTCTGGATCATCGCCGTGGTGCTCGCCATGGTCGGCCTGTCGACCCTGAAGCTGCGGTGAGCCGATGATCGCGGTCACGACATTCAAGGGCAAGGCGGTCGCGCTGTTCGGGCTCGGCGGTTCGGGGCTGGCGACGGCGCGGGCACTGGTTGCCGGCGGCGCCGCCGTCACCGCCTGGGACGACAATCCCGACAGTGTCGCCAAGGCATCTGCCGAGGGTATCCCGACCGCCGATCTGCGCTTGATCGACTGGAGCGGCTTGTCTGCTTTCGTGCTGTCGCCGGGCGTGCCGCTGACCCATCCCAAGCCGCACTGGACGGTGGATCTTGCGAAAGCCGCCGGCGTCGAAGTGATCGGCGACGTCGAGCTTTTCGTGCGCGAGCGGCGGGCGCATGCGCCCGACTGCCCGTTCATCGCCATCACCGGCACCAATGGCAAATCGACGACGACGGCGCTGATCGCCCATATCCTCAAATCGAGCGGCCGCGATACGCAGCTCGGCGGCAATATCGGCACGGCGATCCTGACGCTGGAGCCGCCGAAGGCGGAACGTTATTTCGTCGTTGAATGCTCCTCCTACCAGATCGACCTGGCGCCGACGCTCAATCCCTCGGCCGGTATCCTGCTCAACCTGACGCCCGATCATCTCGACCGCCACGGCACCATGCAGCATTATGCCGACGTCAAGGAACGGCTTGTCGCCGGCAGCAAAGTCGCCGTCGTCGGCGTCGACGACAGTTTTTCGGCCTTGATCGCCGACCGCGTCGAGCGGGCCGGCACCAGGGTTATCCGTATTTCGCGCCGGCAGGTGCTGGCCGACGGGCTTTATGCCGAAGGCAGCCGCATCATCCGTGCCGAGACCGGGGCTGCCTCGGAGATCGCCGACCTTACCGACATCCAGACGCTGCGTGGCAGCCATAACGCCCAGAACGCGGCGGCAGCGATTGCCGCCTGCCTGGCGGTGGGCGTGTCGCCGGAGCAGATCCGGGCTGGGCTCAAATCCTTCCCCGGCCTCAAGCATCGCATGCAGCCGGTCGGCCGCCGTGGCAATGTCGTATTCGTCAACGACAGCAAGGCGACCAATGCCGATGCGGCGGCTCCGGCATTGTCGAGCTACGACCGCATCTACTGGATTGCCGGCGGCCTGCCGAAGACGGGCGGCATCACGTCGCTGACCTCGTATTTCCCGCGGATCGTCAAAGCCTACCTGATCGGCGAGGCGGCGGCGGAGTTTGCCGCAACCCTCGGCCAAGCGGTGCCTTACGAGATTTCCGGAACGCTGGAGCGGGCGGTCGCCCATGCAGCTGCCGATTCGGCGCTGGATGCGGGTGGGCCTTCCGCCGTCATGTTATCCCCGGCTTGCGCAAGCTTCGACCAATATAAGAACTTCGAGATCAGGGGTTATGCCTTCGTTGGCCATGTCCGGGCGCTGGACGGCGTGACCATGCTGATCGATACCGAAAGCGGAGAGAAGTGACATGGTGAGCCGTGCTGAACGAGGCCCTGTAGCGGATTGGTTCTGGACGATCGACCGGTTTTTCCTGGCGACGTTCATCCTGCTGATGGGGATCGGCTTCATGCTGTCTTTTGCAGCATCGCCGCCGGTTGCCGAACGCCTCGGGCTCGACAGTTTTCACTTCGTCAAGCGCCACGCCGCCTTCCTGCTGCCGTCGCTGGCGGTGATGATCGGCATATCCTTCATGTCGCCGCGACAGGTGCGGCGCACGGCAATCGTGCTTCTGGTCGTGGCCCTCGGCCTGATGCTGGTGGCGCTGTTCTTCGGCGTCGAGGTCAAGGGATCGCGGCGCTGGGTGACGATTGCCAGCATCTCCATCCAGCCCTCGGAATTCATGAAGCCGGCATTCGTCGTCGTCTGCGCCTGGCTGTTCGCCGAACATGCCCGCCAGCCGGAAATTCCCGGCAATTTCTTCGCCATCATCCTGTTCGGCATGGTCGGCTCGCTCTTGGTGGCGCAGCCGGACCTTGGCCAGACGATCCTGACCACCGCCGTCTGGGGCGGCATGTTCTTCATGGCCGGCATGCCCTGGCTGTGGATTGTGCTGCTCGGCGGCTTCGGCGTCGCCGGCTTCGTATCCGCCTATTACATGCTGCCGCACGTCGCCGGCCGTATCGACCGCTTTCTCACCGGCGAAGGCGATACGTTCCAGGTCGATACCGCCCGTCAGGCGATCATCCGTGGCGACTGGCTGGGACAGGGACCGGGCGAGGGCATCGTCAAGCGCATCATCCCGGACAGCCACACCGACTTCATCTTCTCGGTCGCGGCCGAAGAATTCGGCATCCTGTTCTGCATGGCGCTGGTGATCATCTTTTCCTTCGTCGTCCTGAGGGGGTTGAGTCATGCCTTCAAGGAGCGTAACGACTTCAACCGGTTCGCCGTTGCCGGCCTGGTGCTGCAGATTGGCCTGCAGTCGATGATCAACATCGGCGTCAACCTCGAACTGCTGCCGGCCAAGGGCATGACCCTGCCTTTGATTTCTTACGGCGGCTCGTCGATGGTGGCGATCAGCGTGACGGCGGGTTTCATACTGGCGCTGACGAGGCACCGTCCGGAAAAGCGGGCGCAGGAGCGCAGCCTGTTCCGGGTGCATCAGGGCGTGCCGGCAGAGTAACCGAACGGCCGGACGCGAGGAGCGTATATGACCAAGGGTATCATCCTTCTCTCCGCCGGTGGTACCGGCGGCCATGTTTTTCCGGCAGAGGCTTTGGCGCATACGCTGAAGGCGCGCGGCTACTCCATCCACCTGGTGACCGACAGCCGTGCCGAGCGTTTTGCGGGAAAATTTCCAGCTGACGAGATCCATATCGTCCCTTCCGCCACCATCGGTTCGAAGAACCCGGTGGCGCTTGCCCGCTCGCTGTGGACCCTGTGGCGCGGCATGCGTGCCGCACGCCGGCTGATCGCCAGGCTGAAGCCGCTGGTGGTCGTCGGTTTCGGTGGGTATCCGACGCTGCCGCCGCTGATCGCTTCGACCGGCATGGGCGTGCCCTCGATGATCCACGAGCAGAACGCGGTCATGGGCCGTGCCAATAAGGCGCTGGCGAACCGCGTGCAGGCAATTGCCGGAGGTTTCTTGCCGGAGAGCGAAGGCGCTTACGCCGCCAAGACGGTGGCAACGGGCAATCCGGTGCGGCCGGCCATCCTCGATGCGGCGGCAATGCCGTATCATCCCTCCGCTGCGGGAGAGACGTTTCGTCTTGTTGTCTTCGGCGGTAGCCAGGGCGCGCAGTTCTTCTCCTCGGCCATTCCGACCGCGATCAGCCTTCTCGACGAACCCTATCGCAAGCGCCTTTCCGTGACGCAGCAGGCGCGGCCGGAAGACCGCGACAAGGTGGCCGGTAGTTATGAAAAACTCGGCGTGCCCGCCGAAACCTCACCCTTCTTCACCGACATGGCGGAACGCATTGCCGCGGCGCACCTGATAATCTGCCGTTCGGGGGCCTCGACCGTCTCGGAGCTTTCCGTCATCGGCCGCCCGGCGATCCTCGTGCCTTATCCTTATGCGCTTGACCATGACCAGGCGGCCAATGCCGCGTCGCTGGCGGCTGCCGGCGGCGCAAAGGTCATCGCCCAGGCTGAGCTTTCGCCGGAACGGCTGGCGGCGATCTTCAAGGCGTGCATGGACGATCCGGACAAGCTCGTCCGCATGGCTGCTGCCGCAAAGAAGGCCGGCAAGCCGGACGCGGCGGTAAAACTCGCCGATATGGTCGAGGCCATTGCCGGCAAACAATCGATTACACAGTTCAAAGGAGCGCATGCATGAAAATGCCGCAGGCCATCGGCCTCGTCCACTTTATCGGGATCGGCGGGATCGGCATGAGCGGCATCGCCGAGGTGCTGCACAATCTCGGCCACCGCGTTCAGGGATCCGATCAGTCCGACAGCGCCAACGTGCAGCGCCTGCGCGCCAAGGGTATTGAGGTTTTCGTCGGCCACAAGGCGGAAAATCTCGGCGACGCCGAAGTGGTCGTCGTCTCGACCGCCATCCGCAAGAACAACCCGGAACTCATCGCCGCCCGTGAAAAGCTGCTGCCGGTGGTGCGCCGTGCCGAAATGCTGGCCGAGCTGATGCGCTTCCGCAATGCCATCGCCATCGGCGGCACGCACGGCAAGACGACGACCACCTCCATGGTCGCGACGCTGCTCGAAGCCGGCAATCTCGATCCGACCGTCATCAACGGCGGTATCATCAATGCTTATGGCACGAACGCCCGTATGGGCGAGGGCGAGTGGATGGTGGTCGAGGCCGACGAATCGGACGGCACGTTCCTGAAACTGCCGGCCGACGTTGCCGTCGTTACCAACATCGATCCCGAACATCTCGATCACTATGGCAATTTCGATGCCGTGCGTGCCGCCTTCCGGCAGTTCGTCGAGAACGTGCCCTTTTACGGTTTCGGCGTCATGTGCCTCGATCATCCGGAGGTGCAGGCCCTCGTCAGCCAGATCGAGGACCGCAAGGTCATCACCTACGGCGAGAACCCGCAGGCGGATGCGCGCTTCACCAATGTGCGGATGGAGGGCACCAAGTCGATTTTCGACGTCGAGATTCGCCGCCGCCGCACCGGCAAGGTTTTTGCCATGAAGGACCTGGTGCTGCCGATGCCCGGCCGCCACAACGTTTCGAATGCCACGGCGGCGATTGCCGTCGCCAACCGGCTCGGCATTTCCGACGACGATGTCCGCAAGGGGCTGGCCTCCTTCGGTGGCGTCAAGCGTCGCTTCACCTTTACCGGTGAATGGAACGGCGTGCAGGTGTTCGATGACTATGGCCACCATCCCGTCGAGATCAAGGCCGTGCTCCGGGCGGCGCGCGAGGCCGGAACCGGACGAATCATCGCCGTTCACCAGCCGCACCGCTACAGCCGGTTGGCGAGCCTGCTGCCGGATTTCGCCGCCTGCTTCAACGATGCCGACAGCATCCTGATCGCACCGGTCTATTCTGCGGGCGAAGATCCGATCGAGGGAGCCGATTCGGAAACGCTGGTTTCGCGCATCAAATCCGCCGGCCATCGTGACGCCCGTTACCTTACGTCACCCGATCAGCTGGCTTCAATCATAGCAGGCATTGCACAGCCGGGTGATTTTGTGGTTTTGTTGGGGGCTGGAAACATAACGCAATGGGCGGCGGCGCTGCCGAAGGAATTAGAAGGCCTTTCAGGGAAGTCATGAAACAGGTGAATGGGGAAAAGCTTCTGGCGTCGCTCGGGGACGGCGTCAATCAGTTGCGTGGCCGTCTCACTCCGGATGCGCCGATGGATCGTGTGACCTGGTTCCAGGCGGGCGGGCTGGCGGAGCTGATGTTCCAGCCGCACGATATCGACGATCTCGTAACCTTCCTGAAATTCCTGCCCGCTGACGTGCCGTTGACGGTGGTCGGTGTCGGCTCGAACCTGTTGGTGCGCGACGGCGGCATTCCGGGCGTTGTCTTGCGTCTGTCCGCCAAGGGTTTCGGCCAGGTGGAGCTTGCCGGTGAAAACCGCATCCGTGCTGGCGCCATCTGCCCGGACAAGAATGTCGCGGCCATGGCGGCCGACAATGGCATCGGCGGCCTGCATTTCTATTATGGCATCCCGGGCAGCATCGGCGGCGCATTGCGCATGAATGCCGGCGCCAACGGCGTCGAGACCGCGATGCGGGTGGCGGAGATCCATGCCATCGACCGCAAGGGCGAAAAACACGTCTTTAGCAATGCGGAGATGGGCTACAGTTACCGTCATTCGGAAGCCGCTGCCGACCTGATCTTTACCCATGCCGTCTTCGAAGGTTATCCGGAGGATCGCGCAAAGATCCGTGCCGAGATGGATGCGGTCCGCAGCCATCGCGAGACGGTGCAGCCGATCAAGGAAAAGACCGGCGGCTCCACCTTCAAGAACCCGGAAGGCCATTCGGCCTGGAAACTGATCGACGACGCGGGTTGCCGCGGCCTGATGATCGGCGGGGCGCAGATGTCGTCGCTGCATTGCAACTTCATGATCAATGTCGGCCATGCGACCGGCTACGATCTGGAGTATCTCGGCGAAACGGTGCGCGGACAGGTGTTCGAAACCTCCGGCATCAAGCTGGAGTGGGAAATCAAGCGCCTTGGCACGTTCATGCCGGGTCGCGAAGTCGAGCCCTTCCTGGGCGCGACGACGGAATAGAGCATTTCCGCATTTCTCCGAACCGCGAAAACGCTGTGCACTTTTGCTGGAATTGCTCTGGTCAACGGACCAGTGGTTTGCTGTGGGCGGCAAGAAAACGGATGCCGCCCTTGTCGTCCGACGCTTCGCCAAGCGCCACGTCCATCGTCGTGCCGGTGATGCGCACCAGACCGAAGCCGCCCATGTAGGCGGCCTTCGGCTTGACGATGTCGAGGCCGGCGGACTGGTAGATCATCGGCGTATCGTGTTCGTGGCCGTGGAAGATCGCGGCAATATTGTAGCCCTTGAGCGTATCGACGAAAGCCTGCCGGTCGGCATCCGACCACCAGTGCGGCGGGCCGCTGCCATCGGCATCGAAGGTCTTCTTGTCCGGATCCCAGCGTTCCAGCGAAAAATGATCCCAGCCGTAGTGCTGGAAGATCACCACCGGGCGGCCATCGCTGGCATAGGCGGCGAGGTCGCTCTTCAGCCAGGCAAGGCCGCTTGCCGCGCCCTTGCCGGTGTCGCCGGCAAAACGCTGCGCCTGGATGAGATGCAGCCCGTCCCAGTTCCAGGAATAATTGTCTGACGCCTCGTCGTAGTTGTCGGCGGGGAAGGGTGCCTTGAAGAAGACGCTGGGCTTGTGGTTGAAGCGGACATAGTCGCGCAGTTCGTCGCGATACCAGTCCACCTGCGGTGGCCGTCCGTCCTGGTCGAGGTCATGGTTTCCAAGCCCGACATAGACGGGGTAATGCACCCGGTCCGGCCCGTGCCCTTGCTGGTAACGGTGCGAAAATTGCAACAACTGGCTGCCTTCGCCGGGTTCGGCCGTCTGCCCGCCACCGTCGTCGGTGATGTCGCCGCAGACGACGATGCCGTGCGGGTGTTGGATCGGTTTGCCGGCGCTGGCAAGGCCGGTCGGCTTGCCGTCGATCTCGTTCGGCCAGTGTTTACCGGCTATGCCGTTGAGGGCGGCGATGTGGCGCAGCAGGTTGGCGTCGGTCTTGCCCTCGGCGGCGCAATTCGGGCTGAGGCCGCTGCCCATGCGGCAAGCGTGGATATCGTTGATGACGAGGAAGGTGACGTCGGTCTGCGGTATGGCGGCCGTCGCCCGGCGGATCGCCGGCGGCGCCGAGAGCCAGAGGCCGGCACCCATGCCCTGCAGTAGAAGCGAACGTCGCGTGACCATGCCTGTCCTCCGATTTCCGATGACGGCACTATAAGAGTGCAATGCAGGTCATAGAAGTGGCTGCATGTTGTCTGCGGTTTTCATCCAGCCAAAAGAAAGGGCCGCGCGGTTTCCCGCACGGCTCTTCCGGAACAAGGCGTGTCGATCAGATCTCTTCGTGTCCCGACAGCACGATGCACAGCAACGAGACTACAGCGGCAGCGGCGAGATAATAGCCGACATAGGTCAGGCTGTAGCTCGTCGCCAGCGACGTCGCGATGAACGGTGCCAGCGAGGCGCCGAAGATGCTGGCAAGGTTGAAGGTCATCGAAGCGCCGGTGTAGCGCACGCTGGTTGGGAAGGGGGCGGCAAGTGCCGCACCGATCGGACCGTAGGTGAAGCCCATCAGCGCCAGGCCGATGATCGAACAGGCGAAGGCGCCGACGATGCCGCCTTCCAGCAGCGTCGAGTAGAACAGGCCGAAGATGGCGATGCCGATGGTCGTCAGGATCAGCACCCAGCGGCGCGAGAACCGGTCCGACAGCAGGCCGGCAATCGGGATCGTCAGGCCAAAGAACACGACGCCGACGAGCTGCACTACCAGGAACTGTTCACGCGAATAACCGAGCTTCGTCGTGCCCCAGGACAGGGTGAACACCGTCATCAGGTAGAAGAGCACGAAGGTGGCGACGGCGACGAAGGTGCCGAGAACCAGGCTGCGCTTGTGCGACTTCAGGATTTCCGTGATCGGCACGGCGACCCGTTCCTGCTTGTCCAGCGCCTTCTGGAATTCCGGCGTCTCGGTGATGTTGAGGCGGACGTAAAGGCCGACGGCGACCAGCGCCAGGCTGGCGACGAAGGGAATGCGCCATCCGTAGTTCATGAAGGCTTCCTTGGTCATCGTCTCCGAGAGGATGAGGAAGAAGCCGGACGACAGGATAAAGCCGATCGGCGCGCCGAGCTGCGGGAACATCGCGTACCAGCTGCGCTTTTCCGGCGGGGCGTTTTCGGTGGCGAGCAGCACGGCGCCGCCCCATTCACCGCCCAGGCCGAGACCCTGGCCGAAGCGGCACAAGGCGAGCAGCAGCGGCGCGAGCACGCCGACGGACTCATAGCCCGGCAGGAGACCGATCAGCACGGTGGAGAGGCCCATGGTCATCAGGGCCGCAACCAGCGTCGCCTTGCGGCCGATGCGGTCGCCAAAGTGCCCGAAGATCAGGGCGCCGACGGGGCGGGCGAAAAAGGCGATCGAGAAGGTGGCGAAGGATTGCAGCATCGCCGAGGTGGGATCGCTGGCGGGGAAGAAGAGGTGCGGGAACACCAGGACCGCCGCGGTGGCATAGACATAGAAATCGAAGAATTCGATCGTTGTGCCGACCAGGCTGGCTATCAGAACTCGTGCAGGCGAATTTGTCTTTACATCGTTCGGGGAGTCAGCGGCCGGCGATATACGGGATATCGCGTCAGACATTGTTTTTCCTATCGGGAATGTTTTTTCAGCCTTGGGAGGGCTTCCGGTTCCTTAATCCAATTTTAGGAATTGCGAAACCGCAAAGGCGCAAGAAATGGCAATTTTGCCCGTACGGCTTTGGTATAAAGTTTCAATCGGTCCGGCTGTCCGATTTCGGGCGGCTTCATGGAGGGTCCGGATTTCTGTCCCGAATCGGACAACCGAATCGCCCCGGCCTGTGGGCTCCCCGGTGGCGGGCAGGGAAGTGCCGCCCGTTGATCGCTTTTCTCACGGCTGTGACATGCCATGTCTTGCGAATGCCGCAAGTCTCTGATTCTAAGCGCGGAATCGGCAGGGATGATTTGATTCGCGAAAAGAAAAATTCGCCTTCCGAGCCATTTGGTTAACTAAAGTAAACACTTCATTAACCTTAATGGCGTTTTAGTAGGGCGTGGCACGAAGTTGTCGGATTCTCGGGCGAACACCCTGTGACGGGCAACATCGGTCAATTGATTTGGGGGCATGAATGAGCGGTAAGCATGTAGCTGTCCTGATGGGCGGATTTTCCTCGGAGAGGCCTGTCAGCCTGTCTTCGGGAACGGCATGCGCCGATGCGCTGGAGGCCGAGGGCTTTCGCGTCACGCGGGTCGATGTCGATCGCAACGTTGCGTCGGTGCTGGCCGAGCTGCGTCCGGACGTCGTCTTCAACGCCCTGCATGGTCCCTATGGCGAGGATGGCAGCATCCAGGGCATCCTCGAATATCTTGAAATTCCCTACACGCATTCCGGCGTGCTGGCCTCTGCGCTGGCAATGGACAAGGCGCAGGCAAAGCTGGTGGCGAAGGCTGCCGGCATCCCGGTCGCCGAGGCGCGCGTCATGACCCGCTTCGAGATCGGCAACGAACATCCGATGAAGCCGCCCTACGTGGTCAAGCCGGTGCGCGAAGGTTCGTCCTTCGGCGTCGTCATCGTCCAGGAAGACCGGTCGCATCCGCCGCAGGTGCTTTCCTCCTCGGAATGGCGCTATGGCGAATCGGTGATGGTGGAGCGGTATATCCATGGCCGCGAGCTGACCTGCGGCGTCATGGGCGACAAGCCGCTCGGCGTCACCGAGATCATTCCGCTCAGCCACGACTTCTACGACTACGACGCCAAATATGCCGAGGGTGGCTCGCGGCATGTCATTCCGGCGGAAATTTCACCAAATATTTACCAAACAATACAATCATTGGCACTCAAGGCGCATCAGGCGATCGGGTGCCGCGGGGTAAGCCGCTCGGACTTCCGTTTCGATGACCGTTTCTCCAAGGATGGCGAAGTCATCTGGCTGGAAATCAACACCCAGCCAGGCATGACCCCTACGTCGCTGGTGCCCGAAATGGCCGCGCATGCCGGCCTTTCCTTTGGTGAATTTCTCCGTTGGATGGTGGAGGACGCGTCGTGTTTGCGGTGATTGGCAGGAAAGCAAGAAGGTTGCGGGGTGCACGGTTGCCGTTGCCCGCTGCGGACCCGGACGGCCGGCTGGTTTTGCCGCGGCCGTTTCGCCGCATGGCGCGCTTTTTGGTGAACCTGGCCAGTGGCCGCGTTCATATCCCAGCGCATACCGGCACGATTTCCGCTGTCGCCTTCTACGCCGCGACCGGCCTCTACGGCATGTCGCTCAGCGGTTACACCTATTCGGTTGCCCAGGCGACGACGACGGCATTCGGTTTCGCCATCGAGGACGTCAAGGTGTCCGGCAACAACGAGACCTCCGAGATCGATATCCTGCAGCTCCTCGGTCTCGACGGCACGACGTCGCTCGTTGCCCTCGACATCGCTGCCGCCCGTGAAAAGCTGGCGCACCTGCCCTGGGTGCAGACCGTCGAGGTTCGCAAGGTCTATCCGCGCACCATCGAGGTCACGCTCAAGGAGCGTGAAGCCTATGCCATCTGGCAGCACGGTTCGGAACTGTCGCTGATCGAGAAGAGCGGCAGCGTCATCGCGCCGCTGCGCGACAACAAGTTCACGGGGTTGCCGCTGTTCGTCGGTCAGGATGCCGAAGCCGCTGCCGTCGATTTCGAGGAGCAGTTTGCCGGCTGGCCCGACCTCAAGAAGCGCGTCAAGGCCTTCGTGCGTGTCGCCGGCCGTCGCTGGGATCTGCATCTCGACAACGGTGTCGTCGTCAAGCTGCCGGAAACCGACGTGCAGCGCGCCATGCAGGAACTGACCCGGCTCGATGCCGAACAGAACCTTTTGGAGCGCGACATCGCTGCCATCGACCTGCGCCTGCAGGACCGCACCACCATCCAGTTGACGCCGGAAGCCGCCACCCGCCGCCAGGCCGTCGTCGAAGCGCGCGACAAGGCCGTGAAGAAAGCGGAAAGGGAGAAGCAGATATGAGCCTCTTCGGATCCTCGCATTTCGGTCTGCCGCGTCTGAAGCCGCTTTCTTCGAAGCGGTCGCATATCGTTTCGGTGCTTGATATCGGCTCGACCAAGGTCGTCTGCATGATCGGCCGGCTGACGCCGCGCGAAGAAAGCCAGATGTTGCCGAACCGCACCCACAACATCGAGGTGATCGGCATCGGCCACCAGCGCTCCCGCGGCATCAAGGCCGGCGTCATTGCCGATCTGGAAGCGGTCGAAAGCGTCGTGCGGCTGGCCGTCGATGCTGCCGAGCGCATGGCCGGCCTGACCGTCGACAGCCTGATCGTCAACATCTCCGCCGGCCGCATCGCCAGCGACATCTATACCGCCACCATCGATCTCGGTGGCCAGGAAGTCGAATCGAACGATCTTAAGCGCGTGTTGACTGCGGCTTGCCAGCAGTCGATCCGCCAGGACCGCGCCGTGCTGCATTCGCTGCCGACCGGTTTCTCGCTCGACGGCGAACGCGGCATCCGCGATCCGCTGTCGATGTATGGCGACGTTCTCGGCGTCGACATGCATGTGGTCACGGCCGAACGCGCTGCGCTGAAAAACCTCGAACTCTGCATCAACCGGGCGCATCTCTCGGTCGAGGGCATCGTGGTGACGCCTTATGCCAGCGGCCTTGCAGCCCTGGTCGAAGACGAGGTTGAACTGGGTTGCGCCGCCATCGACATGGGCGGCGGCACCACGACGATCTCCGTCTTTGCCGAAGGCCGCCTGGTGCATACCGACGCCGTGAGCCTCGGCGGTCACCATGTGACCACCGACCTGGCGCGTGGCCTGTCCACCCGCATTGAGGATGCCGAACGCCTGAAGGTGGTTCACGCCTCGGCGCTGCCGAATGCCGGCGACGAGCGCGATATCGTCGCGATCCCGCCGATCGGCGAGGATGACCGCGACCAGCCGACGCAGGTGCCGCGGGCGCTTGTCTCGCGCATCGTCCGGGCGCGCATCGAGGAAACTCTGGAATTGATCCGCGACCGCATCCAGCGCTCGGGTTTCAGCCCGATCGTCGGCAAGCGTGTCGTCCTGACGGGTGGCGCCAGCCAGCTGACCGGTCTTTCGGAAGCGGCACGGCGCATCCTGGCCCGTAACGTCCGCATCGGCCGGCCGATGGGCGTCTCCGGCCTGCCGACGGCAGCCAAGGGTCCGGCCTTTTCGACGGCGGTGGGTCTGATGATCTATCCGCAAGTCGCGGAAATGGAAACACATGCGGCAACGGGCGGTCTGCTCTCGTCCTTTGCCGGAAATACCAGCCGGATCGCCCGCATGGGCCAATGGCTGAAGGAAAGCTTTTGACGTCTTGCCCGGAGGGGGACACCGGCTCCGGGCAAGGTGGAATCACTAATGTAATAAATTGGCCGGCGTGGCGATTGCGGCCGAATAGAGAAGGAACGGGTAAATGACCATCAAGCTGCAAAAGCCAGACATCACCGAGCTGAAACCTCGGATCACCGTATTCGGCGTAGGTGGCGGTGGCGGCAATGCTGTCAACAACATGATCACCGCAGGCCTCCAGGGCGTCGATTTCGTCGTCGCCAACACGGACGCCCAGGCGCTGACCATGACCAAGTCGGATCGCGTCATCCAGCTCGGGGTCAATGTCACCGAAGGTCTCGGCGCCGGCTCGCAGCCGGAAGTCGGCCGCGCTGCCGCTGAAGAATGCATCGACGAGATCGTCGATCACCTCAACAGCACGCATATGTGCTTCGTCACCGCCGGCATGGGCGGCGGCACCGGCACCGGTGCTGCTCCGGTCGTCGCGCAGGCCGCCCGCAACAAGGGCATCCTGACGGTTGGCGTCGTCACCAAGCCGTTCCACTTCGAAGGCGCTCGCCGCATGCGTCTGGCCGAGCAGGGCATCCAGGAACTGCAGAAGTCGGTCGATACCCTGATCGTCATCCCGAACCAGAATCTCTTCCGCATCGCCAACGACAAGACGACCTTCGCTGACGCCTTTGCCATGGCCGACCAGGTTCTCTATTCGGGTGTCGCCTGCATCACCGACCTGATGGTGAAGGAAGGTCTCATCAACCTCGACTTCGCCGACGTCCGTTCGGTCATGCGCGAAATGGGCCGCGCGATGATGGGTACGGGTGAAGCTTCCGGTTCGGGCCGCGCCATGCAGGCCGCCGAAGCCGCGATCGCCAACCCGCTGCTCGACGAAACCTCGATGAAGGGTGCGCAGGGCCTGCTGATCTCGATCACCGGCGGTCGCGACCTGACCCTGTTCGAAGTCGACGAAGCCGCGACCCGCATCCGCGAAGAAGTCGATCCGGACGCCAACATCATCCTCGGCGCCACCTTCGACGAATCGCTGGAAGGCATCATCCGCGTCTCCGTCGTTGCCACCGGCATCGACCGCGCGCTCAACCAGGCCGGCGGCGACGTCGATTTCCGCCAGGTTTCCAAGCCGATTATCCGTCCTTCCGCGGCCGTTGCTCCGGCACCGGCCGCAGTCCAGCCTGCCGCAACGATGCAGGCCCCGAAGATCGCCGTCGACCCGATCGCGCAGACCATCCGTGCCGCTGAAGTGCAGATGGAGCGCGAGCTGGAAATTTCCATGCAGGCCACCCCGGCTCAGCAGCCGGTCGTGACCCAGCCGGTCGCCCAGGTCGAAGATGCCTTCCGCCCGCAGAGCAAGCTCTTCGCTGGCGCCGCCCCGGCCGAAACGCCGATGGTAGCTCGCGCTGCCCCGGTTCAGGTCCAGCAGCCGATCCTGCAGCAGCCGGTGGTTCACGCCCCGGTTTCCGCTCCGGTGATCAGCCAGCCGATCGCCCAGGCCCAGCCGGTGCTGCGCCAGGAGCCGATGGCCCCGGTCATTCGTCCTGCCGTCGAACAGCAGGTGCGCATGCCGAAGGTCGAGGATTTCCCGCCGGTCGTGAAGGCTGAAATGGATCACCGCGTTGCGCCTGTCCAGTCGACGGAAGAGCGTGGTCCGATGGGCCTGCTGAAGCGAATCACCAATTCGCTCGGCCGGCGCGAGGAAGAAGAACAGGTCTCGGCCGACATGACGACATCCGCGCCGAGTGCTGCATCGCAGCAGCGTCGCCCGCTGTCGCCGGAAGCAAGCCTCTATGCACCGCGCCGCGGCCAGCTTGACGACCACGGTCGCCCGGTTGCCCAGAGCCGTTCGCACGGCGAAGAAGACCAGCTGGAAATCCCGGCCTTCCTGCGCCGCCAGTCCAACTGATCGCCATACAGGCACAGATTCGATGCCCGGGCCGCAAGCCCGGGCATTCGTGTTTCAATGTTTTGGCGGTGCCGAAAATTCATATTTGTTTTCAATTGGATAGTTTCGTAACAAACCGAAAGAAACAGTGATTTGAATGTCGCCCGGTGATCCGTATGAATGGATCGTGAAGCGGCTGCCTTCGGCGCCGCGTTGATATTGAGGCCAGCCCGGTGATCTCGTTTCGGAGTGTCCCGGGCAGGCGAATGAGAAGGCGAAAATTCATGCCAATAGGATTGCTGGGGTTTCAGACCACGATAGCCGATAGCGTCAGCCTGACGGGGATCGGCGTTCATTCGGGCGCCCCGGTATCGATTACCTTCCACCCTGCCGAAGCCGGTACCGGCATCGTCTTCCAGCGCATGCAGGATGACACCGTTGTGGCCGAAGTGCGGGCGGTCTCGTCCCAGGTCGGCAATACCGATCTCTGCACGGTGCTCGGCCGCGTGCCGAATCACTCGGTGGCAACCGTCGAACACGTGATGGCAGCGCTTTATGCCATGGGTATCGACAATCTTCTGGTCGAGGTTCACGGCGCCGAGATGCCGATCATGGACGGCAGCTCGCAGGCCTTCATCGAGGCAATCGAACAGGTCGGTACGCGCGGCCTCGGCGTCAAGCGTCGCTATATCCGTGTCGTCAAGCCGGTGCGCATCGAGGCTGGCGGCTCCTGGTCGGAGTTCCTCCCTTACGACGGTACCCGCTTCGAGATCGAGATCGACTTCACGTCGCCGCTGATCGGTCGCCAGGTCTGGAAGGGTGATCTGACCGCGCAGGTGTTCCGCGACGAACTTTCCCGCGCCCGCACCTTCGGTTTCATGCGGGATGTCGAGCGGCTGTGGGCGGCCGGCTATGCGCTGGGGTCCTCGCTCGAAAATTCCGTGGTCATTTCCGACGACGACACGGTCATCAACATGGAAGGTCTGCGTTACCGTCACGATGAATTCGTGCGCCACAAGGCGCTCGATGCCGTTGGCGATCTGGCGCTGGCCGGCGCGCAGTTCATCGGTTGTTATCGCTCCTATCGCGGCGGTCACAAGATGAACGCCAATGCCCTGAAGGCGCTGCTCAGCGATCCGACCGCTTATGAAGTGGTTGAAACCCGCACGCCGCGCCAGCGCGTTGGCGCACGCGACTTCATTGCTGTCAATGCGCCGGAGTTCGCGCCCTGGTCGGCATAAGCATCCTTAATGCTCTTTGAACGGCCGTCCTTCGGGGCGGCCTTTTACATTGCGGCAATGAGACGTGCTGTTTGAAGATCGTTTCTGATTCGCAAGTCTTTTCCGGGCCTTGCGGTTTGCGAAGAAATGACTTGAAGATCGATTTTGCCATAAAAATGCGTTAATGCCACATCATTGCGTTGCTCTTGAGATGCTTTTGTGGCTAGAAACGCCAGCAAGGGGCGGCGTTTCGTGGTCGCGACGACAAGTGGGATTTGTCCAGATGGATAGTGCGGGGTCTTTGATAATGAAGAAGGCAGCAAGAATTGTGGTCGCGTCCTTGCTGTTTGTCGGCACCGGGGCCCTCGTGGCCGGGTGCCAGACGGACCCCGACATCGACATCACCAAGCTCGGCGTCGAAACCGATCCGCCTGAGGTGCTCTACAATCAGGGTCTCGCCAACCTCAAGGCCGGCAACATCAACGAAGCCGGCCGCAAGTTCGATGCGATCGACCGCGAGCATCCGTTCACCGACTGGTCGCGTAAGGCGCTGGTCATGTCCACCTTCGTGCGCTACCGCCAGACGCAGTACGACGAAGCGGTGACCGCCGGCACGCGCTACATGAACCAGTTCCCGCATTCCGAGGATGCCGCCTATGTCCAGTATCTGATCGGTCTTGCTTATTCCAAGCAGATCGTCGACGTGACGCAGGACCAGCGCGCCGCCGCCAAGACCATCGAGGCTATGCTCAAGGTCGTCAACGACTATCCGAAGTCGGAATATGTCGACGACGCGCAGGCGAAGATCCGTTTCGCCCGCGACCAGCTGGCCGGCAAGGAAATGCAGATCGGCCGCTACTACCTGGAGCGCAAGGAATATCTGGCGGCAATTTCGCGCTTCCGCGTCGTCGTCGAGCAGTTCCCGAACACCAACCAGGTGGAAGAAGCGCTGGCGCGACTGGTCGAAGCCTATTACGCCATGGGCATCGTCCAGGAGGCGCAGACCGCAGCCGCGGTTCTCGGCCACAACTATCCGGACAGCCAGTGGTATGCCGACAGCTTCAAGCTGCTGCAGAGCGGTGGCGTTGCCCCGCGTGAAAACAGCGGTTCCTGGATCGCGCGTGCCGGCAAACGCATTCTGCTTGGAACCTGAGATCTGAAAGCCGATGCTCGTTCAGTTGTCGATCCGCGATATCGTCTTGATCGAACGGCTGGATCTGGCCTTCGAAACGGGACTGTCCGTGCTGACCGGCGAAACCGGCGCCGGCAAATCCATCCTGCTCGACAGCCTGTCGCTGGCGCTCGGCGGCCGTGGTGATGGCGGCCTTGTCCGCCATGGCGAAGACAAGGGCCAGGTCACGGCCGTATTCGACGTGCCGGCGGATCACGCGGCCCGCAAGCTGGTGCGGGAAAACGGTTTTGACGACGACGGCGACCTGATTTTCCGGCGCCAGCAATCGGCGGACGGGCGCACCAAGGCCTATATCAACGACCAGCCCGTCAGCGTGCAGCTGATGCGCCAGGCCGGCCAGATGCTGGTGGAAATCCATGGCCAGCACGACGACCGCGCGCTGGTGGATACCAATGCCCACCGTATTCTTCTCGATGCCTTCGCCGGCCTGAGCGAGGAGGCCGTGGCGGTTGCCGGCCTCTACCGCAGCTGGAAGGAAGCCGAACGCAGCCTGCGAAAACACCGCGAGAAGGTGGAAAACGCGGCGCGTGAGGCGGACTACCTGCGCTCTTCGGTCGAGGAGCTGGAGGTGCTCTCGCCGAAGGACGGCGAGGAGGAAGAGCTTGCCGAACGCCGCACCCGGATGCAGAAATCCGAGCGTATTGCCGGCGACATTTCCGAAGCCAGCGAATTCCTGAACGGCAACGCCTCGCCGGTACCGCACATCGCCTCGCTGGTGCGGCGTCTGGAGCGCAAGAGCCACGAGGCGCCCGGCCTGCTGGAAGAGACGGTCGCGCTGCTCGATGCGGCGCTGGACCAGCTTTCCAATGCCCAGATGGAAGTCGAGGCCGCTCTGCGCCGCACCGAATTCGATCCGCGGGAACTCGAGCGCGTCGAGGAGCGGCTGTTTTCCCTGCGGGCGGCATCACGCAAATATGCCGTTCCCGTCACCGACCTGCCGGCGCTTGCCGTAAAGATGATCGCCGACCTTGCCGAGCTCGATGCCGGCGAGGAACGTCTGGCACAGCTGGACAAATTGCTGGACGAGGCGAAGCAGGTTTTCGACGCTGCGGCACGCGCGCTTTCCGACAAGCGCCGCCATGCGGCGGATGCGCTTGCAGCCGCTGTCATGGCCGAACTGCCGGCGTTGAAGCTGGAGCGGGCGCGCTTCATGGTCGAGATCACCACCGATCCGGACGAGGGCACGGCCGACGGCATCGACGTTGTCGAGTTCCATGTCCAGACCAATCCGGGCACACGCCCCGGGCCGATCATGAAAGTGGCGTCGGGTGGCGAACTGTCACGTTTCCTGCTGGCGCTGAAGGTGGCGCTTGCCGATCGCGGCTCGGCGCCGACGCTCGTCTTCGACGAAATCGACACCGGCGTCGGCGGCGCTGTGGCGGATGCCATCGGCCAGCGGCTGAAGCGGCTTTCCGCCCGGGTGCAGGTTCTTTCGGTCACGCATGCGCCGCAGGTCGCGGCTCGCGCCGCCACGCATTTCCTAATTTCCAAGGGACCGGCCGGCGGCAATTCCGACAAGATCGCCACCCGCGTCGCCACCATGGCGCCTTCGGATCGCACCGAAGAGATCGCCCGCATGCTGGCCGGCGCTTCGGTGACCGATGAGGCGAGGGCGGCGGCAAAACGCCTGCTTTCGGGTGGCGGCTAGGCTGATTGCTTGCCAGGATTTCCGACCGGTGCATGGCCGTGCAAATCCCGGCCGCCTCTCTTTCAATCGCAGAATTTTGCACGAGAGCACTTCCGCTTTTCTCCGAATCGCGAAAATGCTCCAGCCCTCTGTTTTGACGCAATTCCGGTCGCAAAACCGCTTCGCACTTTTGCTGGAATTGCTCTAAAACCGTTCCAGATTGTCCGGAGTGAGACCCCATGCCGACCGAAACCATCGCCGTCGCAGACCTGACGCTCGAACAGGCCACCGCCGAACTGGAGCGTCTGGCGAAAGAGATCGCCCATCACGACGAACTCTACCACGGCAAGGATGCGCCGGAGATCAGCGATGCCGACTATGATGGGCTGAAGCGCCGCAACGAGGCGATCGAGCAGCGGTTTCCGGAGCTTCTGCGGGCCGACAGTCCTTCGCTGCACGTCGGTGCCGCACCGTTGCCGACCTTTGCGCCGATCACCCATTCGCGGCCGATGCTGTCGCTCGACAACACGTTTTCCGACGAGGACGTGCGCGATTTCATCGGTTCCGTCTATCGGTTCCTCGGCAGGCTTCCGGATGGCTCGATTGCCTTTACCGCCGAGCCGAAGATCGATGGGCTGTCGATGTCGATCCGCTACGAGGGCGGCAGGCTGGTGAACGCCGCCACCCGCGGCGACGGCGCTACGGGTGAGAACGTCACGGAAAACATCAAGACCATCCGCGAGATCCCCAACCTCCTGCCGGCCGGCGCGCCTGACGTCGTGGAAATTCGTGGCGAGGTCTACATGGCAAAGAGCGACTTCCTGGCGCTCAACGAACAGATGGTTGCGGAAGGCAAGCAGACCTACGTCAACCCGCGCAACACGGCGGCCGGTTCTTTACGTCAGCTCGATGCCAGGGTGACGGCGAGCCGCAAGCTGCGGTTCTTCGCTTATGCCTGGGGCGAAATGTCGGAGATGCCGGCGGATACGCAGTTCGGCATGGTTGAGGTGTTCAAGAGCTGGGGTTTTCCCGTCAACCCGATGATGAAGCGGCTCAGCTCCGTCGAAGACATTTTGGCGCACTATCACGAAATCGGGCTGGCCCGGCCGGGCCTCGACTACGACATCGACGGTGTCGTCTACAAGGTCGACCAGCTGGCGCTGCAGGAGCGTCTCGGCTTCCGCTCGCGCAGCCCGCGCTGGGCGACGGCGCACAAGTTTCCGGCCGAACAGGCCTTCACCACCGTCGAGGGCATCGACATCCAGGTCGGCCGCACCGGGGCAATGACGCCGGTGGCGCGGCTGACGCCGGTGACGGTCGGCGGCGTCGTGGTGACCAATGCGACATTGCACAATGCCGATTACATCGAGGGCATCGGCAACAGCGGCGAACGCATCCGCGAAGAGGGCCATGATATCCGCATCGGCGACACCGTCATCGTCCAGCGCGCCGGCGACGTCATCCCGCAGGTGCTCGATGTGGTGATGGAAAAGCGTTCGGCGGAAGCCGTGCGTTACGAGTTCCCGAAGCGTTGCCCGGTCTGCGACAGCCATGCGGTGCGCGAGCGCAACGAAAAGACCGGCAAGCTCGATTCGGTGACGCGCTGCACCGGCGGTTTCGTATGCCGGGCGCAGGCGACGGAACATCTGAAACATTTCGTCTCGCGCAATGCCTTCGATATCGAGGGGCTGGGTGCAAAACAGGTCGATTTCTTCTTCGAGGCGGAAGACCCCGCTTTGTCGATACGCACCGCTCCCGACATTTTTACGCTGAAGCGCCGGCAGGAGGCCTCGCTCACCAAGCTCGAGAACATCGACGGTTTCGGCAAGGTCAGCGTGCGCAAACTCTACGATGCGATCGATGAGCGCCGCAGCATTGCGTTGCACCGGTTCATCTATGCGCTCGGCATCCGTCATGTCGGCGAAACCACCGCCAAACTGCTGGCGCGCTCTTACGGTAGCTATGAGGCGCTGCAGGCGGCGATGGCCGAGGCGGCCGTTTTCAGCGGCGATGCCTGGAACGATCTCAACAACATCGAAGGCATCGGCGAGGTGGTGGCGCGCGCTATCGTCGAATTCTTCAAGGAGCCGCGCAACACCGAGGTGATCGGCAAGCTGATCGCCGAAGTGACGCCTCAGGCCGCGGAACAGCCTGCCGCGACGGGTAGCCCGGTTACCGGCAAGACGGTGGTCTTCACCGGTTCACTGGAAAAGATGACGCGGGAAGAGGCGAAAGCCAATGCTGAGCGCTTGGGCGCAAAGGTGGCTGGTTCGGTGTCGAAGAAGACGGACATTCTCGTCGCGGGGCCGGGCGCCGGTTCCAAGCTTGCCAAGGCAGCGGAACTCGGCATCCAGACAATGGACGAGGACGAGTGGCTGGCCTTGATCGGCGGCTGAGGGACGTTCACCCTTCTCCCCAGCGGGGAGAAGGTGGCCCGAAGGGTCGGATGAGGGGGCGCTACACGGCAGGACCTTCCCTCGTGGCAACCCCCTCATCCCCCTGCCGGGACCTTCCCCCCGCGGGAGAGAAGGGGGCAGGCGGCAGACGCTCATTCCGTCCGCGACCGTCTCGGGCGGTGCGACGCCTTGCATTGCCGTGCCCCACACCTATCTACAGGGCGTCACCGATCAGGAGGGGCCGTGCTCATGGGGTTCGTTTTTCGCCGCGCTGCCGTCGCGCTCGTTTCGCTGTTTTGCCTTGCACTTCCCATCCGCGCCGAAGTGGTGGGGGAGGTCGGTGTCGACTGGATCGGCAACGACATCATCGTCGAGGCGATGGCGGACCCGAAAATCTCCGGGGTGACATGCCATGTCACCTATTTCGAACGCGGTATCATCGACCGGCTCAAGAACGGCAACTGGTTCGAAGATCCTTCCAACAATTCCATCGCTTGCCGCCAGACGGGGCCGATCGCCATCGGCGACATCGACCTGTCCAAGGATGGCGAGGAGGTGTTTCGCGAGGGCATGTCGCTGATCTGGAAGTCGCTGGTCGTCAACCGCATCTACGACAAAGCGAACGACACGCTGATCTATCTCGTTCACACGCGCGAACTGACGGATGGCTCCGCCAAGATGGCGATCTCGACCATACCGCTCTACAATCAGCCGGTGGAATGGAAAAACGGCAAGCCGTAAAGGCTCTCGACCATTCGAACCAAAAATGGTCGCGCTGTTATTGCGATATCACGGATTTTTCATCGCGGCTGTCCTTTTCCTGCAATCCATACTGTTGCAGACTGCAAGTGGACACCGGCATGTCGTGCTAAAGTTGTTTGTTTTCGCGGCTTGTTCCTTGTCTTGCCCTATTGGCCTGGTGGTTCAACCCCATCCGTCAGTTCCAATCACAGCCCTGGACGCTTGCGCGTCCGGGGCATGTGTCTTTGCTATTCGACATAAAACACATTCGAACCGTCCACATCCTGGCCGACGGCTATGATGTTTGCCTCGTCGATATGCTGGTCGCGCAGTTGCGCCACGGCGGAGGGATCGTCAGCAAGCACCTTGCGCACCCTGTTGACCTCCACGAGGTTTCTCGCCTGCTGCTCGATCATGCGGCGCGTGGGGTCCGTCCGGTCGAGATCGGCGACGAAGACGACGCTGAAAACGGCCGGCGCGATCGAGCCCGTCGTCATGTCGTCAGTGCCCGGTATGGTCTGGTCCACGGCCGGCGTACCCAGCCTCGGCCCCTTGGGATCTGCCGCGTGAACGGTTCCAGCGGCGACCGAGAGGGTGAGAAAAACGGAAAGCGCTGCATAGATACGGGTCCTCATGACCGTGGTCCTTGCCGGTTCGAGCGAAATCACTCGATGAAACGCGCGGAACGGGAAATCGTTCCGTGGATCTTAACGAATTGGCAAGGAATTTGGGCATGCCTGCCCCGCAAACGCCTTCGGCCGCCCCGTCAATGACGAGGCGGCTGACCGGGAAGGTCTGCAGGAAGGCTTTTTTAAGCGGCTTGCGCCAACTCGTCGGCGATGACCGTGTCGAGGTTGAGGAAGCAGACCATGGTCTTTTCCAGGGCGACGATGCCACGGCAGAAGGCGCGCTGGGCTTCCGGAATGATCTCCGGCGCCGGCTGCAGGTCTTCGCTGCGGATGGTCATCATGTCGGAAACCTGTTCGACCAGCAGGCCAACGAGCTTGCCGGCGATGTCGGTGACGATGATCGCCGAACGCTCGGACGGCTCGGTCATCTTCATGCCGAGGCGGCAGGCCATATCGATGACCGGGATCACCGCGCCGCGCAGGTTGATGAGGCCGAGCACGTAGGGCGGGGTATGCGGCATCGGCGTCACCGGAGCCCAGCCGCGGATTTCGCGGATGGCCATGATGTCGATGCAGAATTCCTGGTCGCCGAGGTGGAAGGAAACGATTTCGAGATAAGCTCCCGACTGCTTGATGGCGTTGGACATGATCAGAACTCTTCCCATTCTTCGCTGACCGCCGCAGGCGCAGGCTTGCGGGCGGCGTTGCCGTTGCTGAAAGTTCCCGCAACCCGGCTGATCAGGGCCTTTGCGGGGGACGGTGTCGGACGCGAGGCGGCGGTGGCCGATCGCGGCATCTGCGCGGCGGAAGCTCCGCCGCCGATATTGAACTGGCCGATCAGGTTGGCCAGATTTTCCGCATCGCTGGCCAGCGTGTGGCTGGCGGCGTTGGTCTCTTCGACCATGGCGGCATTCTTTTGCGTCGCCTGGTCCATCTGGCTGACGGCGGTGTTGATTTCCGAAAGCCCGACGGATTGTTCGCGTGCGGAAGTGACGATCGACTGGACGTGGTCGTTGATGCGCAGGACGTTCTCGCCCATCTTGTTGAGCGCCTCGCCGGTGGCGGTAACCAGCTCCACGCCGCTGGCGACTTCGCTGCTGGATTTGCTGACCAGTGTCTTGATGTCCTTGGCCGCCGTTGCGGCACGGCCGGCAAGCTCGCGCACTTCCTGGGCGACGACGGCAAAGCCCTTGCCGGCTTCACCAGCGCGGGCTGCCTCGACGCCGGCGTTGAGGGCCAGCAGGTTTGTCTGGAAGGCGATTTCGTCGATGGCGTTGATGATCTTGCCGATTTCCCGCGACGCATCCTCGATGCGCTCCATGGCGGCCATGGCCTCGCTGACGATCTGGCCGTATTTTTCCGAATTGCGCTTGGTCTCCTCGACCATGTGGCTGGCTTCTTCGGCGCGCTGCGTGGCGCTGCGAACGGTGGCGGTGATCTGATCGAGCGCGGCGGAGGTTTCCTCCAGCGAGGCGGCCTGCTGCTCGGTGCGGCGGGCGAGATCGTCGGCGGAGGAGCGCATCTGCCGGCTGTTGGCCTCGATCGAGGTGCCGTTTTCGCGGATTTCGGTCAGCACCTGCCGCAGGCGCGCCGTCGTGCGGTTGAAGTCGGCGCGCAGCTGTTCGAAATCGTTGCGGAACGGGTTGTCGATGGTGACGGTGACATCACCTTCCGAAAGGCGGGTCAGCGCATGTGCCAGCGCATCGACGACTGCCTTGATGGCTTTTTCTTCCGCAAGTCTGTCGGTTTCGCGGCTCTTCTGCTCGGTCTCGTCGCGGCGGCGGTTGTTGTCCGCCTGCTGCTCCAGCGACAGCTTTTCGACGGCTGCCAGGCGGAACACTTCGGTTGCGCGCGCCATGTCGCCGATTTCGTCGCCGCGGCTGGTTTCCGAAACCGGCCGTGCCGTATCGCCGTCGACGATGTGCTGCATGCTCTCGCGTACGGCAGAGATGCCGCGACGTAACGATCCGCCATGGTATTTCTGCAGTGCCGTCATGGTCAGGAGGGCGATCAGGCCGAAGGCCAGCTGGTAGATCAGCGCCGAACTCGAGGTGGCCTTGGCTTCGGCAACACTTGCGGTGACCAACTTGCCGCCGTCGTTGGACAGGGTCTTCAGGGCGGCGCCCATGCGTGCGCCGGCGCCGTCGACCACATCGTCGAGCTTGCCGTATTCCTCGACGGGCGCACCCTTTTCGACCATGGATTTCAGGTCGACGGCGATGGCCTGCTGCAATTCCTTGAGATCGGCATCAAAGCTGCCGACGATCGAGCTTGCGCCGAGTTCCGCTGCGAGGTCGCGCAGGATCTGCTGGCCGTCGGAAAGGCTCTTGATCGAAGACTGGATGGTCTGCAGCCGCTCCGGCTGGATCGCCTTCTCGTCGCGGTCGATGATCGTATCCATCGCTGCCAGCACGAGATCGAGATTGGCGGTCCGCATTTCGTTGACGATGCCGACGCTCGTCTGGATGGTGTTGGCGCGGTCGAGGGCGGTCTTGACCACGCTGTTCTGATACCAGCCCACAGCAACCACGGAGCCGAAACCGATGATCGCCGCGACGCTGAGCGACAGCAGGCGCTGGCGCACGGACAATGTTTTCTGAATGTTGCCTGTCGACATGTATTGTCTCGCCCCCGCGGCACCGTACGCCGCTTTTCCGCAACCCCGAATTCACCCATGCGGAGGCCGGCAAAGCCGGTAGACATCATGTCAGGCAGTTGGAAGACTGCGAACGCACTCCAAAATTCTCAAAAATTGCTTAAACCTTCGCTAACGATATTCGCACTCCGGCCCGACATGTCCGCAAATGGCGCATGTTTGATTGCAGGATGTTGCAATCGTGACAAATCCGCGCGGGCCGGCGGATAACGCGGAACTTGATTTGCCTCCCGCCGAGAGACGCGATATCTGGCGGCAAAAGGCGCATCGGGGCGCCGTGATCGCGGGGAGTGGCATGAAAACCGTACGCATTATCCTTTGGGTCGCCGTCGTGGTTCTTGCCGGCGTGCTTGGTTGGCTGACGCTGGAGATGACGCGTTCGAAGCAGGAACTGGCGGATGGCCCGTTCGGCGTGCCGTTCCAGCTCGTTGCCCAGGATGGCAAGCCGATCACCGAGCAGGCGTTGCGCGGCAAGCCGACCGCGCTGTTCTTCGGCTTCACCCATTGCCCGGAAGTGTGCCCGACGACGCTGTACGAACTGGATGGCTGGCTGGCCAAGGTCGATCCCGATGGAACGAAGCTGCAGGCCTATTTCATCACCGTCGATCCGGAGCGCGATACGCCGGAACTGCTCGGCCAGTACGTTTCCAACGTTTCGAAACGCATCACGGCCATCTCCGGCCCGCCGGAGAAGATCGCCGAGGTGATCAAGGGTTTCCGCGTCTACGCCAAGAAGGTGCCGCTGGACGAGAAGGAGCCGAACGGCGACTACACCATGGACCATACGGCTTCCGTCTTCCTGCTCGATTCGCAGGGACGTTTTTCCGGCACCATCGCCTATCAGGAAAATCCGGAGACGGCGGTGAAGAAGCTGGAAAACCTCGCTGCCAAGGGCTAGGGCAAATTCCAGCAAAAGTGCGTAGCGGTTTTGCGTCCGGAATTGCATAAAGACAAAAGGTCGGAGATTGCGGTCGGGGGGCGTTTGCCGTTAAAGACGGCGTTGAAGCCGCAAATCCGAGAAAGTGACCGACCGCCGTGGATATTCGCCTCTACCTTACGACGACCGAAAAGCGGGCCGGAGAGGTCCTCGACCTGATGACCGAGGTTTTCGGCGAGGAAGATCTGGCGATCGCCACGACGGAAATCGACGAAAAGCGCGATATCTGGGAAGCCTCCATCTACATGATGCTGGATGAGGAAGACGATATCCGCAGCCGCCTGGACGCCATGGTGGCGGCGAGTTTCGCCGACCTGTCGATCATGCGCGAGGTTATCCCCGATATCGACTGGGTGGCGAAGTCGCTGGAGGGCCTGAAGCCTGTCAGGGCAGGGCGTTTCCTCGTGCACGGCTCGCACGACCGCGACAAGGTTTCCATCAACGACATCGGCATCGAGATCGACGCCGGCCAGGCCTTCGGCACCGGCCATCACGGCACGACCGCGGGCTGCCTTGAGGTGATCGAAACGGTGATGCGCGCCCGCACGGTGCGCAATGCGCTCGATCTCGGCACCGGCAGCGGCGTGCTCGCCATTGCCGTGCGCAAGCTCCGGCACATCCCGGTGCTAGCGACCGACATCGATCCCATCGCTACCCGCGTCGCCCGCGAAAACGTCCGCCGCAACGGCATCGCCAACGGGATCACCGTCGAGACGGCGCCGGGCTTTCATTCGGATGCCTTCCGTCGCCACGGTCCGTTCGACCTGATCATCGCCAACATCCTGGCGCGGCCGCTGATCAAGATGGCGCCGCAGCTTGCCACCCATCTGGCGCCGGGCGGTTCCGTGATCCTGTCGGGGATTCTGGCGGCACAGCGCTGGAAGGTTCTGGCCGCCTATAATGGCGAACATCTCCGCCATGTGCGCACCATCTGGCGCAACGGCTGGGTGACCATCCATCTCGACCGGGCCGGGTGAGAAAAGGGCCTTAAAAAGCAAAAGGCGGTGCCAGTGGCACCGCCTGCCGATCAGTCTGACCTGATCGTGGTCCGCGAGCCTTAGAGGAGATGCTCGAGCGGACATCTAGCGCTCTGAATACCCGATCGGAGGAGGGAGGAGGAGTGACCGACCGGATATTTCGCTCAGGGCGCGTAGCTCTTTCGCTTGGTTTCGAATGAAGTTCGTTCGAACCCCTTTCGTTGCCGCGCACTATACGCAGATTTTCTCATATGGACAGAGGCAATCCGTCATGGATGCCATGCGTCTGCTGCATACATAATGCAGCGCCTGCTGATATGCGCGGACAGGCGGTGGCGGTCATTTGTCCTTTCCGCCCTTGCTTTGCGCAGATAGTATGCCGCGGTTTGGAATCGTTCAGCACAATTGGAAAGTCGCCATGTTTCAGTCTTTCGAGGTCACATCCACGCCGCAGTTCGGTCGCGAGCGGGTGGAGGCTTTGCGCGCAACCTTCGATGAGCTCGGCATCGACGCTTTCCTGGTGCCGCGCGCCGATGAATATCAGGGCGAATACGTGCCAGCGTCGTCCGAGCGCCTGTCCTGGCTGACGGGTTTCACCGGATCGGCCGGCGTGGCATTGATCGGTCGCGGGCAGGCGGTGGTTTTTGTCGACGGCCGTTATGTCACCCAGCTTGCCGAACAGGTGGACGGCGCGGTTTTCACCGGAGGTGATCTTGTCGGCGAGCCGCCGCATCTGTGGATCAAGAAGCATGCGCCAAAAGGGTTCCGGCTGGGTATCGACCCCTGGCTGCACACTGGCGCCGAGGTGCGGCGTCTGGAGAAGGCGCTCGCCGATATCGGCGGTGCGCTCGTTTTCCTCAAATACAATCCGCTCGATCGCCTATGGGCCAGCCGGCCGGCCGAGCCGCTGGGCGCGGTGACGATCCAGAATCTCGGCGAGTCCGGCGTGCTGGCGGCCGAAAAGATCGGTGCCATCGCCCATGACCTCAAGCAGAAGAATCTTGCGGCAGTGCTGATCACCGATCCATCGTCGGTCGCCTGGATCTTCAACATCCGCGGCAAGGATGTGCCGCATACGCCGCATCCGCTGGCGCGCGCCATCATCCATGCCGACGGCAAGCCCGAACTTTTCCTCGACAAGCGCAAGACCAATATTGAGGCGGAAGCCTATCTCGCGCAGCTTAGCCACCAGGTCGCGCCGGACACGCTGGAAAAACGCCTCGCTGCGGTTGCGGCAGACGGTGCCCGCATTCTCGTCGATCCCGACCTGACGCCTTTTGCGCTGGCCGAACTGATCCGCGCCAAGGGCGGCGAGGTGGTTGAAGGCAACGATCCGGCCAAGCTGCCGCGGGCCTGCAAGAACCTCGTCGAGATCAACGGTTCGGCGGCGGCGCATGTGCAGGACGGCGCGGCGATGGTCGAATTCCTCGCCTGGCTAGAAGATACCAAGCCCGGCACGATCACCGAGATCGACGCGACGAAGAAGCTGGAAGAGGTGCGCGGCCGCGTCGGCCAGGCGATGCAAAATCCGTTGAAGGACATTTCCTTCGATACCATTGCCGGAGCCGGCGAACATGCGGCGATCATGCATTACCGGGTCACCGTCGATACCGATCGCTTCATTGCGCCTGGCGAACTGTTCCTGATCGATTCCGGCGCCCAATATATCAACGGCACGACTGACATCACCCGCACGGTGGCTGTCGGCGCCGTCGATCCCGAGCGCAAGCGCTTCTTCACGCTGGTGCTGAAGGGCATGATCGCCATTTCGACGGCCCGTTTCCCCAAGGGAACGCGCGGCTGCGACCTTGATCCGCTTGCCCGCATCAACCTGTGGAAGGCGGGGGCGGATTTCGCCCACGGCACCGGCCACGGCGTCGGCTCCTATCTCTCGGTGCATGAAGGGCCGCAGCGCATTGCGCGGCTTTCGACACAGGAGCTGTTGCCCGGCATGATCCTCTCCAACGAGCCCGGTTATTACCGCCCCGGCAGCTTCGGCATCCGCATCGAGAACCTGATCTATGTGCGCGAGGCGGAAGACGTCGATGGCGGCGATCAGCCGATGCTCGGTTTCGAAACGCTGACCTATTGCCCCATCGACCGCAACCTCATCCTGCGCGAACTGTTGACCGCAGACGAGGTCCACTGGATCGATGCCTATCATGCGAAGACGCATGAGACGTTGTTGCCGCTGATCGAGGATCCGGCGGTGCGCAACTGGCTGCAGCAGGCAACCCGTCCGCTTAATTGAGGATGTGACGGAAGCCCATGACGACCAGCCAGCCGATGGCAAGCATCGGCATGGCTGAGTATCGCAGGCCGATCACCAGGGCGACGGCCATCGCTACCTTCACTTCGATGCCGCCGGCGAAAAACGCCGGCGCCACAAGCGTGGTCAATACGGCGGCGGGAACGGCGTTCAGCGCGGCATCCAGCCGTGGCGGGATGCTTTTCAGCCGCGTGATCAGGATGTAACCGCCGATGCGCGTCGCGAAGGTGGCGACGGCGCAGAGCAGGATGAGGATCACCATGTCGCTGTTGAACAGGTTTTCCATCGGCCTATGCCTCCTGTTCCGTTGACGGAGCGGCGGCTGCCTGCTTGTCGATGGGCAACAAGGCAGCAAGCACGATGCCGGCGATGGCGCCGATGCTGACATGCCAGGGCGAGCCGACGAATTGCAGCGCCAGCACCGAGGCGACAGCGCTGACGGCGACGATGGGGATGAAGTTCGGCTTCCTGCGGAACCCCATGACCAGCGCCATGAAATAGATCGGTAGCAGCACGTCGAGGCCGATGATCTTCGGATCGCCGATCAGCTTGCCGGAGACGCCGCCGAGCGCCGTCATCACCAGCCAGGGAAAATAGATGATGACGGCAAAGCCGGCGTACCAGGCGAAAGTCACCTTGCGGCCGGTTTCGCCGCGCTGCACCGTCTGGGCGAATTGCGGATCGGTCAGCACATAAAAGGTCAGGAATTTTTCCAGCGGCGAAAAATGCCGGATGAAGCGGGCGATCGCCGCCGAATAGAGGATATGGCGGAAGTTTACCGCCAGCACGGACAGGATGATCAGCCAGGGCTGCACCTTGTGGCCGAACAGCTCGATGCCGACCAGCTGGCTGGCGCCGGCAAACACCGTGGCGCTCATCAGCGTCGCTTCGGCGATCGTCTGGCCGTTGGCGACGGCGACGGCGCCGAAAAGTGCGCCGAACGGTGCCGCCGAGACCATGACGGGAAACCCGCCACGCACGCCTTCCATGAATTCCGATCTGTCCATCTGCCGCTTTCCCTGAAGATCAGGCAGCCTTAATGCGATGCGCTTTTTGCCGCAATCAAATATGCCTTATGGATCGATTGATTCCGGTGAAGCATTGCGCGGCGACGCAAGGGGAGGAGGCTCATGAAGGTCGAAATCGCAAAGGCCGCCAAGGCGCTGCTCGTCGAGCGCATCCGCAGCTATTTCGATGACGAACTTGACCAGGAGATCGGCGCGCTGCCGGCCGAGCTGCTGCTCGATTTCATGTCGGAGCTGATCGGCCCCTATCACTACAATCAGGGACTGCGGGCCGCGCACCAGACGTTTGTCGCGAAAATGGACGATGTGGCGGATGCCGTCTATCTGTTGGAAAAGCCCGTGGAGGAACGGCGGTAACCTCCCGGCTGGCTTGGCTGCCAAGAGGCGAAACAGCCCCTCTGACGTCATCCTCGGGCTCGTCCCGAGGATCCAAGCATGCCAGATGCGCTCTCTACCGTCGGCTTCTTGGCAGACGTCGGCAGATCCTCGGGTCAAGCCCGAGGATGACGGGCTTGAGCGAGAGGAAGACGGCGTTGAGCGAATGGCGGCTTGCCAGTCAGCCGTTACTTCTTCACCTGGAACGTATGCTCCGGCCCCGGAAAGCGCCGTTCCTTGACCTCGCGCGCATAATCTTCCGCTGCTTGAGAGACAATCGGCGCCAGTTCGGCGAAGTGTTTGACGAAACGCGGCTTGAAGTCGTTGAACAGGCCGAGCATGTCGTCGGAGACCAGCACCTGTCCATCGCAGGCCGGTGAGGCGCCGATGCCGATGGTGGGGATGGCGATGTTACCCGTGATCTCGCGGGCCAGTGGCTCGACCGTGCCCTCGACCACCACGGCGAAGGCGCCGGCCTCGGCGATGGCGCGGGCGTCGCGGCGGATCTTGGCGGCTTCCTTTTCCGAGCGACCGAGCGAGCGGTAACCGCCCGTCGTGTTCACCTGCTGCGGCATCAGCCCGACATGGCCGAAGACCGGAATGCCGCGACTGGTGAGGAAGACGACCGTTTCGGCCATTTCCTCGCCGCCTTCGAGCTTGACGCCGTCACACCCCGTTTCCTTGAGGATGCGGGCGGCATTGCGAAAAGCCTGTTCCTTGGATTCCTGGTAGCTGCCGAAGGGCAGGTCGACGATGACGCAGGATCGTTTGACGCCACGCATCACCGCCTGGCCGTGGGCGATCATCATTTCCATGGTGACGCCGACGGTGCTTTCCAGCCCGTAGAGCACCATGCCGAGCGAATCGCCGACGAGAAGCAGGTCGCAATGCGGATCGAGCAGCCGGGCAATCGGCGTCGTATAGGCGGTGAGCGAAACGATGGGGCGTTCGCCCTTGAGGGCGGTAATGGCGGCGGGGCTGAGGCGCCGCTGGGCTCCGACGGCGCTCATCTCAGGCGGCCCGGTGGGTTTCGGCCAGCGACTTGCCGATCAGGCAATTGTCGAGCAGCTTCGTCTTGCCGATGCGGATATAGAGCAGCACCAGTGCCGGACTATCACCGATGGTATCGATTTCTTCCAGTGTGTCGGGATCACGCAGGGCGACGACTTCCGGATCGGCCAGCGGCTCGGTGGCGACGAAACGCTTCAAAGCATCCTCGAAGGCGGCAACATCGCGCAGACCGCTGTGATAGAGGCGTTCGGCTTCCGCCAGCGTTTTCGGCACGATCACCGCAGCGGCGCGCTCCTGTGCATTCAGGTAGACGTTGCGTGAGGAGCAGGCGAGACCGTCCGACTCACGCACCGTCGGCACCGGCACGATGCGCACCGGCTGCGCCAGGTCCTCGACCATGCGGCGGATGACGACGACCTGCTGGTAGTCCTTTTCGCCGAAATAGGCCTTGTCGGGCTGGGCGATGTTGAACAGCTTGGTGACCACGGTGGCGACGCCGGCAAAATGCCCGGGGCGGACGGCACCTTCCAGCTCGGCACCGAGCGACGGCACATCGACCACCGTCTCCATCGGTCGCGGATACATGTCCTCGACGCCGGGGGCAAACAGGAAATCCACCTTGGCGGCGCGCAGCATGGCGGCATCGCGTTCGAGGTCACGGGGATATTTGGCGAGATCTTCATTGGCGCCGAACTGCAGCGGATTGACGAAGATGGAGACGACGGTGACATCGTTGTCGGCGCGGCTGCGGGCGACGAGCTGCATGTGGCCGACATGAAGGTAACCCATGGTCGGCACCAGGCCGATCGACCGTCCGGCGCGCCTATGGATGGCAAGACGCTCGCGCAGCGCAACGATGCTGGTGATGATCTCCATGCCGGGTCCTCCGTCTTTGCGGCAGTGCGGTATAATCTCCCCACAACACCGCTCATACCCCAAGAAATGCGGCTGTTTCCTACCCTGTGCATTGCAAAAAGGCAATCGGCTTAATAACTATGCAGATGGGGGTGTCTGGCCTTGTTTTCAATGACGCTAAAACAGGAAAACCCGCATGGAAAGGCATCGGCGGGGCGGGCTGGCCGTCGCTGTCTTGTGCTGTGATCGAGGGTTGGACTGCGGTGCAGACCAGACGTCTATCCGGCGAGCACAGCCTTGCTGTCGGTGATCTCGACGCCGCTGCTGCGCATGTCGGCAATGGCGTCCGCGACACCCTCGGCGGTGATGCCGCGGCTTGCGTCGGCGATGAAGCGGACCTTGACGCCGGGCAGCATTTCCACCGCATCGAGCGCCGAGAACTTGACGCAGTAATCGGTCGCCAGGCCGCCGATATCCAGTTCCGTCACCCCTTTTTGGCGCAGGTAATCGGCGAGGCCGGTGAGGGCCGCCTGGTCGTTGTCGCGGAAGGCGGAATAGCTGTCGACGGCCGGGTTCTGGCCCTTCTGCTGCACATGGTCGATGGCCGAGGTTTTCAGGTCGGGATGGAATTCGGCATCGCTGGAGCCCTGGACGCAATGATCCGGCCACATCATCTGCGGCTTGCCGGACAGTTCGCCCATGTCGAACGGCGCCTTGCCGGGATGGGCAGAGGCAAAGCTGCCGTGACCGGCCGGATGCCAGTCCTGCGAGGCGACGATCAGGTCGTAGCGGCCGCTGTCGATCAGGCTGTTGGCAACAGGCACCACCTGGTCGCCTTCCGCCACGGGAAGATTGCCGCCGGGGCAGAAACCGTTCTGGATGTCGATGAGCAGCAGGGCTTTCATGGGGCTGGTTTCCTTGAGGCGGGATGACGGCCGCACGATGCCAAGATCGCGCCGTGAGATCAAGAACGACGGTCGTGCAAAATTCCGCAGGCAAGAGCCGCGACTCCTGCTAAGCCTCCATCATCGACATTCGACGAGCCAACGAAGCCATCATGACCGACATCACCTCGCTTTCCGCCCTCGACCTTTCCGCCGCCATCCACGACCGCAAGCTTTCCTGCCGTGAGGTGATGGCCGCCTATCTCGACCGCATCGCTTCGATCAATCCGAAGGTCAATGCGATCGTCAGCCTGCGGGACAGGGATGTGCTGCTCGGCGAGGCGGCCACGGCCGATGCCGAACTGGAAGCCGGCCGTTCGCGCGGCTGGATGCACGGCCTGCCGCATGCGGTGAAGGATCTTTCCGAGGCCAAGGGACTGCCCTGTGTCTTCGGCTCGCCGATCTACCGTGATTTCGTGCCGGATTTCGACGATATCCAGGTCGAGCGCATTCGCGCCGCCGGAGCGATCATCATCGGCAAGACCAACACGCCGGAAATGGGGCTGGGCTCCCACACCTACAATTCCGTCTTCGGTGCGACACGCAATCCGTATGATCCCACCAAGAGCGCCGGCGGTTCGAGCGGCGGCGCGGCGGCGGCGCTGGCCTCACGGCTGGTGCCGGTGGCGGACGGTAGCGACATGATGGGCTCGTTGCGCAATCCGGCCGGTTTCAACAATGTCGTCGGTTTCCGCCCGAGTTTCGGTCGCGTGCCGGCGCTCGGCAACGAGCTTTTCCTCGGCCAACTCGCCGTCAACGGGCCGATGGGCCGGACGGTGCGGGATGTCGCGGCGCTGCTTTCCGTGCAGGCCGGTTATGACGAGCGCGATCCGCTGTCGCTGCCGGCGGAAGATTTTTCGCTCGATCCGTTGCCGGATTTTGCCGGCGCACGGATCGGCTGGCTTGGTGATTACAAGAGTTACCTGCCATTCGAGGATGGCGTGCTGGAACTCTGCCGCCAGTCGCTGGCCGTATTTTCCGGCATGGGATGCCATGTGGAGGACGTAACGCAAAGCTTCGAGATGGGCCGACTCTGGGAAAGCTGGCGGACTCTGCGTCACTTCCTTGTCGCCGGGGGACAGAAGGCCGATTACGCCGATCCGGAAAAGCGCGCTTTCATGAAGCCGGAAATGATCTGGGAAATCGAAAACGGCCAGCGGTTGTCCGCCGCCGAGGTTCATGCCGCCTCCGGCGTGCGCAGCGACTGGTACCGTTACGTCTGCGATCTCTTTGCGACCTACGATTTCCTGATCCTGCCATCGGCGCAGGTCTTCCCCTTCGACGTCACGCTCGACTGGCCGAAGGCGATTGCCGGGCGGGCGATGGACACCTACCACCGCTGGATGGAGGTGGTGATCGGGCCGACAATGGCGGGCCTGCCCGCTGCCGCCATGCCGGCGGGCTTCGACGACCGAGGGTTGCCGGCAGGCATCCAGATCATCGGCCGTCCGAGGGCTGACAGGGCCGTGCTTCAGGTCGCCGCCGCCTACGAATCCCGGACGACGTGGCTTGGCCGATTGCCCGCCTTCGGGGGCTAGGCATCGGCGCGGACAGGCCCCCAACAACCAAAAATGTGACTTTTTGCGGGATTTTTGCGCGCAGGCATATTCCGTGCCGTTTTCATGACGCAATTGCAATATACGCAGCCGCATCGCCTGAAAAGTACATCCGAATCTGAAGCTTGCATCTGCCCGGCATGCGTCGCGGTGGCTATGCTGTCTGTCGTCCTTCTGAATGGAGATGTCGCGCCCAACGTGTGCCAGGCCAGGACTTCCGGCGAATTGTCCACTCCGTATAAAGGATTTGGTTACCATAGTTTGTCATTCTTCCCCCGAGTCGACACGGCAGAAGAGCGCAAAGCGCAATGCCGGTCGCCAGTATACCGGCCCCGGCGGACAGCCCGAAAAGGCACGAGCCGGATTGAGTAATGCGTATTGGGTAACGAGTATCATGGCGTCCAGCGTCAAACAGTTCGGTCGTTCCGAAGCTTCATCAGTCGCAATTCGCCGGCGGGCACGTGGTCGCCGGTTTCTGGGCGGGGTTGTTACCGCCTGTGCCGGCATCGCTGCCGTCTCATGGATGATGGCAACGCTTGCCACCATGCAGACCATGGCGACGTCTTACGCCCCGGGGGCCGGAAATCGTCTGGAAGCGTCACTGGCGCTGAACCCGATTATTCGGGCGACACCGGCGGAGCGCCGGGTCCAGCCAAGCAAGTTCTCGCGCATGCAATTGCCTCTGTCGGAAAGGATCGCCCAGAGCGGTCTGACCGAGGATGCGATCCGCTCGTCGCGGGAAAAGATGGCGGTGCTGGCGCGGCTTGATGTTTCCGGCAAGGAGCAGACGCAGGATGGCAAGCTGACGGCGGACGCGATCCGCCTGTCGCACACGCGAATGACGGCTGTCGCCTCCATCAAGTCGGTGAAGCAGGTTGTCGATACGACGCCGGTCGTGGCGGTTGCGGCGCTTACCGGGTCGAGGGCAGAGAAGGAGTTTGCGGCCAGCGCCACGGCGGTGGTGCAGCCGATCCTGGCGACCGCACTGGTCGAGCCGACGGCGGTGCAGGAGGATCTCCTGCCAAAACCGTTCAACCTGGTTCTCGCCGATCCGGCTGCGACCATGACGGATTTGCCGGATTCAATCCCGCTGCCGGTTTCCCGGCCGGAAATTCAGGCGGAAGTGGAAATCGAAAAGCCTGAAAAGGACAAGGAAGACGGCAAGCGTACGGGCAAGCGCGAGCTTGCCTATGCAAGCCCGGATGCTTCCATGGATGATGACGACGACGATGTCATTCCCGTCATCCCGCGCCGCAAGGGCAAGGTCGCCTATTACGATATCTCGGCGGGCGTGGTCTACATGCCGAACGGCGAGAAGCTGGAGGCGCATTCCGGCATCGGCGCCATGCGCGACAACCCGAAGTTCACGCATGTGAAGATGCGCGGGCCGACACCGGCCGGCACCTATCGCCTGTCGATGCGTGAAAGCCTGTTCTATGGCGTTGCTGCTATCCGCCTGACGCCGACCAACGGCATTGCGCCGCTTGGCCGCACCGGCCTGCTGGCTCACAGCTACCTCTTGAAACGCCGCGGCGATTCACATGGTTGCGTTGCTTTTGCCAACTATCCGAAATTCCTGAAGGCCTTCCAGCGCGGTGAAATCGACACGATGGTCATCGTGCCGAAGATGTCCGGCTGGCGCTCGTTCACGGCTTCCGCCGATGACGGCAAGGCAGGGCAGAAGCGCCGCGCTCTGCGGTAATCTGATCGACGCAGGCGAGCGGGCTCAGGCCCGCTCGACAAACCCATCCAGAACCCTTTTCTGGCCGGCGCGGTCGAAATCGATGGTCAGCTTGTTGCCTTCGATGGCCGACACATTGCCGTTGCCGAACTTGATGTGGAACACGCGGTCGCCGACCGTGAATTTCGAAGGCACATCCGCGGTCGACTTGGCAACCAGTTCCCCTTCGATCGTCCGGCTCTTCGGGCCGCTCTCCCCATAACCGATCCTCTCCACTGCATGGCCGGAGCGTGTGCCCCAGTTGGTGCGCGTGGCATCGGTCTTGTTGGCCTGGGCGCGTTTCCAGCCGGGCGTCGAATAGTTGTTGGAAAAGGTATCGACCTTGTCGAAGCGCGACTGGCCGTAACCGCCGCGGCCGCCATAACCGCCGTAGGAATTGTCCGAAGCCGCGACATCGACATGCGCCGGTGGCAGTTCGTCGAGGAATCGCGAGGGCAGGGTGGATTGCCACAGGCCGTGGATACGGCGGTTGGAGACGAACCAGATGTGGCAGCGCCGCTTGGCGCGCGTCAGGCCGACATAAGCGAGGCGGCGTTCTTCCTCCAGTCCGGAGCGGCCGCCTTCGTCGAGGGCGCGCTGGTGCGGGAACAGGCCTTCCTCCCAGCCCGGCAGGAAGACGGTGTCGAATTCCAGGCCCTTGGCGGAATGCAGCGTCATGATCGAGACGGCGTCGAGGTTTTCGTTCTGCTCGGCGTCCATCACCAGCGAGACATGCTCCAGGAAGCCGCGCATGCTTTCGAAGGCTTCCATGGAACGGATGAGTTCCTTCAAGTTTTCCAGGCGCCCCGGCGCTTCCGCCGACTTGTCATTCTGCCACATGGCGGTGTAGCCGCTCTCGTCGAGGATCTGCTCGGCAAGTTCGGTGTGTGGCGTGGTTTCCAGCAGGCTCTGCCAGCGGCGGAAATCGGTGACGACGTCGAACAGCGCCTTGCGCGCCTTCGGCTTCAATTCGTCCGTATCCATCAGCTCGCCGGCTGCGGCCAGCATCGGCGTGTCGCGACCGCGGGCATAGTCGTGCAGGGCGCGCACCGTGGTATCCCCGAGACCGCGCTTCGGCGTGTTGATAATGCGCTCCAGCGCCAGGTCGTCCGCCGGCTGGCAGACGAGGCGGAAATAGGCCATGGCATCGCGAATTTCGAGGCGCTCGTAGAAGCGCGGGCCGCCGATGACCCGGTAGTTGAGGCCGAGCGTGACAAAACGGTCTTCAAACTCGCGCATCTGGAAGGAGGCGCGCACCAGGATCGCCATGTCGTTGAGATTGTGCTTCTTGCCGTCGGCATCGCCGCGCTGCAGCCGCTCGATCTCCTCGCCAACGGCGCGGGCTTCCTCTTCCGAATCCCAGGCGGCGTGGACAACGACCTTCTCGTCGTCGTCATTGGCGCGTTCGGTGAACAGGGTCTTGCCGAGGCGTCCCTCGTTGTGCGCGATCAGGTGGCCGGCGGCGCCGAGGATATGTTCAGTCGAGCGGTAGTTGCGCTCCAGCTTGATGATGACGGCGCCCGGGAAATCCTTGTCGAAGCGCAGGATATTGTCCACTTCGGCACCGCGCCAGCCGTAGATCGACTGGTCGTCGTCGCCGACGCAGCAGACATTCTGCGGCACGCCCTTCGGCCGCTGGGCGAGCAGCCGCAGCCACATATATTGTGCGGTATTCGTGTCCTGATACTCGTCGACGAGGATGTAGCGGAAGCGGGCGTGATAATCCTTGAGGATATCCGGATGGTTTCGGAAGATGCTGATCGGGTGCATCAGCAGGTCGCCGAAATCGCAGGCGTTCAGCGTCTTCAGGCGCGCCTGGTAGGCATGGTAAAGCTCGCGGCCCTTGCCGTTGGCGAAAGCGCGGGCATCGCCTTCCGGGATGTCAGCCGGGCCGAGGCCCTTGTTCTTCCAGGTATCGATCATGCCGGCGAACTGGCGGGCGGGCCATCTCTTGTCGTCGAGGCCTTCGGCCTGGATCAGCTGCTTGATCAGGCGGACGACATCGTCCGTATCGAGAATGGTGAAATCGGAACGCAGGCTGACGAGTTCGGCATGACGGCGCAAAAGCTTGACGCCGATCGAGTGGAAGGTGCCGAGCCACGGCATACCTTCGACCATCTCGCCGACGAGCACGCCGATGCGTTCCTTCATCTCACGCGCCGCCTTGTTGGTGAAGGTGACGGCGAGGATTTGTGAGGGATAGGCGCTGCCGGTGGCGAGGATGTGGGCGATACGGGTGGTCAGCACCCGCGTCTTGCCGGTGCCGGCGCCGGCGAGTACGAGAACGGGGCCATCAACGGTCTCGACGGCCTTGCGCTGCTCCGGGTTCAGGCCGGAGAGATAGGCGGCCGGCGGGCGATTGCCGTCGCGGGCGGCCATGGCGCGCGCTGCAATGCCGCCGGTCGGCTGCGGGGCCGGGGCGGGTTGCTGCGGCCGACGCGGAGCCTCGTCAGGCTCTTCGTCGAAGAAGGGAATATCGTCAAAACCGTTGCTCATGCGGCGTAATGTAGTGATTCGGGATTGAAAGGCCAGAACCCATGTTCTGGTTTCATTCCGATTCGCTCGATGTCTCGGTGATTCCCTTGTCAAATCAAGCCGCTCTGCTGAACAAGGCGCCAGGCTTGGGCAAGCAGCAGAAGCAAGATCCAGATCATGTAGGCGAGGCTGGCGAGCAGATAGATCCGCACGACACCATCGTCGCGGGGCAGGCCGGCAAGACGATCGGCAACGGCGATGACGATCCCGCCGGCGGGGAAAACCGCGATCGGCAGCAGGTTGACGCCCGCAAACACGGCGAAGATTGCGGCAAATTTGCCGGATACCGGCAGCGCTGCATAGACGGCGAGAGCGTCGCGGAACAGCGCGTCGTGATCGAGCGGCGACAGGGAAAACGTTACCAGTGTCGTGGCGGCCCGCCAGGCGAGATGAAGTTCGTCCACTCCGGCAAGCAGGATCGCCGCAAGCAGCAGGGCGCCAACGCCGCTCAGATGCAGCAGCACCTGTTGCCATACGGCAAGGCTTTCGACGCTGCGCTCGTCTTCGGCAAAACGCACCGAGCCGGCGAGGACGATGATGCCGAGACGAAAATCGCAGCCTCCAAGCCGGATTGTGACCGGCGCCGGGCCGGCACCACAGGAAATCGTCTGCGGTCGAAGCCCGAAAGCCCGACCTGCCAAGGCCGTTGCCGATACGAAGATGGCGGTGGCCACAAAGCCGGCAAACACGATCCACAGCGCAATCATCGTTCTCTCCGAATCCAGGATGGCGAAGAGAAGATGCCACGGCAGCAAAGCTGCTGTCTGTGCCGTTGGAAACGGCAGAGCAGAGGTTGGGGGGGCTCAGGCGAGAAATCGGATGGCAAAGGCCGTCCGTATCGACTGGCCCCGTCAGGCGGTTTCGGCGATCAGCGCATCGATTTCAGCGGCCCAGGCGGACGACCAGCTCTTCTTGGTCGCGTCGTCCAGCCAGGACCCCTCGATGGCGGTGAGGATGGATGTTCGGATATCCGCGGGCGAAAAGCCGAGTTGTTGCGCCGCTTTTTCATATTCGCCGCCGAGATCGGTGAAGAACATCGGCGGGTCGTCGCTGTTGATCATCACCTTCAATCCGAACTCCTTCATCTGACGAATGGCATGATCCGGTGCCGAGAGGTCGTGCCAGGGCGAGGTGACGGCGCTAGTCGAGGGGCAGACGGTGAAGAGGATGCCCTCGTCGCGGCAGCGCGCCATCAGCGCCTCGTCATCGACGACATGGTAGCCGTGGTCGATGCGCCGGACGCCAAGAGAATCGATCGAGCGGCGGACGAAATCGGCAGGACCGGTTTCGCCGGCATGGGCGGTGACGTTGAGGCCCGCCTTGCGGGCGCGGGCAAAGAGCGGGCCGTAAGGCTCCGGCGGGAAAGGGGCTTCGTTGAAATCGAGGCCGATGCCGATCAGCTTTTCATCGCCGCGAGCGAGAATCATATCGAGAAGCTCCTCGCCGGCGGCCGGGCCGAGTTCGCGGTTCACGCCCGGCGCAATGCGGCTGACGATGCCGAAATCGTGTTCCGCATCGGCCATGCCGGTGAGGATGCCGTCCATCTGCGTGTCGAAGGAGACGCCGTTGGCGAAATGCACCTGCGGCGAGAAGAAGAATTCGACGTAACGGGCATTGCTGCCGGCGCAGCTTTGCAGCATTTCGTAGGTGATGCGGCGATAGTCGTCGGCGGAAATCACGCTGTCGGAGACGGCTGTGTAGATCGTTAGAAATTCTTCCAGCGTCTCGTAGCGATAGAGATCCTTGACCTCCTTGAACGGTGGCAGTTTCACCCCGTTCTTGACCGAGAGCGCCAGCGCCGTTTCCGGCCGGATGCTGCCTTCCAGATGCAAATGGAGTTCGATCTTTGGCACGCGGGCGAGAAATTCGCTGATGCTGATCATGATTTTTGTTCCCTTTTTTTGCCCTAAAATTAGGCATTATTATTTCATGCTTAAAAAGTTTTCATGAGCATTGCCCGGTGTCAAGGTGAAGCTGCCGGCGGTAGTGTTCTGGCCAGAAATGTGGTTTTGCGATCACACCGGGCGAGGGTTGCGAGCGGAGAGGTCGCTACCCATGAAATTGCCGTGATTCGTGATATGACGAAGTTTCAAGCCTGAAGAGGGAGCCTGATTCCATGATGAAGAAAATTGCCATCGCCGGCCTTGCCGCCGTCTATCTTTCCGGCTGCACGACCACCGATCCCTATACCGGCGAGCAGAAGGTTTCGAACACCGCGGGCGGTGCGATGATCGGCGCCGGCCTGGGTGCGCTTGGCGGTTTGGCTGTCGGTCACTCGGCGGTTTCGCGTCGCAATGCGGCTCTGCTCGGTGCCGGCATAGGCGCGCTGGCTGGTGGCGCCATCGGCAATTACATGGACAATCAGGAAGCCGAGCTGCGTGCGCAGCTGCAGGGCACCGGCATTTCCGTGACCCGCGCCGGCGACCGGATCATCCTCAACATGCCGTCGAACATCACTTTCGCGACCGATCAGGATTCGATCAGCCCGGCCTTCTTCCAGACGCTGAATTCCGTTGCCATCGTCCTGCGCAAGTTCAACCAGACCCTCGTTGACGTCAACGGTCACACGGATTCGACCGGCAGCCTAGCGCATAACGAGGATCTGTCGCAGCGCCGCGCCATCTCCGTCGCCAGCTATCTCGGAAGCCAGGGCATCGACCAGCGCCGCATGTCGGCCATGGGTTTCGGCCCGAGCCAGCCCGTCGCCTCGAACGGCAGCGAAGCGGGCAGGGCGCAGAACCGTCGCGTAGAGATCATGATCGCGCCGATCAAGGCGGGCTGATCGAAACGGCAGTGACGTAACATGATGATGAGTGGGGAAGAGTAGTCATGGCATTGTCGGATCTCCGCGCGGGCGAGCGGAACGAAGCCGGTATCGCCAGTGTTCTGGGCATTCTGAAGCAGGCGTTCGGCGAGCGTTTTCAGACGGGCGAGACGCTGCGATACCAGCATGCGCATACGACGACCTATATTCCGGCGCAGCTGCCGGATGGCGTCGTCTTTGCCGAAAACGCCGATGACGTGAAGACGGTGGTGCGCGCCTGCGCCGACCACCGCGTGCCGGTCATTCCCTTCGGCACCGGCTCTTCCCTCGAAGGCCAGGTGAATGCGCCCTCAGGCGGAATATCGATCGATTTCAGCCGGATGAACCGCATTCTCGAAGTCAATCCGGAAGATCTGGACTGCACGGTCGAGCCGGGTGTGACCCGCGAGCAGCTGAACGTCTACCTGCGCGACACCGGCTTGTTCTTCCCCATCGATCCCGGCGCCAATGCCTCGATCGGCGGTATGACATCGACGCGCGCCTCCGGCACCAATGCGGTGCGCTATGGCACGATGAAGGACAACGTGCTGTCCGTGACCGCCGTCGTCGCCAATGGCGAGGAGGTTCGCACCGCCCGGCGCGCCCGCAAATCGTCGGCCGGTTACGACATGACGCGGCTCTTCGTCGGCGCTGAGGGCACGCTTGGCGTGCTGACCTCCGTGACGCTCCGGCTGCAGGGCATTCCGGCGGTCATCGCCGGCGGCGTCTGCGGCTTTCCATCGCTTCGCGATGCCTCCAACGCTGTCATCATGACGATCCAGCTCGGCATTCCCGTTGCTCGCATCGAACTCGTCAATACCCTGCAGATCAAGGCCTGCAACGCCTATTCCGGTTTGACATTGGCCGAACAGCCGACGCTGTTCGTCGAGTTCCACGGCAACGAGGAAAGCGTGGCACTGCAATCGCAGCAGTTCGGTGAAATCGTTGCCGAATGCGGCGGCGGCGAGTTCCAGTGGACCGCCGATCCGCAGGTTCGTGCCAAGCTCTGGAAGGCCCGCCACGACGTGTATTTCGCCGCCAAGAACCTGAAGCCGGGTGCGGCGGTGATTGCGACGGACGTCTGCGTGCCGATCTCGCGGCTGGCCGATTGTGTCGCCGAGACGGAAGAGGATATCGACGCCCACGGGCTGATCGCGCCGATCGTCGGCCATGCCGGCGACGGCAATTTCCACGTCAGCCTGGTGCTCGACGACAAGGATCCCGCCGACGTCCGGAAGGCCGAGGAATTCGTGGCGCGGCTCAATGCGCGCGCGTTGGCCATGGATGGCACCTGCACCGGCGAACACGGCATCGGCCAGGGCAAGATACCCTATCTGGAACAGGAGCTTGGCGGCACGGTTGACCTGATGCGCCAGATCAAGCGCTCGCTCGATCCGGACAACATCTTCAACCCCGGAAAGATCTTCTATCTCGGCTGAAAAGCTGCATTTTTCGCGTTGGCGGCTTGCTCCTGCCGGGAATGCGGTTAGTGTTCCTGCCGAGGGCTGTAAGAGAGATCTGGCAGGATGCCCTAACATTTTGAATATGCGCATGAACTTGTCAGAGCCTCCTCCGTCGGAAGTGGGGCCTTCATGCGCAACGGAGAGACGATGCGGTGCTAGGACGGATTCTGGTGTTCCTCGGCGGCGTGCTGGTGGTGCTGCTGTTTGCAGCGCTTCTCGCACCGCTCTTTGTCGACTGGACCGACTTCCGCAAGGATTTTGAGCAGCAGGCCAGCCGTATCATCGGCAAGAAGGTGGTCGTTCACGGCGCCGTCGATGCCCGCATCCTGCCGTTTCCCTCCGTGACTCTGCACGACGTGCGTGTCGGGCAGGAAGAGGACGGCACGCCACTGGTCAAGGTCGAGCGTTTTTCCATGGACGCGGAGCTTGCGCCCTTCCTGAGCGGCGAGGCGTTGATTTTCGACATGCGCATCGAAGAACCGGTTGCCCGTATCCGCCTTCTGGAAGACGGCACGCTCGACTGGATGCGCGGCAGCAAGGCCGATATTCCGGCGCGCTCCGTCGTCTTGGAAAACGTCCACATCACCGGCGGGCAGATCGATTTCATCGACGAGCAGTCCGGCCGCACCAGGCGCATTTCCGATCTGAACGCTGAAATGTCGGCGAAATCGCTGGCGGGGCCGTGGCGCGTGGAGGGCAGTGCGGCACTGGACGGCGAAAAAGGCGCGTTTTCGCTGACGAGCACGCAGCCCGACGAAGACAAGAATGCCATGCGGCTGAAGACCCGCATCGTGCCGAACGGCCGTGCGCTCAGCGTCGATCTCGACGGTGAACTGAAGATCGTCGATAGCAAGCCGAGCTACCAGGGCAGCTTTACCGCGGCTTCGCTGGAAAAGACCGACAACAAGCAGGCCGCACCGGCGCCCCGCCTTTCCGGACAGTTCGAGCTGACCAACGAACGCATGCGGATTCCGGAGTACCGCCTGGAGATCGGCGACACGCAGGATCCCTATGTCGTTACCGGCGAAGCGACGCTCGATACCGGCAAGCAGCCGGAATTCCTGCTGACGGCGGACGGCCAGCAGATCGACGTCAACCGGATCGGCAATCGCGGCACCGAAGGCAAGACTGGGCGGGATGCCGCCATTTCAGCGCACGAGCGGCTGAATACGCTGATCGGCATCCTGGCGGATATCCCCGTGCCGCAGGTGCCCGGCCGGGCCAACCTGAAACTGCCGGCCATCGTCGTCGGCGATACCACGATCCGCGACGTGCGCCTCGATGTCCGACCGGACGGCGACGGCTGGGCGATCGACAACGCCGTGGCGATCTTCCCGGGGCGTACCCAGGTGGAAGCTAAGGGCAATCTCGTGCTGCGCGGCGAACCGTCCTTCACCGGCGACATGCTGGTCGCCTCGACCCAGCCCTCCGGCCTGTCGAGCTGGCTGTCCGGCAACGTCGATCCGGTCATCCGGCAGTTGAAGACGGCTGGTTTTTCCGCTTCCGTCAGCCTGACGCCCGAGTTGCAGCGCTTCGAGCGGCTGGAATTCGTCGTCGGCCAGGAGGTGATGCGCGGCCGTATCGAGCGGCAGGCGGTGGAAGGCGAACGGCCGAGCCTGTCGATGGATCTCAACGGCAATGCCATCGATCTCGACGTGTTGCGGGCGCTGGCCGGCATCTTCGCCGGCAAGGATGCCGATAGCGGTTTCCTGGAGCATCGCATCGCCGCGCAGATGAAGGCGTCGAAATTCATTGCCTTCGGCGTCGAGGCCGAAAATGTCGATACGGTGTTCACCGTCGACGATGGCGCGCTTTCGCTGGAGCGGCTGACGATCGGCAACCTCTCGGGTGCGGCGCTGACCGCGATCGGGCGCGCCGAAGGAGCGCTGACGGATTATTCCGGCACAGGCCGCATGACGTTTCAGGCCTTCGATCCCGGCCCGTTCCTGGCGATGCTGCAGGCACACCTGCCGCATCATCCCGTTATCGACCGGCTGGTGCGCAATGCCGCGTGGTTTGCCAATGCCGATCTGAAGCTGACGCTTTCGATCGGCGGCGAGCAGGGGCAGGGGCTGTCCGTCAAGCTGGCGGGGACCACCAACGGCAGCCGCGTCAACCTCGATTTCAAGTTGCAGGACCTGCTCAGCATTTCCGATGGCGTCAGCCTGGAGGCGACGCTCGAGAACCCGGTGACGTCGATCCTCTTCGGCCAGGCCGGCTTCGACCCGCTACCGCTGGAAGCCGACAGCAACGGCGTGGTGGCGCTGAAGATTGCCAGCTCCGGCGGCACGACGGCGGATGCGACGGTTGCCTATACGACGAAACAGACGTCGTTCAACGCCTCCGGCAACATTGACCTCGCCTCGGAGCGATTCCTGTCCGGCCAGATGAAGATGACGCTGGAGAGCGGCGACATCGAGCCATACCTCATCATGAACGGCATCAGCCTGCCGCAGCTCGGCGCCGGCCTGCCGATCAAGGCGACGTCGGACCTGGCGGTCGACCCGGCGCAGATGACCTTCTCCAACGCCAGGATCGAAGGCGGCGGAAACGTGCTTGCCGGCGGCATCACCTTCGACCGCCAGCAGGCCGTGCTGACGGCGTCTGGCGATGTCAAGGTGACGACGGCCGATCTCGGCTGGATGGCGGAGGCGATCTATGGACCGTTGTTCGATCCGCTGACCGGCAATTTTTCCTCGGCGCCGCTGCCGAAACTTGTTGGCGGCCTCAACGCCAATCTGAAACTGCGGGCCACCAATTTCTGGCCGGGGGTCTTCGGGCCGGTTCGCGATTTTACCAGCAACCTGAATTTCAAGGGCGACCAGCTGGTGCTGGACGACATCGACGGAACCTGGAGCGGCGGCAAGCTGTCGGGCCGCGTCTTGCTGGGCAATTCCGAAGGCGCCGGTTTCCTGCAGACCCGTTTCGACGTCGAGGATGGAGATACTGCCGCCATCGCCTGGATGCGTGGTGGAGCGCCCGTCGTGACCGGCCGTTTCGGCCTGACGATGACGGCCGAGTCGACCGGCCAGTCCGTGGCGCAGATCGTCGATGGCGCCAGCGGATCGGGCGAACTCAATCTTGCCGATGCGGCGGTGCAAGGTCTCAACCTCGGACTGCTGCGGCCATTGATGACGGCTGCCGACGACATGCAGGGTGAGCTTGGTGCCGCCCGCATCCTGCCGGTGGTCAAGAATCTAATATCGGGAGAAACGGCATCGCTGGGCGCCGTCAGCGTACCGTTCAACCTGGCATCCGGGATGTTGCGGGCGCAAAACATCACCGCCGCCAACGAATTCGCCCGGCTGACGGCCGATGCGACGATCGATGTCGCCGCGCACACGCTGGATGCGGCGCTGAACATCGCCTTCTCGCCGCCCGTCGATGCGCCGACCGGAACCGAGCCTGGCGTCCAACTGCAGTTTTCCGGGCCGCTGGCGGCTCCTGAACAGGCCATGGACGTGACCGACGTTACCAACTTCCTGTCGATGCGGGCCTTCGAGCGCGAGCGGCGGCGGGTCGAGCGGCTACAATCCAATGTCCTGGAAAAACAGCGGCTGCGGCGCGAGGTGGCGCTCTACAAGTTCCGCGCCGACGAGCGGCAGGCAGCCCGCGAGCGGGCGGCCGAAGAGGAGCGCGTTCGCAGCGGCGAGGAACTTCGCCTGAGAAAGCTGGCAATCGAAAGAGAAACGCAGCGCAAGGCTGAAGCCGAGGCCAAGGCGGCGGCCGAAAGGGCTGAGCGCGAACGGGCCGAGGCCGAAGTTCGTGCAGCGGCGGAGAAGGTCGCGCAGGAAAAAGCGGCTGCCGAGGCGCGTGCGGCGGCGGAAAAAGCCGCCAGGGAAGAGGCAGAACGGGAAGTCCAGCGCCGGTCCATGCCCGTCAACCCGGAAGAGAAGGTTACGCGCGGCGGCGAGCTCGTTGCGCCGGAGGGGCTGAATTTCGAGATTTTGCCGGGCGTGCAACAGTAACAGGCCGCGCCATAGGCGAAAGCCCTGCAACAGCAGGCAACGAGACCGCGCTATCGCGCCGCCTGCCTGACCCAGTCGAGAACGAAGACGCGCAGGGCGGAGGAGAGGTTGCTGTCCGGGCTGCGGCTGTCGTCGATTTCGCGGAGCAGGGCTGCCAGCGGCATGTTTTTCTGAGCGGCGATGGCGTTCAACTCATCCCAGAATGCGTCCTCGAGCGAGAAGCTGGTGCGGTGGCCGTGCAGCGTGGCGGAGTGTTTTCTGATCATCCTAGAGCAATTCCAGCAAAAGTGCGTAGCGGTTTTGCGTCCGGAATTGCGCAAAAACAAAAGGAAGAGCATTTTCGCGATTCGCAGAAAAGCGGAAATGCGCTGGCCTGACAAACTGATTCAAGCCGTTGCGAACCTGATTCCGGTTCGATGTTCAAGGCATTGAAATCGTGTGCTGATCCGAACCCGGGTATCCGGGAAGAACCACTGGAATTGCTCTATTCCGTGTCCGGCTTGTGCTCCAGGCGACCCTGGTCGAGGGTCTTTTCCGCCTTGTCGTTCAAGGCTTGGGTCAGCGTTTTTTCTGCCTTGGTGCGGCCGAAGGAGATGCGGTTTTGCTCCGCCTGCGCCTCGCGGTCGCGGCGGTCCTTCTGCTTGCGGAACTGGCGCAGATTGACGAGATCTCCGCTCATAGACGTCTCCAAAACGGCACCGGGCGCTTTGGGCGCCCGGAATTGAATGTTTATTGCTTCTTGCGGAAGGAATCGAGCGAAACCACCGAGGCCGGTTTCTTGTCGTCGCCGCCGGTGGGCTTGGCTTCTGTTTCCGGCTTTTCGCTGGCGACGGGATAGGCGGTGATTTCGGCACCGCCGAGATCTTCTTCTTCGGCCAGCGGCACGTCGAATTCCAACTCGAAATTCACCGACGGATCATAGAAGCCGCGGATGGCATTGAACGGGATCACCAGCTTTTCCGGCGTGTCGGAGAAGGAGAGGCCGATCTCGAAACCGACGTCGGACACCTTCAGTTCCCAGAACTGGTGCTGGACGACGATGGTCATCTGCTCGGCATATTTCGACTTGAGGTGCTGCGAGATGCGCACGCCCGGCGCACCGGTCAGAAAGGTGATGAAGAAATGATGGTCGCCCGGCAGGCGGCCGGTGGCAGCGACTTCAGTCAAAACCTTGCGAATCACGCCGCGGAGCGCGTCCTGCGCGAGAATGTCGTAACGGATGTGGTCCTGCCCCATCTTGTCCTGTCTTTCTGTACTTACCATCGCAAATCAAGGCTATATGCCATGTTGCCGCGCCGTGGGAAACCCCTCAAGGGCCGAGTCAGTTCATCATATCTAATTTGCAGCGAATGGAGAAGGTGAAGGCTTCTGTTGCCAGGTGCCTTCGGACCCCGCCTTACGGTGCTAACCGCAAGGACTTAGGTCGGGTTTCCCGCACCGCCATTAGGCAGCGAGAGCATAACCCTTAGCGTTGTTGTCGTTTGCAACTACACTTGTGACCCGATAACGGCGGTATCATGCCGAGCACAGCTTTTGTCTTTCAACACCAGTCGATCCCATGTCGCCCCCATTTGCCGATGAAACGATCATCGAGGTTGCTGGTGGAGGCGGGGGCATCGAAGCCCCGTCCTGTATGCCTATTGCACAAAAGGTTTAGCACCGTAGTCTCCGCAAGCGGAGCACTTTGACAGATAGGCAAAAGTTGCGGCACTTTCAAGGCCATTCGTCATCGTCAGCGGCTCATGTGGACAACCGTTTCAACGAAGCTGCCTTGGATTTCCGCCGCTGTCTGGCGTCGTTGAATATGCCGGGGATTATAGGCGCGTCCCCGGCACTCGGTTTCAGGGGGAAACAGTGGCGGATGTCGTCTCCGTCGCCTCCTCGATCTTCGGCCTAGCCTTCCTCCGCCCGCGCAGGATCACGTAGAAGACCGGGGTCAGGAAGAGGCCGAACAGCGTCACGCCAAGCATGCCGAAAAATACGGCGGTGCCGAGGGACTGGCGCATTTCCGCACCGGGGCCTGTCGCGATCATCAACGGCAGCACCCCGAAGATGAAGGCGAAGGCGGTCATCAGGATCGGCCGAAGCCGAAGCCGCGTTGCCTCCACCGCTGCGTCCACCGCCGTCATGCCTTCATCCTGCGCCTGTCGCGCAAATTCCACGATGAGGATGGCATTTTTTGCGGCGAGGCCGATCAGCACGATCAAGCCGATCTGGGTGAGGATGTTGTTGTCCATGCCACGGAACTGCACCCCGAGCAGGGCGGCGAGGATCGCCAGCGGCACGATCAGGATGATCGCCAGCGGCAACGTCCAGCTCTCATACTGCGCGGCCAACGCCAGGAAGACGAAGACGACCGAGAGAGCGAAGATGTAGATCGCTGTGTTGCCGGTATTGCGCTCCTGGAAGGCAAGCTCCGTCCATTCGTAACCCATGCCAGCCGGCAGGATTTCGCTGGCGATCTTTTCCATCTTTTCCAGCGCATCGCCGGTCGATACGCCGGGACCCGGCGTACCCTGGAGCGGCACCGAGACATACATGTTGTAGTGCTGGACGAGGGAGGGGCCGCTGGTATCCTTGATGTCGACCAGCGTTCCCAGCGGAACCAGGGCTCCGGTGGCCGATCGGACCTTGAGCCCCAGAATGTCCTCGCGATTGACGCGGAACTGCTGGTCAGCCTGCGCACGCACTTGATAGACGCGTCCGAAAGCGTTGAAGTCGTTCACATAAGCAGTGCCGAGGTTGATCGACAGCGTATCGAAGATGTTGGGAATGGGGACGTTCAGCATTCTCGCCTTGTCCCGGTCGATCTCCAGGAAGTATTGCGGGCTGTTGGCCGAGAAGGTGGTGAAGACGCCCGTCAGCCCCTCGGTCTGATTGGCGGTTCCCATCATCTGGTAGGCGATCCCCAGCGCCCGCCGCATGTCCGACGTGCCCCGGTCGACCAATTGCATCTTGAAGCCGCCGCCGTTGCCGATACCGCGAACGGAGGGCGGCGGGATGGCGATGATGAAAGCCTCTTTTATCGATTGAAGCTTGCCGTACATTTCCCCGATGATGGCGGTGGCCGTCCTATGGCTTTCGTGCCGGGCCTCGAAAGATTCGAAGGTGGCGAAGATGACGCCGGCATTGGAGGCATTGGTGAAGGTCGCGCCGCTGAAACCGGAGAACGATACCGTGTTGGCGATGCCCGGTACGCCCTTGATGATCTCGTCGGCTTCGAGCATCGCCTTGTCCGTGCGGTTCAGCGACGCCCCGTCCGGCAGTTGGACAACGACGATCGCATAACCCTGATCGCCGGACGGTATGAAGCCGCGCGGCACCGTGGTCCCCATCAGATAGGTGGCAACGAGCAATCCGGCAAAAGCCAGCATGACGGCTGCAAGGGCAGTCCGTGTCTGCACCAGATGGCGCACGACCCAGGAATAGCCGTGACTCAATTTATCGAAGCCGTTGTTGAAGCCGTCGGCGATAGCCCCGAACAGTGCGCTGACCGGATTTCGCCGTGTGTGGGCATGCGCGTGCGGTTTCAGCAGCAAGGCGGCGAGGGCGGGCGACAGGGTCAGCGAGTTGAGGGCGGAGATGGCCGTAGCGACCGAAATGGTCACCGCAAACTGCCGATAGAACTGTCCGGAGATCCCCGGGATGAAGGCGGTCGGCACGAACACGGCGATGAGCACCAGCGAAATTGCCAGAACCGCAGTCCCGACCTCGTCCATCGTCACATGCGACGCCTCCAGCGGCGACATCCCCGCCGCGAGATTGCGCTCGACGTTTTCCACCACGACGATGGCGTCGTCGACCACGATGCCGATCGCCAGGACCAGCCCGAACAGCGTCAGCATGTTCAGCGAAAAGTCGAACGCCAGCAGGAACGCGAAGGTGCCCACCAGCGACACGGGAATGGCTATGATCGGGATAAGCGCCGTCCGCCAGGATTGCAGGAAGACAAGCACGACGATGGCGACGAGAATCGCCGCCTCGATGATCGTTTTGTAGACCTCCTCGATCGATGCGGAGATGAATTCTGTCGGATTGTAGACGATCCTGTATTCGAGCCCCGGAGGGAAATCGCGGGCCGCGGCCTCCATCGTCGCACGGATCTGCTCGGCCGCCTCCAGCGCATTCGTTCCCGGACGGGAAAAGGCGGCGATGGCGACGGCGGGTTTGCCGTCGAGATAGCTGTTGGTGACATAGTCGCGAGCGCCCAGTTCAATGCGAGCGACATCCTGCAAATGGACAAGGCGGCCGGCCTCGGAGGACTTGACGATCACGTAGCGAAATTGCCGCGGGTCGGAAAACCGGCCTTGGGTCGTCACGGTATATTGAAACGCATTGGCGTCGCTTGTCGGCGGTGCGCCAATGGAGCCGCCGGACACCTGCACGTTCTGCTCGCGAAGCGCCTGCACCACGTCGGCCGCGGTCATGCCGAAGCCAGAGAGCTTGTCGGGGTCGAGCCAGATGCGCAGGGAGTATTCCCGTTCTCCGAACAGCAGCACGTCGCCAACGCCGTCGAGCCGGACAAGGCTGTCGCGGATGCGGTTACGCGCATAGTTCGAGACGTAAAGCTGGTCGTAGCGATCGTTCGGCGACAGGAGATGCACGACCATCATGATGTCGGGCGAACTTTTTGCCGTGGTGATGCCGAGCCGCCGGACCTCTTCGGGAAGCCGGGGTTCGGCGATGGCGACGCGGTTCTGGACGAGAACCTGTGCCTGATCGAGATCCGTGCCCAGCTTGAATGTCACGGTTAGCTGCATCTGGCCGTCGGCGCTGGAATAGGACGACATGTAGAGCATGTTCTCGACGCCGTTGATTTCCTGCTCCAGCGGCGTTGCGACCACGTTGGCGATCGTTTCGGAATCCGCTCCCGGATAGGCCGTCCGGATCACGATGGTCGGGGGAGCGATTTCCGGATATTGCGATACGGGCAGCTGAAAATAGGCGATGCCGCCGACGATCAGCAGCAGGATCGAGATGACCGTCGCGAAGATCGGCCGGTCGATGAAGAAGTGCGCGAACCTCATTGCAGCGCCTCCAGCGTCGCGGAGTCGGGCGCACCTTCGGTTCTCGTCTCGGGCAGGGTCGTGACTTCCGGCTTGACCTTGACGCCCGGACGGGCACGCATCAGCCCGTTGACGATGATCTGCTCGTCGCCTGACAGTCCTTCGCGGATGGCGCGGTATCCGTAAATGCGCGGCCCGAGCCTGACAGGCTTCGACGATACCGTTCCGTCATCGCCCACGACATAGACGATGCGCTGATCCTGATCCGATCCGATCGCTTCATCCGGTATGAGCACCGCCTTGTAGGTGTTCGAGGCCTCGATATGCGCACGCCCGAACAGGCCCGGCTGCAGGATGAGATCCGGGTTCGAGAACCGTGCCCGGATACGCATGGTGCCGGTTTCATGGTCGACGCGGTTTTCGGCAAAATCGAGCTTACCGACGAAGGCCTCCTGGTTTCTGTCGGTGATCTCCACTTTCACGTCGAGGCCGCCGCCGCCCTGTTGCAGGTCCGAACCGCGGGAGCGGGCGGTGTCGGCGAAGTTCAAGAGGCGGCGCTCATCGACGTCGAAATAGAAGTCGATCGGGTCCATCGAAACGATCGTCGTCAGGATGGACTGATCCGCCTGGATCAGGTTGCCGGCGGAGATGAGACGGCGGTCGATGCGGCCGGTGATCGGCGCCTTGATCTCCGTGTATTCCATATCGAGTGCGGCCCGGTCGGCCGCGGCCTGGGCACCCTGCACGCTTGCCTGGGCAGAAATCCATTCGCGGCGGCGGTCATCGAGCGTCGATATCGACTGGCTGCCGCTTTGCGCCAGGGATTCGGCCCGCTTGAACTGGGCTTCGGCGAAGGTCAGCGTCGACTTGGCAACCTCCAGCGCAGCGTTGGCCTGATTGCGGGCGGTGACATAGGGGCGCTGGTCGATGACGAACAGGATATCGCCCTTCTGGACGATGGTTCCGTCCTTAAACCGGATTTCCTCGAGGTAGCCGCCCACCCTGGCGCGGACCTCGACCTGATCAACGGCTTCGAAGCGGCCGATGAATTCGTCGTTATCGACAACATCGCGAACGATGGGCTTGGCCACGGTCACGAGAGGGAGGGATTGTTCTTGAGCGACCGCAATCGTTGGTCCAAGCAGCGTCAGTATTGTCGAAACAAGGATATAGTGTTGCCGCAGGCGCGGAAAATAGCCCGTTCGGTGGTGCGTAAGGCTCTGCTCGACAGACGCCATCATTTAAACCTCCAAAGGTGAAACGACACAGAAAATTTTATCGAAATTCACGAAGACTGGAATCGTACCGCAGCGTGAAGGTGCCATAAGCGAATATAATTGTTGATCGAATTATCGAGGTTGGCGCAATCGTGCTGCAGATTTCTATCGGCCGGAACCCGGCGTGCAGTTTATTCCCGTTGTCCGCCACGTGTGTTCCGGTTTGATTGTTGAGATCAGGAATGCAGGAGGCAAGGCTATTTTGGCGTGGCAGCCTTTACTCCTCTAGCACGGAGGGGAATTCACCAACAACAGTGGTGTCCCCCGCAACCACAGCTGCGAGACCTCCCGCCGATCCGGTTCCCGGGCATCCGAACAGGAATTCGCCGCCGCTTGACGCCGGGAAATGCTTCCACCATTCTCGCGGCGCGGGTGCCGCCAACGATGCACCCCGGAGGAAGGAGAGCACATGACGACCGACTATCTCGCAGACGTGAAGAAGTACGATGGCAATGCAGACGAGGCCATCGTGCAGAAGATCGTGCGCCACCTGGGGATTGCGCTGCGCAACCGCGATTCCTCGCTGGTATCGGCCTCCGACCCGACCGAACTCGCCCGAGTCAAGGAAAAATGGTGCGAAAAGAAGCTCGGCATCGGTGGCGATGAAGCCGACAAGGCGATCGATACCACCTGCAAGGCGATGGCGGCCGACCGCTCGAAATCGCGCGTGACCTTCTATTACCTGGTTGCCAAGGAACTCGGCAAGCTCGGTTCGCTGTAACGGCTGCCGCTGCCGCCGGCGAAGATGGGGATACCCCGCATGGCCGCTTGGTTTGGCCGCCTTTGGCGGCTAAACTGGGATGCTCAAGGGAATCGACGGCGGCACGCTCATGAAACAATATCTCGACTTTTTGCGCCATGTGATGGACACCGGCAGCGACCGCGGCGACCGCACCGGTACGGGCACGCGCTCGGTCTTCGGTTACCAGATGCGTTTTGATCTCGCCGAGGGCTTTCCGGTCCTGACGACCAAGAAGCTGCACCTGAAATCGATCGTCCACGAACTCCTGTGGTTCCTGAAGGGCGAGACCAACATCGCCTATCTCAAGGCGAACGGCGTTTCGATTTGGGATGAGTGGGCCGACGAGAACGGCGACCTCGGCCCGGTCTACGGCTCGCAATGGCGTTCCTGGCCGGCACCGGACGGCCGGCATATCGATCAGATCGCCGGGCTGATCGAGGGTATCAAGACCAACCCGAACTCCCGCCGCCACATCGTTTCTGCCTGGAACCCGGCCGAAGTGGACGAGATGGCGCTGCCGCCCTGCCACTGCCTGTTCCAGTTCTACGTGTCCGACGGGCGGCTGTCCTGCCAGCTTTACCAGCGGTCGGCCGATATCTTCCTGGGCGTGCCCTTCAACATCGCCTCCTATGCGCTGCTGACGATGATGGTGGCGCAGGTGACGGGGCTGAAGGCGGGCGACTTCGTCCATTCCTTCGGGGATGCGCATATCTACGCCAACCATTTCGAGCAGGCGAAGCTGCAGCTTTCGCGGACGCCGAAGGCGCTGCCGACGATGCGCATCAATCCCGATGTGAAAGACATCTTCGCCTTCACCTTCGAGGATTTTACCCTCGAAGGTTATGAGGCGGATGCGACGATCAGGGCGCCGATTGCGGTGTGAGGCGCCTTCCTGGCCGTGGGCTCAGGCGCGAATGGCCTTAACCTGATTTTCGTGCACGCTTGCGATCTGCGTCATGTCCTTGACGCCGGAGCGGAAGAAGCCCTTCGACTTGCTGCTGTTGATCGCGGCACCGATGCTGGTGATGTATTGCTTGATCTTGGCGTCGAGTTTTGCCGGCGTGAAGGTCGAACTGCCGATCATCTCGAAGGGGTTTACGTCCGCATACCAGCGGAAGAAGAGCAGCAGGCCGAGATCGTGCACCTGGTGCCCGTCGTAGGGCAGCCGGCCGCCGTTCACCACGTCGATATAGTGGCTGCTGCCTTTCGGCTGGATGATTTCAAGCTGTATCAGCCGCGTTGCGACAGGCGCCGGAAGCGAGAAGCTGATGCCCTTGATGTCGGCGAAACGGGCGTGGAACTTTTCCGTTTTCACCAGTTGCTCCATGTAGGTGGCAAAAAGGCTGAGTTCGACATACTTGCTCATCTTGTCGTCGGGGATCATCACCCGCCGCATGAAATAGTTTTCGAGGGCCCGCTTGATGTCTTCCTTGTCCTTCTTGATGCTGTTGATGACGTCGCCGTGAAGGTAGGAGCCGAATTTGTTGCCGTGGAGGGCGATGCGCTGCTGCGCGGACCTCGCTTGCTGGCGGGCGTCGCCTTCCATTTCGAATGTGGTCTGCAGCGTTTCTTTCAGCGCCGTTTCCGCACCCTCCTGGGCTACCGCCCAGCTATCCCTGAGAAGTTGGCGGATGGAGCGCACGGTGGGGATGGTATCGGCGCGAACGCCGAGCGTCGTATGCTTGTCGACCTTCTCGGTCACCGCGCCGACCATGCGGGAGATGGCGCTGCTCTGGTCGATGATCGGGGGTGCGCGTTCGTAGTCCGTCTGGGCGATCTTGGTATTGTACTTGAGCGAATCGATGCATGCACCGGCCACGGCGCCCACCACGGAACCGACGACCGGAATGGCCGAGAGGGTTTTGGTCGCGATCATCGAGATGAGTTTCAGGCGGGCGTTACCCGCTTCGCCGGCATCGCGGTAGACGGCACTGAAGTTGTCGTATGCGCTGTCCACCTGCTCGCCCATCTTGGTCAGATGCACCAGGTTCTGGTTCGCCAGGCTGAGGAATTTCGTCTTCACGTCGAGAATGGCGCTTTCCCTGTCGCTCGTAACCTTTGCGGTGAGCGTGTCCGGGGCGAGGACCCGTTGGTCGACCGGGATGAACGGCCCGGTGCGGCTGCTGGAGATTTCGTTGGTCAGGCGATAAGCGAGGTTGCTTCGGCCGCCGGACGCTCCGGCGGAACTGATCGACGCGAGGAAGTTGGCTTTCATCCTCTTTTCCAGCTCTGTCGGAAGGAAGACTGGCGCAATGGCGTCGGGGTGGCTCGCGGTGTCTTGCGGGCGCAGCGGTTCAGACGACATCGTCGGTTCCGACCCTCGGGCGGTTCCCAAGGCGGCGATCATGCTCGTCAGCTCGAGCCTGTATGTGTTCTTTTTCCTATCGTCTGTCCTGTAGTCGATAAGCATCGAATTGTATTGGGCGGTAATCTTGTCCGCCGACACGCCGCCGATTACCACTCCGTTGACAGCCTTGATGCACATGATGGCGCGGCAGACATGGGTGGAGCCGCTTCGAACCATGGGTACGTCGAAGATTTTCGCGGCGAAAAACGAGTTGGCTGCCGAGGGGTTCTTTTCCAGTTCGGCCAGTATAAAGGATGCTTGGGTCCGGGTGAGGGCGTCGCTGCCAAATACTTCCCTAACCCCGGGTACGACTTTGTCGTCAAAGGTCTTACGGTCTGTTGCGCTTAATGGCATATCCTGACTCCCTAAGGTGCGACGCCCCGTTTATTGATGTCTATCAAAATGAAAAATTCAGATTTTCTCTTCTGGAGGCGACACTAGGTGCTTTTTGTTTCTATTCGTTTAGTGGCGATGGTGAACGAAAATCTAAGTTTCACCCCTTTTGACACGCTTTCCATGCAGGAGATGGCGCCGCAAAGAAACCGGATGTAAGAGATGCGGGGAGAGCCTTGTCTCCAAGCAGAAAGGACATGCATGCCAGTTCCCGCCATTTCCATCGTCGTCGCCGTTTCGGAGAATGGCATCATCGGCCGTGACGGCGACATGCCGTGGCGGCTGTCGACCGATCTCAAGCGCTTCAAGGCGCTGACGCTCGGCAAGCCGGTGGTCATGGGACGCAAGACGCTGCAGTCGATCGGCAAGCCGTTGCCGGGACGGCCGAACATCGTCATCACCCGCGATACGGGTTTTCAATTTGCGGGCGTTGATGCCGTTCATGATCTCGATGCGGCATTGGCACAGGCGGCAATTCTGGCTGCGGAAACGGATGCGCCGGAAATTGCGGTGATCGGCGGTGGCGAAATCTACCGGCAGGCGCTGGATCGGGCCGATATCCTCTATGTCACCCACGTGGACTGTGTGGTGGAGGGCGACACGCGGTTTCCCGCCATCGATCCAGCGTTTTGGGAAAAAGGCGACGAGGAAGTCGTTCCCGCCGGTGAGCGCGACAGTTATGCCACCCGCTTTGTTATCTACCGGCGGCGGGCGGCCAAAGTTTAACTATTTTCCGTTAATTGGCCCGAAGTTTAGCATGTCGCGTTGAAAGCACTGTCTGCGATACCTATAAGGTGGATAACGCGTGCCGGCAGTCATATGGATTGCGGGTACGACCGTTTGCGCAAGTCTTACAGATGAGGTTTTGATGCCCTGGAGCAATCAGAATGGTGGCGGCGGCGGCCCTTGGGGGGGCGGTGGCGGCAATAATCAGGGGCCTTGGGGCCAGGGACCGAACCGCCCGCGTGGCGGCGGCGGTGGCAACAATGGCGGCCCTCCGGATCTCGAAGATATCATCCGGCGGGGTCAGGACCAGCTGAAGAATATCATTCCCGGTGGTTTCAACGGCGGCGTGCTCGTCATTCTCGCCGGCGTCCTCGTCATCTTCTGGCTCATCCAGTCGATCTACACCGTCCAGCCGGACGAACGTGGCGTTGAACTTCGCTTCGGCAAGCCGAAGCAGGAAGTCGCCATGCCCGGCCTGCATTTCCACCTCTGGCCGTTCGAAACCGTCGAAATCGTCAAGGTGACCGAGCAGCAGCAGAATATCGGCTCGAAGGCGTCGTCTTCTTCGAATTCCGGCCTGATGCTTTCCGGCGACCAGAACATCGTCAACGTGCAGTTCTCCGTGCTCTATACGGTGAGCGATCCGAAGTCCTACCTCTTCAATCTCGAAAATCCGGCAGAGACCCTGCAGCAGGTGGCCGAGAGCGCCATGCGCGAAGTGGTCGGCCGCCGTCCGGCGCAGGATATTTTCCGCGACAACCGCCAGCAGATTGCCGCCGAAGTGAAGAGCACCATCCAGACGACCATGGACCATTACGGTTCGGGTATCTCGGTGAATGCCGTGGCGATCGAGGATGCGGCACCGCCGCGTGAAGTCGCCGACGCGTTCGATGAAGTGCAGCGCGCCGAGCAGGACGAAGACCGTTTCGTCGAGGAAGCCAACCAGTACGCCAACCAGAAGCTCGGTCAGGCCCGTGGTCAGGCGGCGCAGAACCGCGAAGAAGCGGCCGCCTACAAGGATCGCGTCGTCAAGGAAGCGGAAGGTGAAGCGCAACGTTTCGTTGCTATCTACGACGAATATTCCAAGGCGCCGGATGTCACGCGCAAGCGTCTCTTCCTCGAAACGATGGAAAACGTGCTGAAGAACTCGAAGAAGATCATCATCGACGAAAAGCAAGGCGTGCTGCCTTACCTGCCGCTCAACGAGATCACCCGTCCGCAGTCGCAGCAGGGAGGGACGCAGTGATGTCCAATCGTTTGCCCGCTTTCCTGATCGGCCTCGTCGTCGTTCTCGGGATTATCTATTCGTCGGTTTTCGTGGTGAACGAGCGCGAGCAGGCGATCGTCGTCCGCTTCGGTCAGATCCGCGACGTCAAGACGGAGCCCGGCCTCTACTTCAAGCTGCCGTTCGCCTTCATGGATGCCGACCGCGTCCAGTACGTGCAGGACCAGGCCCTGCGGTTCGATCTGGACAATATCCGCGTCCAGGTTTCGGGCGGCAAGTTCTACGAGGTCGATGCCTTCGTGGTCTACAAGATCACCGATGCGCGTCGTTTCCGCGAAACCGTCTCGGGTGACCGGGAAGCGGCCGAATCGCGCCTGCGTACCCGTCTCGATGCTTCGTTGCGCCGGGTTTACGGTCTGCGCGGCTTCGAATCGGCACTGTCCGATGCGCGTGCCTCGATGATGAAGGAGGTCGGTGACGACCTGCGCCCGGATGCCGAATCGCTCGGCCTGCGCATCGAGGACGTCCGCATCCGCCGCACCGACCTGACGCAGGAAGTCTCGCAGCAGACCTTCGAGCGCATGAAGGCCGAGCGTCTTGCCGAAGCGGAACTGATCCGCGCCCGCGGTAACGAAGAAGGCCAGCGCCGTCGCGCTATCGCCGACCGCCAGGTGGTCGAGCTGATCGCCGGAGCCCAGCGCGATTCGGAAATCCTGCGCGGTGAAGGCGATGCCGAGCGGAACCGCGTCTTTGCCGACGCTTTTTCGCGGGACCCGTCGTTCTTCGAGTTCTACCGTTCGATGCGCGCTTACGTGGCGGCGGTCGGCAGCCCGGACACGACGATGGTGCTTTCGCCGAACTCGGAATTCTTCCGCTATTTCGAAAATTCGGCCGGCGCTGCGGCGCAGCCGGCAGATGGCGCCGTACCGGTCACCGGCGGCGCAGCGGTTCCGGCGAACTGATTGCCCGACCGGGCATGACACGAGACTTCGAGAGGCCGGTTTTCCGGCCTCTTTCTTTGGTGTGGACAAGGGGGCCGACAAGTGGCCTGCTCGCGGCAATATGATCCGGCTGCCCTGAAAAGGCCATTTAACCTGTGATCATTCCGAATTATGGTGGCCTTCGCCGCGTCCCGCAATTCCAGCATGAGGAAGCCCTATGGCGCTGACGATACGATCATCCCTGAAACGTTCACTGGTGATGCTGGCGACCGCAAGCCTGCTTGTTGGCGCAGTAGTGCCTGCCGTGCAGGCACAAGGGACGCCGCCCGGCACCGGGCCGGCTTCGGTCGCGGATCTGGCGGAAGGGCTGCTCGACGCCGTCGTCAACATCGCGACGTCTCAGAACGTCAAGGAGAAGGACGAAAGCGGACCGCTGCCGCAGATCCCGGAAGGCTCGCCGTTCCAGGAGTTCTTCAACGATTTCTTCAAGGGCGAGAATGACGGCAGCGGCAGCCACAAGGTCAATTCGCTGGGTTCCGGTTTCGTCATCGATCCGGCCGGCTTCATCGTCACCAACAACCACGTCATCGAGGGCGCCGACGATATCGAGGTGGTGTTTCCGAACGGCTCGAAGCTCAAGGCGAAGCTGATCGGCACCGACCCGAAGACCGACCTTTCGGTGCTCAAGGTCGAGCCGAAGGCGCCGCTCAAGGCGGTGAAATTCGGCGATTCGAAGGTGATGCGCATCGGCGACTGGGTGATGGCGATCGGCAATCCGTTCGGCCTCGGCGGCTCGGTGACGGTCGGCATCATTTCGGCCCGCGGCCGCAACATCAATGCCGGCCCCTACGACAACTTCATCCAGACCGATGCGGCGATCAACAAGGGCAATTCCGGCGGCCCGCTCTTCAACATGAAGGGTGAGGTCATCGGCATCAACACGGCGATCATCTCGCCGAGCGGCGGTTCGATCGGCATCGGCTTTGCCGTGCCGACGGAACTGGCGGAGAATATCGTCAAGCAGTTGATCGAGTTCGGCGAGACGCGTCGCGGCTGGCTCGGCGTGCGCATCCAGCCGGTCACCGATGACATCGCCGAGAGCCTCGGCCTCGACCGGGCGCGTGGCGCGCTGGTTGCCGGCGTCGTCAAGGGCGGACCGGTGGAAAACGGCCCGATCAAGACCGGCGACGTGATCCTAACATTCGACGGCAAGGCCGTTGCCGAGGTTCGCGACCTGCCGCGCGTCGTGGCGGAAAGCCCGGTCGGCAAGGCAGTCGACGTGGTCATCCTGCGCGACGGCAAGGAACAGACCGTCAAGGTGACGCTCGGTCGCCTGGAAGACAGCGTCGACACGGCGGCGGCGCAGACCGATCCCGTCATCGTTCCGGAAGGCGAGGAAGAGACCGTTCCGGATGCGGACAACAATGAGCAGGCAACGCCCGATACACCGCAGGAGGATGGCGACGTGACGCCGGCGGCGACATTGGGCATGACGCTCGGCGCGCTGGATGCGGAAGGGCGCAAGTCCTTCGGCATTTCCGAAGGCGTGGAAGGTGTCCTGATCACCGAGGTCGCCGATGGCTCCGTGGCAGCCCAGAAGGGTGTCAAGAAGGGCGAGGTCATCGTCGAGGTGGCGCAGAGCTTCGTCGATACGCCGGCGGCCGTCACCAAGAAGCTTGGCGAGTTGAAGAGCGAAGGCCGGCGCAATGCGCATCTGATGATCGCGGGTGCCACGGGCGACCTGCGTTTCGTTGCCCTGCCGCTGGAATAGCGGCCGGCTGCAGTCAGGGCTTGCCCGCTTGGCGGGCGAGCCATTCCTGATTGGTCACGACATAGACGACGTGGCGGCGCAGCTGCGGATGGCTGTCGGGCACGCGGGGGTGATCGAAATCGCGGCCGGGGTCCCGTCGCATCCCGAGCCGCTCCATCACCGCCGTCGAGCGATGATTGGCACTGACGGCAAACGAGACGATCTCGGGAAGCTGGACGGTGACAAAACCGTGCTGCATCAGCGCCGCTGCCGCTTCCGTCACATAACCCTTACCCCAGAAGCGTGTCGCCAGCCGCCAGCCGATCTCGACGCCTTGGGTTTCCAGTTGCGGTTCCAGATTGGGTCGCGACAGGCCGCAAAACCCCATCGGCTCGTCGCTGATCCTGTCGACGAGGGCATAGAAGCCCAAGCCGGTGTCATCGATCATTCCCCGGACCTTGTCGAACAGGACGTCGGATTCCGCCTTCGTCCGGCGGAAGGGAAAGAATTCCATCACCTTGCGATCGGCATTGATCTCATGGAAGAGATCACGGTCGGTCTCTTTCCAGTTGCGCAATCGCACTCTTTCGGCGTCGAGGATATGCATGGAGGCCTGCCTTCGAAGATCGTCTTGCTTCAGCCGGTGACGAATTCGTGCTTGCGGTAGCCTTGCAGGTAGAGCAGGGCCGTGAGGTCGGCGTGGTCGATGCGGATCTTTGCCTGCGCCGAGACGACGGGCTTGGCATGCAGGGCAACACCTGAGCCGGCCAGCTGCAGCATGCCGAGATCGTTGGCGCCATCGCCGACGGCCATCGTCTCCTGCGGCGAGATGCCAAGCCTTTGGGTGATGTCGAGCAGCGCATCGACCTTCGCCTGCTTGCCGAGGATCGGCTCGGCAACGAAGCCGCTGAGGAAACCGTCTTCCTGCAGCAGCACGTTGGCGCGGTTTTCGTCGAAGCCGAGCCGGGCTGCAATCGGGCCCGTGAAGACCGTGAAGCCGCCGGAGACGAGCGCCGTGTAGTGTCCTCGCGCCCGCATGGTGGCGATCAGCTCCGGTCCGCCGGGCATCAGGGTGATGTGCTTGCGGATGACGTCGTCGACCACCGAGAGCGGCAGGCCCTTCAAAAGCGCGACGCGCTCGCGCAGCGCCGGCTCGAAGGCGATCTCGCCGTTCATCGCCCGGGCGGTGATGGCGGCGACCTTGTCCTTTAAGCCGGCTTCGGCTGCCAGTTCGTCAATGCATTCCTGCTGGATCATCGTCGAATCCATGTCGGCGATGAGGAAACGCTTGCGGCGCTCGTCGGCATCCTGCAGCGCCACGTCGATGGGCGCATCGGCGATCACGGCACGGATCGCCGCTTCCGCTTCAGCCGTATCGCTGCCGTCGCGAAGCATGATGTCGCAGGCGATCCCGTCTGCCAGCCAGTAGAGGCCGGCGGCCTCGACGGTGGCTGCGGCCCGTTCCGCGATGGCTGCGGACAGGACGGGATTTGACGGATTGGCCATAAGCGTGGCAACGAAAGCCATGATGAAGAACCTTGAAAACGATAGGGACGCGATCCTGATAACCGGGCCGACCGCCAGCGGCAAGTCCGCGCTTGCCCTCAAGCTGGCGCAAGAGCAGGACGGTGTGGTGATCAACGCCGACAGCATGCAGGTTTATGACACGCTGCGCATCCTGACGGCCCGTCCGTCCGAAGACGAAATGGGCGACGTTCCGCATCTGCTCTATGGCCATGTCCCGGCGCGCGAAACCTATTCCACCGGCGCCTGGCTGCGGGATGTGACGGCCTTGCTGCCGCGGCTGCGTGCGGAAGGTCGTCTGCCGGTTTTCGTCGGCGGTACCGGCCTGTATTTCAAGGCGCTGACCGGCGGGCTTTCGGAAATGCCGGAGGTGGATCAGGATGTCCGCTGCAGTGTGCGGCTGCGGTTGCGCGATCTCGGCCCGGAGGCATTGCACCGCGATCTCTCCGAGCGCGATCCGCAGGTGGCCGGGACGCTCAATCCGCAGGACGGGCAGCGCATCGTGCGGGCTATCGAGGTGCTGGAAAGCACCGGCCGGTCGATTTCGACGTTCCAGCAGACGACGGGACCGGTGGTCGTCGATCCCGCCCGGTCGCGCAAGATCGTCGTCCTGCCGGATCGGTCCATACTGCACGATCGCATCAACCGCCGGTTCGACCGGATGTTGGAGGAGGGGGCGGTGGAGGAAGTTCGCGCCCTGCTGGCGCAGGACCTACCGCTCGACATGCCGGTGATGAAGGCGATCGGCGTGTCGCAGATCGCCGGCCTCCTGCGCGGGGAACTCGACAGGGCGGCGGTGATCGAAGGCGGTGCGGCGGCAACACGCCAATATGCCAAACGGCAGATGACCTGGTTCCGCAATCAGATGGATGACAGCTGGGAGCGCCTGGCGACACCCTGACGATCACTCAATCCTTGCGATAGAGGCTGCTGAGCGGCTTCTTCAGGATGCTTTCGCGCAACGACATGCCTGGATCGCGGCGAATGCTGCCGGAGGCGTCTGTCTCCGGTTGGGCGGGCCGATAGGGTGTCGGCGGAGAGTCGGCCGGCTGCATGCGCCTTGTCTCGGGATAGGTCGTTGACGGCGGGCGTTGAGCGGCATGCGGCTCGTCCATAGACCGGCGCCGCGGGTCGTAGCTTGTCGATGCTTCCGGCGGTGCGGACGGGCCGCCACGGGGCAGCATATCGGACCGATAGGGTTCCGGTGGCGTTCCACCCGACAAGGAAGACGCCGTGCTGCGCTCGATGGAAGGCGCCGGCACTTCGCGCATCGGCATGGCAAAGTCGCTGTCGAAATCCTCGCCGTCGAGCGTCGCCGAGTAGCTTTGCTGGAAAGCCGAGATGTCGGGGCCGGAAATGGCCCGCATGCGGCTGACGATGCCGCGCAGATCGACCGTATCGGGCGTCTCGTCGGTTGATTTTGCCGTTGCGCCGTTGGCCTTCGGCAGCAGGCTCTCCTCGACGCGGGTAAAGCGCATGCGCATGGGAACGGCGATTGCCTCACCGAAGGCGATGGCTTCGCCGTTGCCGATCGACGAGATGAAATTGGTGGTCGAGATCGAGGAATTGGGGATTGCCGAGCGGATGATTTCCTGGTCGCGGTCGTTGGCGAGCCGCATCGCAAATAATGTCGAGCACTGCGAGAGGATCGTCTGGTCGAGTTCGCCCGGCCGCTGGGTAATGATGCCGAGAGAGACGCCGTATTTGCGGCCCTCCTTGGCGATGCGGGCAATGGCCTGGCGGGTCGGGAAAAACCCGAGCGTCGGATCGGAGGGCACGTAGCGGTGCGCCTCTTCGCAGACGACCAGCATATGGATGGCGCCGTTGCTCCACAGCGCCAGTTCGAACGCCATGCGGCAGAGCACCGAGGCGACGGAATTCACCACCTCGGAGGGAATGCCCGAGAGCTGGAACGTGCTGATCGGCCGGTTGTCTCCCGGAATGCGGAAGATGTGGGCGATCGTCTCCATGATCGTGTCGCTGATCGTGTTGTTGGAGAACATGAAGTGATAGCGCGGATCGTTGATCGCCGAGATGACGCGGATCTTCAGCGAACGCAGGAAAGGCTTTTCGCTGCGGCCTTCCAGCTTGCCGATGCGGTCGTCGATCAGGGCCAACAGGTCGGCCATGCGGTAAGGAACGGGCGTGTCGGCGGTAACCGAACTTTTTTCCGTCTGCCGGCGCATCAGCGGCGAGTCGCTGCCGCGAAAGGCGCGCTTGGCTTCCGGGATCAGGTCGCGCAGCATGTCCAGTTCTTCCGCCACCGGCGGACGGCCGCGGAAAACGACCTCGGCGAATTCTTCGAGGCGCATCAGCCAGAAGGGCAGATCGAGCGTATCGGTGTCGATGACGACGGCGTGATCGGGAAATGCGGCAGCGAACTCGTTGTGCGGGTCGAGGATGAGGACGCGCAGCTTCGGGTCGGAGGAGATGGCGCGGTGCAGGAGCAGCGATACGGCGGTGGACTTGCCGACGCCGGTCGATCCGACGACGGCGAAATGTTTCGACAGCATCGACGGGATATGGATTGTCGCGTCGATGCTTTCGTCCTGCGTCAGCTTGCCGACGACGCAGGTATCGGTCTTGCCGGTGTCGTAGATGCGGACGAGGTCGGTGGCGCGGATACGGTGGGCGATGGCGCCGAGATAGGGATAGCGGGAGATGCCGGTGGAGAATTGCTCGCGGCCGTCGGGATGGACCTGCACTTCGCCGAGAAGCTCCACTTCGATGTGAAACTGGTTGTCCTGTACTTCGCCCCAGCTTCTGTCACCGACAGCCATCGAATAGGCCAGCGCGACAACACGGTTCTTGCCGACCGAAATGGAAATCAGCCGGCCGACGGACCAGAGTTCGGTGAGATCGGTGCCACCGGCTTCGGCAACCGCCGCGATGGTGGCGCGCGAACCGTTGCACGCAATGACCCGTCCGAGAAAGCGGTTGCCGGGATGCATCCCGTCACGGCGCTCGCTTTCTCCGGCCTTGCCGGATGTCTGGAGGTCATTATTTAGCAACGTCGCTCCCGTTACGGAAACAGGAAGGCTTTTTGGGGCGGAATTCGTATGCCGCGGGCCTTCTTCCTCATGCCAGACCATAACGACGCCGGCTTAACAACTGGTGTAGGCAGTTGCTCGGGTTTCAAGCTGCGGCGCAGCATCGTTTTATGAAGAAGCGCGTTGACGTGCCGAATATTTCTGTCTATCACTTCGCGCTATGAAGATTTTTGGCAACCTTATTGTGGTGGGAACGCGCATGGGCAGGGTGGTCTAACCACCCGGCGGTAGCCACCCATGCGCGACAGACAGGCTCCTAAAGGGGCCTTTTTTTATGTCCAAATTTTCCATCCAACCCGAACAAGCAGCAGAACGGAAACAGGCATGACGGGCAAAGAGCAGATGACGGGCGCGGAGATCGTTCTCAAGGCGCTGAAGGACAATGGAGTCGAACATATCTTCGGCTATCCCGGCGGCGCCGTGCTGCCGATCTATGACGAGATCTTCCAGCAGGACGATATCCAGCACATCCTCGTGCGTCACGAGCAGGGCGCCGGCCATGCGGCCGAAGGTTATGCCCGGTCGACCGGCAAGGTCGGCGTCATGCTGGTGACGTCGGGTCCGGGCGCGACCAACGCCGTCACGCCGCTGCAGGACGCGCTGATGGATTCCGTGCCGCTCGTCTGCCTCAGCGGCCAGGTTCCGACCTCGCTGATTGGTTCGGACGCCTTCCAGGAATGCGATACCGTCGGCATCACGCGCCCCTGCACCAAGCACAACTGGCTGGTCAAGGACGTCAACGATCTGGCTCGCGTCATCCATGAGGCGTTCCGCATCGCCCAGACCGGCCGGCCCGGCCCGGTTGTCGTCGATATTCCGAAGGACGTACAGTTTGCCACCGGTTTCTACGAGCCGCCGTCCGAGCACCTGACGCAGCAGAGCTACCAGCCGAAGGTACAGGGCAACCTGAACAGCATCCGCGCCGCCATCGAGCTGATGGCAACGGCGCGCCGGCCGATCTTCTACACCGGCGGCGGCGTCGTCAATTCCGGTCCGGAAGCCTCCAAGCTGCTGCGCGAGCTGGTCGAACTCACCAATTTCCCGATCACCTCGACGTTGATGGGCCTCGGCTGCTATCCGGCATCCGGCCCGAACTGGCTCGGCATGCTCGGCATGCACGGTTCCTACGAAGCCAACATGGCGATGCATGATTGCGACGTCATGGTCTGCGTCGGCGCCCGCTTCGACGACCGCATTACCGGCCGTCTCAATGCCTTCTCGCCGAACTCGAAGAAGATCCACATCGACATCGACCCGTCGTCGATCAACAAGAACGTCCGGGTCGACGTGCCGATCACCGGTGATGTCGGCCATGTCCTGGAAGACATGGTTCGCCTGTGGCGGGCACTGCCGAAAAAGCCGGAAAAGGCGCAGACCGAAGACTGGTGGGCGAGCATCAAGCGCTGGCGGGCACGCAATTCGTTTGCCTACACGCCGAGCAATGATGTCATCATGCCGCAATATGCGCTGCAGCGCCTTTACGAGTTCAGCAAGGGCCGCGATACCTATATCACCACGGAAGTCGGCCAGCATCAGATGTGGGCGGCGCAGTTCTTCGGTTTCGAGGCGCCCAATCACTGGATGACCTCGGGCGGTCTCGGCACCATGGGTTACGGCCTGCCGGCAGCGCTCGGCGTGCAAGTTGCCCATCCCGACGCGTTGGTCATCGACATTGCCGGCGATGCCTCGATCCAGATGTGCATTCAGGAAATGTCGACGGCGATCCAGTACGGGCTGCCGGTGAAGATCTTCATCCTCAACAACCAGTACATGGGCATGGTGCGCCAGTGGCAGCAGCTGCTGCACGGCAACCGCCTGTCGAACTCCTATACAGAAGCCATGCCCGACTTCGTCAAGTTGGCGGAAGCCTACGGCGCCGTCGGCCTGCGTTGCGAAAAGCCGGGTGAACTCGACGACAAGATCCAGGAGATGATCGAGGTCAAGCGGCCGGTGATCTTCGATTGCCGCGTCGCCAACCTCGCCAACTGCTTCCCGATGATCCCCTCGGGCAAGGCCCACAACGAGATGCTGCTGCCCGACGAAGCCACCGACGAGGCCGTCGCCAACGCCATCGACGCGAAGGGCCGACAGCTGGTTTGATAAGCGCTGGGGATGCGGCTATCCTGGCCGCATCCCGTCGTTCCGGAGAAAGCCCATGAGCAGAACGAAGATGTCGAAAGCGGGTGCTGTCGTGCTTCCGAAGGCGGTTCGTGATGCGCACGGCTTTTCCGAGGGCACCGAGTTCGAGGTCATCGACGGCGGCAGGGAGATTATGCTGCGGCCGGTGGAGGCGAAGGCGGAGGCGCCGAAGAAGACGCTGACGGTGGAGGAGTTTCTGGCGATGCGGCCTGTCTACAAAGGGCCACCGCTCACCGACGAAATGATCCGAAAGGGTATAGAGGAGGAAGCGCGCCGGCGCTGGGATGAAGAAAATAGCCGTTGATACGAATATCCTCGCACGCCTTCTGGCAAATGAGGATTCGCCCGAGGCCAGATACGCTGAATCCTTGCTGGGGACGGCGACGCTTTATGTATCGACAACGGTTCTGCTTGAAACCGAATGGGTGCTGAGAGGTGTCATGAGAATAGACCGCCCGGCGATAAACCGGATGATCGGCTCCATGCTCGAACTGCCGCTCTTCGAGGTCGAGCAGGTCGACACGCTTCAAGCTGTGCTTCCGGCGCATGCAGACGGCACGGATTTTGCGGATGCGTTTCATGTGATCAATGCACGCCACGCGGACGCTTTTGCCACCTTTGACCGCGATCTCGTAAAATACGCCAAACGCCATTTCCCCGACGCCACCATCACGCTGGCGTCCTGAAATCAAACACTTGCTGAAACAACGGACGAAACAACATGAACGCACACCTGCAACCCACAGGCTCCGCCTATTTCATCTCGCCGGAAACGGCCAAGGTTGAAAGCCACACGCTTTCGGTGCTGGTCGATAACGAGCCGGGCGTCCTTGCTCGCGTCATCGGCCTGTTTTCCGGCCGGGGCTATAACATCGAGAGCCTGACGGTTTCCGAAACCGAGCATGAATCGCATCTGTCGCGCATCACCATCGTCACGCGTGGCACGCCGATCGTGCTGGAGCAGATCAAGACGCAGCTGGAGCGCATCGTGCCGGTTCACCGCGTCGTCGACCTGACGGTGCGTGCACGCGATCTCAAGCAGGAGCGGCCGATCGAGCGTGAAGTGGCGCTGATCAAGGTGGCCGGCACCGGCGAGAGCCGTGCGGAAGCCCTGCGCCTGGCCGATGCCTTCCATGCCAAGGTGATCGACGCCACCGTCGAGCATTTCATTTTCGAACTGACCGGCAAGTCGTCGAAGATCGACCAGTTCGTGGCGATCGTGAAGCCTCTGGGGCTGATCGAGGTTTGCCGCACCGGCATCGCGGCGATGAACCGCGGCCCGCAGGGCATGTAAAGCCGGAGCAATTCCAGCAAAAGCGCTGAGCGGTTTGTGTCCGGAATTGCGTGAAAACAGATGTCTTAAAGCATCGCCAGCGAGGTTTTCCTCGCCGGCGGCGGAAACGCAGCGTCGAGGACCGCCCAGTCCTCGTCGGTGATATCGAGGTCGAGGGCGCCGCGGTTTTCCTCGACACGATGCGGATGGCTGGTCTTCGGAATGGCGATCACGCCGTCGCGTTCGAGAACGAAGGCCAGCGCCACCTGCGCCGGCGTCGCCTGATAGGCCTTGGCGATATCGACGAGATCAGGGTGATGCAAAAGCCGGCCCTGCTCGATCGGCGAATAGGCCATGATCGGGATGTTGCGCTCCTGGCAGAACGGCAGCAGGTCATATTCGATGCCGCGGCGGCCGAGATTGTAGAGGACCTGGTTGGCGGCGACGTTTTCGCCGCCCGGCACGGCCAGAAGCTCCTGCATGTCGTCGACGTCGAAATTCGAGACACCCCAGGCGCCGATCTTTCCGGCCTGCTGCAACTCTTCGAAGGCGGCGACGGTATCGGCAAGCGGATGATCGCCGCGCCAATGCAGCAGGTAGAGGTCGATGCGGTCGGTTCCGAGGCGCTGCAGGCTGCGGTCGCAGGCTTCGATGGTTCCGCGCCGGCTGGCGTTCCAGGGATAGACCTTGCTGACCAGGAACACCTCGTCGCGCTGGCCGGCAATGGCGCGGCCGGCCACTTTTTCGGCGCCGCCTTCGGCATACATTTCGGCGGTGTCGATCAGGGTCAATCCCAGGGAAAGCCCGGCCTTCAGGCTTTCGATCTCCCGTGTGGCATCGGCGGCGTTTTCGCCCATGTTCCAGGTGCCCTGGCCGAGGGCGGGGACGCTGATACCGGAAGGGAGGGTGACGGTGGGGATGGGATCGGACATGAAGCTCCTCCGTTGCGCCGTTCGGGCAGACGCGGCGACGATATCCGGTTTCCCCCGATGCAGCCAGCGATTTGCGGTCGCCTCCGGTGCGGTTTGTCCGGGCGGGCTTGATGGAACAGCGCCGAAGACGACCGGTTTGTCACAATGACAAGTTTCCGTCTGGCGCAACCGAAACGACTTCAGTATGCCGAACTTCTTTGCGGAGAGTGGAATGCCGTTCGAGACGCTGCTTGCGCTGGTTTTGTTTGCCTTTACCACCTCGATCACCCCCGGGCCGAACAACATGATGCTGTTTGCCTCCGGCGTGAACTTCGGTTTCCGGCGGACCATTCCGCATATGCTGGGCATCGGCGCCGGCTTCTTCTCGCTTTTGCTCGGCGTCGGCTTCGGCCTCGGCGCCTTGCTGCACACGGTGCCGCTGCTCTACACCGCGTTGAAATTCGCCGGTGGCGCTTACCTCGTCTGGATCGCCTGGAAGATCGGCACGTCGCGGGCGATCGGCGAGGCGGAGGCAGGGGCGCGACCGATGACGTTTCTCGGCGCCGCGGCATTTCAATGGGTCAACCCGAAAGCCTGGGTGATGGCGGTGACGGCTATGGCCACCTACACCGACACCGAGCAATATTTCTTCACCGTCATGATCGTCGGCCTGGCCTTCGGGGTGGTCAACCTGCCGAGCGTTTCAACATGGGCGGGTTTCGGTTCGGCGCTGCGGGAGTGGCTGTCCGTGCCGGTGCGGCTGAAATGGTTCAACATCGTCATGGCGGTGTTGTTGGTGTTGAGTTTGTGGCCGATGCTCAAGTAAGATCGGTTCGAACATCGGGAGCAGGACATGGCCGACCATCATCATCACCATGGGCACGATCACGACCACGATCACCCGGAGAACCATTACTCCGATATGCAGGCGCGCGTAAAAGCGCTGGAAAGCCTGCTGTCGGAAAAGGGGTTGATCGACCCCGGCGCGATCGATGTGATCGTCGAGACCTACGAAACGAAAGTCGGCCCGCGCAATGGCGCCAAGGTCGTCGCAAAGGCCTGGAGCGATCCGGCCTTTGCCGAGTGGCTGAAACGGGATGCCACGGCGGCAATCGCCAGCCTCGGCTTTACCGGGCGGCAGGGCGAACATATGCGGGCTGTCTTCAACGCGCCGGATACCCATAATCTTGTCGTCTGCACCCTGTGCTCCTGTTATCCGTGGTCGGTGCTGGGGTTGCCGCCGGTCTGGTACAAGGCGCCGGCCTATCGCTCGCGGGCCGTTATCGATCCACGCGGCGTGCTGGCCGAATTCGGCCTGTCGCTGCCCGAGCAGACCCGTATCCGTGTCTGGGATTCGACGGCGGAACTGCGTTATCTCGTCATCCCCGAACGGCCGGCAGGCACCGAACAGCTCGATGAAGAAGCGCTTGCCGATCTCGTCAGCCGCGATGCGATGATCGGCACCGGTGTGGCGCGCGCACCGGAGGCAAGGGCATGAACGGGCCGCACGATCTTGGCGGCCAGATGGGTTTCGGGGCCGTCGCGCCGGAAAACAACGAGCCGATCTTTCACGCGGATTGGGAAAAGCGGGCGCTCGGGCTGACGTTGTGCTGCGGCGCGATGGGCCATTGGAACATCGACGAAAGCCGCCACGCCCGGGAAAACATCTCGCCGGCCAACTATCTTTCGGCCAGCTATTATGAGATCTGGATCCGCGGCATCGATACGCTGCTGGAGCGCCACGGTTTCGCGACCCGCGAGGAACTCTTCTCCGGCCACATGTCAGGTGTCGGCACCACGCCGAAGCGTGTCCTGCAGGCGGAAAACGTGCCGGCGGCGCTGGCGCGGGGCGGGCCGTGCGAGCGGCCGACCGAGGCAAAACCGGTTTTTGCCGTCGGCGACCGGGTCAGGACCCGCAACTTCAACCCGACCGGCCACACTCGACTGCCGCGTTATGCCCGGGCAAAGCAGGGGATCGTCGAGGCGGTGCAGGGGGCCTTCGTGTTTCCCGACGACAATGCCCATGGTCGCGGCGAAAATCCGCAATGGCTCTACACTGTCGTCTTCGATGCCCCGGAGATCTGGGGCGAGGGCGCCGATCCGACGCTGACGATCTCGATCGATGCCTGGGAGAGCTATCTTGAACGCCTGTGAGCAGCGCTCCGTTCTGGCGCAATCTCCGGGCCTGCCGAAATCGGCGGAGGGCGATCCGGTGTTTCCCGAACCGTGGATGGCGGAGGCTTTTGCGCTGACCGTGCATCTGCACGAGCGCGGCCTGTTTGCGTGGAGCGAGTGGGCGGAGGCGCTGACCACGGAAGTCCATCGCCCGGGGCGAGCCGAGGATGGCAGCGATTATTTCGAATGCTGGGTGGAAGCACTTTCCGCACTGCTCGTCCGGCTGGGCCTGATGCGTGAGGCCGATATCGCTTCGCTGCAGGCAAGCTGGCAGCGCGCGGCGGAGGCAACGCCGCATGGACAGCCGATCGAGCTTGCCAACGATCCCGAACGTCGGGTGGGCGCGTAGCGTCCCGCACAGACTTTTTGTTTGCGCAGAAAATCCGTTCAGGAGTGATGGTTTGCGCAAGAATTCGCGGGCCGTCCTCGTCAACATGCCCGCAGCGGTGTATAGGCAGGCATCCACTCTATCCTGATGGAGCCTCATGATCACGCATTCGAACAAGATCGACGATCTCGATCGCAACATCATCCGCGAACTGCAAATCGACGGGCGGCGTTCGCTGCGCGAAGTTGCGCGCAACATCGGCATGGCCGAAGCCACGGTGCGGCTGCGGCTGAAACGCTTGCAGGACGAAGGAATCCTGCAGATTGTCGCCTTTGCCGACCCGACCAAGCTGGGTCCGTCGCACATGGCGCTGCTGTTCTTCAGCGTCGATCCCGGGTGCCACAACGACGTGGTGCAGCGGCTCAGCGAGTGGACGGAAGTCTCGTATCTCTCGACGACGCTTGGCGACACCGACATCTGCGCACAGGTGGTCTGCGCAGACCAGGTGGCCCTTTGGGCATTGCGCCAGAAAATCGCGGCTATGCAGGGTGTGGGAACGGTAAAAATCCTCAACGAGGTCGACGTTCACAAGATCCGTTTCGCGCTTCCCGTTGAAATCGTGGAGGAAATTTAGATGCGCAGAAATTCTCATGTAATTCTGCGCAAATATAAAATTTGATGCTTATCATTTATTGAAATGCGCAATTATTGTCGGCACTGTATGCGCAGTGTTGACGGCCTGGGGAGCGCCGTCGAAAAACGACGGAGATCTTCATGCTTCAGACGCTGCGCCAACCTTGGAATGAACTGCCGCCGTTGAGCGGTCCCAAGCGCGAGGCCGCCGAGCGCGCCATGCGTCGCCAGTGGTGGGCAGTCGCCCGCTCGACCGACCTTGATACGCCGCAGCCGGCCGTGCTTCTCGGCGAGCGCCTGGTGGTCTATCGCACCGCGTCCGGCAAGCCGGTCGTGCAGTCGCGGCGCTGTCCGCATCGGGGCGGCGATTTTTCCCAGGGCAAGGTGCATGGCGAGGGGATCGCCTGTCCTTATCACGGCTGGCAGTTCGGGTCCGACGGCAAGTGCGCGCACATTCCCTCGCTCGACAACCAGTCGAAGATCCCGGGTCGCGCGACGATCGCGACCTATCCGGTCATCGAGAAATGGGGCCATGTCTGGACCGTGCTCGAGCAGCCGGCCATGCCGATGTACGAGCTCGATGCCTGGGCGGGGTTGGATCTCGAATGGCTCGCCGGTCCACCGCTCGACTCGGAAACCGGAGTGGCGGTCGCAATCGAGAATTTTCGCGACGTCGCGCATTTTCCCTTCGTCCACGAGGTCTCGATGGGGCCGTCGCCGCATATCGTCGAGCCGCTGATGGTGAAGCGTGAAGGTCTCGATATCTGGATGCAGCGTTCCCTGAATGCCGGCAATGGCGACTGGGCGAATGATGGCGACTGCGAGATGTATTACCACTGCACTGCGCCCGGCCTTGCGACCATCACCTACGACTATGCGAAATACGGCAAGCGCATCGTTGCAGGTTTCCCGTCGCCGATGGCTTACGACCATGTGATGATCTTCTGGGGCGTTGCCAACGAGCGCAGCTATTCCGGCGCCGATATCGAGGAATGCCTGCGTATCGAGGAAATGGTCTATCGCGAGGATCTGCCGATTGCCGGCGCGCTCGAGCCGCGCGAGGTCGATTGGGACGGGACCTATGTCGAGCACTCCGTGCCGGCCGATCTCTTCACGCTCAACTATCGGCGCGCCTTCAACGAATTCGTGGGTACGGCCCTGGTGGAGCAGGCCGGCTGATGGGCGCGGCGCTTGCACGAGCCGAGATGGACGGGCCGGCTGCCGACGGCCGTTTCGACGCCCGGATCGTCGAGGCGAAACTGGAGGCGGAGGATGTGGTTTCTTTCGTTCTCAGGGCGGCGGGCGGCGGAGCGCTGCCGGCCTGGGCGCCGGGGGCGCATATCGACCTCTGTCTGCCGTCCGGCCTCGTCAGGCAGTATTCGCTCTGCGGCGATCCCGCGGAGCGGGCGTCCTACCGGATCGCGGTGCTGCGCCAGGCGGATGGCCGTGGCGGTTCGCGGGAGGTGCATGACGGTCTGCGGGTTGGCCAGACGGTGTCGATTGCCGGGCCGCGTAATGCCTTCCCGCTTCTGGCTGCGCCGCGTTATTTCTTCATTGCCGGCGGTATCGGCATCACGCCGATCCTGCCGATGGTGGAGCAGGCGCAGAAGAACGGTGCGGACTGGCGGCTCGTTTATGGCGCCCGCTCGCGCAACCGTCTGTCCTTCCTCGACCGCCTTGGCCGTTTTGACGAGCAGCGTGTCGGCCTGAGGCTCGACGAGGCTTCGGCCCGGATCGATCTCGACGAGGCCGTTGCGGCTGCCCGCGGCGGGGCTGAGGTCTATGCCTGCGGTCCGAAAGGACTGCTGGATGCGCTGGAGGCCCGCTTTGCCGATGAGAAACTTGGCGCGCGGTTGCATATCGAGCGCTTTGCGCCTGCCGCTGCTGCGGTGCTGCCTGACGACGGCAGCTTCCGCGTCATCCTCGGCCGCAGCGGCGGTCATGTCGATGTGCCTGTCGGGTGTAGCATTCTCGAAGCCCTGCGGCAGGCGGGGCACGATCACCCTTGCTCCTGCGAGCAGGGATTTTGCGGCACCTGCGAGTGCCGGGTGCTGGATGGCCTGCCCGATCACCGCGATGCGCTGCTGACAGAACAGGAGCGGCAGGCAGGCAAGGTGATGATGCCCTGCGTCTCGCGGGCGCTGACGCCCACGCTGACGCTGGACATATGACAGCTGTCAACTAACCCGCGGGGGGTATGGCTCCGCGCCGGTTGAGGGACAACACTATGCATAGGTTTTCACCCTAACTTTGAAGTGACGAAAAAATGAGCAACGGGCGCGGATGGGTTGAAGGAAAGGTTGCCGTCGTGACGGGCGCCGGCAGCGGGATCGGCCAGGCCGCGGCGCGATTGCTCGCCGCCGAAGGGGCGATTGTCTATCTCACCGACATCAATGCCGAGGCGGCCGCAGCCACGGCGGGCGAAATCGGCGGTACGGCAAAAGCGCTGCCGCACGATGTGCGCAGCGAAGCCGATTGGGACCGGGTGATCGAGACGGTTCTTGCCGGGGAGGGCCGTCTCGATGTGCTGGCCAATTGTGCCGGCATCCAGCTAACGCGCGGCCTCGTCGAGACCTCGCTTGCGGATTTCCGCCACGTCTTCCAGGTCAATGTCGAATCCGTCTTTCTTGGCACGCGAGCCGCCGTGAAGGCGATGCAGGCCCATGGCAGGGGCTCGATCGTCAACATCGCCTCCAATTTCGCCAATATCGCCGACGGGTACAATACCGCCTATTGCGCCTCCAAGGCCGCGGTATCACATTTCACGAAGGCGGCAGCGCTCGATTGCGCCCAGCGGGGCACGCGCATCCGCGTCAATTCCATCCACCCCGGCTGCATCGATACGCCCATGCTCGAGCGGGAGATCGTCGATGTGGCGGCGAAGCGCGGCGACCCCGACACGGCGTCGGTCAGGGACGAGTGGCAGCGCCTTGCGCCGCTCGGTATCGGCAGCCCGGACGATATTGGCTGGGCGGTCGTCTATCTCGCCTCCGACCGCAGTCCCTACATGACCGGATCCGAACTGGTGATCGACGGCGGGCACATCATCCGCTGAGCGCAGAGAATAAAGCCAAAACGACACAAAAAGGGGAATGACAATGCAGAACATGCAGGACAAGAACAGCGCCCGAACCTCGCTCTCGATCAGCCGTCGCCACTTCATGATGGGTGCAGCCGGCCTGAGCGCCATTGCCGGCTTCGGCATCAGGCCTGCTGCCGCGGCCAGCGACGTCGCTTTCCTCGGCTGGGAGGGTTACGATCTCGCCTTCAAATCGAAGGAGATCCTCGACAAGGCCGGGGCGGGCATGCAGGCCACCTATATCTCCGCCATCGAAGACATCATCACCAAGCTGCGTGGCGGCGGCATCGGCTCGATCGACCTCACCACGCTGATCTACCAGTATGTCGGCTTCTGCGGCCAGAGCGAATTGCTCGAAGCCATCGACGAAAGCAAGGTGCCGAACCTTGCGCTCATGCATCCGCGGGTGAAGGCTTTCGACACGTTCCTGCGCGTCGATGGCAAGCTGTATGGCGTGCCGTTCACCTTCAGCTCGATCCCGCTGCTCTACAATCCGGATCTCGTTGAAGAACCAAAGAGCTGGCTCGATCTCCTGAAGCCGGAATACAAGGGCAAGGTCGTCGGATATCCGGATGTGATGAGCATGATCGTCACCTGGTCGAAGGTGGCGAACGGTCTGGATGACCCGAGCCGCATGACGGCCGCCCAGCTTCAGGCCACCGTTGACCTCATGGTGAAGGTCAAGCAGAATTCCCGGACAATTCCTTCGAGCCTCGGTGAAATATCCGACATGTTCAGCCGCAAGGAGATCGTCATGGGCATGGGCTGGGAGCCGATGATCAAGTGGGCGGGCGACAAGGGCGTCACGCTGAAGATCGCCACGCCCAAGGAAGGCACGTTTGCCTATTTCGACACGGTCAATATCGGCAAGGACGCGCCGAACAGCGCGCTCGATCACGAACTGATCAATTGGGGCCTGTCCACCGAAAACCAGAAGGCCTTCGCCGAAGCCAACATTCTCGGCATCGTCAACGGCGAGGCGATGAAGGCCGTCAGCGATCAGACGGTCTCCGGCATCTACCATTTCGACAATCTCGATGCCTATTTCGCCGACAAGTTCCTGCCGGGCATGTTCCCGCTCGAAGCCGAGGGCGAATTCGTGACCTGGGACGATGTGCTCGCCGCCTTCGAGAGCTATCAGAGAGCGTGAGGTGGAGCCGGTGAACGCCATAACAACGCATCCGGCTCTCCCGCCCGTTTCCGTTTCGGCGGATAGTTTTAGGCCGCCTCTCGTCAGTTTGCGGGGTCTTGCCAAGAACTACGGCATCTACCAGGCGGTCTATCCGCTCGATCTCGAGTTCGGCGAGGGGGAATTCCTCGCCATTCTCGGCCCCTCGGGCTGCGGCAAGACCACGCTTCTGAAAATGCTCGGCGGGTTCATCGAACCGTCTGAAGGCAGGATCGTCATCGGCGGTACCGATGTGACGCGGCATCCGCCGGAAAAGCGGCCCACCAACATGGTGTTCCAGGGCTACGGCCTCTTTCCGCACATGACCATCCGGCAGAATGTCGGTTACGGCCTGCGCATCGCCGGCAAGCCGAAGGCCGAGGTCGATGCGCGCGTCGCCGACATGCTGGCGCTGGTGCAGATGGAGCCTTTTGCCGACAAGCTGCCGCCGGAGCTCTCCGGCGGCCAGCAGCAACGCATCGCGCTCGCCCGGGCGCTGATCATGCGGCCAAAAGTGCTGTTGCTCGACGAGCCTTTCGCCGCGCTCGACCTAAAACTGCGCCAGGCGATGCAGGAGGAACTGCGCCGCCTTCACAGCGAGATCGGGGGTACCTTCGTCTTCGTCACCCATGACCAGGCGGAAGCCATGTCGCTGGCGACCAAGATCGTCGTCATGTCCCGCGGCAGGGTCGAGCAGGTCGGCACGGCGGAAGATGTCTATCTTCGCCCGAAAACCCATTTCGTCTCGACCTTCGTCGGCGAGGCGAATTTCCTGAAGGCCGAACGCAAGCTCGCCCGCGTCAGCATCGAAAGCGCGTTCAGCTTCGACGATCCGGGCGCTGACGGTACCGTACTGGTAGGCGTGCGCCCGGAAAAGGTTCGGCTCGGCCCGGCCGCAGCCGGTTGTGACCATCGTTTCACCGGAACCGTGCTGCAGCGCGTCTTCCTCGGCGCGCAGGTGCAATACACTGTCCGCCTGACGAATGGCGAGACCTTCCTTGCCTGTCGCCCCTCGGGCGAGCTTTCGCCCGGCGATGCGGTCGAGATCGGCTGGATGGCCGGCGACCAGTGGGTGGTGACGCAATGAGCGGCGGCGCCACGATTTCCCCGGCGCGCAACAGCGTCCTGCTGTTGCCGGCCGTCGCCGTGCTGGTCGGTCTTTTCATCGGGCCGATGGTCTATTTCTTCATCGTCTCGTTCTTCAAGGTCTCGCTCTTCAAGATCGTGCCGACCGTCAATCTCGGCAACTATCTCAAGGTGCTGGGCGACTATGCCGTGCCGATCGCTTTCACCATGGCGATCAGCTTCCTGATCGCGACGATCACCACGGTGCTGGCGTTTTTCGTCGCGCATCTGATCTGGACACGCGGGCCGCGCTTCAGCGGCTTCCTGCTGGGGGCGACGCTGCTGACCCTGTTCGGCGGCTATCTCGTCAAGATTTATGCCTGGCGCACGATCCTCGGCCGCGACGGCATCGTCAACAACACGCTGGTGGGGCTGGGCGCCGTCCGCGAGCCGATCGAGGCGCTGCTCTACAGCCCCTTTGCTGTCGTGCTGGTGCTGATCAGCTATCTGCTGCCCTTCGCCATCCTGCCGCTCTACGGTGCGCTGCGTTCGATCGAGATGAAGACCATCGAGGCGGCGCGCGATCTGGGCGCAAGCCCGTGGGGCGCCGTGCGTGACGCCGTGCTGCCGCGTTGCGTGCCGGCGCTGGTTACCGCCTTCGCTCTCTGTTTCCTCGTGACCGCCGGCGATTACGTCACGCCGCGCATGGTCGGCGGCACGCAGACGATGATGATGGGCAATTTCATCGAGAGCCAGTTCGGCCTGCGCATGAACGTGCCGCTCGGCGCCGCCATGACCTACCTCGTCATCACCGTCTCGGTTGCCGTGATTGCTGCCGTCTGGTTCCTTCTCAAAGCCGTGCTGAGGTCGAAATGAACGCTTCCTTCGGCCGCCTGGCCAACAACACGATCGGGGTTTTCTGCCTGATCTTCATGGTGTCGCCGCTCGTCCTCGTCGTGCTCTTCTCCTTTGGTTCGTCGAGCCTGATGACGTTTCCGCTGCCGGGCGTGACGCTCGGCTGGTACGATGCGCTTCTTGCCCGCGACGACTTCTGGAGCGCGCTGGAAAACAGCGCGATCATCACCGGATCGGTCGGCCTCTTCTCCACCGTCATCGGCACCTGTGCGGCCATGGTGATCGCGCGGCTGCGGCCGACGTTATCCGCCGCCGCCTTCTTTCTGTTCGGCCTGCCGATGATGCTGCCGCCGCTGGTGCTGGCTCTGGCGCTGCTGTCCTTGTTCTCGGTTCTCGGCATCAAGCTCAGCCTCGTCACGGTGATCCTCGCGCATCTCACCTTCACCATGCCGTTCGTCATCCTGATCGTGACGGCGCGGCTCAGGGATTTCGACTATGCGGTGATCGACAGCGCCCGCGACCTCGGGGCGTCGCCGCTCGTGACCTTCTTCACGGTGACGTTCCCGCTGATCCGTCCGACGCTTTTCGGCGCGGCGCTGATCGCCATGGCGCTTTCCCTCGACGATTTTGTCATCACCTTCTTCCTGATTGGTGGCGGCAATACCTTGCCAACCCTCGTCTGGGGCATGCTGCGCACCGGACTTGATCCGTCCATCAATGCGCTCGGCACGCTGATCCTGCTCTTCACCGTGGGCTGCTCGGCAGCGGCACTGAAGCTGACGGGGTATCGGGGATGAACAATTCGGCTTGCTCCACCGGCCTGCGCCTCGAAACCGCAACCGTGGTCGAACTCGGCCGGCCGAAATGCCGGCCGTCGGCGGAGCCGGGTGGCATCGATCCGCTGTTGCTGGCCCATGTGGTCGATGCACTGGAAACCGACCGTTTCTTTGCCGCCCTGCGCGACTTCATCAATGCGGCGGTCCGGATCGACAATTGCGTCGCACTGGTCTTCTCCTGCGATGCGCCGCCTCTGATCCTGCACCAGTGGTCGCCGCAGCAGCCCAACTATTTCCAGATGCTCTACTGCCAGGGCGCCTATGTGCTCGATCCCTTCTATCGGGTGAGCCTCGACGACCGGCGCGGCGGCACCCACCTGCTCGACGACATCGCCCCTGACAGCTTCAACGAGAGCGAATTCTACCAGACCTATTACCGCAAGGTGCAGATGATCGATGAGATCGGCCTGCTTTTCCCGATCGACGACAAGCGTACGCTGCATCTCTCGCTCGGCCGGCGTGCGCAGTCCGAGCCCTATACCGCTGAAGACGTGGCGTGCGTGCGTGGGATCGAGCCATTGCTGCAATCCTTTCTGTTGCGTCACGCCCGCCAGGCGATCGACCTCTGGCGGCAGGCGCCGCAGGACGTGCCGCATACGGACAGCGCAGGCGGCGCGCTGATCACGACCCGCTGGCTTGCCGCCTACCATGTGACGGGCCGCGAGGCCGAGATTGCGGCGATGGTGCTGCGCGGCCATTCCAATACCTCGATCGGTCTGACGCTCAACATCAGCACGGAGACGGTCAAGGTCCATCGCCGCAACCTCTACGCCAAGGTACGGATCTCCTCGCAGGCCGAACTCTTCCTGCTGTTCATCAATCACATTCTGGAAAACGGCAATGCCGTCGCGACGATTGCCGGCTGAGCCTCGCTCGCCGGCAATCGCGTCACGGTTTTAATGCTCGCTCGGGCCGCCGTCGAGAACCGTCATTTCCCTGGCCTTCAGGTCAAGGATCACCGTGGAGAGGGTCTTGTAGGCCGTGGCCGGGTCTTCGCCGGGTTCCGGATGGCAGCAGACAGCGCCTTCGCCACCGACGTGGCGTTTCATCACCCCGAGCACGTCCGTGGCCGTCGGCCTGGCGAAGGTGCCGAGCTGGCGCCGCAGGAGGTCATGGCGCAGCAGCGTGTCGGGATAGGCTCTGGGTTCGGTGTCGTGCACGGCGGGGCCGGGGGCGAGGAAATGGTTGGTGTGGATGAGGAAGCCATCCCTATCCGGCAGCACGAAGCTTGGCCCGCCCGGATGCAGCTCCACGGACATCGCCTTACCGATGCCGTTCTCATAGGCGGTCAGGTTGAGCGAGCTGGAAGCCGAGACGTCGGCCTGCGCCAGCAACTGGCCGGCGCGAAAAATGTTGGCGGCGCTGTCGAGCGCCCAGCGGGCCGCGACATGCACGGGAACACCGATCCGCCCGCCGTCCGCGCTGTGATGGAGGATGGTGAACAGCAGGCCGAGGCCGCGGCTGTTGAGGCCGGATTTGCCGACGATGCCGTATTCGGTCATCGTCTTGGTCATAGTGCCGTCGGCGAGCGGAATCTCCCAGACCAGCCAGCTGTCGCGAAAGATCGCGTACCAGTCCCAGGTCTGCACGGCCACCGGCGCGTCGAGATCCGCGGGGAGGTGGATGACGGCGGAGCATTCGCCGCGCGTCTTCGCCCGGATCGTCGCCAGGACTTCGGTGCGGGCATTGAGCGCGCCGATCAGCTCGGGGGATAGGCCGGCGCCCTCGGCGATGCCGTGCATTTCTTCGGCCAGTGGTGGCGCGAAGGCTGTGGTTGCGGCGAGGGCAGCGCGGCCGGCCTCCGCCACGTCGAATGTGCCTGCCGAAAGGCGGTCGAACATGGCGTGGTAAGTCTCCACGTTGGCGCGGACCCTGCTTGCGAATGTCGTGCCGAACTCGCGGCCGCGCTGATGCGCGTCGAGCGCGGTCGATCGAAATACCGTCGTCATCGGTTCTGTCCTGATCGGTGTATCGGAATTAAAGCGTGTCGCGTCCGCAGGCCGATTGGGCCTGGACTGCGCCGGAGGTGATCCAGCGGTCGAGCGGGTTGGCGGCCCGCCACTGGTCGGCATAGGCACCCATGGTGGTGAACGTCACGTCGTCGTACTGCTTCATCGTGCCGATCAGCCGCTCCAGCATCATCAGGCGATGGCCGCGGCCGATGACCTGGGGATGCATGGTAACGCTGAACAGCGCGCCCGGCAGGTTTTCCCGCGCATAGGTGAATTCGTCGGTCCAGACTTCCTCGACCTTGGTCGGCGCCGACAGGCCGTAGGTGTCCTTGTCGACAAATTCGAAATGCGGGAAATCGTCCATGACCCAGGCGACCGGCAGCTCCACCAGATCGACATTCGGGCCGAAATGATAGGGGGTCTTGTCGTCGTAACGATCGTCGATGCGGGCGTAGTAGGGAATGAAATCCGAACCCATCAGGCTGGAATCATAGGTGAAACCGTAATCGAGCAGGATGCGGATGGTGCGTTCGGAAAAATCCCAGGAGGGCGAGCGGTAGCCCTTCGGCCGCACGCCGGCCGCCTTGTGCAGCGCCTCCAGCCCCTTTTCGATGTTCTGCCGCTCGCCGGCCTCGTCGAAATCCGCCGGGTTCTCATGCACCCAGCCATGATGGGTGATCTCGTGGCCCTCGTCGCGGATGCGCTTGACGAGATCCGGATAGGCGAGCGCCGTGTGGCCGGGAATGCAGAAGGTGCCGGGCAAAGCGTGTTTCCTCAGGAGGTCGAGGATGCGTGGCACGGCAATCGCGCCGAACTCGCCGCGCGACACCATGGATGGGTTGCGGGCCTTGTAGGAACCGAGCCACACGGACATGGCGTCGAAATCGAAGGTCAGGGCACAGCTGAGGGTCATTGTCGGCTCTTTCCGTTATCTCGCGAACACAAAAAAAATGGGCGCGCGGCAGGATGCCGGCGCGCCCGGGCCCGTCGCTCAGGTGGAATATTCCGGGTCGGTGGTGATGTGTTCCTTGAGGATGATCCACTTGCCGTCACGCTTCTCCATCGGGAAGGTGCACCACTGACGCAGCTTTGCCGGACCGCCGGCGAGCATGCCGCCGCCGCGCAGGATGAACGAGGCGCAGGCGATGTTGCCGTCGACCCAGATCTGGACCGATTCCTCTTCCGCCTTGATCGCCCATTCGACCATGTATTGTTTGACCATCTCGCCCCAGATGGTGAGGTAGTCGTTGTGGCCGTAAAGCAGCGAAAGCTCGCCGCCGTAGTCGTCGATCACCATGGCGTCCTTGTCGAGGACGCGTGCGAACTTCTCGATGCTCCATGGGTTGCTGGGGCTGAAGGTCCAGCCGTCCAGCCATGCATCGATTGCCGCGCGTACCCCTGCTACGTCTTTTTCCGACATCTCTGTCTCCTCTAGAAAGGCAATGATGACAGATTGGCAGCTTCGGCGCATCGCCACACTAACCTTGCGGGGGTATATCGCGGCAAATCCGGTGCGCTGTAAGGGTTGAAGCACCTGACGACCGCCCGCTGGCCGGTCGGGCATAGCCCATGGAGTCGCCGAAAATGAACGCAGAACCCCGTATTGTCCCTGCCGGCACAGTCGATCCCGGAACAGTGGAAGGGCATGCCTACGCGGCCATCACCGACATGAACGGTATCCTGCGCGGCAAGCGCGTCGCGGCCGGCAAGATGGGCAAGTTGCAGAAGGACGGCATCCGCATGCCGCTCTCTTCCATCGGGGTGGATATCTGGGGCACGGATGTGGCCGGCACGCAGTTGACGCTGGAGCGCGGCGATCTCGACGGGGTCTGCACGCCGACCGGCCGCGGTCCTGTCGATCTTGGTTTCGAGGGTCCCGTTCTGCCGATGTGGATGAGCAAGGAGGACGGCCAGCCGTATTTTGCCGATGGCCGGCACCTGCTGGCCGAAATCCTGGCCCGCTACCGGGCGATCGGCCTGACGCCGGTGGTTGCGGCGGAGGTCGAATTCTATCTCATCGATCCCCGCCAGGACCGGCCGTCGCCGGCATCCGGCGGACCGGGCAGCCCGCCGAAGGATATCGACAATATCTATTCGCTCGAAGAACTGGCCGAGGTCGGACCGTTTCTGGACGAGGTTTACAAGGTTGCGGCCGCCTGTGGCATCGATGTGGATGCGGCAATCGCCGAGGGGGCGCCCCGGCAGTTCGAATTCAACCTCATGCACCAGCCGGACGCGCTGAAGGCGGCCGAGGATACGCTTTATTTCAAGCACATCATCCGCAATGTCGCGCGCCGCCACGGCTATCTCGCCTGTTTCATGGCCAAGCCCTATCCCGACTACGCCGGCAATGGCCTGCATGTGCATTTCTCCATGCTCGACGAGGCAGGACGCAACGTCTTCGACGACGGCACTGCGCACGGTTCTGATCTCATGTTGTCTGCCGTCGGCGGTTTGCTGGAAAGCATGGCCGATATGACGCTGGTGTTTGCGCCGCATCTCAATTCCTACCGCCGCCTTGCGCCCGGCGGGCTTGCGCCGACGACGGTCGGTTGGGGCTATGAGAACCGCACGGCGGCACTGCGCATCCCGGCAGGCCCGCACGCCGCGCGGCGCATCGAGCATCGTGTCGCTGGCGCCGATGCCAATCCCTTTCTCGTCTTTTCCGCGATTCTCGGTGGCGCGCTCGACGGCATCACCCGAAAACTCACGCCGCCAGCGCCGGTTGGGACCAATTCCCATGCGCTGGAACTGCCGCGAATCGCCAAGGACTGGCGGCAGGCGCTGGAGCGTTTTTCAGCGGCCGAAAGCGTGCGCCGGATTCTTCATCCGGAATTCGTTTCCTGCTTTGCCGCCTGCAAGCAGCAAGAGCAGGATGTCTTTGCCGCGCAGGTGACGGACTTTGAAATCTCGACGTATCGTGTCAGCGTCTGAACCGTTCGCATCACCCATGCCGAGGAGGGCCGCCATGGCCGAAAACTACTGCAAATCCTATTACGCGGCGACTGCCAATCCGGTCGAGCCTTTCAAGCGGCTTGACGGCAGCCTCGACGTCGATGTCGCCATCGTCGGCGGCGGGTTCACGGGCGTTTCGACGGCGGTGGAGCTTGCGGAAAAAGGGGTCTCGGTTGTGCTGCTCGAAGCCAACCGCATCGGTTGGGGCGCCACCAGCCGCAATGGAGGCCAGATCACCGGTTCGCTTTCCGGCGACCAGGCGATGCTCAAGCAGTTCCGCCGGGTGCTGGGGAAGGGCGCGGATGAATTCGTCTGGAACCTGCGCTGGCGCGGCCACGACATCATCCGGCGCCGCGTCGAGACATATGCCATCCGCTGCGACCTGAAATTCGGCCATATGCATGCGGCGTTCAAGACATCGCATATCCCGGAACTCGAAACGATGTATGCGGCCGCCGTGGCACATGGCATGGGCGGCGAGGTGGAGATGGTCTACGGCAAGGCGGTGCGCGATGTCGTCGGCACCGATATCTACGCCGCCGGCCTGATCAATCGCCGCAACATGCATGTCCATTCGCTCAACCTTTGCCTCGGAGAGGCGAATGCCGCCCGCGGCCTTGGGGCAAAAATCTTCGACGACAGCCGCGTGAACGAGATTCGCTACGGCAGGCGTGTCGAACTCGTCACCGACGGCGGCAGCGTGCGTGCCGACAAGGTGCTCATCGCTGGCAATGCCACGCACCGGTTGGCGCGCGGAAAACTGGCTGGGCTGCTCTTCCCCGCCACGCTCGGCATCGCCACCACCGCGCCGTTGCCGGAGGAGGTCGCGCATGCGCTCAATCCGCAGGACCTCGCCGTCTATGACACCCGCTTCGTGCTCGACTATTATCGCCTGACCGCCGACAAGCGCCTGCTGTTCGGCAGCGGTACCAATTATACCGGGCGGGAAAGCGCAAATGTCGCCGAAGCGATGCGTCCGGCGATCGAAAAGACCTTCCCGCAACTCAAAGGCATCGGCATCGATTTCGCCTGGCAGGGACAGGACGGTATCACCATCAACCGCATTCCCCAGCTTGGCCGCGTCAGCGATAATGTCTTCTATGCCCAGGGTTATTCCGGCCACGGCGTTGCCACGTCCCACATCGTCGGCGAAATCATGGCGTCGGCGCTGACGGGCAATCCCCGCGAACTCGATATCTTCGCCAGCGCCCGCCACTGGCGCCTGCCCGTCGGCCGATTCCTTGGCAACCAGGCGCTCGCCATCGGCATGTGGTATTTTCAGCAGAGAGAAAAGCTGCGCTGATCCGTTCGCAACAAGGCCGGGGACTATCGTCGTCATCGGCTTTTCCGGCTTGCCTATCGTTGCCGAATCCTGCCAAGTCGCCGCCATGCAATTTGCTCCGCAACAAGACGAGGCCCTGAAGGCTGTCGCGCGCTGGCTGAAGGAAGGCCGGCAACCGGTCTTCCGGCTGTTCGGTTACGCCGGCACCGGCAAGACGACGCTGGCGCGCTATTTTGCCGAGCATGTCGACGGTGAAGTGTTGTTTGCCGCCTTCACCGGCAAGGCGGCGCAGGTGCTGCGTTCGCGTGGTGCCAGCAATGCCAAGACGATCCATTCGCTGATCTATCGCCCGCGCGGCGAAGAAGAGGTGGAGAACGAAGAAACCGGCAAGACCTCCATCGCGCCGATGTTTTCCATCAATCGCCAGAGCCCGGTCGCCAAGGCGGCGCTGATCGTCATCGATGAATGCTCGATGGTGGATGAACAGCTCGGCCGCGACCTCATGAGTTTCGGCACGCCGATCCTCGTCCTCGGCGATCCCGGTCAGTTGCCGCCGGTCTCTGGCGGCGGGTATTTTACCGAGCAGGAGCCGGACTATCTGCTGACGGAAATCCACCGTCAGGCGCGTGACAATCCGATCATCCAGCTCGCCATGCATGTGCGCGAGGGCAAGGAAATCCTCTACGGCGATTACGGCACGGCGAAGGTGATCTCGAAGAACGAGGTGACGCAGTCCCTGGTGCTGGAAGCCGACCAGGTGCTGGTTGGGACCAACAAGACGCGGCGGCGCTACAACCAGCGTCTGCGGGAGTTGAAGGGGTTTACGGCGGACTATCCGCAATCCGGCGACAAGCTGGTCTGCCTGCGCAACGACCCCGCCAAAGGCCTGCTCAACGGTTCGCTCTGGCAGGTGATGAGTTCGTCCAAGGAAACCGTCAAGCCGGGTATCAACCTGATGATCCGTCCCGAAGACGACGACATGGATCGCGGTGCGGCGAAGATCAAGCTGTTGAAGGCCGCTTTCGAGGATGTCGAGGGCGAGATCCCGTGGACGACACGCAAGCGTTACGACGAGTTCGATTACGGTTATGCGCTGACGGTCCACAAGGCGCAGGGCTCGCAGTGGAACGACGTGGTGCTCTTCGACGAAAGCTGGGCTTTTCGCGATACGCGGGAGCGCTGGCTCTACACCGCCGTCACGCGTGCAGCCGAGACGCTGACCATCGTGCGCTGACGTTCATCTCCCTCAGGAGTGGACAATCCCGAGAAGCACGGCCTTGGCAATCGCCTGGAAGCGGTTGTTGGCATTGAGCTTCTGGATGATGTCGCTCTCCATCGTGGCAATCGCCTCGACGGTCGTATCGAAGGCGCGGGCAAGGCGATGGGGGGTGTACCCCTCGGCCATCAGCTGCAGGCACGTCTGCTCGTCGGCGGAAAACAGCGATATCTCGCGATTGTCGTTGGTGGCCATGGTTGGATCGACCGGCTGGCGGTCAAGCAGGACCGACACCTGCTGCATCTGGCGGTGCACCGTGGACAGGCCGGAGATCAATTCCCGCTTGCGGATCGACAGGGCCTCGCGAAAAATCCTGTCGGCTTCTTCCTGCGTGTCCGCCTGCTGCAGCTCTTCCATCAGTTCCTGGATGACGGAAATCGGCATGCCTATTTCGCGGCAGATGTTGATCACCGACATCTGCAGCACGTCCTGGTGATCGTAAACCCGCATCGGCCCGATACGGCTGGCGGTGATCAGGCCTTTCTCTTCATAGAAATGCAGGGTGCGATGGGTGACACCGAAGGCATTCGCCATCTCGGCGATGGCCACGGTTCCCGGCGGAAGATTGCGCGGCAGATCGACATCCGGCAAGAAACGGTATTGACCACCGCCCCCCTTTTTCGATGGTTCCAGGCTGCGCAAGCGCCCCGTAGTTTCAGACATGAACACTCCTTCCATGGTCATGACGGTATTTCAAACACAACGCTGAAAAATTGTACTTCAGACGCAGAAGGAGGATTTGATCGACTGCTGTTTTGCAATGCGAAACGCGTGAACTCTTCCGGACATCCTTCAAGGCAAGTCAATTTTACGTGTGACTTACGGTAGAGTTTATTGTCCGAATTGTAAGTCCAAGATTTAACGGATTGTTATTCACCATAGGCGAGTGGCGCGAAACCGCCGGAAGAAGGCGAATTTCCACGTTAATTCAGTTGTTTAGATTGTAAATTGCATCCTAAAACAGGATGGCCGAAAATACGCGGTGAACCGGCATGTCACGGAATGATACAGTAGCAAATGTAAAATGTGCCGCCGCCTCTTGTGGAAGGCGGCGCGTATTCTGGCGATCAGGCGCCGGTGAGCGGCAGTCTTCCGGCTTCGCGTTCCCTGGCCATCGAGGTGAGGGTTTCCAGTTCGCTGATGAAGCGTTCCGGATGCTCGGTCGGCACCAGTTCGGACTGGCATCCCCAGGCGGCCTGGAAGGTCTGGCGGGATTTTTCGAGGCGATAGTCCTGGGTGGCCTTGAGGCACTGCATCAGGCGGCTGGACGAGGCGTTCTGGTCGGCATAGGCATAGACCGAGCTGTTGACGGCGAGGCTATGGCTTGCAAACGAGCTTGCCGCAAAGGCCCGCTCGCTGACCGAATGCAGGCTCTTTTCCGCCACCGTCTCCGAATGCACCAGTTCGCCGCTCGGTTTGTGGTGCAATGACAGCATAACGCCGCCCTGATCGTCGGCGGGGCTGATCGACAGGATGAAGTCCAGCTGTTCGTCCTGTCGAACGAGGGCGTCCGCCTGGCTGAAGCTGCTGACCAGTTCCACCGATGCGAGCTGGATGGTGGCGTGGCGCAATGCGTCGGCAAGCGGGGCCGAGACCGGCGATGCCGAATGATTGTTGGCGACGGTGATGCGAGGCAGGGCGGATGCCTCGCGGTAATAACCCGCTGGGCTGCTGATCGCTGTCGCTTCCTTCGGCACCAGATAGCGACTGGTGGCATGCAGGCCAAGCGCGGTGATGTTCAAAACAGTGACGGCCAGCAATCCTGCAGAAGCGAGACGATATCGTCCCCACATGCCGGGGCCTGAGGCATTCTGCCCAATCTCGGCCGCCGCGATAAAGGCATGGCCGGAAGTGGCGTCGTCGACCCCGATCGTTGTTTCGGGACGGTCGTCCTGGCGATCCTGCCATTCATAGATCGGGACGTAGCCGCCGACCGGAACCTGGATACGGATGGCGTCTTCGGCCCCTTCGCCTGCATAATATTGCTGCAGCAACTTGCGCAGCTTGCCGGCCTGGACGCGCACCAGCGGATCGCCACCCGGATCGAAGGATTCCGTGCGGGCAAAGACATCGACGCCGATCGTGTAGCCTTTCAGCTGATGACCCAGGCCTTCCTGTTCTTTCTTGACCACATAATCGAGAAAAGTCCGCAGCCGTTCCGAGCGGGAAAACGTCTCGCTTTCAAGGATTTTGCTCAGGCTGGATCTGACCAGTTCGCCGTCAATAATTCGGGAATGTGTCATCTTGTCTTGCAGAAGGCCTCCCTACGGCCCTGAGAGTGACTCTCGTGTCACCCAAAGTACGAGAGAATTACACCGGTTTGCCGGCCAAGCGCAACCGGCATGAACGCCCGTTGCCGCTTATGCGACGATCTGTCGGGTTTGTGCATTGCCGGAAAGCCTATCAATTTCACGAATATATTCATACGGCAAAGGCGTTGGTATTATGGCGGCGCTTGGCATAGAAGGATGAAATTCGTCCCTTTATCCGGAAGAGATCCATGCCCGCCAAGCTTTCCGTCAATATCAACGCCATCGCCATGCTTCGCAATCGCCGTGATCTGCCCTGGCCGAATCTCGAGGCCCTGGGGCGGATCGCGCTTCAGGCCGGCGCCTACGGCTTGACGGTGCATCCGCGCCCGGACCAGCGCCATATCCGCTTTTCGGACCTGCCGGTCATCCGCGCGCTGATTGACGACGAGTTTCCGCAGGCTGAGTTCAACATCGAGGGGTATCCGACCGACGAATTCCTGGCGCTCTGCGAAGCGGCCGAACCGGAGCAGGTGACACTGGTGCCCGACGATCCGTCGCAGGCAACCTCTGACCATGGCTGGGATTTCCGCAAGCACCGGTCTTTCCTGGAAACGGTGGTTGGCCGGCTGAAGAAGAAGGGATGCCGCGTTTCGCTGTTTGCCGATGGTGACGGCGATGCCGAGGCGGTAAAGATCGCCCGCGAGCTTGGCGCCGACCGGATCGAGCTTTACACCGGCCCCTATGGCGGCTGCTACGACGATCCGGTGCGGGCGACGGCGATCCTGGAAAAGCTGGGTGAGACGGCTGACGCAGCGTTGGCCGTCGGACTCGGCGTCAATGCCGGCCACGACCTGACGGTCGGCAACCTGCCGGCACTTGCCGTGCGGATACCCGCCCTTGCCGAAGTGTCGATCGGCCATGCGCTGACGGCCGATGCGCTGGAATACGGCATGGCGGAAACGGTGCGTCGCTTCCGCCGTGCCTGTGGCGAAACGATCTGACGATCAGCCGGCCAAGGCAGCCTTGTTGGCGGCGAAGAAGTCGCGGAGCGACTGCGGTTCGCTGCCAGTGAGGCGCTTGAAATCGTCGGTGACGATGTCGAACTTGCCGGCGCGCGTGTTGGCGTCGGCAGTGACCAGCACCTTGGCGAAGAAGTCCGGCAGGCCGGCACCCTGCAGGCCCTGCAGCAGCTGCTCGTCCGTCACGGTGACGACGGCGAGCGACTTGCCGGTGACGTCTGCGGCCGTTGCGGCGATTTCCTTGTCGGTCAGTGATTTCGTGCCGGTCAGCGTGTAGGTCGCGCTTTCGGTCTTGCCCGATGCCAGTGCGGCGGCGATCGCCTTGGCGCAATCGTCACGGGAGATCGTGGCGATACGACCTTCGCCCGAGGCGCTGTACCAGGTGCCGGTCTGGAGATTGTGCGGCATCGAATGCAGGTAGTTGTCGTGATACCAGGCATCGCGCAGGATCGTGTAGACAAGGCCGCTGGCCTTGATCGCCTGTTCGGTTCCGGCATGGTCGCCGGCAAAGCTCACCAGCGAATCGTCCGGTGAAGGCATCGAGGTGTAGGCAATGTGCTTGACGCCGGCGGCGACAGCGGCATCGACGGCTGCCTTGTGCTGGACGAGGCGTTTGCCGGGTGTGGCCAGTTCGTCTGTGGAGATCAGCAGCAGGCGGTCGATGCCGGTGAATGCCGCCGAAAGGCTGGCGGTGTCGTCGAAATCGACCTTGCGGGTGGCAATGCCCTTGGCGGCGAAGGCGGCGAGCTTCTGCGGGTCGCGGCTGGCGGCGACGATGCTGGCCGGGGCAACACGATAGGTTTCCGTCAGATGATGGAGCACGCGCTGTCCAAGCTGGCCAGCTGCACCGGTAACGAGAATGGTCTCACTCATGGTCTAATCCTGTTCGACGGGCCGGCAGTTCGGCGGCCGCTGCGTTATGGTCTCGAAAAGAGACTAACACTAGAATAGGAATTGACAGGCGGCTGTAAAGAAGGCAGCTTTTTCGCCATACGTTACTAAAAGGGAACCATCATGGGCGCTTCCATCTTCAGTCTCAAGCCGAACAATGCCGGCAAGCCGGAGCGGCAGATCGACATGTCGAAGCTGGATTTTTCCAATTGCCCGGTGCGCGACATGCTGAACCAGATCAGCGGCAAATGGTCGACGCTGCTGATCGAGGCTCTGGCGACAAAACCCTATCGCTTCGGCGAATTGCGGCGGATGATCCCGGATATTTCGCAGCGCATGCTGACGCAGACGCTGCGGGAGTTGCAGCGCGACGGCTACATCGAGCGCGAGGTGTTTCCCACCAAGCCGCCGAGTGTCGAATATCGCCTGACCGATCTCGGCTATTCGCTTTACGAGCCGCTGGCAAAGCTTCTGAACTGGGCGGAGGCCAATCATGAGGCGGTGCGCCATGCCCGCACCCGCTTCGACGCGTCCGGCCTCTGATCCAAAAGTTCAGCGATGAAACCATGTCATGTTGCCATTGTCGGTGCCGGGCCTGCAGGCCTTGCGGCAGCGCTTTTCCTGTCGCGCGCCGGGCACAGGATCGAACTGATCGAGCGTTTTGACGCACCGGCGCCCGTGGGTTCCGGTCTGATGCTGCAGCCGACCGGATTGACGGTGCTCGACACGCTGGGTCTGGGGGCGGCGATCCATGCCGCCGGCAACCGCATCGACCGGCTCTACGGCGCAGATGCCACCAGTGGACGCGCGGTGCTCGACGTCCGTTACGATGCCGGGCCGGGCGGGCGTTACGGTCTGGCCGTACACCGGGCGGCGCTGTTCACTGTGCTGCACGATGCGGTCGCCGCGCTGCAGCTGCCGGTGGCCACCGGCTGCAACGTCATCGGTGCCAGGGAGCTTGACGGGGGCATCTTCCTATCCTGTGCCGGCGGCGACGAGCGCGGTCCTTATGATCTTGTCATCGATGCCAGCGGTGCGCGTTCGGCGCTCGCTGCCAGTTCCGCAGTGGCCCCAAAAGTGCGTGATCTCGCCTACGGCGCCTTCTGGACGACGGTCGAGCATGATGAAGGGCATTTCGACACGCATGCGCTGACGCAACGTTACGATCAGGCGCGGGTAATGATCGGCGTTCTGCCGGTGGGGCGTCTTTCGGCTGTCAGTCCGGCGCGCGCGGCCTTCTTCTGGAGCGTCAAGGTCGGCGACGCCGATGATGTTCGCCGGCGGGGGCTCGACCGCTGGAAGGCCGATGTTCTCGGCTATTGGCCGGCCTGTGCGCCGCTGCTCGATCAGGTGCAGGATTGGGACCAGCTGACGCTTGCCCGCTACATGCACCGCACCATGGCGACGCCCCACAGCGGCCGACTCGTCTTTGTCGGCGACAGCTTTCATTCCACCAGCCCGCAATTGGGGCAGGGGGCGAACATGGCCCTGCTCGACGTTGCCGCTCTCGCCCACGCACTGGAGCGGCACGACGATCTCGGACAGGCGCTGGCGGCGTATGGCGCAGCAAGGCGTACGCATGTGCGTCTCTTCCAGATGTTGTCCTTGATGTTCACGCCTTTCTACCAGTCGGATTCTGCTGCGCTTGCCTGGTTGCGCGACCGGCTGGTTGCGACCATTGCCCGCGTGCCGCCGGCGCCGCGGCTGCTGGCCTCGATTGTCTCCGGCACGCTGGTCGATCCGTTCGAGGCCGCCGGCTTGCGGGAATGTCGCTGGCCGTCGGAAATCGGTTAAAGGTCCAGCACCCAGGTCTGGCCGTTGAGTTCGGGGCCGAACATGCGGTGGCGTTCTTCCGCGACGAGACGGAAGCCGGCTTTCAGGTAGATGTTTCGGGCGGCCGTCAGGTTGTCGTTCGTCCACAATGAAATTTGCCGGTAGCCGGCCTGGCGTGAGAAGCGGATGCATTCCTCGACCAGCATGCGGCCAAGGCCGAGACCGCGGGCGGAAGGATCGACGTAGAGCAGGCGCAGCTTAGCAATGCCGTCGCCGCCATTGGCGATGAAGATCGAGCCGATCTTCTGGCCATTCCGTTCTGCTATCCAGCACCGTTCGCTGGCGGGATTGAAATTCTTGAGGAACGCGCCGGCGACCTCGGCCACCAGGGCTTCGAACTGGTCGTTCCATCCATATTCGCGGGTGTAGAATTCCGCCTGTGACTGCACGACCCAGCCGATATCTCCCGGCTGGTTGCCTCTCAGGACGACGGGGGCCGGCCTGGCATCCGGATCGAGCAGGCGGCGGATCTTTTCCATCGCGGCAACGATCGATTCCCGATCCTGCGGCGAAACGGTTTCGAACTGCTCGGCGATCTGCGCCCGCGACCGCTGCGCCAGATCCTCGTGTTCGGCCCGGCCCTCATCGGTGACGGACAGCAGCTGGCTGCGCAGGTCGTCGGGATGCGGCCGGCTTTCAATCAACCCTGCCTCGCGAAACCGCTTGAGAATGCGGCTGAGATAGGCCGGGTCGAGATGCAGGTCGCGGGTCAGGTCGGCTGCGGCCAGCCCGTCATGGGCGCCAAGCTCGTAAAGGATGCGCGCTTCGGTGAGCGTGTAGGGCTTGCCGAGATAGGCTTTTCCCAGAACGCCGAGCGAGCGGGTGTAAAACCGGTTGAAGGCACGCACCGCATCAAGGGTTGTTTCCGTCATCACAACGTCTCCATAATAATGGAGACTTTGTCCATTATTTATTTGACTGAGTCAAATAAATTGCGATCAGAGTTGCCAAGGCCTCTGTCGTTGCCTTTCCGCTTGCAGCTGCGGCTGATTGCTGTTGCTTGCCGACAATCCGATATCATCGAGGAGATGCGGGTCGTTGCGGGCAAACAGCTCATCCAGGGCCTTGTTGCGTTCGGTCTCCGCGTGGTTGCGAAACAAGCTTGCCGGCAACGCCTTCAGCATCTGCAGAAATCCGGTTTTCTTGAGCGATTGCGACATCTCTTCCTCCCTTGCGGAGAGCGCAGTATGCAAGGACAGTTGACATTCGACAAACGAATAGAAAATATGCCTGTCATGATATTTTTTAATGATGAGATCGTATTCGATGCGACTTGAGAGCGATATGCTGCGCACCTTCGTTGCCGTGGCCGAGACCGGCAACTTTACCCGTGCCGCCGATCTTTCCGGGCGGACGCAATCGGCGGTCAGCATCCAGATCAAGAAGCTGGAGGAGACGATCGGCGACATGTTGTTCGAGCGCGGTTCGCGTGGCGTGACGCTGACGGCCAAGGGCCGGCAGCTGCTCGGTTATGCCCGGCGCGTCATGACTTTGCTGGACGAGGCGGCGGCCTCGATGAAGGCGCCGCAGTTGCATGGCGTCGTGCGCATCGGCATTCCCGAAGAATATGGTCATTCGATCCTGCCGAAGGTGCTCGGCCGCTTCGACATGATGCATCCGGATGTCGAGGTGACGGTACAATACGGCAGTTCGCGCGCCAACGCAGCAGCTTTGGCCAAGGGGGAACTGGACATCGCCGTCGTCTTCGAACAGGCGAGCAATACGCATCATGAGGTGCTGATGACCGATCCGACGGTCTGGGTCACGTCGATGATCCATGAAACACACCGGCGCAGCCCGTTGCCCGTCGCGATGTTCGCCACCAATGGCTGGTTCCGCAGCACCGCAGTGTCCGGTCTCGATGAGCGCAGCGAACCCTATCGCATCGCTTATGTCAGCGATAATCATACCGGGCTGGTGGCGGCAGCGACATCGGGGCTGGCGATCGCGCCGCTGTCACGCAGCGGCATTCCGGAAGCCTGCCGGGAACTGACGGCGGCTGACGGCTACCCGATCATCGATTTTTCCAACGTCGTGCTGCTGGTCGGCGCCCGCGGCAGCGACGGAGTGGTCGACGGCATGGCCAATGCCATTCGCGACGCGTTCCGGCTGGCGGCGCCGCGGGCGTCATAGGAGAGTTTGCCGGGGCGAACCGGAAGATGGTCCGCCCCCGCAGCATGTTATCGATCCTCAGAGCGAGGCGATGTCGATCACGAAGCGATAGCGAACGTCGCTCTTGACGACGCGGTCGAAGGCTTCGTTGATATCCTGGATGTTGATCGTTTCGATCTCGGCGGTGATGCCATGCTCGCCGCAGAAATCCAGCATTTCCTGGGTTTCCTTGATCGAGCCGATCATCGAGCCGGAGAGGCTGCGGCGGCCGGGGATCAGCGAGAAGGCGTGCACCGGCACGGCATGTTCCGGCGCGCCGACGACGACCATCGAACCATCGAACTTGAGCAGGCCGAGATAGGCGTTCCAGTCGATCGCCGTGCCCACCGTGTTGATGATCAGGTCGAAGCTGCCTGCGAGTTTCGTGAAGGTTTCGGCGTCGCTGGTGGCGTAATACTGCTTGGCACCGAACTTCAGGCCGTCGTCCTTCTTGGAGAGGGACTGGCTGAGCACGGTGACATCCGCACCCATGGCGGAGGCGAGCTTGACGCCCATGTGGCCGAGGCCGCCCATGCCGACGATCGCCACCTTCTTGCCCGGGCCGGCGTTCCAATGGCGCAGCGGCGAATAGAGCGTGATTCCGGCGCACAGAAGTGGGGCGCCCGCGTCCAGCGGGATGTTGTCGGGGAAGCTCAGCACATAGCCTTCCTTGACGACGATCGAGTCGGAATAACCGCCATGGGTCGGCGTCGTGCCGTCGGCTTCGAAGGCGTTGTAGGTGCCGACCAGGCCGGGCATGTAGTGTTCGTAGTCGAGATCGCGCGTGGCGCATGTCGTGCAGGAATCGACGAAGCAGCCGACGCCGACGCGGTCGCCGACCTTGAATTTCGTCACCTTGGCGCCGACGGCGCTGACGGTGCCGGCGACTTCATGGCCCGGCACCATCGGGAACACCGAATTGCCCCACTCGTTGCGGGCCTGGTGGATGTCGGAGTGGCAGACGCCGCAATACTGGATGGAAATGACGACGTCGTCCTCATTGGGTTCGCGACGGTCGAAGGTGAATGGCGTCAACGGTTTGGACGCGTCGGTTGCTGCATATCCCTTGGCGATAGGCATGGTCAGTCTCCGTGATGAAATGTCTTGATGTATTCGGCGCGATCCGCGCCGTAGAAGGCAGGTGCCGGATTTGCCGGTCAGCATGGGAAGGGCTAAACCGGAGGCGCCCTCCTTTTACGACGGGAAGCGCAAAAAAGACAGAGCCGTTTTGATCACGAAGTTGTTTGTGGATCGCCCGAAAATCTCACTCGGGCGAAGAGAGTGCCGAATCGTTGTTGCACTTGCTGAGCGACAGCTGGCGGAACGAGTAGATCTCGGTGATCCGGCCTTCATCCCAGTTGGTGTCGACTTCCATGCAAGCGCAGGCATAGCCGTAGTTGCCGTTGGTGCGCACGTATTGGCGTTCGGAAATGTCGGGGATGTTTTCCATGCCGGGCGGTTCGTCGCCGGCGCCTTGCGACATGATCACCCATGTTCCGTCGCCGTCGGACAGTGACCAGTTGCCAGGCGTCGGATTCTGGATCCAGCCGCAACGGTTTTCGGCCAGGGCAGGGGCGGCGGCACCGATGATGACGGCGGCGGCCAGAAGGGTCTTGAGCATTTTCATCGTCGTCACTTTCAGTTCGTTACGCGTGAGCAGGTGAAGGAATCGCCCGAGGCGTCCGAAAGCCATTGCATCTCGCGGCCGTTGACGGAGACCCAGAAGCTGTAGCCGTCCTCGAAGATGAAGTGATAGCTGCCGTCCTCGACATCGACCCTTTGCGCCGTCAGCGGGCCTTCGCCGGCGTCATAGGTGTTGCGGGTGAAGGTGAAGACGCCGACGCCGCAATCCCACGAACCGGCGTAGGAGGGAAGAACGGTTGCCTTGGCCGGCGCGATGCCGCTTGCAGACAAGACGAGCAGGCCGGCCAAAAGTTTCGAAATCCGCTTCATGATGGTCCCCTGTCAATTGTTGATGGCGATGACCGCCCAATGGCTTTGGCTGCAGGAATTGTTGTCGCAGACGGCGCTCAGCCAGACGGCATTGCCGACCATGACCCCTTCGCTGTTGACGAAGAGATCACCGTAACGCTGGTTGGCGACGGCATCCTTCGTTTCCTGCATGATCAGCGAGCCGTAATTGTCGATCAGGTCCTGCGCTTCCAGGACGTCATAGCTTTCGCCGTTGGCCTGAACCCGCAGCGGGAAATTGCTGATACCGGCCAGTTCCGCCGCATCGTCGTTGTTCAGCGCTTGCGTCAGACGGTAGAATGCCTCCTCGAAGGCCTGGGCATTGCCGTGCAACTGCTCGATCCGGTTGAAGACATCGGTATCCTGGTCGGCATGCGCGGGCAGGCTGGAGAAGGCGGCGGCAACTGCAATCAGGGCCGCGGCGACGAACTGTCTCATAAAACCTCCGAGACGATAAAGCGGAATAGAGGAAGACTTATAGACCTGTTACCGATCCGGCGTGAGGGAACAAAGCCGATACTGTTCCTTCGAAGCGCTGTTCATTTTTGGGTCTTGTTAAAGACGTTCCGGCGCACGTTTTTCTTCGTGGTAGCGGGCTCAAGTCAAAAATTTTTCTCACCCCCGAAAATCGAGATGGGAGGCGAACTTAAGCAAAAGTCACGTCTGAAAAGAGATTGGCGAAATCGGCCTCGGATTTCCAATGCTGCGCCGAAGAAATCAGGCGGGCTTTGGGTCAGGGCAAGGATGACGGCCAAGGGTGTTGGTACCGATCGTCATTGCGGCAGGGCGGGCGGCGCTTGTCCTTTTTCGACAAGCGCCGCCGTCAAGACTGAATCAGAATTCCTGCCAATCGGCGGCCACTGCGGCATTGCCGTGGGTGGCTCCTGCCGAGAAAGCCGTGCGGTTTGCCGCGCGCATGCTGGCGGCGGTGGCGCGCAGCTGCCTGCTCTCGTCGGCGAGCCGGAAATTCGAGAGCAGATCCGCAAGTTTGGTGCTTTCCTGTGCCAGGCTCACACCGGCTGCGCTCATTTCTTCGACCATGGCGGCGTTTTGCTGGGTTGCCTGGTCCATGTGGTTGACAGCGGTGTTGACCTGGGAAAGCCCGGCCGACTGTTCCTGGGCCGCGGTGGCGATCGCATCCATGTAGCTCGTGACCGAAACCACCAGTCGCTCGATTTCACCAAGGCCGGCACCTGTGTCGTTCACCAGCTTGACGCCGTCGGTGACGGCCGCGGCAGCGCTGGTGATCAGCGCCTTGATTTCTTTCGCTGCCTTGGCGGAGCGCTGCGCCAGTTCGCGCACCTCCTGGGCGACGACGGCAAACCCCTTGCCGGCTTCGCCTGCACGAGCCGCCTCGACGCCGGCATTCAGCGCCAGCAGGTTGGTCTGGAAGGCGATCTCGTCGATGACGCTGATGATCTGGTTGATCTGGTTCGAGGATGTCTCGATCCGGCCCATGGCGACAACCGCATTGCGCACCACCTGGCCCGAATGATCGGCGCGGGAGCGGACATCGCGCACGGCGTCGCGCGCCTCGCTGGCGCGTTTCGAGGTGGCATGAACGTTGGAGGTAATCTCCTCAAGTGCCGCTGCGGTTTCTTCCAGCGAGGCGGCCTGCTGTTCGGTGCGCTTGGAAAGATCGTTCGAAGCGTCGGAAATCTCTTTCGATCCACCCGTCACCGTCGAGACTGATCCGCCGACGCTGAGCAGCGCTTCGCGGAGCTGGCGGACCGAGGCGTTGAAGTCATGGCGAAGATCTTCGAACTGCGGAGCGAAGGCGTCATGGACCTCGCACAGCATGTCTCCGCTGGCAAGGCGGCGCAGGTTTGCCGCCAGCGCGCCGGTCGCCTGGTTGAGCCGTGCCTCGGCTTCCGCCTCGGCCCGCTGCTGCATTTCGATCCGCTCCTGCTCCATGCGGCGGCGGTTCGATTCCGCCTCCTGCTCCAGCTTGCGGTTCTGGTTTGCAGCCTGACGAAACACCTCGACGGCTTTCGCCATCGCGCCGATTTCGTCACGACGTTCATCGTTTACGCCGGAAGCGTCCAGATCTCCCGCGGCAAGCCTGCCCATCGCGCCGACCATATCCTTCAGTGGTTTGATGATGCTCATGGCCATCATTGCGCAGAAGACGAGAATGGTTGCGGCGATGACCGCAAAAGCGGCGGCGAGTACGGTCAGCGAGCGAAGCGCGGATGCGGCCTGTTCGGCGGCCGATTTGCCGATGCCCGCAAGCGTTTCGTTTTCGAGCGTCTTCATCGACTCGATCCGGCGGGTTGCCGTGGCAAACCAGACGGCGCTTTCCAGGCCGGAGAGCTGGCTGGCCTGGCCATTGCCGATAATGGCCAAACGCATGGCGCCCAATTCCTGCAGCGCCGCACCATCCAGCACCGTCGCGAATTTCTGTCGGTCGGCCGGAGCTTGCATCGAAAGATAGGAATCGAGCAGCGCGGACTGTGCGCCGCCGGATTGCGCGAACCCGATAAAACGAGCCTCATCGACCTTGCCGGCCGTGATGAAACCGTTGCCGATGGCGCGCTCCTGTCCGGCCAGTTCCTTGGCCTGAAGCAGCTGGTTGTAGCCGATCAGCCGGGCGGCGATGTCGGACCCGATGCCGTCCATCGTCAGCGAATGCGAGAGGGTGGCGAGCCCGCCGATTGTGCCGGTATAGAATTGGAAACTGTCCTTGCCGGATGCCGACAACTGGTCGACCGATGCACGGAAACCGGCGATCTCTGCGAGGTTCGCGCCAACCGAATTGATCCTCTCGGAAAGACCTGCGGTGGTCTGGTCCGCCAGCGAAAGGGCGATATCCTTGAATTCGGGAAGGACCTTGTCCGTTTCGAGGCGGGCTGCGGTCAATTCCGCCTGGCCTGCTTTTCCCTTAGAGCCGATGAAGCCGGCGCTGAGGCCGCGCTCGATCTGCAACCGGTGAACGATCGTCCCGAGGCGTTCGACATTGGTGCTGGTAACCTCGACCGCCTGCATGTGGCGATAGGTCTGCCACATCTCTGCAATCTGCAGGTAGAGCAGGCCGGCGACCGCCGCAAGAGGAAGAAGGACTGCGGCCCAGAGCCGCTTGGAAATGGATATATCTGTGATGCGCATGAACGCGGCCCCGGTAAAAAAAGCAGGCGCCACCCCGACGCCCTGGATCGCTCTTAGGCTCGCAAGCAAAAGTTGATATATATTTATTGTCTTATGCATCCGCTGATGGATGCTGACGGGTCGGAAGCCATCGACGCAGGTGCTGTCCACTCTCCGGCATGAAGCCATGGCGTGCGTTCATTGATAAGATGAGTAAAATCAAATCTATCGCCAGAGGTTGCATCGTGACCGGCATGCGCCGGTTTCAAGCAGAGATTTCTTGCGGTTCAGGCGCCCGGCGATCCGGAAGGCGAAGGAGAACAGGGCGACGGGACGCCCCCCTTTCGCAGCCTCTTCGCGAATCACCTTGGCCGTAAGTGAGGGAGGGGCGCAGGGTCTCGGAGAACGACCTGTCGAATTCGCATATTTGCCGCTTGACCAAGCCGCGTTGCTGTAGCATAACAGCCGCGAACCGTACCGTACGGTACTTATCGAGGAGAGGCGCCTTGCAGGCCGACAGCGCGACAGCACCGGAGTTTTCGCCGCGTCAGAACGCCGTTCTGAGCCAGGCGTTGCGGCTGCTCGTCGATGGCGGCGAGAAGGCGTTGACGACGGCCGGCGTGGCACGGGCGGCGAACTGCTCGAAGGAAAGCCTCTACAAATGGTTCGGCGACCGCGACGGCCTGTTGTCGGCGATGATCGCCTTCCAGGCCAGCAAGGTCCGCACCTTCGAGCGGGACGGCGAGCGCCTGACGGTGCCGAGCCTGCAGGATCATCTGGAAGTCTTCGCCAAGGATCTGCTCGACGTCCTGTCGGGTGACGTTTCCCTGGCTCTCAACCGCCTGGCGGTGGGGCAGGCGAGCCGCGACGGATCGAAGCTCGGCCGGCTGTTGATGGAGCATGGCCGCCGGCAGATCGATCGCCGGGCGCGGGCGCTCATCGATGCCGGGCGGCGGGCCGGTCTGCTGGCCTTCGACGATGGCGAAGAGGCGTATCGCACGCTCTACGGCCTGATCGTTTCCGATCTGCATGTGCGCATGTTGCTCGGCGATCATCCCGAAACAGATTTCAGCCAGCGGGCGGAGAAGGCGGTGCGCGCTTTCCTCAAGCTCCACGGCACAGCAAAGACTTTGGCGGAAGCCGGCCTGACAGCGGCCTGAGACCGTCTCGAAACACAGGTACAACAGACAAGCACAAGGGAAGGACATTCAAATGCGCGTCTATTACGATCGTGATGCCGATCTCAACCTCATCAAGTCGAAGAACGTCGTTATCGTCGGCTACGGCTCCCAGGGCCGCGCCCACGCGCTGAACCTCAAGGATTCGGGCGCCACCAACGTCGTGATCGCCCTCAAGGCCGGCTCGCCGACCGTCAAGAAGGCCGAAGCCGACGGCTTCAAGGTCATGACCGTTGCCGAAGCCGCCAAGTGGGGCGACCTCCTGATGATGGCAACTCCGGACGAACTCCAGGCCGACATCTACAAGGCCGACATCGCCGGCAACATCCGTGATGGCGCTGCAATCGCTTTCGCCCACGGCCTCAACGTCCATTTCGGCCTCATCGAGCCGAAGGCTTCGCTCGACGTCGTCATGATCGCGCCGAAAGGCCCGGGCCACACGGTTCGCGGCGAATACCAGAAGGGCGGCGGCGTTCCTTGCCTCGTTGCCGTTCACCAGAACGCTTCGGGCAACGCCCTTGAACTCGCCCTGTCCTACGCCTGCGGCGTTGGTGGCGGCCGTTCGGGCATCATCGAAACCAACTTCAAGGAGGAGTGCGAAACCGACCTCTTCGGCGAACAGGTCGTTCTCTGCGGCGGTCTCGTCGAGCTGATCCGCGCCGGCTTCGAAACCCTCGTCGAAGGCGGTTATGCGCCGGAGATGGCCTATTTCGAGTGCCTGCACGAAGTGAAGCTGATCGTCGACCTGATCTATGAAGGCGGCATCGCCAACATGAACTACTCGATCTCCAACACGGCCGAGTGGGGCGAATACGTCTCCGGTCCCCGCATCATCACTGCCGAGACCAAGGCCGAAATGAAGCGCGTCCTCAAGGACATCCAGACCGGCAAGTTCACCTCCGAGTGGATGCAGGAATGGAAGGCCGGTGGCGCTCGCTTCAAGGGCATCCGCCGCAACAACGACTCGCACCAGATCGAAGAAGTCGGTGCCAAGCTGCGCGGCATGATGCCGTGGATCGGCAAGAACAAGCTGGTCGACAAGGCCGTCAACTAAGATCGTCGCCGAAAGGTGAACATCGGGCCGGGGCGAAAGCTCCGGCCTTTCTCGTAAGGCTTCGTTTTTCCGCCGGATTGGTGTGAAAACGTCGATTATAAACGCCGACCGATGTTTCGCCCAGGCAGCGGTTTCCGGCACTTGTCATGGTGACAAGAAAATAGGTCAGTATTGTTGACATAAATTGGGCGGCGTGTTTCTCTTGTCCATACAAGAACAAACTGAGGAAACCCCCATGCTGAATTGGGACAACATTTTCGCCACGCGCTCGCTGCGCATGCGCGCTTCCGAAATCCGCGAACTTCTGAAACTTCTGGACCGTCCGGACATCATTTCGTTCGCTGGCGGCATCCCTGACCCCGCCTTGTTTCCCGACAAGGATTTCAAGCAGGCCTATGCCGAGATCTTCGACAGCACGGCCGTCAATTCCGCCCTGCAATATTCCGTCAGCGAAGGTTACAAGCCGCTGCGCGAATGGCTGATCAAGGAATTGGCGAAGCTCGGTATTCCGGCCGGGCTCGACAACGTCTTCATCGTTTCCGGATCGCAGCAGGGCCTTGATTATCTCGGCAAGCTCTTTCTGTCGCCGAAGGATACCGCGCTCGTCACCTGGCCGACCTATCTCGGTGCCTTGCAGGCCTTCAACGCTTACGAGCCGTCCTACGACCAGCTGACGCCGGGCGGCAACCGCACGCCGGATTCCTACCGCACCACGGCTGAACAGAACGGCGGCAAGGTGAAGTTCGCCTATCTCTCCGCCGACTTCGCCAACCCCACCGGCGAGACCGTCAACCGCGAAGATCGCGAAAAGGTGCTGGTGTTGGCCGAGGAACTCGACATCGCCGTCATCGAGGATGCCGCCTACCAGTCGCTGCGTTACGATGGCGAGCCGGTGCCGCCGATCCTGGCGCTGGAAATCGCCCGGAAGGGCAGTATCGAGGATACCCGCACGATCTATTGCGGCAGCTTCTCCAAGACGCTGGCGCCGGGCCTGCGTGTCGGCTTCATCGTCGGCAACGCCCAGGTCATCCGCAAGCTGGTGCTGATGAAGCAGGCGGCCGACCTGCATTCCTCGACCATCAACCAGATGGCCATCGCCCATGTCGCCGAGAATGGCTTCGATGCCCAGGTCGCCAAGATCAAGGCCGCCTACAGCCAGCGCCGCAACAGCATGCTGGCCGCCCTGCAGAAATATATGCCCGCCGGTGTGGAGTGGACCAAACCGGAAGGTGGCATGTTCGTCTGGGTGACGTTGCCGAAGGGCATGGACGGCGCCAAGCTGCTGGCAAAGTCTCTGGAGACGGCGAAGGTTGCCTTCGTGCCCGGCCAGGCCTTCTTTGCCGACGGCTCGGGCGCCAACACGCTGCGCGTCAGCTTCTCCTGCGCCAATGACGAAATGATCGACGAAGGCATCAAGCGCCTCGGCAGCCTCGTCGCTTCCGAAATCGCGGCAGCCTGATTGCTGCAAAAAGAAACGGCGGCGGTCCATGCGACCGCCGCCGTAAACATTTGACCGCTGTGACAATCAGTCCCGTGCGAGGACGATAACGCGGTCCGTTTCCAGGAACGAGACTTTTTCGCCCTTGGGCGGGTTCACCACCACGCCGCCGAGATTGCGGGAATCCTCGTCTTCCAGGCGCTGGCGGCGGTAGCCGAGGGCGATTTCGCCGCGCCGCAGGGCGGAGTAGCTGACAGTGTAGAAATCGCGCGGCGCGTCGATGGCGACATAGTCCGAAATCGGCCGCATGTAGATTTCCGAGCCTTCCTCATCCAGCAATTCATCGAAGATCGCCGCCATAGTATCGTTTTCCGAGGCCTGGGCGAGCATCAGGCTGACCAGCTTGTTGCTGACGACGAAATCATCGGCGCGGGTGACTTCCGCCAGTTCGCGGTTGCGGACATCGGTCATCTCGCTGACGACGCTGATGTGGCGGCCCGCCTTCTCGGCGATGCGGCGGATGGTGAGCAGCGTGACCAGCGTCCGAGTGTCGGCCGTCTGCGGCGCCATGTGGTCGCTGTAGCCGAGAACCAGCACATGGTCGTATTGCGGGATATCGAGGGCGTCGAGCGCCGCACGGCTTCCGGTGTCGATGATCCGGTAGTTGATGGTGAGGTTGCCGCTGATGTCGTTCAGGGCGGCGATATCGGCTTCGAGCTCCGGCGTATCGGCGGCAATCGTCAGCAGCGATCCCGGCGCCACATAGCGCGAGAGTTCCGTGGAGATGATCGGCCCGCGCCGGTTCCAGCCGAGCAGCAGCGTCCGTTCCGGACCGGGGGTGCGCTTGACGGCCGGCAGGACGGCCTGCTTTTCGATGCGCAGTTCCATGGCGGTCGATTTGATCGCTGCGTCGTCTTCGGCAATGATGATCGCCTTCTCGCCGGCAACGATAATGCGGCTCGGGGGCGGATTGAGATGCACGGCGCCCTCGGCATCGCAAAGGCCGATCAGCGTGCATTTCTCGTAGGTCATCGCGGCGGCGCCGAACGGTTTGCCGACGATGGCGGGCTGGTCGATCGTATAGATCTCGCAGCCGTCGAAATCGAGCAGTTCGGAATAGACGGCACTCAAGCCCGACTGGCGGCTGGAATGCACGACGATGCGCGAAATGAGATTGTCGGCGAGCACCAGCTGCAACTCCTTGCCGCCGACCATGCGGGCGACTTCGGCATTGCGCGACTCACGGATTTCGGCGGCGATCTGGTAGGGTTTTTCACGTCGCTTCGGATCGTTGACGAGGGCCAGCACCGACTTGATCACCTGCGAATCCGCATCGTCACCTTCCGGCGACAGCACGATGATCGAGCGCGAGGTCTGCGGATTGACGATGGAAAGGTCGTAAAGATCGGTCGGGTCGCCGCTGCGGCAGATGATCTTGGTGTTCTTGAGATCGTCGATCTTGTCGGCGATCTCGTCCTCCATCTCCACCTTATCCTTGTGGGCCATGATGACGATGCGCGGGTGCTTTCTGCTCTGGTTGGCGATGACGAGTTCGGAGATGACATCGAAGATGGACGGCGACCAGTTGAGGATGATCGTCTGGTCCTTTTCCAGAACCAGCGAGCGGCCCTTGCGCAACTCGCTGAGCTTGTCCTCGATGCCGGCGCTGAGCACGCCGATCAGGGCGGAGAAGACGAAAATGCCGGCGATGGTGACCACCAGCGAGACGCCGCGGAACCCCCAGCCGGCATCGCCGCCCATGGTGCCCGCATCCATGGTGCGCATCAGCGATTCCCAGGCACCTTCGATGAAGCTGACGGGTGAACCGCCCTCCGGGGCGATCTGCGTGATCGCCAGAAAGGCGCCGGCGAAGATGATGACGACAAGCGATATCAGCGCCAGCCATCCGATCAGCGCGATGGCGCCGGCGGCCATGCTCTTGTCGAACTCGTAGCGCAGCCGCGCGCCCCAACCCGTAGTCTTGCTCATGAGTAGTCCAAATCAATGTTTCTTTGATGTCCGAATCGCAGATCGACCGGAATTTGGCAACGAGATTAGCGAGTTGGCGCCTGATCGAAACCCGAAAAAGTCATGGAATGCGCCAATTCGGCGATGTTGTCGCTCGCCGGGCGGGCCTGTTCAGTGATGTCTGTCACATGGATGTAAACTGCCCGTGGTTTAGCGGCCTCTCTTCTTGCAAAAAACAGGATCGCCGCCATGAAGACCTTGCTTTCCGCCCTGACCGCCGCCGCTGCCTTCGGCATGATGGCCTTTTCGGCCAACGCCGCCAATCTGGTGCTCTACACCAGCCAGCCCAACGAGGACGCACAGGCGACCGTCGACGGCTTCATGGCTGTCAATCCGGATATCAAGGTCGACTGGGTGCGCGACGGCACGCCGAAGATCATGGCTAAGCTGATGGCTGAAATCGAGGCCGGCAACCCGGTCGCCGACGTGCTCTTGATCGCCGACACCGTGACGCTGGAGCGCATGAAGCAGGCCGGCCAGCTGCTGGCCTACAAGTCGCCGGAAGCCGCCAATTACGACGCCGCCCTCTACGATGCCGACGGCTATTATTACTCCACCAAGCTGATCACCACCGGCATCGTCTACAACACGGCGGCCGGCATGAAGCCGGAAAGCTGGCTCGACCTGACCAAGCCGGAAGCCAAGGGCCTTGTAACGATGCCGAGCCCGCTGACCTCGGGTGCTGCCCTGATCCACGCCCAGACGCTGACCGGCGTCGAAGGCCTCGGCTGGGACCTCTACAAGAACCTCGCCGGCAACGGCGCAATCGCCGCCGGCGGCAACGGTGCCGTGCTGAAGTCGGTCGCTTCGGGCGAGAAGGCTTACGGCATGGTCGTCGATTACATGCCGATCCGCGAAAAGGCCAAGGGCGCGCCCGTCGAGTTCGTTTTCCCGAAGGAAGGCGTTTCGGCTGTGACCGAGCCGGTCGGCATTCTGGCCTCCGCCAAGAACGCCGAGGCGGCTCAGAAATTCGTCGATTACGTCCTGTCCGAGAAGGGCCAGGAAGGTTTCGTCAAGCTCGGCTACATCCCGGCCCGCAACGGCACGGCGCTGCCGGAAGGTTTCCCGGCGCGTGACAGCATCAAGGTGCTGCCGATCAACGCCGCCGAGGCGCTGAAGAACACCGACGAGGACCTGAAGACTTTCTCCGGCATCTACGGCTCGAACTAACACCGAGATGACCCGATCCGCTTCGGAAAGCAGCCAGCCCCGCTGGCTGCTTCCTTTCGTTGTCCTTGCCGTTGCTTTCCTGAGCGTCCTGCCGCTGTCGCGCCTTGCCTTCGCCGGTTTTGTCGCCCTGTTGCGCGGTGACCTGGGCGGGCTTCTGGCCGATCCCGCCCTCTGGTCGTCGGTGCGCTATACGCTGGAGACGGCGCTTTTCGGCACGGCGATCTCCGTGATGCTTGGCGCCACCTTCGCTTTCCTGCTGACGCTGACCGACCTTAGGGGGCGATCGATCCTCGGCTTCCTCTTTGTCCTGCCGATGATGATCCCGCCGCAGGTGACGGCGCTGGCCTGGGTGCAGATGTCCGGCCCCTCCAGCCCGCTGCTAAAGGCGCTGCACATCGCCCCGCCGCTCGGATCGCCGCAGCCGCTTTATTCGGTCGGCGGCATTGCGCTGCTGTTTGGTGTGCAGCATGCGCCGCTCGTCTACCTTGCCCTGCGGGCCGGACTGATGGCCCTGCCGCGGGACGGCATAGAGGCGGCAAGACTTTCCGGCGCCTCCGGGCTGCAGGTGTTTCGCGATATCGTTCTGCCGCTGTCGATGCCGGGCCTGATCGCAGGGGCGGCCATCGCCTTCGTGTCCTGTGTCGGCAATTTTGGTATTCCCGCCATTCTCGGCATACCGGCTTCGATTTATACGCTGCCGACGCTGATCTTTTCGAAGTTTTCCGCTTTCAGTAGCCGGACCTTTGGAGAGGTGGCGCTATTGTCGACCGCCATCGCAGTGATCTCGGTGGTGGGCCTCGCCGTCCAGGAGCGGGCGCTGCGGGGGCGGGATTATCGGGTCATCGGTCTTGCCGGCGCCATCGCCACATTCCGGCTCGGAGGCCTCAGGCTGCTGGTCGCCCCGCTGTTATGGCTGCTTTTGTTCTTCGTGCTCGTGGCGCCGTTCCTGGCGCTGCTCGCCGGCGCGCTGGTGCCGGCCTATGGCGTGCCGTTGACCTTTTCGACCATGTCGTTCCATGCTTTCGAGGAAGTGCTGTTCCGCCAGTCGGCGACACGTACCGCCTTCGCCAATTCGCTCTTCCTGTCGGCGACGACCGCATTCGGTCTGCTTCTGCTGACGCTGCTTGTCGGTTATCAACTGGCGTCGCGCCGCGGCGTGCTGGCGCGGGTACTGACGGCGCTGGTGGAAATCCCCTACGCCTTGCCCGGCATCGTGCTTGCGGTCGCCTTCATCCTGGTTTTCGCCGGCCCTCTGCCGCTGCTGAACGTCACGCTGTACGGCACGATCTGGATCATCCTGATCGCCTATTTCTCCAGCTTCTTCGCCGTCAGCCTGAAGCCGGTGGTCAGCGCCTTTCATCAGCTCGATCCGGCGCTGGAGGAGGCAGCACGACTGGCCGGCGCCGGCTTTTACCGGCGGCTTGTCGATATCGTCGTGCCGCTGGTGGCGCCGGCGGCCGGTGCTTCCGTCATCCTGGTCTTCCTGATCGCCTGCAACGAATTGACCGTCTCGGCCCTTCTATGGACGGCCGGCACGCAGACGCTCGGCGTGGTGATCTACAATCTCGACGACAGCGGCGGTTCCGACCTGGCTTCGGCGTTGTCCGTATTGGTGGTGGTCATGGTGGTGGCGATGATGCTGGCGCTCGAATTTTTCGCAAAACGCCTGCCGAAAGGGGTGCTGCCGTGGCGAAGCTGATCCTCAACCATGTCGGCAAGGATTTTGGCGGCGGTCGTCCCGCCGTCTTGGCATTGTCGCTCGACGTGCGGGCCGGCGGCTTCCTCGCCTTGCTTGGGCCGTCCGGCTGCGGCAAGACCACGGTGCTGCGCATGATCGCCGGCTTCGAGCAACCGAGCGACGGTTCCATTCTGCTTGGCGACCGGCTGCTGGCCGACGCGGCCTCCATGGTGCCGCCGGAGCGGCGCAACATGGCGATGGTGTTCCAATCCTATGCCCTGTGGCCGCATATGACGGTTGCCGAAAACGTCGGATATCCCCTGAAGGTGCGCGGCATTTCCGGCGAGCGCGGGCGCAAGGCCGTCGCCGATGCGCTGGATGCCGTGCGGCTGCGAGACCATGCCGACCGGCAGCCGGCGGCACTTTCGGGCGGTCAGCGGCAGCGGGTGGCGCTGGCGCGATGCCTGGTGACATCGCCGGATGTGGTGCTGCTGGACGAGCCGCTCGCCAATCTCGACCGCCACCTGAAGCAGGAAATGGAAGAAACGTTCCGCGATTTCCACAATCGCTCCGGCGCCACGATGATTTACGTCACCCATGACCAGAGCGAGGCGATGGCGCTTGCGACCGAGGTCGCGGTGATGTCGGAGGGCCGGCTGGTGCAACTGGCGCCACCGGAAGAAATCTATGCGAGACCCGAAGGGCGGATGGCAGGCGCCCTGATCGGGCAGGGCGCCATCCTGCGGCTTCCGCTGACCGAGGGAATGCCCCGTCTGCTCGACTGGCCGGCCATCCGGCCCCTGTTCCAGGATGGTGCCGCAGGCGCTTCCGCGGATATCCTCGTTCGTCCGCAGCATGTGGCAATCGACGCTGATGGCATCGCCTGCCGTGTCGTGTCGGCTATTTACGAAGGCGAGCGTTATGCCTTGCGGCTGGCGTTGCCGGACGGCCAGATCCTGCGGGCGTTCAGTGCCGTCAGAGTTTCGGTTGGCGACAAGCTGTCGGTTGCCATCCTGTCGGCCTGGTGCCTTGCCTGAACGATGTCAAGCCGGACGGCAACTGCCGCCCGGATACGCCGATGGCTGACCCGTAAAACCTGTCGATCAGGGACGGGCGCCCGAGCACTGCCAGCGGATGACTTCGCAATCATAGGAATATTGCGAGCAGCTGTTGACAGCTTCGCGCTCGGCGCGGCGGCGGTTCGTGCCCCAGCCGGAACCCCAGCCATCCGGGCCGGCAGCTACGGCGCCGCATGCATCGCGGAACCACAGGACCTTGCAATCGCCGCGTCCGCAATTGCCCATCGCGGCGCGTTCCGCGCTGCGGCGCGAGGGGTGGTCATAGGACCAGCCAAGGGCGCCGGTGCGGCGCGAATAGGCGATGGCGCCGTAGCTTTCCGCGAAAGCCAGCTCCGGGACGGAGGTGGCGGCGACTGCCATCGTCATGAGGAGGGTGAGGGTGCGAAGTCCGATCTTCATGGTGGATCCTTGATCAGCCGGGAGGGGAATGTTGGTTGAGAGTGTCGCGGCAGGCAGCGTCCCCCGACACCTGTCACGATATGTCTGAAATACGTCCGGAGAAATGAAAATAATCGGTGGGAAAACCCTGGCGGGCGACTATTTTTGGGAGGCTGCGCCTCCTCTCTTTCGACCGGCCGTCGGCCTTTCCCGGCCTGTCACCTGCCGCTAGACTGCCTGAGCTTCAACCGGAATTGATTCATGTCGCTTCGCCTTGCCACGTTCAACATCGAAAATCTCATGACCCGGTTCGATTTTACCGGTTTTCGCAACCAGCTGCGGCAGGATCGCGTGCTGAAACTGTTCGAGGTCGATGGTGAGGAACAATATCGGCGGCTGGAGGAGGCAAGGGCGATTGCCTCGACCGACGACACCAGGCAGCTCAGCGCGTTGGCCATATCTGAGGCCGATGCCGACATCATCTGCCTGCAGGAGGTGGACAATATGAGCGCCCTGCAGGCCTTCGAATACGGCTATCTGTTCCGCATGGTCGGCAACGGTTATCGCCAGAAATACCTGGTGCAGGGAAACGACAGCCGCGGCATCGACGTCGCGGTGCTGATGCGCGAGGAAACGATTGACGGACAGAAGATCGAGCTCGTCGACATCCAGAGCCATGCGATGATGACCTTTCTCGACCTGCCGCCGGAACTCGGGCCTTTTCCGGCGGAGAACCCGAGCGACAAGATCTTCAAGCGGGATTGCCTGGAGGTGGACCTGCGCATCGGCGGTCAGCCGCTGACCCTCTATGTCGTGCATTTCAAGTCGATGGGTCCCAGCCGCGACGGGCTGGACGGGCGGGATTCAACCATGCCTGTGCGCAGGGCGGAGGCGCTTGCGGTGCGCCACATCATCGAGCGACGCTTCGGCAAGGGGCATACGGCGAACAAGCGCTTCGTCATCTGCGGCGACATGAACGATTACCAGGAGCGCATCGAGGTGATCGGTACCCGCCGCACCGGATATCGCTTCGTCCATCACGACGAGGCGGAAAGCGCCCTCGATGTCTTCAGCCATGACGGCTTTGCCGAAAATGTCATGCGTCGCCGCGACGTCATGGATCGCTGGACGCTCTATCATGCGCGCGGGCCGCAGGAGCAGCATCTCTGCCAGCTCGACTACATCTGGCTTTCCCCATCGCTGGCGGCCAGCAATGCCGGCCAGGTGCCGCAGGTCATTCGCGGCGGCCAGCCGTTCCGCACGGTGTTTCCGCCGGGGCAGGAGGTGGAGCGGTATCCGCGCACCGGCTGGGACCGCCCCAAGGCGTCGGATCATTGTCCGGTGGTCATGACGCTGGACCTCGTCTGATGCCGGCATGCGCGGACTATCCGCTCGGCTGGCCGCCGGAAGACGCTATCTTCCCTGTTGCCGATGCCGAGCTTGTGGTGGTGGCCGATGAGCATCCGTTTCATGCCGCCGAAAAAGATGCCGCTGCCCGCAACTGGCAGGAGGAAGTCGCTGCCAACCCGGCACTCTACGACGGCTCGATGGTGTTCTTCTCCCGCATGGCACTGGGGGAAGAGGGGCTGCGGGGGCAGGGGCACATGGTGCCGTTTTCCACTTTCATGTGGTGGCGCAAACGGCCGCAGCCGGGCAGCGTCCACCTCTTCGCCTGGGCCATCCCTGTGTCGCGCGACGGCGCGGTGATCGCCATCCGCATGGGAGGCCATACGGCCAATCCCGGACAGGTCTATTGCGCCGCAGGTTCGCTTGACGGCAACGATATCGTCGACGGCCGCTGCGATATCGCCGGCAACATGCGACGCGAGGTTCTGGAGGAGACAGGTCTCGACCTTGCCGCCGCCGAGCCTATGTCCGGATATCACGCCCTGCACCGCAATCGGCGGATCACCATCTTCCGCTTTTTCCGCTTCGACCTTTCAGCCGAGGAGATGCTGGAGCGTATCGCCGCGCATATGCTGGTCGATGAAGAAAAGGAAATCGACGGTGCCGTGGCGATCCGTTCCGCCGATCCCGGTGCGCATGCCTATAACGGCATGATGCTGCCGATTCTGCGGCTGTTTTTCGACGAGGGTCTGCCGGACGAAAAGCCTGTTGCGCCAAGCTGATGGCTGGGGCAGGTTGGGCGACCGCCGATGAATGATTCAAAGGAGAGCGGCATGGCGCACGACTACAGCATCTATGATGTTTTCACGGATGTCAGGCTGGCCGGCAATCCACTCGCCGTTGTCTTCGATGCCGATGGCTTGAGTGACGCAAGCATGCAGGCGATCGCCGCCGAGATGAATCTCTCCGAAACGGTTTTCTGTCTGGCGCCGGCCAATCCCGGCCATGCCGCGACGATCCGCATCTTTACGCCGACACGCGAACTGCCCTTTGCCGGGCACCCGACGGTGGGGGCTGCGATCGCTCTTGCCGAGAGGGTACATTCCGGTCGGGCCGGTGCTCTGGACCTGGTGTCCGTGCTGGACGAAAAAGTCGGCCCGGTGCGTTGCGCCGTGCGCTTGAAACCGGGCGAGGCCAGCTTTGCGGAATTCGACCTGCCGCGCAGATCGGCGAAGATCGCGGCAAAACTCGACCGTCAGGCGCTCGCCGATGCGCTGAGCCTGAAGTCGACGGAGATCGGTTTCGAAAATCACGTGCCGTCCGTCTGGAGCGCCGGCGTTCCCTTCCTGATGATCCCGGTTCACGATCTCAGCGCGGCGCAGCGGCTGGAATTCGACGCCAATCTCTGGGAGCGCACCGTGCCCTTCGTCGAAGGCCGGCTGGCCTCCGCCTATGTCTATTGCCGCGGCGGGGTGAACCATGGCGCGAAGTTCCACGCACGCATGTTTTCTCCCGATATGGGCATCCCCGAGGACCCTGCAACAGGCTCGGCAGTGGCGGCATTGTCCGGTCCCATCCACCATTTCGACGCACTGCCGGACGGCCATCATGCCATGGTGATCGAGCAGGGCGTCGAGATGGGGCGCCCGTCCTTCATTCATCTGCATATCGACGTCGAAGCGCAGGAGATCGCAGCGGCACGCATTGGCGGGCAGGCGGTGCGCGTTGCTGCCGGCGTTCTCGATCTCTGATTTTCCTTGTCTTTTTGGTCTTCCCAATTTTTTTCGGCAATTTGCGAAGTTTTTTTGTCAGGCCGCTGGACAATCCTCCAGATCCTGTTTATACGCCGCATCACGCCACCGGAACGGGGCGGACGGACGGGTGATTAGCTCAGTTGGTAGAGCAGCTGACTCTTAATCAGCGGGTCGTAGGTTCGAGCCCTACATCACCCACCATCATCTTCCCCTTACCATCAGGGGAGTGACTGCAAGAGGATCGCTGATATCCTTTTACAATGATCACAATCTTATCACGAATGATATGATCGAATGTTGTGCCCGAGCTTTTGAGGCTTTGGTTTACTGCGTTCGCCAGCAAAACCGCTCCACGCTTTTGCTGGAATTGCCCTATGCGATCATTGCCCCTTTGTTCGGGGCGGCCCTCGGCGCCGGCGTTGCCCTTGTCGTGCTGCGGGTTCGGTTTCGGCCCGCGCTCTTGGCTTCGTAGAGCAGCTTGTCGGCCCGCTCATAGATTTCGGCAAAACCTTCTTCGGCAATGCAATCCGTCATACCCATGCTGGCCGTTACGGGCCGTTGCAGGCCTGTAACCGCACTAGCGACAAGTGCGGGGATCGCCTGCCGTCGGCGCTCGGCTTCGTGTCCAACATTGTCGCCGCGCAGGAAAAGCACGAATTCTTCACCGCCGAGGCGGTAGGCGCTGACATCGGGGCTTGGCTCGAGCGCATCGGCCACTGCCTTGAGGACCGCATCGCCGGCTGCATGGCCGTACACATCATTGATGGTCTTGAAATGATCAAGGTCGATGATCGCCAGCGTGGTGAAACCATCGGCGCGAAGCTGCTTGAACTGCCCCTCGATGGCGCGCCGATTGAGCAGCCCCGTCAGCGGGTCGGTTTCCGAGAGTTTCTCAAGCACGTTGGCGACGGTCCGGGCATGGTCTCGCTCGTGCCTCATCGTTACAAAACGTTCCGCCAGGCCGAGCGTCGTGAAGAAGACTTCACACACGCAGCCGGCATAGAACAGGAGCATGGCGTCCGTGCTGTCGAACCAAGGGATCACCCCCGTGACGAAACGAATCAAGCCGACCAGGACCATTGGCGCGTATCCGATGGCCTGGAACCGCGCAGCGCGGCTTCCGCGGCGCAAGGCATCGATGTTCGCCATCAGGAAGACGGCCAGGATGGGCGCAAATGCGGCCGTGTATGCGCTAGATTGCCTGGGCCGCGCAACAAACGGGAATGCCGCATGAAAAATGCTCAGGAACAGGGCCCACGCTGCGCAATAGGGCAGCAGCCGTCGCAGAACAGGATGCATCAACCCGGGCTCGATGAAGCTGTAGGTGAACATCATTCCAGACGCGACGGTCATCCCGAAGACAATGGCCGTTATCCAGTTGAGCGTCATCGCCGGCGGATCGAACAGCACCACCGACAGTCCGGATGAAACCAGGATGGTGACCAGCAGGGAGAGCGTGAGCGCCGAGTGCCAGAGAACGAAGGGTTCCCGCAGGATACGGTAGAACGCAACATTGAAGATCAAAGGCATTACGAGCATGCCCGAAAGTCCCGCCAGGATCAGCAGGAAACGCATGCCGCCGCTGCCTGCATCTGCCTGCGCCAGATATGCTCTCTCCAGCGTCATCCGGTGGCTTGGCAGATCGATGGCGACGATAATCTGCCGGGTCGCGCGTGTTATTTCCGGCAGGGTGGCTTTGAAATACCCGCCAACCATGGCGCTGGGCAAGGCTTCGGCTGCGACGGAAATTTCGCGAACGGCGTCATCCTGGTCGATCGCCAGCAGATGCAGCGTCTCGAGTGCGCTTCGCCTGGAAAGGAGGTATCGGGGGAGAGGTTCGCCCGGGCCGACATCGAAGCGCAGCAGCACCCGCTCGGCATCAATGGAGTAATTCCGGTCGGAGCAGGACCATCGCCCGGCCGTGCCTGCAATTGTCGCCACGTCTTCCGACAGGCTGCCGGATGCCCAGCAGGAACTGCGAATATTGCCGGAATCAGCTGCGTTGGCCGATCCGGCACCGAAGTGCGCCAGCATCACGAGAAGCAGAAAGACCGCCAGAAATCCTTTTTGGAATCCACTCGAAGTCATGGCTCCAGATTAGGGCCAAAAGCTTTTGATGCCGTTAATCGCCAAAGGGGTGCCCGCGACCGGCCTGGGGCACGGACGTCGTGCCATGCAGGAATGGGCCGCCCCAAAACGCCTGTCTCTCCGATCGCGGAGACTGCCATCGGGAACGCCCCGTCAATCGAGGCAGGGATTTCGGTTGGAGCAGGGCTGCGAACGAATGGTGGCCTTATCGGGCTTTCGAGAGCATCGCATGTATGCGTGGCACGACGCCTTCGGCGGGATTGATGGTCTCCGAGGCGATCACCGCTTTGCCGCCATCGAGGAATTCTGAGATCGCCTGGGCGATTTCGGGATGGGCCAGTTCCGCGCCTTCGGCAAACAGGATCAAGGTGTCGAAATCCTCTGTGTAGACCCGCCCGAGGGGAATGGATTCGGACAGTTCGTCTCGTGCGAAGGCATCGGCCATGAGCCTGGCGACGACAGCGTTGTCCAGCAGGCGGCGCATGTCGCCGACGACGGCTGAGAAGCCGCCGGACCTCGATGCGAGTACGATTTCCAGCCCGGCATCCTTGAGTTCGTAATAGAGGCTGGCCAACCTGAGCGGAGAACCGGCTGAGACGACGGAAACATCTTCGTCGGGTAATAGCAGTAGAACCCGGGATGGAACGGTGTCCGTCATCGCAATGTACCCCTTTCAACAAGGGTTTATGATGGCAGATGACCGATCACCAGTTGCATGTTGTGAATCGTTGTAAATGTCGAGCTAATGGAATGATGAAGGCCGCGCGGCGGACAAAACGTCGGTCGCGGATTTGATTCCGGCAAACTCAGGCTGCATCGCCGCATGTCTGCCGATCTCGGACATCACCCGACGTTCCCATTCCAGCGCCCCGTCCGCTCGGGCCGCGTCGAGCGCCGCCCGGAAACATTCGGCAGCGGCAGCTTCGGCACCAGGCCCGGCATCGTCGAGCACCAGGCTTCCTTTCACCCGCAGGAGTTCCGGCAGGCACCATCGCTCGCCGGAGCTGCGGCAGGAGGCGATGGCGTCGTCGAGCAGCGTCAACGCGTCTGGATGACGTCCCAACTGGGCCAGACCCTTTGCTTCCGCGATGATGAAGCCGGAGCGGAAGTTCGTGAACCCCGCACGCTGCAGCGTCGTCAGTTCGGCGCAGAGTTGCGGCACCCCTACCGAGGCGCGGCCTTCCGCGATCGCGACCTCGGCTTCGAAGCAACGCGCATAGGTCTGCCACAGATCGAGCGACAGCGATGCGGTGTGGTCCATCAACAGGGAGGCGTATTCCTTGGCGAGATCGAGCCGGCCGTCGAGCAGGGCAAGAGGGCACCCCGCCTCGGCGAGAACGTGCGTCAGCGAGACTTCATGCTTGATGGCCAGTGCCTGGTTGACCGCCGTTTCGATGACGGTAAAGGCGAGTTCACGATCGCCGAGTATCCAGTGGCATCGCGCCAGCGTGATACGCGCGGTCACGCCTTGATCCAGATGATAGCGGCCAGAGGCGGTGGTCGCCGGCACATGCTCGATATCGGCGAGCATCGTCAAAAGCAGGTCGCGTGCTTCCAGGTGGCGGCCGAGCCAATGGAGCGTGGTCGCCACCAGTCGTTTGCCCACGACGACGTCCATGGGGTCGGCAGACCTCTGGGCGAGAGACGTGAAGCGTTCGGCGAACACCATCGCCTTTTTCGGCTCGCCGCTGGTAATCGCGTCGACCCACAGCGCCCATACCGCGCGCAATTGAAAATCGTTGTCGCCAGCGTCCTCGGCGATCTTCAAAACCTTGGTCCAGGCTTCGACCCCTTTGTCGGGCCGGGATATCGATCGCATCGCTGGCCAACCCAGCGCCGCATAAAGCTTCATCCGGCTTCGCGCATCGCCCTCCGGCGCGACGTCGACCGCGATCGCCCGGGTGACCCAGAACGTCGATTCCTCCATCAGCGTCAGGCGGAAGAACAGCGGCAGGGCCGCGACGACGAGCCTGGCCGCAGTATCGGCATGACCGCTTGCCGAGAACGCCCATTCCGCCGCAAGGCGTATGGACGGCAGATGTTGGGCATAATCCTGCGACCATTCCTCAAGGGGCTGGGAAAACATTTCGTCCTCGGCGGCCTCGAGGAGATGTGTGAGCGACTGAGCGGCGGACAGCAAGACCTCGGGTTCGCGGCCACTCTCCGACAGTTTGGAGCAGGCATGCAGCCTGGTCGTGTCGAGCAGACGGAACTGCGTCCTCCGGCCTCTGGGATCGGCGACGACAAGTGACTTCGAAACGAGGTCGTCCAAGACAGTTTCCGTGTCCGTCGTCATGGTGATGTGGGCGGCGGTTTCCATCGTGAACCAACCGCGCAAGAGGGAAAGCTCTTGAATTGCCTGCTGTTCCTTGACCGGCAGGAGGTCGTAGCTCCAGTCGAGCGTGGCGCGCAATGTCCGATGCCGCGGCAATGCCGTCCTGGTCCCACGGGACAGCACCTTGAAACCGTCCTTGAGTGAAATGGCAAGCGCCTCGACGCCCATCGTTTCCAGTCTCGCGGCGGCGAGTTCGATCGCCAGAGGGATGCCGTCGAGCCGGCTGCAGATTTCGACGACGGATGGCGTATCACCCTCGGACAGCTGGTAGCCGCCAAGACAAGCATCCGCACGCTCGACGAACAGACGGACGGCCGGCGATTTCAGCGCCTGCGCCACGATATTTTCCTGTTCATCGGCTGCGTCAGCGGTGGGCAGATCGAGAGGGACGACCCTGTGGACACGCTCGCCACGCGCCCGCAACGGCTCGCGGCTGGTCGCGAGGATGCGGGCCGGGCCGGGCGACAGCAACACTTTCTCCGCGAATGCCGCCGCATGCGCGACGACATGCTCGCAGCCATCGAGGATGAGGAGGAGGTTGCGGTCATTGAGACGGGTCGAGATTGCCTCCGCCAGACCTTCGCTCTTGAGGGCGATTTCCATCCTTGCGGCCACGAGCGGCGCCAATGCCTCTCCGCGCTCGACTTCGGCAAGATCGATCCAGACCATTTTCTGGCCAAAACGATCCACGACCGACCGGGCGATCGCCGTCTTGCCGATGCCGCCGGGTCCGGTGATCGTCAGCAATCGGGTCGAGGACAGGTTATCGACCAGCGAGGCAATCACCTCGTCCCGGTCGACCAGGCCCGGAGGAGGGAGCGTCTTGTCGATGCCGAGTTCGGCAGTGGTCGCCGCGTCTGCAATGCTCGTGGAGAGCGGCCCGATGAACGAATAACCGCGCCCCGGAATGTTGGCGATGTATTGCGGCTCGCGCCTCGTATCGCCCAGCGCACGGCGAAGCGCCGAGATGTGGACGCGAAGGTTGGCCTCGTCGACATAGGTATCCGGCCAGGAGTTCTTGATGATGGCGGCGTTGGTCTGGAGTTGGCCGGCGTTTCGGACGAGATAGATGAGGATGTCCATGGCGCGGCTGCCAAGCGGGATCGGCTGGCCGTTCAGCAGAACGGCACGCTTGCTCGTCCGCAGAACGTACGGACCAAATTGGAACTCCTCTTCCAAGCATCGTCTCCCCGGCCGGCCCACACCGTAGAGCATGGATCAGACCCGCTGCCAACAATCCGCAGCGAAACTTACTCAACTCAAGAAGAGCTGCCTATTGTGCTTTCGACCAAGAGATCAGATTTGTTGAAGTGAAAAATCCGATGGTGCGACGGGCAGGAATTTTCTGAACATGTCCATCGTGGTGCGCAGGCCTTCGACATTGGCGACCAGGAAGTCTTCGTGCTCCACGGACAGCCAGCCGTCATAACCGACCATTCGCAATTCGTAGACGAACGACCGCCACCAGCCTTCGGTATGACCGAATCCGGGTGTGACGTAGCTCCAGCTTCGACCCGCCACATCCGCGATCGCGCCATTGTCGAGAAGTCCCATCGTTGGCTGGACACGTTGGTTCAGGAGCGTGTCCTTGATGTGGACATGCTGGATCGCATCCTTGAGAGCGGCGATCGAGGCGAGGGGGTCGGCGCCCATCCAGAAGAGGTGCGACGGGTCGAGATTGGCACCGACGGTCGGGCCGACCTCGCTCCGCAACATCATGAGGGTGGGGACATTGTAGACGCATTGATGTCCGCACAGCTCGAGTGCGATCTGCTCGACGCCGCATTGTCGCGCCAGGCTCACCGTGTCACGCCAGAAAGGAAAGAGGACATCGTTCCACTGGTAGTTCAATGTCTCCTGAACTTCAGGCGGCCAACTCACCACGACCCAGTTTGGCAGCCGGTCGCCAGGGCCGCCGGCGGGTAGTCCGGACATCGTGCAGACGGTCCTGACCCCCAGTTCTCCCGCGACACGAATGGTGTCGTGAAGGCAGTCCGCCTGCGTAGCGTCGGTGGGGTGCAATGGGTTTCCGTTGGCGTTCAGCGCAACGATTTCGAGGCCCCTGCTTTGGAATTCCTGCCGGAACTCCCGCCGGGTCTGGGCGCTCGCAAGCATGGCGTCCAGGTCGAAATGCGGCGCCGTCGACCACCCGCCCGTGTTCACTTCGACACCGGACATTCCGAGTTGGACGACCTGATCCAGCATTTCCCCCAAGGGAAGCTTGGCAAGGCTGTCGGAAACCACGCCGATCTTCATTCTTCTCCTCCCAGGGATGAATGAGGAAGAGCCGCCGCCAGGCCGATGCCCTGATAGGCTTTCGCGCCACCCTCCATGCCGATATCCCCAGTGAAAATCGTTTGACGCATGTCTGCTTGATTAAGCAGTTCAAAACATGCAGCCCCAAGTCAATGGCTGAAAATTTCTGCAAATCTCTGTAAATTGAGGCGCTTCCCATCGAGACCTGCGCCTGTATCTGTCTTTTTGCTTCATGTGCGCGCCGAAATATCGCCAGCGAATGGCTTCCTGATCGCTTGGCCATTCCCGAGCAGAGGAACGGGCGATGGCTGCAATTCTTTTCAAAGATTTATTCGACTGATCTGACCGCGGTGCTACCTTGCCTCCGCTCGACGGAGACAGACGGTGGAAGAGGGATTCAGATTCGGCCCCTTCGAGTTGAAGGTGGCACCGAAAACCGTGACCCGCGACGGTGAACCCGTCGTGCTGGGCAGTCGTGCCGTCGAAATCCTTCTCTTCCTGGTTTCCCGCGCCGGCCAACTCCTGACGAACGCGGAAATCGTCAAGCACGCCTGGCCAGACACCTATGTCGATGACACCAATCTGAGGGTTCATATCTCGGCGTTGCGGAAGGCGCTCGGCGACACCAAGTCGGAGTCGCGTTACATCGCGAATGTCCCGGGCCGGGGCTACACGTTCATCGGGTCGGTCGTGCGTCTATCGGAGCCGCCGGGCAAGCCCGCCGCCCGAAATCCTCAAGCGAGACGTTTGTCCGGCATCTATGGTCGCGAGCGGGCGGTCGACACGCTCCTGGATCAGATGGCGAAAGCGCGGTTGCTGACGATCGTCGGTCCCGGGGGGATCGGAAAGTCGACCCTGGCTCGCGCCGTGACGGATCAAGCCGCCGCCGAGATCATCTGGGTGGATCTTGCCGAACTCGCTACGGGCGAACTGATCTCGACCGAAGTGGCGTCGAAGCTGGACATCCTGTCGAGAACCGACGACATCCACGCTGAAGTCGCGTCGGCGCTTGAAGGGCGCGACATCATCCTTGTTCTCGACAGCTGCGAACACGTGGTCGACGAGGCCGCGATTTTCGTCGAGGCAATTCTCTCTGCCACCACCACGGCCCGTTTCGTTGCCACGAGCCGGGAACCTCTGAGAGCGTACGGCGAGTGGGTCCACCGCCTCGAACCGCTTGAGCTTCCCGCGGAGAATGCATCGGTCCTGGAAGCCTCACGGTCCGCAGCCGTCCAGCTGTTTGTCGAACGCGCCGCAGCGGTGCGGGGCGGTTACGAGTTGACCGACGAGGATGCGTATCATGTCGGCGATATCTGCCGCCAACTGGACGGCATCGCGCTCGCGATCGAACTTGCAGCGGCGCGCATGGACAGGATGTCGGCCAAGGCGGTTGCGGCATCCCTGAGCGACCGGTTCCGTGTCCTGACGCGGGGCCGGCGAACCGCCCTGCTGCGACACCAGACGCTGAGAGCCACGCTCGACTGGAGCTACATGGTTCTGTCGATCGAGGAGCAGAGCGCACTCCAGCAGCTTTCCATCTTCAGGGGGTGGTTTTCCATGCCGGCTGCCGTCGCGGTGCTTGCCGGCTTTGACCCCGACGACCTCATCGACAATCTTGTCAGCAAGTCGCTCATGGTGATCGAGCCGGGGTCCGAAGGGACCCGGTTTCGGTTGCTCGATACCACGCGCTTCTACGCGTTCGAGAAACTGACGGAAAGCGGCGGGACCGCGACCGTCGTTGAACGCCTGGCCAGGTTCCTGACCCGCTTGCTGGAAGAGAACGAACAGACATTATACTCGACGGCCCTGGAGGAGTGGCCGGAGGATTTTTCGCAGCACGTGCCAAGCCTGCGCCTTGCGCTCGGTTGGGCTTTCGATCCCGGCGGCAATGCCCTGGCGGGCGTGCGATTGACGGTTGCCGCATTGCCCTTGTTCTTCCGGTTCTCGCTGCTCGACGAATGTTTCGTCTTCGTCACCAGGGCGATCGCCTATCTCGACAACCATCCCGACCTCGACGAACGAAGCCGGATGAAACTTTACGCCGCTCTCGGCTGGCCGCAGATGAGGTCGACTGAAGGGCCGCAGAAAGGCATCGATGCCTGGACCACGGCTCTGCGTATCGCGGAACAACTCGGTGATATCGATTATCAGCTTCGCGCCGTCTGGGCCCTCTGGGTCGATGCCATAAATCGTGCTCAGCCGCTGCTGGGGCTTGAACTGGCGCAAATGTTCCAGGCGCGCGCCGCGGCATCGCGTGAGGCCGTCGACGCGGTGGTCGGCAAGCGGATCATGGGTGCGACCCTGCACTGGCTTGGCCGGCATGCCGAGGCGTGCGACCTTCTCGAGCAGATGATCGAGGAATACGAGGCGCTGCCGCCCACCACGCGGTTTCAGTTCGACCAGAAGGCCACGGCCAGGATCATCCTCGCAAGATGCCATTGGGTTCTCGGGGATGCCGAGCGCGCCCTGCGGCTGGTCGAGGAGACCGTCGAATACACGATGTCGATTGGCCATGAGCTGTCGCTGACCAATGTGCTGGCCGAGGCCGCGTGCCCGATCGCGCTTCTGGAGGGCAGGGTCGATCTGGCCGAAAAATACATCGTCCTGCTCGGAGAGCACACAAAATCGCTTTCGCTGGATGTCTGGAGCGCCTACGCGCGCTGCTTTGGCGCCGACCTGGCGTTCCGCGAGGGGCGAGCGGACGCGTGCCTGAGCGAACTTTGTGCGAGCATGACGGTTCTGGAGAAGGCCGGGTTTACGCTCTTCAAGTCCGCGTTTCAGTCGCTGGAAGCCCAGGCGCTCGGCAGCCTGAACCGCTTTACCGAGGCGCACCAGGTCATCGACGCGGCATTGCTGGACGGCCAGAGTTCCGGCGAACGGTGGTGCCGTGCCGATCTCCTTCGGGTCAAAGCCCGGCTGATCCTGCAGGAGGGAGGGGGCAACGCGCTTTCCGCGGCCAATCACTTCTTCGAAGCGGGATTGGAACTTGCCCGTGGCGACAAAGCGGTCGCGTGGGAACGCAGAATTTCGGCCGATCTTTCCCGCGAGCTTGCGGGGTATGATGATGAGGAGGACGTGACCCCGGAAACTGTCATCGAAGCTGCAGAAGGGGCAAACGTCCATCACAGCACCGGCCTGCAGTAGGTTTTGTCTGTGTGCGAACAGAGCCGTTCGCACCGATTCACAAGCATTTACTCGCCACTCAATCTGTCGCGAGCGAGATTCCTGCTGACAACAACCGTCGGAGGACGACACATGTTTTCGAAATCAGCATGCATCACGAGACGCGACTTCTTGGTGACGACGGCAGCCGCTGCCGCTGTGATGGCTCGGCCAGGCTGGGCCGCCAACCTCCATCGGTTCGAGCACGGCAATTTCGACGTCACTGTTTTAAGCGACGGCTTCCTCACCCTTCCCGCCGACGTCCTGCTTCCTGATGCCTCGGTGGAGGAGCGCAAGCCGATCCTGGCAGCCCTTGGAGGGGATATGAGCGGGGCGCCTGTCCAGGCCAATGTCCCGCTCATCCGTTACGGCAAAGATTTGATCCTGATCGACAATGGTGCCGGCGCGAACTTTCAGGACAGCGCAGGCAGGCTGGCCGGGAACCTGAAGGCGGCGGGCGTGACGCCGGAATCGATCACCAAGATCGTCTTTACCCATGTTCATCCCGACCACTCCGGCGCAACCGTCACAGCGGAGGGCAAGCTTCTTTATCCGAATGCGCAATATTATGTCAGCCAGGCCGAATGGGATTTCTGGACCGACAAGGATTTCGAAACCCGCAGGCCCGCGGCCCTTCATGGCTTCGCCAAGGGCGCGCAACGGGATCTCTTCGCCGTCGAGGGCCAGCTCACGCAGGTGAGGGCGGGCGACGAGATCGTGCCCGGCATGTCGGTCGTCGACACGCCCGGACACACGCCCGGGCATATCTCCGTCGAACTCGCCGGGCGGGATAACCTGTTGATCACCGGCGACGCTTGCACGAACGATGTGATCTTCTTTGCACACCCGCAATGGCATTTCGGCTTCGACACCGATGGGGAACTGGCCCTCAAGCATCGCAGAATACTGCTCGATCGGGCTGCGACCGAGAAGCTGAAGTTGCTGGGCTATCACTGGACCTATCCCGGTGTCGGTTACGCCGAACGGACAGGCGACGCCTATCGTTTTGTCGCCGGATAGGCTGCGGGCAGGCCGCCGCCGGGACACGCGAATTTTTTGCTTATCATCAATTTACGACGCTTTACTCGATTCACACGCAAGACCGGAGCACCGTCCGTCTCGTCGAAACAGAGGCATCCTCGCTTCCACGGAGACGGACATGAACGCCATCGCCACCGCAATGCATCTAAGCGCCACCCGGCGTGATTTCCTCCTCGCAGGAGGTGCGACAGTCGCCGTCGCGTCCCTTCCGAAGTGGGCTTCCGCCGCCACGCAACCAGTTGAAACCGAACAGGGGAATATCACCATGGGCTTTGTAACCACCACCGACGGCACCGAAATCTTCTACAAGGACTGGGGTCCGAAAGATGCGCAAGCCATCGTCTTCCATCACGGCTGGCCGCTCTCGGCCGATGACTGGGACAACCAGATGATGTTCTTCCTCGAGAGAGGGTTTCGTGTCATCGCTCACGACCGCCGGGGCCACGGCCGCTCGACCCAGACCGACACCGGCAACGAAATGGACACCTACGCGGCCGATGTGGCCGAGTTGGCCGAAAAACTCGACCTGAAGAACGCCATCCATGTCGGTCACTCGACCGGCGGCGGCGAGGTCGTTCACTACGTCGCCCGCTCGAAGAAGGGACGCGTGTCGAAAGCCGTCATCATCGGGGCGGTGCCGCCGATCATGGTGAAGTCCGAGAAGAACCCCGGCGGCCTGCCGCTCGAGGTGTTCGACGGTTTCCGTGCCGCGCTTATCGCCAACCGCGCCCAGTTCTACCGTGACGTCCCCTCCGGCCCGTTCTACGGCTTCAACCGTCCCGGCGCTCAGGTCTCCGAAGGCATCATCCAGAATTGGTGGCGGCAGGGCATGATGGGCGGCGCCAAGGCGCACTATGACTGCATCAAGGCCTTCTCGGAAACCGACTTCACCGAAGACCTCAAGGCGATCGACCTTCCGGTTCTCGTGATGCATGGCGACGACGACCAGATCGTGCCTTATGCCGATTCCGCGCCGCTTTCCGCCAAACTTTTGAAAAACGGCACGCTCAAGACCTATCCGGGTCTGGGTCACGGCATGTGCACGATCAATCCGGACGTGATCAACGCCGACCTGCTGGCCTTCTTCCAGAGTTGACGCCTCCGGGCGTTCCAGGCATGCCGCGGGTATCCCGCGCTCCTTTTGCCGATCAGGCATCCGCGGCATATTTCTTCATATCATCAATTTTCAGGGGAACTCCAATGCTTATCCTTCTTGCTATTCTCATCGGCATCGTCGCGGGTTTGCGTGCCATGACGGCCCCCGCCGCCGTTGCCTGGGGCGCTTATCTCGGATGGTTCGACATCTCCCAGAGCAGCCTCTCCTTCATGGGATCGATCTGGGCAGTGGTGATCTTCACGATCCTTGCCGTGGTCGAGCTTGTCACCGACCAGCTTCCCAGCACGCCTTCGCGCAAGGTGCCGGTCCAGTTCGGCGCGCGGATCATCATGGGCGCGCTCAGCGGCGCGACGATCGCGTCCGCGGGCGGGACCCTTGTTGTCGGATTGATCGCGGGTATCATCGGTGCGGTGATCGGCACCTTCGGTGGTGCTGCCGGCCGTGCCTATCTCGCCGGCCGCTTCGGCCGTGACTTGCCTGCGGCCCTCATCGAAGACGTGGTCGCCATCGCGCTCGCACTGGTCATCGTGGCGGCCGTGTCATGAGGGACTATGACGCGATTTTCATCGGAGCCGGGCAGGCCGGGCCGTTTCTCGCCGCTCGCATGGCCGCGATGGGGCGCAAGGTGGCCCTGATCGAACGCAAGTTTCTGGGCGGCACCTGTGTCAATGCCGGGTGCATGCCGACGAAGGCCCTTGTGGCGTGCGCCAAGACCGCCGAGGTAACGCGGCGCGCGGCGGAATATGGGGTGAAGCTCGGCGAACCGCCGACCGTCGACATGGCCGTCGTGGCGGCCCGGGCGAGAAAGGTGACCCTCGATGCGAGAAACGGTCTCGCATCCTGGTTCGACAGCCTCGAGACGATGGATGTGATTCATGGCCAGGCCAGGTTCGTGGCCGCCAAGACCGTGACGGTCGATGGTGAGCAATACACGGCGCCGCAGATTTTCATCAATGTCGGCGCACGGCCACATATTCCCGATGTGCCCGGCCTCGTCGACGTGCCTTATTTGACGAGCACTTCGATCATTGCCCTGGAAGAACTGCCGAAACACCTGATCGTGCTTGGCGGCAGCTACATCGGGCTGGAGTTCGCCCAGATGTATCGACGCTTCGGTGCCGAGGTCACCGTCATCGAGCGCGGACAGCACCTGGCCTCCCGCGAAGACACCGACATTTCCGAGGCGATCGCCGATATCCTGACCCGGGACGGCATCACGGTTCTGCGTGGCCAGACGCTGGCAACCGTCGGCAGGGATGGCGCGGACATCGTTGTAGAGACGGATCGGGAGCGCGTTCACGGCAGCCACGTCCTCGTCGCCGTCGGACGTCAGCCAAACACCGACGACCTTGGTATCGAGTTGGCGGGCATCGAAACCGATCATCACGGCTACATCACGGTCGACGACCGCCTGCAGACAAATGTCGATGGCATCTGGGCGCTGGGAGACTGCAACGGCCGGGGCGCGTTTACCCACACGTCCTACAATGATTTCGAGATCGTCGCGGCAAACTTGCTCGACGGCGGCGACCGCAAGCTGTCCGACCGTATCCTCGGCTATGGCCTTTACATCGATCCGCCGCTCGGCCGGGTCGGCATGACGGAACGCCAGGCGAAAGAGGCGGGACATCGGGTGAAGGTTTCCACCCGTCCGATGAGCCGTGTCGGCCGCGCCGTGGAAAAGGGTGAAACGCAAGGTCTCCTGAAACTCGTCGCGGATGCAGAGACCGACCAGGTGCTCGGTGCGGCCTTTCTCGGCGTCGGTGGCGATGAAGCCGTTCATGGTGTCCTCGAAGCGATGAACCTGAATTCCACGACGGAAAAGCTGCGCTGGGCAGTGCCGATCCATCCGACCGTGGCGGAACTCGTGCCGACGCTGATCGGCGATCTTAGGGAAACATGACGTCCAACCAATCATCAAGACAGGGGAAACGAACATGACCGACAAACATCTCATCCACGCCAACGGCACTCCCGTCGTCGGCAACCTCAACATTGCAGCCGAATAGGAACTTGTCATGAGCAGACCCATCGCATTGATCACCGGTGCGTCCTCCGGTATCGGAGCGGTCTATGCCGACCGCCTTGCCGGCAGGGGCTACGATCTTGTCCTTGTTGCGCGAGACCTCGCTCGCCTGGAAACGAGCGCCAAGAAGCTTTCGGAGAAACACGCCATCGTGGCCACACCTTTGCCGGCAGACCTCGGCAAGCCGGAAGACCTCCAGCGCGTCGCCAAGCGCATCCGGGAGGATGAAGCGATCTCCTTCCTCGTCAACAGCGCAGGGGTGGCGCCGAGCGGCAGCGTGCTGGACGCGTCGGAGACGGATCTCGACCGTTTGGTCTTCCTCGGCGTCGACGTCCTGCACACGCTCACCGTGGCGGCCGCCAAGGCGTTCAGCGCGCGAGGAGAGGGCGGCATCGTCAACTTGGCCTCCGTTGTCGCGCTGATGCCCGAGCGGTTCAATGGCAGCTACGCGGCGGCAAAGTCGTTCGTGCTGACGCTGACGCAGTCCCTCGCATCGGAACTCGACCCGAAGGGCGTCCGGATCCAGGCCGTGCTGCCGGGCTTTACCCGCACGGAGATATTCGAACGCGCCGGTGTGGACAGTTCCGGCATTCCCGCCGGCATGATCATGGATGCAGGCCATATGGTCGATGCGGCTCTCGCCGGGTTCGACATGGGTGAGGTCGTGACCATTCCGTCGCTCGGGGATGACGGGTTATGGTCCGCTTTCGACCAGGCCCGGCATGCTCTCGCGCCGCATCTCTCACTGGACAAACCCGCTCCGCGGTACTTGCCGGGAGTGGCGGCCGAATAGGTGTCGCGACGTCGCATAAAACGATCCGATTACCGTGTTTTGTGTATTTCTCCGCCGGCAACATTCGTACGCTTGTCGGCGGAACTCTGATAAAATCCGGTGGGGCATGTCCGTTGGGGAACGTGACGAGATGTCTCCGTAGCCGGCTATCGATTTTTTGGGGGATTTGTCATGGCCAAGTATTCGACGTTGAAAATTGTCGGGCTTCTTGCCGCGGCGGGCGCTTTTATGCCCGCGGTGGCAGAGGCGCATGTGAAGTGGTTTGCACCCTATATCGTCGGCGCGCCACCGCAGCCGATCGGCACCGTTCTGGGTAATGTCTGGTTCTGGACGGGCATCGCGCTCGTCATCGTTTTTTTCGCCCTGACGCGCCTGGTCGAGATCAGCGCTTTCGGCGATCGTGTCCATGATGGCCTCGACTGGGCGACGAATGCCCTCTGGAACCGGCTCGATGACTATGTCCGCGTGACCGTCGGCGCCTTCTTCGTGGCGATTTTTGCCGTCGGGGGCGTTTATCTGACGCCCGATCTCAAGACGCCTGCCGAATGGGTTTCATGGCTGCAGCTGCTGATCGCCACCTGCATCTTCTTCCGGCCCACCATGCCCCTGGCGGGCATCGGCATCATTGCGCTCTGGCTGCTGGCGATCCGGGACTACGATCTTTTCCATCTGTTCGACTATCTCGCGCTCGGTGTCGGCGTGGCGGGATATCTGATCCTCGAACCGTCGAAGAACGAGGCCTTGCGCTCGCATCGTTTCGAAGTGCTGCGCTGGGGCCTGGCGATCGCCCTGATGTGGTCCAGCCTTGAGAAGTTCGCCTATCCGGACTGGTTCTATCCTCTTGTCGAGGAGAAGCCTTTCCTGACCTTCGGCATGCCGCGCGACGTGTTCATTCCCATGGCCGGTATCGCCGAGTTCACCATGGGCTTCGGTCTGCTCTGGACGCCATTGATCCGCCGCCTGTCGGCCGTGGCGCTCATCGTCATCTTCACCGCCGCCGTCTGGCCCTTCGGCCGCATCGATCTGATCGGCCATGGCCTGATCATGGCGATCCTCGTTGCCGTGGCTTGCGACCAATGCCGGAAGACCCGGTTTCTGCCGGCGCTGAAGGTGCACCTGCCGGCGATCCCCGGCGGCATTGCCGCGGCGTTGGTCGTCTTCATGACGGGATACTGGGGTCTGCATCTGGCCTTTTACGGTGCGGAAGGGTTCACGGGGCCGGCCACCGCCGAGCGTGCCACGCATTCGCACAACAAAGAGCATCCGCACGGTCCTATATCCGACACCGGCATCGGTGCCCCGCCGACGAAGTGAGCTAGAGGATTCCGTCTGGGCGGTTTTGATGAATTTTTTCATCAGGTTTTCAATGCTGGAGTATTGGGAGCCATTCGCCTTTTGCTCTCGCTTTGCGTCATCGCGTCTGTTAGTCGTTTGATCAACATGACGCTTTTCGTCATGCCCAATCCAAGTCCAAGGGCCAATGTCGGATCAAAATCCTCCTGCTCATCCGTCGGCCACCAACATGGCAGCGCTCATTGCTTCCTACGACTGGGCGAGCACCAGCCTCGGCGCGGTTTCGTCGTGGCCGATACAATTGAAGTGCGCGGTCGATCTCGCCCTCCCTGCCCAGGCACAGATCGTCATGTTCTGCGGCCCGGAATTCGTGGCGATCTATAACGATGCCTACGCCCCGACGATTGGCAACAAGCACCCGCAGGCGCTCGGCCGGCCCGGTCGCGAGTTTTGGGCGGAACTCTGGGATGATCTCGAACCGCTGCTTCGCCACGTTCTGGAGACGGGCGAGACGGTGTCCGCCAAGGACTAGCCATTCTATATCGAGCGCCATGACGAGCCCGAGACGGTGTATTTCGATATCTCATATTCGCCGGTCAAGGATGACGCGGGAAATGTCGTCGCTGTCTTTTGCCTGGTGAATGAAACGACCGATCGTGTCGGTTATGAAATTACTCTCCGTCGTTTGGCCGCGATTGTTGCTTCGTCGGAAGACGCCATTCTGGGCATCGATCTCGACAAGATCATCACCGACTGGAATGGCGGGGCGGAACTGCTGTACGGCTATTCCGCCGAAGAGATTGTCGGCCGCCCCGTCTCCATTCTTATTCCGGAAAATCGTCTGGATGAAGAGAAGCGCATCATTGATCGCATCAGCGCCGGAGAGCGGGTCGAACCACATGAGACGGTGAGAAGGCACAAGAGCGGGCGCCTGGTGGAGGTCTCGCTTTCTGTTTCGCCCATCAACGACGCTTTGGGTCGTGTTGTCGGCGCGTCCAAGATCGCGCGGGATATCACGGCGAGGAAGGAAGCGGAGCGGGTCCAGAACATCCTTATCGGCGAGCTCAATCATCGCGTGAAGAACGTGCTCGCGACGGTGATCGCGATTGCGCGTCAAACCTTTGGCCGTGCCACGGATATGGAGTTGGCCACATCGTCATTCGATGCCCGCCTTCGCAACCTTGCTCGTGCTCACGATCTTCTCACCTACGGCAGTTGGAACAACGCGATCATGGGCCGGGTGGTGGCGGAAGCGCTGTCGCCTTATCCCGCAGACCAGATTCGTGTCGAAGGACCTGAGCTGGATATTCCGCCCAAGGCTGTGGTTGCCCTTGCACTGATCCTGCATGAACTGGCGACAAACGCCGCGAAGTATGGTGCGCTCTCGGTGCTGACCGGACGCGTCGAAGTCTCGTGGGTTGTCGAAGGATCGGACGACATTCGTCTCAAGCTGCTTTGGCGTGAGACAGGGGGGCCATCGGTGAGCCCGCCTTCGCGCACGGGCTTTGGATCGAAGCTGATCACCAGTCTTGTGGAAGGACAGCTGCAGGGCAAGTGCGACATCGCCTACGATGCGGACGGCGTCCACTGCAAGATCGTCGTGCCGTTGGCAACCGACTGGGTTGATGGAGACCACGAGGTCTCGACCTCGTAGATCATTTTTCGCTTTTTCTCCGAAACGCGAAAACGCTGCATCCTTTTGTTTTCACACAATTCCGGACGCAGGACCGCGGCCCGGTTCTGCTGGAATTGCCGTTGCAGCTGAGTGGATGTAACGCGCGAAACAGACGATGTGCGTCGGATATCCTAGTGTCTGGTCATCGGCGGACGAAGGGTTCGCCTCCCACTGGAAGGATAGACCACATGTTCCGCAAGACCCTGATCTCCGCAATGGCCACCATCGTTCTCGCAACCTCGGCCGTCTCTGTTACCACCACGACTGCTTCGGCAAGCGACCGGGACCTGGCTGTCGGCCTCGCCGTCGGTGCTGCAGCCCTGATCATCGGTGCCGCTGCCTATGAGGAACACCACGATTACGATCGCCACTACAAGCGCAAGCACCGCCGCCATCAGTACAATGCCGGTTACAGCGGCGGCGAATGCTTCGAAAAGGCGATCCGCAAATATGATCCCTACTACGGCAAGAAGGTGATCGTCGGCTACCGGACCGTCTGCCGCTAACACCATCGTACCCAGCCTAAAGAAAAGCTCGCCGGAAATGGCGAGCTTTTTTTATGGCGGACAGTCAAAACGCAAGCGAAGGGCCTCTGTCGGAGGTCCTGAAATCGTGGTCGGCCCAGGGAGCGATGTTTCCGAAAGGGTTTTCGAAAACCTCAATGGAACTTCAGGTGCGCCTCTTTCGCCGCCGTCATGAAGGCCTCGCGAGCCTGTTCGGCACTCTTCCGGCCATCAATGGCGGCGCGGCAGATGCTGCGGGCGGCGACATATTGCGGGCCGCGGCGGTCGGGCCAGAGGTGTGCCAGGCAATTGAGGGCTTCGAGCGGTCCATGCACTTCGTGCACGTCGTCCTGCTGGAAGCCGATTTCCAAGGGTTGGTTCCAGACGATCTGTTTCATCATGTCCTCCTCATCATGCCAAACAACGACAAAGCACGCCGTCCGGTTCCGGCTGGCCGAAAGGTTGGCGTGCTCACTCCTCCAAAAACAGCATATCGCAGAAGCCAATCCGAAACCAAGGAAATACAATCGTTTCGGGTGAAGGGGTGACGACAAAAAAATTGAATAAAAATCGAACGGGCGGGGAACTTTCTGCCGTCATCCACGTTAATGGTCCCGGTGGCCGGCAAGGTGCCGGCTGAAATTTGATATATGTCCATGATCCTCTGCAGGGATGATAATTCATTTTCTTATGGGTACGAATTCTTTGATATCCTTGCCCGCCGGTAAATTGCTGCCCGACGCCCCTCTTTCAGCTGTGTGTTCCTTTCGGGGAAGCGCTGGAAAGCGCCGCCACAGGCTGCTTGTGTGTTTGAGGTGCGTGAGACAGCCAATCGGCAAGATCACTGTCCTGAAAACCGCGCCGCGTGAGGCTGGCCTCAGTTTGACCGGCGAAAGCGAATGGCTGTCATGAGCGAGCAGGCAGCGGCGACCGGCGCAACCCGGATCCTCTACATCGACGATGACGAGGCGCTTTCCCATCTGGTGCGCAAGAACCTGCAGCGCCGCGGCTACGAAGTCCACTGCGCCGCCGATGGGTTGAGCGGGCTGACGCGCATGCGCGAGGGCGGTATCGATGCCGTGGCGCTCGATCATTTTCTCGGCGGCGAAATCGGCCTCGATATCCTGCGCTGCATCGTCGAGGAGGCGAGCCATCTTCCGGTGATCTACGTGACCGGATCCAGCGATACCGGCGTTGCTGTCGCCGCCCTGAAGATGGGCGCTGACGATTATGTCATCAAGAATGCTTCGGATGATTACGTAGACCTTCTCGCCGTGGCGCTTGAGCAAGGGCTGGAGCGGGCGCGCTATCGACGGGAGACCGCTGAAGCCCAGGAAGCCATTCGCAGGGAGAGGGACCGTGCCGAACTGCTGCTGGCCGAGGTGAACCACCGTGTTGCCAACAGTCTCGGGCTGGTGGCCGCCCTCGTGCGCATGCAGGCCTCGGTCACCAAGGACAAAGCGGCCGTCGATGCCCTGCAGGAGACGCAGGTGCGTATCAATGCCATCGGCAGCGTCCACCGCCGCCTTTATACCGGCGTGCATGTCGGCCAGGTGGATTTTTACGACTATCTGTCGAGCCTGCTCGGAGAACTCGAAAACTCGATGCATGACGAGCGGCGGCCACATCGCGTCAAGCTGACGTCGCCGTCGCTGTCGTTGCCGACGGACAAGGTCATCACCATCGGCCTGATCATCAGCGAGCTGGTGACGAATTCCTTCAAGTATGCCTTCGACGATGGACAGCGCGGCGAAATCCGCGTCTCCGTGGAAAAGTGCGAGGGGGACCGCATCAGCGTCACGGTTGAGGACGACGGCAAGGGTTTTGAGCGCGGCGAGCCGATCAAGGGCACGGGTCTCGGGACCAAGATCATGACGGCGATGGCCTCGAGCCTGTCCAGCGAGATCGTCTATGACAGCGGCCGCGGTGTCGGGGCGAGGGCGACCATCGAGTTTTCCATCACATGAACACGTATCGTCTTTCTCTCGTCACCGTGGCGACGGATATGTCGCGGTGTGCGGAAAGGCATGGAGGAATGGCATGGCTACAGTTGTCGAACAGCAGAACGATGTTCTGGCATTCTGGTTCCAGGAATTGACGCCCGAGGATTGGTTCCGCTCCGATCCCGGTCTCGATGCGACCATCACCGCCCGGTTCCGCGACGTGCATCTTTCGCTGGCGCATGGGGTCGGCGAAGAATGGCGCTCATCCGCCATGGCGCGTCTGGCGGCCATCATCGTGCTCGATCAGTTTCCGCGCAACATGTATCGCGGCACGCCGTTGGCCTTTGCCACCGACGGGCTGGCACGGCGGGAGGCCGAGCTGGCGATCGAGGCGGGAGCGGACCTGCAGGTCGCCGATGCCATCCGCTGCTTTTTCTACATACCGTTCGAGCATTCCGAGGATCTTGCCGACCAGCACCGGGCGGTGGTGCTGTTCGAAACGCTCGGTCATGCCGTCTACCTCGACTATGCCGAGCGTCATCGCCAGGTGATTGTCGATTTCGGCCGTTTCCCCCATCGCAATGCCTTCCTCGGGCGCGTATCGACGGAGGCGGAAAAACTCTATCTGTCGCAGCCGGGGGCAGGTTTCTGAGCGAGGTATAAGCGTCTGCGCCTTCATGCCGCCTTTCTTTCCTTTAGGTAAAAGGGGCGGTATTTGTACGAATCTCCTGGTTTGGAAGGCCTCCTTTGCGCATCTTCAATTTTCCGTTTCATCTGTTGCTGCTTCTGTCGTTGTGCTTTGCCGCGGCTCCGATGTCTATCGTCGACGCCGCCGCTCAGGATCTGCCCCAGGCGGCTGCAAACGAAGAGAAGGAAAAGCTGAACGAGACGATCGACAAGGGCCGCACGGATCTGACTGCAGCCCGCGGCCGTATCGATGCGCTGAAACAGCAGGTGGAAACGCATGCCGATGACGATGCGCGTCTCGTCGATCTCAAGGCGCAGGTGGATGAGGCAACGCGGGCGATCATCGCCATTTCGGTGAGCTTGCGCCCGCGGTTCGAAGCCATCAAGAGCCGCCTGGCCGAACTCGGGGATCCGCCGGCGGAAGGCCAGCCGCCGGAGGCCGATATCGTCACCAGCGAGCGCAAGCAGCTCGGCACGGAACGGTCGCTCATCAATGCGCTGACGGGCGAAGCCGAAGATCTTTCGATCAGCGCCACCAGTCTTTCCAACCAGATCACCGATATTCGCCGACGACTGTTTACGGAAACGCTGTTCAAGCGCCTGGATATCTCGGCAGAATCGTTCAACATCGCGGGAAGCGCCTTGGTTGCCGAAATGGCAGATCTGCAGCGCGCTTTCGGAAGCTGGATCAAATTCGTCTGGAAATTCAAGCGGCTGCCGCTGCTGTCAGCGGTTCTCCTCTCGCTTGTGGCGGCTCTGGTTTTCCTCGTGGGCAGCTATCGCCTTTTCGGGCATTTTACCCACCGCGACGGGACCATCGTCGATCCGCCCTACATCGCCCGCCTGTCCTTCGCCTTCTGGTCGACGATGATCCAGACGTTGTCACTCGTGGCGCTTCTCGCTGCGTCGTTCTTTTTCATGAACAGTTTCAACGTTTTGCGAGCGGATATCGCCCCGATCATATCCTCTGTCCTCGGTTTTGTCGGCGCCGTCTATTTTGTCGGGAGATTGACACATGCGGTTTTCGCGCCGGGGCGGCCCGACTGGCGCCTGGTCAGAGTGTCGAATGCCGGTGCTCACCAGCTCGACTGGGCGGTTCTGACGATGGCTGTCGTCAGTGGTGCGGATTATGTCTTCAGCGACGTGAGCGAAGCGCTGGGTTCCCCCGTCATTCTGACGGTGATGAAGAGTTTCGTGGCATCGTTGATCATCGGCGCCATTCTTTTTGTCATATCTTTCCTGAGGCCGGTCCTGGCGCCGAGCGGCGATGCGGAGGAGCGGGGCAGGCCATGGCCTCGGCTGATGGCCATCCTTTTGCGGTTGACGGGCATTGCCTTGGTGGTCGCGTGTGTCACGGGTTATGTCGGGCTTGCCCGTTTCGTCGCCACCCAGATCGTGCTGACCGGCGCCGTGGCAGCCACGATGTACATCGGCATCCTGTGCGGCAAGGCGGTGGGCAAGCGCGGGGCCTTTGCCGAGACGCGGCTTGGCGTCTATCTCGGCGAGCGTTACGGATTGGGGCCGGTGGCACTCGACCAGATCGGCCTTGCCGCCGGGTTGGGCGTCTATGCATTCGCGCTGCTGACGGGCGTCCCGCTGATCCTGCTGTCCTGGGGTTTCCAGGTGGGCGACCTGGAGCAATGGGCTTACCGCCTCTTCACCGAAATTCGCATCGGCAATATCACCATCTCGCTGATGAGCATTCTCGGCGGCGTCCTGCTGTTCGTCTTCGGCCTGCTTTTGACGCGCTGGCTGCAGAAATGGCTCGACGGCAACGTCATGGACCGGTCGCAGATCGATACCGGCGTGCGCAACTCGGTAAAGACGGGTGTCGGTTACCTCGGCGTGGCGCTTGCCGGCCTGATCGGCATTTCGGCGGCGGGACTGGACCTGTCGAGCTTCGCGCTCGTTGCCGGTGCCTTGTCCCTCGGTGTCGGTTTCGGTCTCCAGAACATCGTCTCGAATTTCGTCTCCGGCCTGATCCTGCTGGTCGAGCGACCCTTCAAGGTTGGTGACTGGGTGGTGACGGGTACGACGGAAGGCTTCGTCAAGCGCATCTCCGTGCGCGCCACCGAGATCGAGACGTTCCAGCGCCAGTCGATCATGGTGCCGAATTCGCTGTTCATCAACGCATCCGTCGGCAACTGGACGCATCGCAACAAGCTCGGCCGTGCCGATATCTCCGTCGTCGTCAGCTATAACAGCGATCCGCGCCGGATCATGCAATTGTTGAAGGAAATTGCCGAAGGGCATCCGAAGGTGCTCCGCAACCCGGCGCCGATGGCGATTTTCAGCGCCTTCGGCGAGTCGACGATGACGTTCGAGCTGCGCGCCTTTCTGGCCGATATCGTCAATGGCGGCGAGGTGCGCAACGATCTGCGCCTGGCGATCTTCGAGCGCTTCCGGGAGGAGGGGCTGGGCATGCCCTTCAAGAAGGACGAGGAGGTGCCGAAGGATCCGCCCGCCGAAGAGGAAACGCGCGAACAATTGCCTGAGGCCAAGCCGGAAACGCGTCCCGCGCCGGTCGTCAATGCACAGAGCGGCAAGACCATCGGCTGAACGACAGCCATATGGCCCATTCAGGCGTTATTCAGTTCGATTGCACTAGAGAGTAGGCAAACGTCTCGACCGGCAGTAAGCTTGGACCGAGGCGGGCCGTTATATCGTGTCGATGGGACCGAGAGCGGCTGTCACAGGGGCGGTGTCGAACACCGATAGGCAATGAAATCAGTCTTGGGTTCGCTTGTTGCATTCTGCATTTTCGCTGCGCCGGCCGCCGCAGCGACGGTGACGAACAAGGACGGCGCGACCGTCGTTCTCACGGTCGTCGAAAACGGCAGCCGCATGGAGATCGTTCTCGACGCCGGTGGCTCCGAAACGCTCTGCCCGACCGGATGTTTCGTTACGCTTCCGAATGGTGACCGTATCGCACTCGACGGCGGCGAAAATGTGGAAATCCTCAACGGTTCGGCGGTGATCAAGTAAACGCTGCCGAGCCTGAAGTCTCCCGGGCCGTTCATGGTAAAGATTTGGTTCTGCGCCTTCTGCACATGCTGAAAAAAGGCGCGCCCGCGGCGTTGCCTGATTAACATTTCCGCAAATGGTTTGTTTTATTGTCTGAAGCGGGGTCATTTTATTTCAGGCAGGGGCAATTCATGTCATTTCTAGGTATCTCCGGGATGCAGTATTCCGGCGCGTCACTCGCGCAAGCCCGGATTCTCGTCGCTGAAGATTCGAATGTTTTTACGTCGATGATCAGTAAGCGTCTCAAGGAACTGTTCGATATCGATGTGGAAATTTGCCGCGATTTCGAAGAGGTCCAGTTTGCCTATGACAAGTCCTCGGAGCCGATCGCGCTCGCTATCTCCAACATCAATCTTCCCGGCGCCGAAAACGGCGAGACGCTGGATTATCTGATCGATCTGTCCATCCCGACGATCGTCTTTACCGGCACCTTTCAGGAAAAGATCCGCGCCCAGATCCTCGCCAAGGATATCGTCGACTACGTTCTGAAAGACAATGTCTTTGCGGTCGAGATGCTGGCAGAATCGGTCTGCCGGTTCCTTACCAACCAGCGCCATCACGTGCTGATCGTCGATGACAGCGCCACGGCGCGCGCCCTGTTGTCCACGCGTCTCAAGCGCTACAATTTCCGGGTGAGCGTTGCTGAGGATGGCGCGAAGGCATTGGCGATCCTCAAGGCGAACCGCGATATCGGCCTGATGGTCACCGACTACAACATGCCCGATATCGACGGTTTCGAACTGACGCGGCGCATTCGTTCGTCCATCGGTTCGCATGAACTGCGTATCATCGGCGTTTCTTCGTCGACGGACCGGCTGCTGTCGGCACGCTTCCTCAAGGCTGGCGGCAACGATTTCATGCTGCGGCCATTCATCGACGAAGAGTTCTATTGCCGCGTCAACCAGAACCTCGACACGCTGGTGCAGATCAAGAGCGCCCGACGTCCCTGACGTCTTCATCTTCCGGGCAGAAATAAAAAATGCCGTGCCACGATCCGCCGGAAAGCGCGGTCGTGACACGGCATTTCTCGTTGTCTTCGGGAGAGGATGCCGTGTGTCGGCGTCCTCAAAGTGTTGATCAGATCACAACGCCGGTGCGATTGGTCGACGTCGTCAACTTGCGCTCGGCGCGCTCCTGCTGCGGCGAGCGGTTGTAGAGTTCGCGATAACACTTCGAGAAGTGCGAGGCGGAGACGAAACCGCAGGCGACGGCGACTTCCACCACCGGCATGGAGGACTGCACCAGCAGATGCCGGGCGCGGTCGAGACGAATTTCCAGGTAGTAGCGGGCCGGCGAGCGACCCATCTCCTGGCGGAACAGGCGCTCGATCTGTCGGCGGGAGAGGCCGGCATTGTCGGCGATCTCGATCAGCGACAGCGGTTCGGCGAGATTGCTTTCCATCAACTCGATGATCGACAAAACCTTGGAGTTCTGGACGCCGAGGCGGGCGCGCAGCGGCAGGCGCTGGCGGTCGTGCGGCGAGCGGACACGGTCGGTCAGCGCCTGTTCGCAGACGCGGTTGACGAGGTTTTCGCCAAAATCCTGGCCGATCAGGTTGAGCATCATGTCGAGGGACGACGTGCCGCCGGCGCAGGTGTAGATGTTGCTGTCGACTTCATAGAGGTCGGCATAGACCTCGGCCTGCGGGAAGGCTTCCGAAAAGCCCGGGAGGTTTTCCCAGTGGATGGCGCAGCGCTTGCCGTTCAGGAGACCGGCCTGGGCAAGCACATGCGCGCCCGTACAGAGACTGCCGACGGCGACACCGCGATTGTAGGTCTCGCGCAGATAGGCGTTGACGGATTTGTTGTGGAACTCCTCCACATAGATGCCGGAACAGACCAGCACCATGTTCGGCCGGTTTTCGCCGCCGAGATGCCGGCGTTCGTCGGCCAGCGAAGAGGTGACTTCGATGCCGATGCCGCTGGAGGAATAGACTTTTTCGCCGTCGGCTGAGGCCAGCCGCCAGACATAGGCGGAATAGCCGAGCATCCGGTTGGCAATCCGGAGCGTTTCAATTGCGGCCGCGAAAGGCAGCATGGTGAAATGCGGCACAAGGAAGAAGACAAGGGAACGTTTCTTGGTAGGCGCTTTGCTCATCGAGGAATATCCATGCCACGGTGTTGCGGAGCAATCGTTCGCTCCGCCGGCGTTTTGGCCTAAAAGCGACACTGGCATGAATGTACGAGCTTGGGAAGCGTGGAAAACGCCTCCTGTTCGGTATTTTTGCGACATTCAGATGCGGGTAACCGTCGCTATATTGGCACGGAAATCCGGATATCATCCATATCTTATTGAAAATTAATCAATAATCCTAAATGCGACCGGCAAGGAAAACCGCCGGGAAACGAGCTTCCGGCGGTTTGTCACCTGGGGGAGATGTCGTTTTTGTTATCGCGCTTCCGCATCAGCGGTTGCCTGCCGGGGTGCGGATGTCGGTTGTGGGCCAGCCGATATCCTTGCGCATGTCGGCCGGCATCGCCTCGATGGCGCGTTCCGTCTTCCAGCGGCTCCAGCCGTCGCGGACGCGGTCGATGAAACGTGCGGGGCTCTTCACCGAGCCGGAAATCGGAACGAACCGTTCCGGTGAACTGCTTCTTGAGATGGGGGCAAGCGAAGTCATTGTCAGGTTCCTTTCCGTTTGATTTGAAGCCGAAAGCATCGTCTTCGATGATCACTATGCTTCCGGCTCATGTATCAAACAAGTGAATAGATTTTATGTTGTTCATCAGGTTTTTTTATGAGTTTCGATTGACGAAACTGAGTGGTCGGTGCGCCGCGATACGCGGGTGGGCGCGGGGTGGCCAGTCGAGGTCAAGACCGAGACCGAGTGGAAGCCGGGCGATTTCGGCATCTGCCAGACGCCGTGCCCGGGCGATTTCATCGAACGATCCTGCCGGAATTGCGCCCTTGCGCAGCAGGATCAAGCAGAGACGATAGAGGCTCATGATCTTCTCCTTTGGCTCGCGTGGAATTCGTTCCTCTGATGTTTGCATCTTCGCCCAAGGTTGACATTCAATCAAACGAAATGATATCGTCATTAAGATCAGAAAAATTGAAAGATAGTGACATGACCGCGATCTTCCGCCAGCCGCTCCCGTTGCTCGACATCGAAATCCTTCGCACCTTCGTGGCGATAGCGGAGACCGGCAATTTCTCGACGGCTGCCGATGCGGTTTTGCGCACGCCTTCCGCCGTGTCGATGCAGGTGAAGAAGCTGGAGGAGCAGCTCGGGACCGTGCTTTTCCTGCGCGACGCGCGTTCGGTGGCGCTGACGGAAAACGGCGAGACGCTGCTGGCCTATGCACGACGCATGATCGCGCTGTCCAATGAGGCGGTGTCGCGGTTCAAGATGCCGGAAATGCGCGGCGTGGTGCGGCTGGGGGCGCCGGATGATCTCGGCGAGCGGTTGCTGCCGCGAATCCTGAAGAAATTCGCCGAAACCCATCCGGGCATCACCATCGACGTCACCGTTGACATGAGCCTGTCGCTGCGCCGTCGCATGGAGGAGCAGCGGCTCGACCTGGCCTTGATCAACTGCGCCAGCCGCCCGGTCTTCACCGGCGGCGAGGTGATCTTTACCGAGCGTCTGGTGTGGGCCGGCGCGAAATGCGGCACGGCGCACTTGCGCGATCCGCTGCCGATTTCGATCTGGGAAGACGGCTGCCTGTGGCGTTCGGAAGCCATCGCGCAGCTGGAGCGCAGCCGGCGGCCCTACCGCGTCGCTTATCTCAGTGCCCACACGATGGCACAGCGGGCGGCGATCACGTCCGACCTCGCAATCGCGCCGTTCCCGCGTTCCTATGTCACGGAAGACATGATGATCCTCGGCGAAAAGGAAGGCTTGCCGGAATTGCCGCCCTTCGACATCCGGTTGATCGTTGCGCCGCAGGCGGCGACACCGGTGCAGGTGGTGGCCGATTGCATTCGCGATGCGTTCGACGAGTTGTCGAAAGCGGCCTGACGCCGGTTTTTCGTTACGGCCCGCTGACCGGGAAAGCTTTTATTCCCGGCTGCGGCGCCGGCGTCGGCCCCCGCCGCCCTCTCCACCACCATCCTCGGACGGTGCCTTGCGTTCCGGCAAGGTGACCACGCTCGAAAGGTTGGGGAAGGCGTCCACCTTGTTCGGCATCGCCATGGCGTCGATGAAAAGCTGCTGGAAGTTCGATTCCAGCGCCGTCTCGATCTTTTCGATCTTGCGGACGATCTCTTCGATCTCCCGACGATGGCCGCGGTTGAGCAGCGCCATCAGGGCGCCCGTGCCGGCGGCGTTGCCGACCGCCTTGACCTCTGCCAGGTCGCAATCGGGGATGAGGCCGAGCACCATGGCGTATTTCGGATCGATGAACGAGCCGAAGGCGCCGGCGAAGCGGATGGTGTCGACATGCGTCACCTCCTGCTTTTCCATCAACAACTTGATGCCGGCATAGAGGGCGGCCTTGGCAAGCTGGATCGCCCGGACGTCGTTCTGGGTGACGGTGATGCGTGGTTCGCCGTCGTGCAGCAGGTATGAGAAGGTTCGGCCGTTGGGGATGATGCGCGTGCTTCTCTCCGCCATCGAACCATCGACCACGCCGTCCTCGGAGATGATGCCGGACAGATACATCTCGGCGATGACCTCGATGATCGCCGAGCCGCAGATGCCGGTGACGCCGACGCTTGCGGCCGCTTCGGCAAAACCCTCTTCGTCCGACCACTTGTCGACGCCGATCACCCGGAATTTCGGCTCCAGGGTCGTGGGGTCGATGCGCACGCGCTCGATGGCGCCGGGGGCGGCGCGCTGGCCGGAGGAGATTTCTGCGCCTTCGAAAGCCGGGCCGGTGGGCGAGGAGGCGGCGACGACACGCTTGCGATTGCCGAGAATAATTTCCGCATTGGTGCCGACATCGACCAGCAACATCATCTTGTCCTGGCGGTAGGGGCCTTCGGCGAGCGTCGCGCCGGCGGCATCGGCGCCGACATGGCCGGCGATGCAGGGCAGGGTGTAGACGCGGGCGCCGCGGTTGACGTCGATGTCGATCTCGTGCGCCCAGTATTGCAGCGCGCCGGAGACGGCGAGCGCAAACGGCGCCTGGCCGAGTTCGGTCGGATCGATGCCGAGGAACAGGTGGTGCATGATCGGGTTGGCGACGAAGACCAGGTCGAGAATATCGTGGCGGTCGACGGTGGCCTCGTCGCAGACCTTGCCGATCAGCCCGTTGATCGCCTCGCGCACCGCCTTGGTCATCGCCTCGCGGCCATCGGGGTTCATCATCACGTAGGAGACGCGGCTCATCAGGTCTTCGCCGAAGCGGATCTGCGGGTTCGACGTGCCCGAGGAGCCGGCGATGCGGCCGGAGAGCAGCGAGACGAGATGCATGGCGATGGTCGTCGAACCGATGTCGCAGGCGATGCCGTATGCCTCATTCTTCAGGCCGGGCCACAGGCCGATGATGAAGGGACGGGAGCTATCCATGTCGCGATGGATGGCGGCGGTGACGCCCCAGTTGCCCTTGCGCAGGATGCCCTGCACCTGCGGGATGAGATGGGGGGCGATCAAAAGGTTTTTCCAGCCCCAGTCGTTTTCCAGCACCGCCTTCAACCGGTCGAGGTCGCCGAGCGGCTTGTGCATGTCGGGTTCTTCCACCTCGACGTAACAGAGCTGGATCGCCGCATTGCGTTCGATGACGCGGTCAGTTGCCGCCTTGCGGACGACCTGGGCATTGACCACCGTATCCTGCGGCACGTCGATGACGAGGTCGCCCTGGATCAGCGCCGAACAGGACAGGCGCCGACCTTCCGGCAAGCCGCGAACCTTGTCGTAGCGCTCTTCTTTCGGTCCGACCGGCGAAATGTGATCGTTGGAGGAGACGATCTGGTGCTTGGCGAAATTGCCTTCCTGCACCGAGACCTGACAGCGCCCGCAGGTGGCCCGGCCGCCGCAGACGCTTTCGACATAGACGCCGAGTTTTCGTGCCGCCTCAAGCACCGGCATGCCGACGGGAAACCTTCCGCGCTTGCCGGACGGCATGAAGAGGACGAGGGCTTCTTTTTCGGCGGCTTCGGTCATGATCGGTGCGGTTCCTGGTATGCGGTGTATCTGTGGGGTAGATCGGAGGCAGCGTCCTGCCCCGCACCCTTACCCTCACCCCGGAAACGGGAAGAGGGGACTTGTCTGGCTCCCCATCTCTCCGGCTGGGAGAAGGTGGCCCGAAGGGTCGGATGAGGGGCGACGCTTCGGCAATTTCCGTCCGTCGCGTGATGCTCCGGCCGTTCGCGGCCGTGCCGCTCACCCCCTCATCGCCTCGCATTCGCTCGGCACGTCTCCCCGCTGGGGAGAAGAGGGAACGGCTCGTTCACTCCGACGCAGCACCCGCGCCGGCGCGTGCCGCACGGCCGCCGCGGCGGCCGCCTGCGGCCGGAGCCGGGGCGGCAGCGGCGGTCGCGCCGCCGCCTTCAGACGGCTTGTGGTCGCGGTAGGTCATGATCCAGTTCGAGCAATTGGCGTCCGTGCCGTTCAGCACGTTGGCGGCGCGTACGGCTTCCATTTCCTGCGGGCGGCAGGGGTTCATGATCGCCGAGGTCATGCCGGCGCCGATGACCATCGGGATGAAGCCGGCATTGATGCCGTGGCGGTGCGGCAGGCCGAAGGAGATGTTGGACAGGCCGCAAGTGGTGTTGACCTTCAGCTCCTCGCGCAGGCGGCGCAGCAGCGCGAAGACCTGGCGGCCGGCATCGCCCAGCGCGCCGATCGGCATGACCAGCGGGTCGACGACGACGTCTTCCGGCTTGATGCCGTGGTCCATGGCGCGTTCGACGATCTTCTTGGCGACGGCGAAACGCACGTCCGGGTCCATGGAGATGCCGGTCTCGTCGTTGGAGATGGCGACGACGGGCACGTTGTATTTCTTCACCAGCGGCAGGATGGCTTCGAGCTTCTCTTCCTCGCCGGTGACCGAGTTGACCAGCGGACGGCCCTTGGCGACCTTGAGGCCGGCCTCGATGGCGGCGGTTACCGAGCTGTCGATGGCGAGCGGCAGATCGACGAGGCCCTGGACGATCTCCAGCGTCTGCACGAGAAGACCGGGTTCTGTGGCGTTCGGATCGACGGCGGTAACACCGGCATTGATATCGAGCATGGTGGCGCCGGCGGCGGCCTGCTCCAGCGCGTCCTTGATGACGGTCTCGAAGTTGCCGGCCTGCATTTCGGCGGCCAGCTTCTTGCGGCCGGTCGGGTTGATGCGCTCGCCGATGACGCAGAACGGCTGGTCGAAGCCGATGACGATTTCGCGTGTGGCAGATGCTACGATAGTGCGGGTCATATGTCGTCCTTTGGGCGGCGGGTGAAAGAGGTCTAGCCTGCCGGGTTAACTGTTACAAGGTCCGGCGGCATGCCGGAACTTGTTGAAATCAATGCGGATGATGGGCGGCGATTTCCGCCAGTTGCTGCTGGTTCTGCTCGGTGCCCTGGCGCATCTGGTTCATGCGGGCGGCCACCAGCGCGTCGGTCGGGTTTTCTTCCGGGGTCCAGGGCTTGCGGCCCTTGAGCACGCCGGATTCATGGACGATCTCGGCGACATATTCCTCCTGGCGGTAGGCCATGACGTGAACGCCGGAAACGCCCTTGATCTCCTTCACCTCATTGATGATGTCGATGCAGAGCTGCTTGCCTTCCTTCTTCTGGTCCTCGGCGCCTTCCAGGCGCTTGATGATCGCGTCGGGAATATGGATGCCCGGCACGTTGGAGCGGATCCATTTCGCGGTCTTGGCCGAAGCGAGCGGCCCGACGCCGACGAGGATGAAACATTTTTCATCGAAACCGAGGTCGCGGACCTTGTCCATGTAGGCGCGGAACATCGGCACGTCGAAGCAATACTGGCTCTGGACGAACTGCGCGCCCGCCTCGATCTTCTTGCCGAGCCGGTAGGGGCGGAAATCGTAGGGCGGTGCGAAGGGATTGATGGCGGCGCCGAGGAACACCTGCGGTGGCGTCGTCAGCTTGCGGCCGGAGAGGAATTTGCCGTTGTCGCGCATCACACGCACGGTTTCGAGCAGCGACATGCAGTCGAGGTCGAAGACCGGCTTGGCACCCGGCTGGTCGCCGGCCTGTACGCCGTCGCCGGTCAGGCACATGATGTTCTGCACGCCCATGGCCGAGGCGCCGAGCACGTCGCCCTGGATGGCGATGCGGTTCTTGTCGCGGCAGGCGATCTGCATGATCGGGGCGTAGCCCATGCGGGTCAAAAGCGCGCAGATGCCGACGGAGGACATGTGGCAGTTGGCGCCGGAGGCATCGACGGCGTTGATGCCGTCCACCCAGCCGTCGAAGATCGCCGCACGTTCGTAGACGTCCTGAGGATTGGCGCTGTCCGGTGGGTTGAGCTCGGCGGTAACGGCGAACTCGCCGCGGCGCAGCACGCGCTCCAGCCGGCCGCGCGACGAATGGCCGGGAAGCGGATCGAGCGGCGCGCCGGGATCGAAGGGATTGATGTCGGGGCTCATGCCTGCATTTCTTTCTTTTCCGCTTCGCGTTTTGCCGCAGCTTCGGCGGTGACACGCAGCCAGGACGAGGTTTCCCGGAGCGATTGGTTCACCGGCTTCTGCACGTTCAGGATCGCCTGTCCGCCCGTCATGTTCTGCGATCCCTTCCAGGCCTGCACCCAGACGCAGGGCATGTCCGGCTCGACCTCGCAATTGCCGTTGGCGCGCACGCCGCCGCAGGGGCCGTTGCGCAGCTGCTTCGGGCAGTTCATCGGGCAGGACATGCCCGTCGACGACAGCGCACACTGGCCGCACATGCGACAGTCGAACAGCAGGCCCTTGACGTTGCGCTCGATGAAGGTGATCGGCCGCTCGACGCGGCCGTAGCCGATGGCGTTCCACAGCGGATGCAGCATCAGGAAGACATCGGCGAAGCGGTGGTAGAACCACTCGAAGAAACGCGAGTGGCGCACGGCCCAGAGGCGGATCGTGTAGCTGCGCCGCGCGCGCCGGTTCGGCGAAACGCCGGCCGGGGTGAACGCGCCTGTGGCGGCCTTCTTGGCGGGGGCGGCATTGCCGGGTTTTGCGTCAGCCATCGTCGCGGCCTCCGGCTTTGACGAGCGCGACCAGCCGTTCGCGGTCATAGGCGGCTTCGATTTCGGCGACGGCGGTGTCTGCTTCGGCTTCCAGATCGTCCGAGGCGACCGGCACAGGATCGGCCTTGCGCCATTCGGCGAGATAGTCGCCGGATTCGGCAGCACCCGTGCGCATCGCAGCCATGTCGATGGCTTCGGTGAAACGCAACGACAACTCGCGTTTTGCCGATTTGCGCCCCTGCTTGATGATGACCTGTGCGGGGATATCCCGCCAGAAGACGACGATGCGGTCGGCCATGCGTTGAAACTCCTCTTTGGGTCACATTGCACGCGCGCCGCGTCGTTGACTTGGCTCGCCACGACGTCGCACAAGATCAAAAACGACGTGGGCTCAGTTTACCACACGCCTTTTGCGACGCCATTCCAAAGCCAGGTCCAAATGGTGGGATTGTAATGCATTTTTGAAATGCCGCCGGGCTGGTACGGCTTCAGCCTTCCGGTCAGCGCATCGTCCAGCGCCTGCACCACCGAAGGGATCGCCGCCGCCGTGAGAAGCAGCGGGTAGGTCATCATCGTATCGCCTTTTTCGGGCTTCGGCCGCACCTCGTAAAGCGAATCGCCAGTGTCGATGCCGGCATCGACGAGATGCACCGTCGCGCCAAAATTCTCCGCGTCGCCGCTTGCGAGCGCCCAGTAGCCACCCATCTGGCCGCGATAGGCCGGATTGATGCCGGCATGCAGGTTGATGACCGGGCAGGGGATGGCGGCCAGCGTCTGCCGGCTGAGGATACGGCAGGAAACGGTGACCACCGCCTTCGGCTGCAGCCGGGCCACGGCCTCGTGGCAGGCCGGATCGTTGAGCGAAGGCACATGGATGACGGTTATCTTCGGATTGACGGCATCCGAAAGGCCGTGCGCGGAAATGATCGCCTCGCTGCGCCGCCGCACGGCATTCTTGCCCAGCCGCGAGACGACCATCGTCGCCAGCTGGCCGAGGGCGGCAATCCAGCCGAGTTTCCTGGCACGTCGCTTGAGCAGCACGGATTTTGCCTCCGGCTGTTCCTCGATGACGGTGAGATTGGCAAACATCGGCGCCAGCGCGTTGATCACCAGGCGCGGATTGGCACCGCCTGCGGTCATCAGGACGATGGCATCGTTGCGATGGGTGACGGTCTCGGCATGGTCTGACATGCGGGAGACTTTGGGAAAGCAGAGCTTAGGACGGTGTTAACGCCGCCGCCGTCGCGCTCGTCATGGTAAACGGATTGTTAGCGGCTGGCCGCCAGCAGCTCTGCCTGCAGGTCGCCATAGCCTGTGTGGCGATATTCGTAGGCGACGCCAAGATAGTCGGCGGCCCACTTTGCCTTTTCCTGCAGGGCAGGGTCTTCCACCTGCGACAGGTAGATCAGCTTGGTATAGTGGGCGAAATACATGTCCTTGAGTTCCGGATGCCGGTCGAGGCCGAGCGGCTCGATGACAAAGGCCTCGAACTGGCGCGCAAGGAAATCGGTGAGGAAGAAGGCGGTGACGTCGTCATCCCAGCGGGCGGCGAAATCCGCGTTGCCGGCAAAGAAGGAATAACAGTGCGGCCCGGACAGCCGTTCGATGCCTTCGCGTTCGCAGATCTTGTCGATGGCGCCGCCGGTGCCGCAATCGGCATAACCGATGAAGATTTTTTCGATGCCGCGGGCCCGCGCTTCCTGGATCGCCTGCTCCAGTCCGGGCGCGATACGCTGCGGATGGGCATGCCAGATGGCGGGAAGACAGGTCAGTTCGATGTGGTCGAGCCCGTTGAGTTTTTGCACTGCCAACACTTCGCGCGCGATAGCGCCGCAAGCGATCACGTGAACTTTATCGCTGGCCGTGCGTTCTCCGGGGGGACCCGGTCTGCCGGGTTCGTGATCATCATTTTGCATGGAGAAGGATCCCGCCATGGCATTTGCAAAACTCTCGAAAATCGCCGTCTGCTGCCTGACGCTCGTGGCACTGACCGCCTGCGGCAACACGATACGCGGTATCGGTCGGGATACGGCCAATGCCGTCGATGCGACCCAGGACGCCGGCCGATCGGTCGAGAACGCCGCCCAATAAAGTGGGGGCACAGTGGCGGCAGATCAAGCCGCCACTGTTCCAAATCGATCAGTGGGCGTTCGACGCCAGCTGATTGTGCTTGCGCTTGATGAAGTCCTTGGCCGTTTCCACGGCAATGGCCGCGTCGCGACAATAGGCATCGGCGCCGACGGCCTTGCCGAATTCCTCGTTGAGCGGCGCGCCGCCCACGAGGACGATGTATTCGTCGCGCAGGCCCTTTTCCTTCAAGGTGTCGATGACGACCTTCATGTAGGGCATGGTGGTGGTCAGAAGGGCCGACATGCCGAGGATGTCGGGCTTTTCCCGCTCCAGCGCCTCAAGATAGTTCTCGACCGGATTGTTGATGCCGAGGTCGACGACGTCGAAGCCGGCGCCTTCCATCATCATGCCGACAAGGTTCTTGCCGATGTCGTGGATATCGCCCTTGACGGTGCCGATCACCAGCTTGCCCTGCTTCGGCGCGCCTGTGGCGGCCAGCAGCGGGCGAAGAATGGTCATGCCGGCTTTCATCGCATTGGCGGACAAAAGAACTTCCGGCACGAACAGAATGCCGTCGCGGAAGTCGATGCCGACGATGCGCATGCCTTCGACGAGGGCCTGGGTGAGCACGTCGTAGGGAGCCCAGCCACGCTCGAGAAGGATGTTCGTGCCTTCCTCGATCTCTTCCTTGAGGCCGTCGTAAAGATCGTCATGCATCTGTTGCACGAGTTCATCGTCAGAGAGATCTGCGAGGATGATTTCGTCGTCGGACATTTTCGGGTTCCCGGGTTCGTGATGCGGAGCAAATCGGTCAGGCGACCTTGCCTTATCCACAGTTAAACCTCAATGACCGGGAACCTGTTTTCGAAAGCGACGTCGCGATAAGAAAAAGCGACGGTATCCGGCAAGTCGTCGCAACCAGGTCGATTTTCCGGCATTTCGGCCTCTTTGCGGGTGAAAAATGATTTCCGTCAGCCCGGCCCCACAGGATTCCATGATTTGACTGAAAAAAATCCGGTTTGCCGGCAGGCCGGAAATGCGGGCAAAAGCCTGTTTCCATGTCTGCCCTGCACAAATCGGTGGCGTTTTGAGGAATGTTCCAAATGCGAAATCCGTTAGCATGGGATAAAAGGGGAAGCGCATTCAGCGCGATTTGAGGAAGCATCATGGATGAGAAGATCGAACAGGCGGAAACGCCGAACGAAGGTGGCGGCCGCCGGGCGCGCGGCGAGGGTCGGGGAGCGGCGGCACGCCGTGCTTCGCGCAGCGGCGGCGGACCAGGACCGTCCCTGCCTTACATCCAGCGCAAGATCCCGGCTTATGAAGTCCTTGACGAGGAAGGCCTGCAGCTGATCGAACGCAATGCGGAAACGGTGCTGGAAGAAATCGGCATCGAGTTTCGCGACGACGCCGAGGCGCTGGCGCTGTGGCGCGAAGCGGGTGCCGACGTCAAGGGCGAGCGGGTGCATTTCCCGCGTGGCCTCTGCCGCGAGCTGCTCAAGACCGCGCCGAAAGAATTCATGTGGCATGCGCGCAATCCGGAACGCAGCGTGCGGATCGGCGGCAACGCCACCGTCTTCGCCCCGGTCTACGGCCCTCCGTTCGTTCGCGATCTCGACGGCCAGAGGCGTTATGCGACGATCGAGGACTTCCGTAACTTCGTGAAGCTTTCCTATATGGCGCCGTCGATGCATTCGTCGGGCGGCACGGTCTGCGAACCGGTCGATATCCCGGTGAACAAGCGCCACCTCGACATGGTCTACAGCCATATCAAATATTCCGATAAGCCGTTCATGGGTTCTGTAACGGCGCCGGAACGCGCCGAAGACACGGTCGCCATGGCCAAGCTGGTGTTCGGCGACGATTTCGTCGAAAACAACTGCGTGACGCTGAACCTGATCAACGCCAACTCGCCGATGGTCTTCGACGAGACGATGCTCGGCGCGCTCAAGGTCTATGCCCGCCACAACCAGGCCTCTGTCGTTTCGCCGTTCATCCTGTCGGGCGCGATGAGCCCGGTCACCGTCGTCGGCACGCTGACGCAGATTCTTGCGGAAGTTCTGGCCGGCGCCTCCTTCACCCAGCTGATCCGCAAGGGTTCGCCGGTGCTGTTCGGTACCTTTGCCGCGTCGATCTCGATGCAGTCGGGCGCGCCGACCTTCGGTACGCCGGAGCCATCGCTGGTATCCTACGGCGCCGCCCATCTCGCCCGCCGCCTCGGCCTGCCGTTCCGTACCGGCGGCTCGCTCTGCGGTTCCAAGGTTCCGGATGCCCAGGCGGCACACGAATCGGCAGCGACGCTGAACATGACGCTTTTGGCCGGCACCAACTTCGTGCTGCATGCGGCCGGCTGGCTCGAAGGCGGCCTGGTTTCGTCCTACGAAAAATTCATGATCGACCAGGACCAGCTCGGCATGATGCAGAAGATGGCGATGGGCATCGATTTCTCCGAGGACGGCCAGGCGATGGACGCGATCCGCGAAGTCGGCCCCGGCAGCCATTACCTCGGCTGCTCGCACACCCAGGCGAACTTCCAGACCGCCTTCTACCGCTCGCCGCTCACCGACAACAACTCGTTCGAACAGTGGGAAATCGAAGGCGAGAAGCGTATCGAGCAGCGCGCCAATGCACTTTGCCGCACCTGGCTCGAGCACTATGAGGCACCGCCGCTCGATCCCGCCATCGACCAGGCGCTGCTGGACTACATCCAGAAGCGCAAGGATTCGATGCCGGACGCCTTCACCTGAAGAGAGCCCGATGCCGCCAGGGAGCAAGGCGGTGCAAAGTCCGTCGCTGACTGGATCCAGAAGGAAGTCTGGCGACCGCACTATGAATACAAGGGGCCGCAGTGAACGGCGGCCTTGATCCCTTGATCGATATCCGTGCGGCGCTTGCGCCGCACGGTATTTTTTTGCGCGGACAGGTGGATTTCGGCGAGACGGGTGACGGGCCGTTGCTTGCCGATGGCGAGCGGGCGAAAACCGTCGTGCTGCTCGGCAATATCGGCGGATCGTTGTGGCCGGCCTTCGCGCGCTGGCATGAAGACCATCCGGTGGCCGATCCGCTGGACACTTGGTCGAAATCCGTCATCCGCCCGGTGGCAGAAACCTTTGGCGCCGCCGCCTTCTTTCCATCCGATCCACCCTGGCAGCCGTTTCAGCAATGGGCGAAGCGCGCCGAAGGATTGAAACCGTCGCCGCTCGGCATTCTCATTCATCCTCGCTACGGCCTCTGGCATGGTTATCGCGGCGCCCTCGCATTCCGGCAGGCGTTTTCACCTGCGCCCGCCTTCTCCCCTGAGCAGCACCCCTGCGACGTTTGCAAAACGAAGCCGTGTCTGCACGGCTGTCCTGTCGACGCTGTCACCGCCGATGGTTTCGATGTGTCCGGCTGCCGCACGCATCTTGCCACTGCCGCAGGTCAGGCCGGCTGCATGCAGGCTGGATGCCTTGCCCGTGAAGCCTGTCCTGTGGGGCTGGACTATCGCTACCCGGCGGCGCAGTTGCGCTTCCACATGGCGGCACTTTCCTTGTGAGGCGGGGCCGTTCCATCTTTTGCCGTATTGCTTGCGAATGTCTGGCGATGTCTTTTCGTTCCTATCGAAAGCTGCGATTCCGTCGGCGGAGGAATTTTTACGATGCGGTTCTTCTTGAAGCTGGTTGCTGCCTCGGCAGCATTTTTTTCAGGCCATGCCGCCATGGCCGGTGAAACCTGCCGCAGCGTCATGCATCTCGGCCAGCCCTATACGGTCTGCAGCTTCGATCCTGCGCAGGCCGAGATCCGGCTCTATCACAGCAACTACGCCGGCAAGCCTTACGGCAGTTTCCGCGCCATGCTGAGCGATGTCGCCGTCGACAAGACCACGGTGCATTTCGCCATGAATGCCGGCATGTATCATGATGATCTGTCGCCGGTTGGCCTTTACATCGAGAACGGCATCGAGCGGCAGAAAGCCAGCACCAAGGCTGGCTGGGGCAATTTCCACCTGCTGCCGAACGGGATCTTTTATGTCGATGGCAAAAAGGCCGGCGTGATGGAAACGAACGCCTACCTCTCCGCCGGTATAAAACCCTGGTATGCGACGCAATCCGGGCCGATGTTGGTGATCGACGGCAAGATCCATCCGCGCTTCATACCAAACAGCGACAGCCTGAACGTCCGCAACGGCGTCGGCGTCGATGGCAACGGCATCGTCCACACCGTCGTCTCTGAGCGGGTCGTACGGTTCTACGACCTGGCGCTGCTTTTCCGGGATGAGCTCGGTTGCGCCAATGCGCTGTTTTTCGACGGCACGATCTCCAGCCTCTATGTGCCGGATATGAAGCGGCACGACGGGCTTTTTCCCGTCGGCCCTATCCTTGCCGTCGTGACCAGCCGTCCCGGCTGAAATCAACTCTTTAGATCTTCGCCTTGGGATAGGCTTTTTCCAGGCCGCCGGAGCGCAGCAGGCCGGACTTGAATGCGCCATAGGCGGGGTGCTGGCTTTGCCGGGCCGTCTCGTTCAGGCGAATCTGCAGGCGGTCGGGCGCCGTTTCTCCAAGCCACTGGCCGCATTTTTCCAGCTTCAGCGAGTTGAGGAAGTGCCCTTTGGAGGCGTTATGGAGGTAAAGCTCGATCCCCTGCAACAGGCTTTCGTCCTGCTGCGGATTTTCCATCAAAAGCTTGAGAAAAGACTGATCGGCTTCGCCGAAGCTCGCCAGTTTTTCGGCGACGGTATCGCGATCCGGAAAAGAAATCGGGGTGGTCTGCATGGGTAAGCTCTGGTTCTTGTCTGTTGATTCGAAGCAAGGATGGATAGGCAGCGAGGCCAGGAGCGGCAAGCGCCTTACGTCGGGTTTGATCCGAAGGGTTCTGCGCGCGGCGGCAGGGCAGGCACGTCGAGGTGATCCGGCTCCAGCCCGGCTTTCGCCCTTTCGGCCATCATCTCGTAGGCCAGCTCGAGATGGCGCGTGAAGCGTTCGGTATCGAAAAGCGGAGCCGAGAAGCGGTTGTCGACAATTTTTTGCCGGATGGCGGCGCGTTTTTCGTGATCTTTTGCAAGGTCGATGCAGAGCCGGACGTATTGATCGTCATCGGCCGCCACGAGTTCCGGCACGCCAAGCGCGTTGAGCAGGCTTTCCGAAACGCGGGAGGCAAAGTTGCTGCCCTTTTTCGTCGCGACAGGCAGGCCGGCCCACAGCTTGTCGGATGTGGTGGTGTGGCCGTTATAGGGGAATGTGTCGAGGCCGATGTCGGCCGCCTGCAGCCGGGCGACATGCTCGCCGTAGGCCGTACTGGCGGCAAACCGGATGCGCTCGGCGGCTATGCCGCGCGACTGCAGGTAATGGACGAAGTTTTCCTGGGCAAAAGTGTCGGTGCACATGATCCAGAGGATGCTGTCGCCCGTCGCCTCGAGGATGCGCACCCACAGGCTTGCTGTGGCAGGCGTGATCTTGCGGTGAGCATTGAAGGAAGCAAAAACGATCCTGTCTTCAGGCAGGCCGAGGCTTTCGCGGGATGCCGGCGGCGGTAGTTCGCGAAAACGGCCGTCGTTCGACTGATACGATTCCGGCATGCGGCAGAGCTTTTCGTGGTAATAGGGCTTGGAACTGTCCGGCGTGACGATGGGATCGGTGAGCGCATAATCGCAGTCGATGCCTCTGCCGGTGCCGGGATAACCGAGATAGGCCACCTGGACCGGCGCCAGCCCACGATTGACGAGATCGATCCGGGCGCCTTTCGTGTGGCCCTTCAGATCAACGAGGATATCGATGCCCTGGTTGCGGATCCGCTTTTCGGCGGCCTGATCGTCGAGATGGCCGATCGGCACGAGGCCGGGATATTGCCGGCGCATGCCCTTGTCGAGGGCGATCAGGTCGGACGGTGTATAACAAAACAGGGTGACGTCGAACTTTTCGCGGTCATGGGCAAGGATGACACCCTGGAAAAGGCGCATCGTCGCATGCTGGTCGGCAAAGTCGTTGGACAGGTAACCGATGCGGATTTTCTCGCCCCACCGATGCGGTCGGGCGCGGCGCGCGGCGTGTGCCTCGGCGGTGAAGGGTTTGCCGTTCTGAACCCGGGTGATCCTCGCATTGATCGCCTCGTCGCCACACCAGGTGATGTGATCGAACACCGCCTCGATGTCGAAAAGCGCCGTATTGCCGGCCTGCATCCCGGCGAGAAACTCCGCATGGGCCTGCTCGGCCTCATCAAGGCAGAGGGACACTTGCAGGATGCGCCTGTAACCCTCCTCGGCATCGCTATCGAAACCATAGCTCCGCGCTGCATCACGCGCAGCGGCGAGCGCTTCCCGGGTCTGGCCGGCGCGCGACCGCATTTTGGCTGCCAGTGTCCGCAGGATCCCGGCTTCCTTGCCGGTCCTCATGGCGGCCGCCCGGCCGTAATATTCGGCAGCCTCGGGAAATTGCTGCGTCTTGAAATGACATTGCGCCGCCATCAGCAGCGCTTCCGTCGGCACGCCGGGTTGCCGCAGGACCGGCGAAAGAAGAGTGATGGTCTTCTTGTAGTTGCCCGACTTGTACGTTTGAAGAGCCTTTTGAAGATGAATTGACATCAATACGCCTGCCATCGTTTCCCTGTTGCCGGCAGTCTAGGCGGCGAGGCTGTCGCAAGGCTGGCGGAAACACGTTATCCGGCGGCCCCCTCTAGCCGTTGCCGGGCAACGGTTGACAATTCCGGCCGCATACAAAAGGCTCGGCCCAAAATCGCCTCGATTCGACGGACGGATGCCGTTCGCGCCGACGCAAGCATTTCCGGAGCCGAAAATGACAATGCTGTCCCTCTGTATGCCCAGCAATCGCAAGTTCGAGGCTTCACGCCGTGCCATCGAGACGGCACTCGAATATTGTGCCGCGCGGGATGCCTTTCTGGTCATTGCCGACAATTCCGGTGACGAGGAGAAGAGGAAATACTGGTCGCACCACTCGTCGCGCCTGACCTATGTGATTACCGACGGCCTCGACGTCGGTCAGAATTTCCTCGCAGCGATTGGTGCTGCGCAAACACCGTTCGTCATCATGATGGGCGATGACGATGAAATAGAGTTCAACCCGCAGCTCCAGGCTGTCGATCTGGCTTCGTTGCCGGTCGATCATATCGGCGTCAGGCCTATGACGCATGTGGTGACGACCAGTCGCGGTGTTGTCAACGTCCAGAAATTCAGCATTTCCGGAAGCGACCCGGCGACACGGATACGGGAATACATCGCAGCTCGGGGTAGCAGTAATAGCGCCTTCTACAGCATCTTCCGCAAGGAGCCTTATCTGGCTCTGATGGAGCTTTTCAATCATCATCATCCGACGAAAGGCGGCTATTGCGATTGGGCCCAGGTATTGGCGCTTTTCGCATACGGAAAGATGGCCTACGATCCGAGCACAATCTTCAAGTACAACATGGATCAATGGTCGAGCAAGGATATGATCCAGAAGCAGGGCATTCGCTTATTCGTTGAAGCCGGCCTGCCTGCCGATGGCCAAAAATACGAGGGGCTGTTGCAGTTCCTCGATCTTTTCGTTTTCCTGTCGCGCGCCCGGTTGCCTCTGTCGGACGAGGAAAAACAAAATGCGCGGGCGTTTCTGTCGTTTGAGTACTTCACGGTTTACCTGAATATAGTCAAACAATCCCCGGAAAAATACAGCAAGACGATGCAGTATCTAGCTGACATGGCATTGAATCAACTTGAGATCGATACCCGCTTCCATATCGCATTGATGATGGCGGACGATATCAAGCCGGGCCTGAAGAACGGTTACATCGAGTTCTACAAGGCCGCGATGGCCTGACCGGCGGAGCCGCCGGCCGGCTTGCGCATCGGGTCAGGTATCAGCCCCGGCGTCGTCCGCGTTCGCGGGTAGGGGCCGCGGGGGTCTCGTTTGCCGTCTTGTTGCGGAGCGGGCCGATCTTTTCGACGATGTCGCCAAGGGTCGGGCGCGGTGACGGCGTGTAGCTGTCAAGTGCCTGGCGCATGGCGGCAAGATGGTTGCAGGACGTGCCGCAGCAACCGCCGATGATCTTGGCGCCGGCATCGCGAGCGAGGCGGGCATATTCGGCCATCAGCGGCGGCGTGCCGGAATAATGGATTTCCGAGCCGCGGAATTCCGGAATGCCGCAATTGCCCTTGACGATCACCGTCGCCGCCGGATCGGCCTCGGTCATATCGAGCAGGCTGGAGAGAATATCGGACGCACCGACGCCGCAATTGGCGCCGACGGCCACCGGGCCTCCGCCGATATCGGCTGCCACGCCGTGAATATCCTTCGGCGGCAGGCCCATCATGGTTTTTCCCGCCGTGTCGAAGGAGCCCGTATAGGTGTAGGGCAGGCCTACCTTGACGGCGGCTTCCGCCGCAGCACGGATCTCGTCCGGCGACGACATGGTTTCGATCCAGGCGACTTGGGCGCCGCCTGCCTTCAGGCCCTCGATCTGCTCGACAAAGGCTGCGACGGCGTCCTCGTAGGTGAGGGCGCCGAGCGGCAGCAGCAGTTCACCGGTTGGGCCGACGGAACCGGCGACGATGACCTTGCGGCCGGCGGCCTCGGCCACGGTGCGGGCGATTTCCGCCGCCTTCTTGTTGATCTCGAACACGCGGTCGGCGGCATGGTGCAGTTTCAGGCGGTGACGCGTGCCGCCGAAGGTGTTGGTCAAGATGATGTCGGCACCGGCATCAACGAAGTCCTGGTGCAGCTTGGTGATGTTTTCCGGCTTGTCTTCGTTCCAGAGTTCAGGCGCCTCTCCCGCTTCAAGGCCCATTGCGAAAAGGCTCGTTCCCGTGGCGCCATCGGCCAGCAGCACGCCTTTTTCGGCAAGGAGATCGGACAGGGGATTGGCGGCGCTCATGGGTCGTCCTCATTGTTGGATATTTCAGAAAGATATAAATATATCTTTATGTGATTGCAACAGGCAAGCGGACCCTGATCCGGCCCCAGACGGCAGAAAGGCGCCTTTGAAGGCGCCTTTCCGGATGTTGGCTGTCCAGGGCGATCAGGCCGCAGCCTGGTCCAGATGACTGGTCGGCGTCACCATTGCGGCAATCACCATGTGCAGGTCGATGGCGCCGATGGGTTTGCCGTTCGCATCCACGACATGCGCCTGGCTCTGGCCGATGTCCGTCAGGGCCTTGGCGATGGACTCGAGGATCATGTCTTCGGCAATCGGCATGCCCTCGGGGTTGCCGGCCAACGGTTTCATGATCGTTTTTGCCTGGATGACGCGGCCACGGTTCACTTCCTTGACGAAGGCGGTGATGTAGTCGTCGGCCGGTGCGAGGACGATTTCCTGGCCGGTGCCCTGCTGCACCACGCGCCCGTCGCGCAGGATGGCGATCTTGTCGCCGAGGCGCAGCGCCTCGTCGAGATCGTGGGTGATGAAGACGACCGTCTTCTTCAATTCCTTCTGCAGGTCGAGAAGCACCGTCTGCATATCGACGCGGATCAGCGGATCGAGGGCCGAATAGGCTTCGTCCATCAGCAGGATGTCGGCGTCGTTGGTGAGTGCGCGGGCAAGCCCGACACGCTGCTGCATGCCGCCGGAAAGCTGGTTCGGATAATGCTTCTCGAAGCCCTTGAGGCCGACGCGTTCGATCCAGTGTCGCGCCCGCTTGACGCTGTCGTCACGATCGACGCCCTGGATTTCCAGGCCGTAAACCGTGTTGTCCAGTACTGTACGGTGCGGCAGCAGGGCGAATTTCTGGAACACCATCGCCGTCTTGTGGCGTCGGAACTCCCGCAGGTCGCTTTCGCTCATCTTGCAGACATCGACGCCGTCGTAGAGGACTTCGCCGGATGTCGGATCGATCAGCCGGTTGATGTGGCGGATCAGCGTCGACTTGCCGGAGCCCGAAAGGCCCATGACAACCATGACGCCGCCTGCCGGCATCGAGATGTTGATGTTTTGCAGGCCAAGCACATGGCCGTACTTCTCGTTCAACTCGCCCTTGCCCATGCCGTTTTCGACAGCCTGGACGAAGTCCCGTCCGCGTGGGCCGAAAATCTTGTAGAGGTTTTTGACCTCGATGCCGTGACTAGCCATGGATGACCTCCGAATGCTTCTGGAGGCGCCTGCCATATGCCTGGCTTGCGCGGTCGAAAATGATGGCGATGGCAACAAGCGCGAAGCCGTTGAGGAAGCCGACGGTGAAGAACTGGTTGGTGATCGCCTGCAGCACGTTCTTGCCGAGGCCGCCGACGCCGATCATCGAGGCGACGACCACCATGGCCAGCGACATCATGATCGTCTGGTTGATGCCCGCCATGATCGTCGGCAAAGCCAGCGGGATCTGGACGTTCTTGAGTTTCTGCCGGTTGGAGGAGCCAAAGGCATCGGCGGCCTCCAACACTTCCTTGTCCACCAGGCGGATGCCGAGATTGGTGAGGCGGATCATCGGCGGAACGGCATAGATGACCACGGCGATCAGGCCGGGAACCTTGCCGATGCCGAAAATCATCACCACGGGGATCAGGTAGACGAAGCTGGGCATCGTCTGCATGACGTCGAGGATCGGGTTGACGATCGACTGGAACCGGTCGGAGCGCGCCATGAAAATGCCGATCGGAATGCCGATGACGATGGAAATCAGCGTACAGACCGTCACCATGGCCAGCGTCACCATCGTGTCGTTCCACAACCCGACCAGACCGATGACGATCATCGAGAGTGCGGTGCCTGCGGTGATCTTTATATTGCGGCTGGCGAGATAGACGATCGCCGTCATTCCGATCAGGATGATGATCCAGGGCGTGTTGACGAAAAAATCCTGCAACCAGTTCAGGAACCACTGCAGCGGCTGCATGATGGTGGTGAGAATGTCGCCATAGCTGCGGACAAAAGCCTTGAAGCTGAGATCGACCGATTTCTTGAATTCCCGCATGAGATTTTCATCCACGGCGGGAAAATTGCAGAATAGGTCCGGCAAGAAACTACATTGAGCCATATCGTTCCCCTTGTCGCCGGCTTGTGCCGGACTTCGGTCTGCGTGAGAACCAGCGCATCCGATGTTTTGTGAGTGCGTGCGCGACACTTCTACAGGACTTCCCGAGGGAAGCATGTATTGATTGCGACGCCGACATGTTTCCTGCCGGGGCTGGCAGGAAGAGTTTCGCCTTTTGTCGGCGAATCAAGAAACGTGCCGGCGGGCTTTCGTCGCAATCGAAGATGACGGGCCGGTGCGGCCCGTCACGTTCATCGATCTGGCCGATCAGAGAGAGGCCTTGATCTTCTCGGCGACATCGGGCGCGACCCATTTCGTCCACATATCCTGATAGTCCTTCAGGAAGTGCTTGGCAGCGTCTTCGTTCGTGCCCTGGTTTTCGTCCATCCAGGCGAGAACCTTGCCGACCGTCTGGTTGTCCCACTTGCGGGTCTTGACGTAGTCCATCGCAACGCCGGCCTTTTCAGAGAAAGCCTTGGTCACGATCGTGTAGACGTCGGAGGTCGGATAGGCATTGACCTTCGGTGCAGCGCAATCCGGCACGGCCGTGCAGGCGTCCCATTCCTTCTTGTCGTGCTCGACGCCGAAGGACAGCTTGGTCATCTCGTACTTGCCGAGGATGGCCGTCGGTGCCCAGTAGTAGCCGAGCCAGCCCGTCTGCTTTGCGAAGGCGTTGGCAATCGAGCCGTCGAGACCGGCGGCAGAGCCGCTGTCGACCAGCTGGAAGCCGGCCTTTTCCGCTTCGATCGCCTTGTAGAGGTTGGCGGTCGAAACCTGGCAGTTCCAGCCCGACGGGCAGTTGATCACGGCAGCCTTGGACGGATCTTCCGGAGCCGGGAACAGTTCCGGATGCTTCAGCGCGTCCTGAACCGTCTTGATATCGGGGTGAGCATCGGCGAGGAACTTGGGAATCCACCAGCCTTCGACGCCACCATCGCTGAGCAGCGGCGCTGCCTGGATGAGGCGGCCTTCCGCAACGGCTGCGTCCAGCGCCGTGCGCACCGAGTTGACCCAGAATTCGGGCGCCATGTCCGGCTCGCCCTTTTCGTTCATCGAGGTAAAGGTCGGCATGGTATCGCCGGTGACGAGCGTCACCTTGCAGCCGTAACCGCTTTCCAGGATGATCTTGTCGACATAGGCCGCAACGCCGGCCGAGGCCCAGTTCATTTCGGCGATCGATATGTCGCCGCAATCCGCCTGAGCGGCACCAGCGAAAGCCAAAAGGCCGCCGGCGAGGAAAGTCGAAGCGATCAGCTTCTTCATGTGTTAAGACCTCCCAGTCTTAGTGTGCAGTGCCCGAAGTGGGGCGGACCGGATCACTGCGGCATCCCGGCCAGCCGATAGCGAGATTTGAGCGCGGCCCTTATGTCCGCGTGGGAGACGGACTGTCAGAACACGCACCGTTGCGTTTGTTGTTGGAGTGGCAGCGGAACTCTGTCTTTGCCACGTTTGTTGCACCGGTTAAGATTAGCCTACGGGTTCCGAAACAGAAATCAACCTCACAGCTGCGTCATCCGGCGTCGCAGCAGCTTAGCAAGCCATTGTAACAGTTCGATTTGCCCGAATTTATCGCATTTATGGCGGGGGCCTGCGCAGGAAATGCCCTGTTTTTTTCTTATGGCAGGGCTGAAATATTTTTATGGCTTGATGTCACCTGCGAAATGAGACGAAACCTGTCCAAATCGCGCCTTGGAGCAAGAAAGATTTTTTTTAGCAAAATTCGCAAAAAAAATCGAAATTCACCTTTGGTTAATCGCTTGATAACGCTCCAGTAAGAATGTCGGGCTAAAGATTGGGGCGTGGCGAGAGTTGGTCACACAGGCTCCGGATCAGGTTTTGCGTACCGGAGCAGCGCGCCTTGAGTTGAGTTCTAAGGCGGCCTTTGTATTGGCAAGCCGCGTGGAAGGATCGGTTCCACGCGGCTTTCGCGCCCAATTCGCCAACCGATCCCAAGCTCTCATGTTCGCATTCGAGGGTCTGGCTTAATCGGGCAATGCCGCCCGTACCCCATTCACAAAAAAACCACCGGGCGAAAGCGGCCGGTGGTTTTTTTGTCTTGGGAGTTCGTGAAGGGGAATTCACGAAGGGAATTCGAAGATAATCAGCCGGCGTTACGGGTGCGGATGAAGCCGAGCGTGCCGAAGCTGGTGTCCAGTTGCTGCAGGCGGTTGTCCGTGCCATAACGCGGCGCCGTGGAACCCCAGGCGATCTCGACGGAATTTTTCTTGCGGAAAATGTACAGCATGGGTTTCCTCGTTTGCCGACAGGATCGGCTGTTTGTTTCTGTTGACGCTTATATACGCCCGGACGGCCACTCATTCAATGGCTGGAGTCGTCGTGCTATGTCGCAAATCGACAAATGTTCATGTTTAAAGTTTCTAAGCTGAGCTTGAGAGGCCGATGGCGTTAAGGGATGCGGCAAAAGCATGGCTGATATGCAACAAATCAAGGGTTTTTGTCCGGTCATAGCTGGACGGAGGAGAGAGGCGTGATGCGGGCGATCATGTTGCAGGGAACGGGGTCGGATGTCGGAAAAACGGTATTGGTGGCCGCCCTGTGCCGTCTGGCCGCGAACCGTGGCCTGAAGGTCCGTCCGTTCAAGCCGCAGAACATGTCCAACAATGCCGCAGTCTCGGATGACGGCGGCGAGATCGGCCGGGCGCAATGGCTGCAGGCCTGGGCAGCGCGCGTGCCGTCTTCGGTGCACATGAACCCGGTGCTGCTCAAGCCGCAATCCGATATCGGCAGCCAGATCATCCTGCAGGGCAAGGTCTGGGGGCAGGCAAAAGGGCGCGACTACCAGCGTCTCAAGCCGCAGCTGATGGAAGCGGTGCTCGAAAGTTTCGATATCGTCGCAAGGGATGCCGATCTCGTGCTGGTCGAAGGTGCCGGTTCGCCGGCCGAGATCAACCTTCGTGCCGGCGACATCGCCAACATGGGGTTTGCGACACGCGCCGGCGTGCCCGTGGTGCTGGTAGGGGACATCGACCGGGGCGGGGTCATCGCCTCGCTTGTCGGCACGCATGCGATCCTGCCGGAAGAGGATCGGCGAATGATTGCCGGCTACATCATCAACAAGTTCCGCGGCGACGTGACGCTGTTCGACGACGGTATCCGCGCCGTGGAGGGGTTTACCGGCTGGCCGTGCTTCGGTGTCGTGCCGTGGCTGAAGGCGGCGGGTCGCCTGCCGGCGGAGGATTCGGTGGTGCTGGAAAGGCTGGCGCGTCCTGAAGGCAGGGCGCTCAAGGTTGCCGTGCCGGTTCTGCCGCGCATCGCCAATTTCGACGATCTCGATCCGCTGGCCGCCGAACCGGAGGTGGACCTCGTTTTCGTCCGCGCCGGCGAACCTCTGCCCGCGGATGCCGGATTGATCGTATTGCCCGGATCGAAGTCGACGATTTCGGACTTGCGGGATTTCAAGGCGGCCGGCTGGGATGACGATATCCGCCGCCATGTGCGGCGCGGCGGTCGCGTCATCGGTGTCTGCGGTGGTTACCAGATGCTCGGCCGGGTGGTGCGTGATCCGCTCGGAATCGAGGGCAGTGTCGTCGAAGCGGAAGGCCTTGGCCTTCTCGACGTCGAAACCGACATGGCGCCCGAGAAGACGGTGCGCAACAGCGAGGCCTGGTCCGTCGAATACGACGTGCCGCTTATGGGATACGAGATCCATCTCGGCGTGACGCGTGGCGGCGATTGCGACCGGCCTTTCATCCGCATCCAGGGCCGGCCCGACGGCGCGGTTTCGGCCGATCGCCGCGTTGCCGGCAGCTATCTGCACGGCTTGTTCGGCAGCGACGCTTTTCGCGCCCGGCTGCTTGCCGATTTCGGCATCACCAGTTCGCGGCAGGACTACCGCGCCTCCGTCGATGCGGCGCTCGACGAGGTGGCCGCCGAGCTGGAAGGCGTGCTTGATCCGGCCTGGCTGGGCAGGCTGCTTGGCGACGGGACCAGCTAATCGGCGCCGCAAGGACGGTCGCGCTTCGCTTCCGGATGTCCTGCTTCTGGGGTATGGTTTGTCGATGCTTGCGGAGAAGACCATGCGGACATTCTTTCTCGCCGCCATGTTGCTGATTTTTGGCGCTCCGGCTCACGCTTTGGGGCTCAATCCGTTCTTGCCCGTTTCCGTGACCTGTCCCGGCGAAGACAAGGTCCTGACAGTCATCTTCGCGGGGAGCAAGGATATGCGCATGCGTGTCCGGGCCGCCTTCGACCCGGGGCTGCAGGGTGTCGATGTCGAAATGACGTCCAGCAGCGGCGAATTCGTTCTTGTCGATTCGATGTCGGCGTTGCAGGCCGAAACGCCGAGCGATCGGATGAGCTATATGCTGAGAGGTTATCTTATCGCGACGCACATGCAGGCCTGCAAGGCCTCCGACGAGGCACGGCGGCTTTTCCAGAAGATGATCGAGGCGAACAAGGCCGAGGTCGGAAAGCTGTGACGCCGCTTTGCTTTCGCTGCCGGTCGTGGCGCATTCGCGTCAGCCGATGGCGATGGCCGCAATTGACTTGATGGCGCCGACTGCTTACATCGTCGCATCATTTTGCATGGTTCCCGGGTCGTGAGACGACCGGGGATGAAAAGGGAATGTGGAAGGACGGACCCAAGCCGGGCGTCCCCATCACAGCCGACCCCGCGACTGTAGAACGGTCAGGGGCATTCGTCGGGTGTCGTCCCGTCTTTCCAGATGGTGCCGCATGGTGCGGACCTGGGACAGGCAAGGGCGGCATTCGAAAAGCCACTGGCATGGCACGCGTGATCAACCGGGGTTGGACGCCTCTCAAGTCTACGAATCGTCCGCCTTTTCACGATTGCCGCCGGGAAGGCGAGAATGCCCCGCCGGCGCTCTTTGGGAGCGCCTGAGACCGCGAGCCAGGAGACCTGCCATGCTGCCGGGCATAATGCCCACCCTGGGGAAAAATCCCCGCTGCCTGCACGGAGGTTGTCATGGCTGCTGCTCCATCCGGTCCCGGCCGGTTTTTTGTTTTTTGCCGCTGCTGGTCGCCGGCGATCTGACCGATTCATGCCGTCCTTGTCTCCCCATGCAACGCTTGTGCTTGGCGGCGCCCGTTCCGGGAAATCCCGCTTTGCCGAAAAACTTGCGCGCGACAGCGGCTTCGATCGCCATTATCTCGCGACGGGCCGGGCTTTCGACGACGAGATGCAGGCGCGTATCGCCAAACACCGCGCCGATCGCGCCGATGCCGGCTGGACGACACATGAGGAGCCGCTCGACCTCGTCGGCACCTTGCTGTCAGCCGATGCGCCGGGACGCGTTATCCTTGTCGACTGCCTGACCCTCTGGGTCACCAATCTCATGATGGCGGAGCGGGATGTGGAGGCGGAGGGGCGTGCACTCGCCGCCCACCTGCCGCTCGCCAAGGCCCGGCTGATCTTCGTTTCCAACGAGGTCGGCCTCGGCATCGTTCCCGAAAACAGGATGGCGCGGGATTTTCGCGACCATGCCGGACGGCTGCACCAGTTGATGGCGGCCGAAGTGCAAGACGTTTATTTTATCGCGGCAGGCCTGCCGCTGAAGATGAAGGGTTGACCCGATGAACCAGGAAAAAATCCCCGCCACCGTCATCACCGGCTTTCTCGGCGCCGGCAAGACGACGATGATCCGCAATCTCCTGACCAATGCCGGCGGCAAGAAGATTGCGCTGATCATCAACGAATTCGGCGACCTCGGCGTCGATGGCGACGTGCTGAAGGGCTGCGGCGCGGAAAACTGCACCGAGGACGATATCATTGAGCTGACCAACGGCTGCATCTGCTGCACCGTCGCCGACGATTTCATCCCGACCATGACCAAGCTTCTGGAGCGTGAGAACCGCCCCGACCACATCGTCATCGAAACCTCCGGCCTCGCCCTGCCGCAGCCGCTGGTCGCTGCCTTCAACTGGCCGGACATCCGCACCCAGGTGACGGTCGATGGCGTGATAACGGTGGTCGACAGCGCCGCCGTTGCCGCCGGCCGTTTTGCCGACGATCACGACAAGGTCGACGCCCAGCGCGCCGAAGACGATTCGCTCGATCACGAAAGCCCGATCGAGGAACTGTTCGAGGACCAGCTGACCTGCGCCGACCTCATCGTGCTCAACAAGACCGATCTGCTCGACGCCGCCGGCATCGACAGCGTCCGCAGCGAAGTCGCCTCGCGCACGGCGCGCAAGCCGACGATGATCGAGGCGAAGAACGGTGACGTGCCCGCCGCCGTGCTGCTCGGCCTCGGCATCGGCACGGAAGCCGATATCGCCAACCGTAAGTCGCACCACGAGCTGGAGCATGAAAGCGGTGAGCCGCACGATCACGACGAGTTCGACAGCTTTGTCGTCGAGCTTGGCCCGGTGGCCGATCCGGTGGCCTTCGTCGAAAAGCTGAAGCCGGTCATCGCTGAACACGACGTGCTGCGCCTGAAGGGTTTCGTCGACGTGCCCGGCAAGCCGATGCGCCTGCAGATCCAGGCCGTCGGCAGCCGCATCGACCACTATTTCGACCGCGCCTGGACCCCCGGCGAAGACCGCGCCACTCGCCTCGTGGTCATCGGCCTGCACGACATGGACGAGGCCGCTGTGCGGGCGGCGATGGCCGGGTTGGTCTAAAAGCGCCACACATACGTACTGAAAGGTAGCGATGCACCTTCTCCTTGCCCAGAAAGGATCGATCGCGGATGGCGACGAGGCCGTCGATCTCGGCCAGTCACCCGGCGACATCCTTTTCCTGTCCGCCGCCGATACCGAGCTTGCGGCGGTTGCGGCTGCCCATGGCGATGACGGCGGGCTGCTGCAATTGCGGCTCGCCAGCCTGATGAGCCTGCGCCACCCGATGTCGGTCGATACCTATATCGAGCGCACGGCGCGGCATGCCCGGCTGATCGTCGTGCGGGCGCTGGGTGGGGCGAGCTATTTTCACTACGCGCTGGAAGCGCTGCATGCGGCCGCAAGGCGCCAGGGCGCGATGATTGCCGTGCTGCCGGGTGATTCCAAGGCGGATCCTGGGCTTGCGCCGTTTTCCAACGTCGCGCTCGATGATCTCAATAGCCTCTGGTCCTACCTGATCGAAGGCGGTGCGGAAAATTATCGCGCTTTCCTCGAATATGCCGCCGCACTTGTTTCCGGAACGCCGAAACCGGCGGCGGCGACGCCGCTGGCCAAGGCGGGTATCTGGTGGCCGGGCAGGGGCGTGGTGACGGTAGACGAATGGCAGATGCTGTCGGCATCGTTCGACGCCGGCCGATCCGGTTTGCCGGCTGAGCGGCCTGCCGGGTTGAATACGAATGATCAGGGGCAGGTGGTGCCGACTTCGGAAGCGGTTCGGGAAGAGCGCCCGGCCGTCGCCATTTCCTTCTATCGTGCCCTCGTCCAGAGCGGCGAGACAAAGCCGGTCGAGGCGATGATCGAGGCCTTGCAGAATGAAGGGCTTCGGCCCTTGCCGGTGTTTGCCTACAGCCTCAAGGATGGCGATTCGATAACGGCGATCGGCGAGGTCTTCGCGGCGGTGCAGCCTGCCGTGGTCGTCAATTCGACCGGGTTTGCAGTGTCCGCGCCGGCTGCCGAGCGAAAGCCGACCGTGCTCGAATCGACCGGCGCCGTTGTGCTCCAGGCGATCTTTTCGGCGTCGTCGCGGGAAGCTTGGGCTGCCTCGGCGCAAGGGCTGTCGGCCCGCGATCTCGGCATGAACGTGGCGCTGCCCGAGGTCGATGGCCGGGTGCTGTCGCGGGCGGTCTCTTTCAAGTCGGCGGTGCGTTTTGACGAGCGGGTTGAAACGAATATCGTCACCCACGAGCCGGATGCCGGGCGCATGGCTTTCGTCTCCCGGCTTGCCGCCAACTGGGCGCGGCTGCGCCGGCTGCCGGCGGCGGAGCGGCGTATCGCCGTCGTGCTCGCCAACTATCCGAACCGCGATGGCCGCCTCGGCAACGGTGTCGGGCTCGATACACCTGCCGGCACTGTCGAGGTGCTGAAGGCGATGCGAGGTGAAGGTTATGCCGTCGCCGACCTGCCCGCAGACGGCGATGCACTGATCCGCTACCTCATGGACGGTCCGACCAATGCGGCGCGGGATGGCCGGGTCATCCGCGAGACGCTTTCGTTGAATCAATACAAGGCGTTCTTCGCGTCGCTTCCGGTTCAGATTCAGGATGAGGTGACAGGTCGCTGGGGCGCGCCGGAGGCCGATCCGTTTTTCGACGATAGGTCTTTTGCCCTGTCGCTCGCGCGTTTTGGCAGCGTCATGGTCGGCATCCAGCCGGCGCGAGGCTATCAAATCGATCCGAAGGAAAGTTATCATTCTCCCGATCTGGTGCCGCCGCACGGATACCTCGCCTTTTATGCCTATCTGCGGCAGGTCTACGGCGCCGACGCCGTCGTCCATATGGGCAAGCATGGCAATATGGAGTGGTTGCCGGGCAAGGCGCTCGCTCTGTCGGAAAACTGCTATCCCGAAATTGTCTTCGGCCCGACGCCGCATCTCTATCCGTTCATCGTCAACGATCCCGGTGAGGGCAGCCAGGCGAAACGCCGGTCCGCCGCCGTCATCATCGGCCACCTGACGCCGCCGCTGACGCGGGCGGAGAGCTACGGGCCGCTGAAGGACCTGGAGGCGCTGGTCGACGAATATTACGAAGCCTCCGGTGTCGATCCGCGCCGCCTAAAACTGTTGCGCAAGCAGATCCTCGATCTCGTCACCGATATCGGCCTCGACCGCGATGCCGGCATCGAAAAAGGCGAGACGGAGGAGAAGGCGCTGGAAAAGCTCGACGCCTATCTCTGCGATCTCAAGGAAATGCAGATTCGCGACGGCCTGCATATTTTCGGCGTGTCGCCGTCAGGGCGGATGCTGACCGACCTGACCGTAGCGCTCGCCCGCGTGCCGCGCGGTCTTGGCGAGGGGCGCGACCAGAGCCTGCAGCGGGCGATTGCGGTCGATGCCGGGCTGACAGCCAGGGCCGGCGATGCTTCTCCCGCATTCGATCCGCTGGATTGCGACATGGCGGCCGAATGGGTCGGTGCGCGTCCCGATCTGATCGCCGGCCAGTCGGCCGATACATGGCGCTCCAGCGGCGACACGGTCGAGCGCATCGAAATCCTCGCCGGCCGGCTGGTCTCCGGCGCGCTTGCCTGCCCGGAAGACTGGACGGCGACGCGGCTGGTGCTCGATGAGATCGAGGCACGGCTGAAACCCTCGGTCGAGGCATGCGGCGCAGCCGAGGTGAGCGGCATTCTGGCCGGTCTCGCCGGCCGTTTCGTGCCGCCCGGTCCCTCCGGGGCGCCGACGCGCGGCCGTCCGGATGTGCTGCCGACCGGCCGCAATTTCTATTCCGTCGACAGCCGCGCCGTGCCGACGCCGGCGGCCTACGAACTGGGGCGCAAATCGGCGGAGCTTCTGATCCGCCGATATGTGCAGGATCACGGCGACTGGCCGCAGAGTTTCGGCCTCACCGCCTGGGGCACCTCGAACATGCGCACCGGCGGCGACGACATCGCCCAGGCCTTAGCGCTGATCGGCGTCAAACCCGTCTGGGACATGACCTCGCGCCGCGTCACCGGCTACGAAATCATTCCGCCAGCCCTTCTGAAGCGGCCGCGGGTGGATGTCACCCTGCGCATCTCCGGCTTCTTTCGCGATGCCTTTCCCGAGCAGATCGCCCTGTTCGACAAGGCAATCCGTGCCGTCGGCGGGCTGGAGGAGGATGCCTCCGACAACCCCATCGCCCGGCGCATGCAGCAGGAAACATTGCGTCTCGTGGCCAGTGGGCTCGATGAGAAGGCTGCGGCGCGCCGCGCCGGCTACCGCGTCTTCGGCTCCAAGCCGGGGGCTTACGGCGCCGGCTTGCAGGCGTTGATCGACGAAAAGGGCTGGGAAAACCGCGCTGATCTTGCCGAAGCCTATCTGGTATGGGGCAGTTACGCCTACGGCGCGGATGCGGAGGGACATGCCGAACGTGGCCTCTTCGAGGAGCGGTTGCGGTCGATCGAGGCCGTCATCCAGAACCAGGACAACCGTGAGCACGACCTGCTCGACAGCGACGACTATTACCAGTTCGAGGGCGGCCTGTTTGCAGCGGTCGAAAGGCTGTCCGGTGTCGGTCCGCGTGTCTATCACAACGATCATTCGCGCCCGGAAAAGCCGGTGATCCGTTCGCTGGAGGAAGAAATCGGTCGCGTCGTGCGGGCCCGCGCCGTCAATCCGAAATGGATCGAGGGCGTGATGCGGCATGGCTACAAGGGGGCGGCCGAGATCGCCGCCACGGTGGATTTCCTCTTCGCTTATGCCGCGACGACCGGCATGGTGTCCAACCACCATTTCGATGCCGTCTACCAGGCCTATATCGTCGACGAGCATGTGCGGCAATTTCTCGCGGAGAAAAATCCTGCCGCACTCGACGAGATCAAGGCGAAGATGCTGGAGGCGATCGATCGTGGGCTGTGGACGCCGCGCTCGAATTCCGCCCGCTTCGACCTGGGCAAGGCTGTGGCACTGACGCTGGGCGGATGAGCAATTCCAGCAAAAGTGCGCAGCGGTTTTGCGTCCGGAATTGCGTAAAAACAAAATAGTTCGGAACCCGGCATAAACAGAACAAACCAAAAGGGAAGAGACATGGAAGAAGCAGAGATCACCCGCGACGACGACAGCCGCCATGCGGAAAAGATGGCCAAGAAGAAGGCCGCCCGCGAAAAGATCATGGCGACCAAGACCGACGAGAAGGGCCTCATCGTCGTCCACACCGGCAAGGGTAAGGGCAAATCCTCCGCCGCCTTCGGCATGATCTTCCGCCATATCGCCCATGGCAAGCCTTGCGCCGTGGTGCAGTTCATCAAGGGAGCGATGTCGACCGGTGAACGCGACCTGATCGTCAAGCATTTTGCCGATCTCTGCGAATTCCACACCATGGGCGAAGGTTTTACCTGGGAAACCCAGGACCGCGCCCGCGACGTCGCCACGGCCCATGCAGCCTGGGAAAAGGCCAAGGAGCTGATCCGCGACGAGCGCAACTCAATGGTACTGCTCGACGAGATCAACATCGCCCTGCGTTATGATTATCTCGACGTCAACGAGGTCATCGCCTTCCTGAAGGACGAAAAACCCTACATGACGCATGTGGTGCTGACCGGCCGCAACGCCAAGGAAGAACTGATCGAGATTGCCGATCTCGCGACGGAGATGGAGCTTCTCAAGCATCCGTTCCGCTCCGGCATCAAGGCGCAGGCAGGCGTCGAATATTGATGGGCGAAAGCTGGATCTTCTGGGCGCTTATTTCGGCGGTCTTTGCGGCGTTGACCGCAATCTTCGCCAAGGTCGGCATTGCCGGCATACCGTCCGATCTGGCGACGTTGATCCGCACATTGATCATCGTCGTCTTCCTGGCGGCGATTGTCTTCGCCACCGGGCAGTGGCGGTCGCCATCGGAAATTTCCGGGCGTACCTGGTTGTTTCTCGGCCTGTCGGGATTGGCGACGGGGGCGTCCTGGCTTGCCTATTTTCGCGCTTTGAAGATTGGCGATGCGGCCCGCGTCGCGCCGATCGACAAGCTGTCGATCGTGCTGGTCGCCGTGTTCGGCGTCATCTTTCTCGGTGAAAAACTGTCGCTGATACATTGGGCCGGCGTGGCGATGATCGCCGCCGGCGCGCTGGTGTTGGCGGTATTCTAGAACCCCAACCAAACCCGGGCCGGGTTGGCCGGGTCGGAAAGCAGTTTCAGCGCCAGCACCATGCAGGTCACCACCAGCAGCGGCTTGATGATTTTGGCGCCGCTGCGCATCGCCAGCCGCGAGCCGGCCTGGGCGCCAAGGAACTGGCCCAGGCCCATCAGCAGGCCGACCTTCCACAAGATGACGCCGTTGAGCAGGAAGACGGCGAAGGCGCCGACATTCGAGCCGAAATTCAGGAACTTGGTGTGCGCCGTCGCTTTCAGCAGGCCGAAGCCGGCGAGCGAGACGAAGGACAGCATGAAGAAGGAGCCGGTGCCGGGCCCGAAGACGCCATCGTAGAAGCCGATGGCGGGCACGAAGGTCAGGCCGAAAAGGAAGGGCGTGATGCGGCGGTGGCGGTCGTCGTCGCTGAGGTTGGGCTTGACGGCGAAATACAGGCCGATGGCAATCAGCAGGAAGGGCAGGGATGCCCTCAGGACATCGCCGGGAACGATGGTGGCGAGAACCGCACCCAGTGCGCCGCCGATTGCCGACATCACGGCCATCGGCAGCTGCTCGCCGAGCTGGACATGGCCGCGCCGCGAATAGGCGATGGTGGCGGAAGCCGAGCCGAACAAAGATTGCAGCTTGTTGGTGCCCAGCGTTTCCAAAGGCGGAATGCCGGCGATCAGCATGGCGGGCACGGTGATCAATCCACCGCCGCCGGCGATGGAATCGACGAAGCCGGCAAAAAAGGCGGCAAGGAACAGGAAGACGAGAAGATGCGTGGCAAGATCGGACACGGTGGGGCTTTCGGGCATGCTGTCGGCATCGCTTTGTTGCATTTGCTGCGGCGAAGGGCAATGCTACCGCTCTCCCTGCCCGAAAGCCGCCAACACGCAATGACCCTGCCACGCCATGTCCGAAGCCGATAATGTTCGCCTGAAACACCGTCTTTACGTGCTGGGGCTTGGATGCCGCCCCGGGACGACGGGCGACGAACTGATCGCCCTTGCCGAAACCGCGCTGCACCAGGCGTCGCTCGAGCACGATGCGCTGGGCTTGATCGCCTCTTTCGATGCGCGGCGAAACGATCCGGGCATCGCGGCCGTTGCCGGTCACTTCGGATTACCGACGGTCTTTTACGATGCGGCACGGCTGGAAATGGAGACGCCGCGGCTGAAGACGCCTTCCGCCTCGGTATTCGTGGCAATCGGCTGCCATGGTGTGGCGGAGAGTGCCGCCCTTGCTGCTGCAGGGCCTGCGGCCGTACTGATCCTGGCGAAGATCCGTTCCGGCCAGGCGACGGCGGCGATTGCCGGCGAACCCTGAAAAAACGGCGGCTGCGGCATATCCGCCATTGCGCAAAGCCCGGCGATCGATATCTTGTCCCTCGTCTCGGCGGGCCGGCCGTTGCCGGTTCCCCGCCCAAGAACAAGAAGAAAATCAAGGAAGAAAACCATGCTCAAAGTGATTTACGATACCGATCCGGGCGTCGACGACGCCATGGCGCTTTTGTTCCTGCACCGTCATCCGGATATCGACCTGATCGGCGTCACCACTGTTTTCGGCAATGCGTCGATCGAGACGACCACCCGCAATGCGCTGTTCCTGAAGCGTGAGTGGGGCATTGCCGCCCCCGTTGCCAGGGGTGCCAACGAGACGATCAATCCGTCGCGGCCGCATGCCGACTGGCCGACCTTCATTCATGGCGAGGACGGGCTGGGCAATATCGGCGTTCCCGAGACCATCGACCTGCCGGTCGACCGTCGCCCGGCCTATCGCTTCATCATTGATGCCGTGCGTGCCCATCCGGGCGAAGTGACGTTGATCGCCGTCGGCCGGATGACCAATCTGGCGCTGGCATTGCGCGAATCGCCCGAGATTGCCGGGCTGGTCAAGGAAGTGATCGTCATGGGCGGCGCCTTCGACGTGCCAGGCAATGTCACGCCCGCCGCGGAAGCCAATATCCATGGCGACCCGGAAGCAGCCGACATCGTCTTTACCGCGCCGTGGAAGGTCACCATTGTCGGCCTCGACGTCACCACCAAGACGGTCATGACCGGCGGCTTCCTCGCCGAGATGGCGGTGGCTGGCGGCAAGGATGTGCAGCTGCTCTCCGACTTGTCGCAGTTCTATATCGACTTCTACAAGCAGCGTGTCGGCGACGGCATGGTGATCCATGACAGCTGCGCCTGTGTCTATCTCGTGGCGCCGGAACTGTTCGAGACCCGCAGCGGCAGCGTGCGTGTCGTCTCCGGTGGGCTGGCCGATGGTCAGACGATCCAGAAGCCGGACGGTCGTCATTTCGGCCCGAGCGCCTGGGACAATCTGCCGAGCCAGACGGTTTGCACCGCAATCCAGCCCGACAAGGTGCTGCAGGTGATCCGCAGCGCTATCGTCGAGGCTGCCCGCGCCTGAAAATGCCATGTGAGGGCCGGGCGATTTCAGTCGCCCGGCCCCAAAAGGCGAATCCGCGCAGAGGGATAATTGTCTTTCTTCGCAGATCGATTCCGCGTCTTCAGGTTTTGAATCAGCAATTGCCGACATCGTTCCTGTCGTGCTCGGCAAAGCCGGTAGCGTTTCCGGACGGCAGTCGGACCGGCTCTGCCTTTAGCCTTGCAGATTGCAATTTTGCGTCGGCGGGCATAGGAAACCCTGATGAATAACAGTGCATTTTCTCATCTTGCGTCGATCGAGCCGGGCTCGGTCTGGCTGGTCGGCGCCGGCCCCGGCGATCCGGGGTTGTTGACGCTGCTCGCCGCCAAGGCGCTCGGTGAGGCGGACGTGATCGTCCATGATGCGCTGGTCAACGAGGATTGCCTGAAACTCGCCCGTCCCGGCGCCGTGCTGGAATATGCCGGCAAGCGTGGCGGCAAACCGTCTGCCCGGCAGCGCGACATTTCGCTGCGATTGGTGGAATTGGCGCGGGCCGGCCATCGCGTGTTGCGGCTGAAGGGAGGCGATCCCTTCGTCTTCGGCCGTGGCGGCGAAGAAGCGCTGATGCTCGTCGAGCACAATGTGCCTTTCCGCATCGTGCCGGGCATCACTGCCGGCATCGGCGGTCTGGCCTATGCCGGCATTCCCGTTACCCATCGCGAGGTCAATCACGCCGTCACCTTCCTGACTGGGCACGATTCCTCCGGCCTCGTGCCAGACCGCATCGACTGGGAGGCCATCGGACGCGGATCGCCTGTCATCGTCATGTATATGGCGATGAAGCATATCGGCCAGATCAGCGCCAACCTGATCGCCGCCGGCCGCCATCCGGATGAGGCCGTCGCTTTCGTCTGCAATGCGGCGACACCCATGCAGACGGTTCTGGAAACGACGCTTGCCCGTGCCGAGGCCGATGCGGCCGCCGCCAACATCGAGCCGCCGGCCATCGTCGTGGTCGGCGAGGTGGTGCGGCTGCGGCCGTCGCTCGATTGGCTGGGCGCGCTGGCCGGCCGACGGCTGGTCTCGGAGCGGCTTGCCGATCCGCAGCGGAAAGAGACGGCATGAGCGGCCTGCTGATCGCCGCGCCGTCTTCCGGCTCCGGAAAGACGACGGTGACGCTCGGCCTGCTGCGGGCCTTGCGTCGGCGCGGCGAGCCGGTCGCTCCCGGCAAGGCCGGTCCCGATTATATCGATCCCGCCTTCCATGCTGCCGCAAGCGGCGTCGCCTGCCTCAACTTCGATCCCTGGGCGATGCGGCGTGAATTGCTTCTCGCCAACGCCACTCTGCACGCCTCGGGCGGCCGAACGCTGGTGATCGAGGCAATGATGGGGCTGTTCGACGGTGCGGCCGATGGCACCGGCTCGCCGGCCGATCTTGCCGCGGCGCTCGGGCTTTCGGTTGTGCTGGTGGTTGATTGCGCCCGCATGTCGCATTCGATTGCGGCGCTGGTCAGCGGTTACGCCAATTTCCGCGTCGATACCCGCGTTGCCGGCGTCATCCTCAACCGCGTCGCCACCGATCGCCACGAAGCGATGCTGCGGCATGCGCTGGATGCGATTCGTATGCCGATCTTCGCCGTGTTGCGTTCCGATGCAGCGCTGGCGCTGCCGGAGCGTCACCTCGGGCTGGTGCAGGCAGGCGAGCATGAGGCGCTCGAGGCCTTCATCGACCACGCCGCCGATGCCGTCACGGCCCAGTGCGATCTCGGCCGTCTGTTGCATATCGCCCGGCAGGTGCCGGATCGTGCTTCCGAGGCCAACATCGCCCGGCTGCCGCCGCTCGGCCAAAAGATCGCCGTGGCCCGCGATCTCGCTTTCGCCTTTTCCTACGAGCACATGCTGCTTGGATGGCGCAGGCGTGGGGCGGAGATTTCCTTCTTTTCGCCGCTGGCGGACGAGGCGCCGGCCGTTGATGCCGATGCCGTCTACCTGCCGGGTGGCTATCCGGAATTGTACGCCGGCCGGTTGGCCGCTGCTGATGGTTTCCGGCAGGGCATGCTGGCTGCCTCCAGCCGGGGCGCCCGGATTTTCGGCGAATGCGGCGGTTACATGACGCTGGGTGACACGCTTGTCGATGCGGCAGGCGAAAGCCATGCCATGCTCGGCCTGCTGCCGCTGGCGACCAGTTTTGCGAAGAGGCAGCGGCATCTCGGATACCGTAAGGTTGTGCCGATGTCCGACGCATTTTTCACGCGGGCGATGACGGCGCATGAGTTTCATTACGCCACCATCGTGTCCGAAGGCGATGCGGAGCGGTTGTTCCGTGCCAGCGATGCGCTCGGTGCCGATCTCGGCGAGGTCGGCCTGCGGCGCGGACTGGTTGCTGGCTCGTTTATCCACCTGATCGATATCGCTGGAAACGACGCATGACGGCTGCGATCGTGCATGGCGGCGGGATAACGGCCGCAGCCGCAGCGTATGGCGGCCGGCCTGAGGACTGGCTCGACCTGTCGACCGGCATCAATCCCTGTCCACCCGATCTTCCTGATATCGATGCTCGCGCCTGGCATCGGTTGCCCGATCGACACCTTGTCGATACGGCCCGCGAGGCGGCGCGTGACTATTATCGAACCGGCGCGATCCTGCCTTTACCGGTTCCTGGCACGCAATCGGTGATCCAGTTGCTGCCGCGGCTGGTTCCCGCCGGCAGCCGCGTTGCCATCCTGTCGCCGACCTACGGCGAATATGCCCGCGCCTTCACGATGGCCGGGCTGACCGTCGATGCGATTGCCGAACTGGATGCGGTTTCCCCCGAGCACCGGCTTGTTGTCGTCGTCAATCCCAACAACCCGACAGGGCAACTCCACGACGTGGAGGCATTGGAACGGCTGCGCCAGCGGCTTGAAGCATCCGGTGGCCTGCTGGTCGTCGACGAGGCCTTCGGGGATGGCGCCGGGGCAAGCATTGCTGCGGACGGGCAGGTGAGGCCGAACCTGATCGTCTTCCGCTCCTTCGGCAAGTTCTTCGGCATGGCCGGCGTCCGGCTCGGTTTCGTGGTTGCCTCGGCGGAACATCTGGCCTCGTTCGAGCAATGGCTGGGGCCATGGGCGGTGTCGGGACCGGCGCTTTCCGTTGCAGCGGCGTTGATGCGATCGGATGTGGCGGCAATCGGCGATGGCATCGCTGCCCGCAAGGCCGGGCTGGTTTCAGTACTCGGTTCGGTGGGACTGGCGATTGCCGGCGGCACGTCTTTGTTCGCGCTCGTCGATGATCCGCGGGCGGCGGCGCTGCAGGACCATCTCTGCCGCCACCATATTCTCGTTCGCAAATTCGACTACGCGCCGACCTGGCTGCGTTTCGGGCTGGCACCGGATGCGGAAGCCGACGAGCGGCTGCGTGCGGCTCTCGCCGGGTTCATCCGATGACCGGCAACCTCGTTGTTCTGGTGCTTGCCTTGCTCGCCGACCGCATCGTCGGCGATCCGCCGTGGCTGTGGCGGCGCCTGCCGCATCCGGTCGTGCTGTTCGGCAAGGCGATCTCCGTGATGGACGGCTGGCTGAACCGGCCCCGATTTTCCGCCCGGACACGCCGCCGGAATGGTGTCGTCGCCATCGTCGTGCTGTTGGCGGCAAGTGCCGTGGCGGGTTGTCTGCTGCATGCCGGATTTGCGCGTCTTGGCCTCTTCGGAATCGCTGCGGAAATCGTCCTCGTTGCAGTTTTCCTGGCGCAGAAGAGCCTTGCCGATCATGTCGCCGCCGTTGCCGCCGGCCTGAGGCGCGACGGTCTTGCCGGCGGTCGCCGGGCGGTGTCGATGATCGTCGGTCGCGATCCGGAAACGCTGGACGAACCGGCCGTCTGCCGCGCGGCGCTGGAAAGCCTGGCGGAAAATTTTTCCGATGGCGTCGTGGCGCCGGCCTTTTGGTATGCGGTTTTCGGTTTGCCGGGCCTGCTGGCCTACAAGATGCTCAACACCGCCGATTCGATGATCGGCCATAAATCCGAAAAATATCTCGATTTCGGCTGGGCTTCGGCCCGGCTCGACGATCTCGCCAACTGGCCGGCGGCACGTTTTTCGATGCTGCTCCTGGCTGCCGGCGCCTGGCTTGCGGTCGGTCGGGAGGCGGCGTCGAATGCTGTGCGGATCGGGCTACGCGACAGCGGCCTGCACAGGTCGCCGAACTCGGGCTGGCCCGAAGCGGCCATGGCGGGCGCTCTGGATGTGCAACTGACGGGGCCGCGGATCTACGGCGGAATCAAGGTCAGCGAGCCGATGATGAACGGGGCGGGGCGGTCTGCGGCGGCCGTCGGCGACGTCGAAACGGGCATCGGCATCTTCAACGGTGCCTGTTCCGCTCTGGCCTGCTGCGCCCTCGCGCTGCTGGTACTGCTGCTGCCGTTCTGACAGGCGAAGCGGATTCTTCTGCCCGTTCGTAGAATTGTTGCCGTAGCGTTTACTCTAAATTTCTTCCGCAGGCGTGATATGGGTTCATGTACGCTTTGCGCTGCTCCGGCAGTGCCGTCTTCTTGCGACACGATCTTACTGCCTATCGATATTGGACGGCTTGCGCATCAATCACTTTAACGCGGGAGAACCGAGCATGACTGTCGTCCATGGACTTGATCTGTCTTTCCTTCACAATCAGAACGGCATGACGAAGAGCGACATGCTGCAATGCTCGACAGCCGCCACGAACCTGAACGAAGTCATCATTTTTCGCTCCACCGGCCCCTGGGCGAAGCGCTGGATCGAGCGGGGCTATCCCACCAAGAATTTCCACGTCAAAGGCAAGAGTTCCGACTGGGGTCCGCATGCCGGCCTCGTCCCTTATGACGGCACCTACAGCAAGGTCGGATATGATCGGGAGAAGGCGAAGAAGGGTACGGAAGCCAATGACGACGGTATCCGGTCGGGGTTTGCCGGCAAGGCGACGCTCGTGCTCTCCCGCGAACAGATCGCCGAACAGGATTATCGCGCCGAGGGCCGTCCGCCGCGTACGGCCCTGATGTCCGTGACGCCGGTGCCGGGATCCGATAACCTGACGCTTTCGGCGCGGCGCAGCGGCGATGGTTTGCAGGTCATCTTCCTGGCGCGCAAAAGGCAGGATGGGCGCTACGACATCCTCGTCTATCCGACCCGCTCGGGCACGGATATCCGGCCGGTGACGCAGCTGGCCTCGAAAGGATTGGTCAGCAACAGCGTGTTGCTGGCGCAGGATCGCGACAAGAACGGCACCTCGGCTTTTCCCCTTGAAGTCATGACGTCGCTGGAAATCGGCGCCGGCCAGGCGATGACCGGCGACTATGACCTTTTTGCCGTGTGCCCGACCTGGGCCAACTACGGCAGCCAGTCGTCGCGCGAGATCAGCAAGGCCGGCATCAGCCTGATGAATGGCAGGACCCATGACGGCCTGTCCTATGCGGCCGGCGTGGGCATGGACAACGTGCTCGACGCGCGCCTTGCGACCGGCGGTACGGCAGCCATGGATTTCAAGAACCGCGCGGCCGCTTATCGCAACAACTATGCCAACAATCTCGGCGATACCACCCGGAAATGGGTTGCCGACGGTCAGGGCGGTTATCGCCGTGGCGGCCTAACCACCCGCGCCAGCGAAGACACCTACAAGATGATCTTCGTGGCATCGAAATACGGCGAGCACGGCGACATGGGCAACCTGACGCCGCGCATCCTGCGTTGCATCAACACGCTCAACGGCCTGATGGGGGCGACCGGTGAAAGAGGCGCCTTGCGCCGGGTGCATCATAATGCCGAATCGCACCGGTTCCGGTTGTTCGGCGCGCTCACCGCCACCGACATGGTCACCAAGAAGGATGGCGAGGAATATGGCGACGGTTTTCCGCTCACCGTTTTCCAGCCGTTGGCGCTACAGAAAGCCGGCAAGCCCGCCAGCCGTTATGGTGACGTCTGCACGCTGGAAACGCTGCAGGAATTCCAGGCCTATGCCATGGCGCTCGCCGAGTCGGGTTATTACGTCCCGAAGAACTGGGTCTGGAACATGCATGTTCCGCCGGCAGCCCGTGCATGAACGCCTGTTAGGGCCCTTGACGACGGGATTTGCCGAAAGGCCGCTCCGGGTTTGCGTATTCCGCCAGTCTGGCGCTTTCCGTATTCACTTTTCCGTGTATATCAATGTCTATTTATACTGTGTCGGTCGGTGTTTTCGGTTTTGGTCGTTTTCAAAAATTTAACTATGCTTTTTATGGTGATGCTTACTCCAGAATTTAATCGAATATAGTCGAAATCCATGTATTGTATTCCCCTGACGGGCCTTGGGGTAGGTTCAATTGAAGAGGGGATTCATATGAAGAAGTTTATTGCTGCCGTCATGGCATGTTTGTTCTTCCAGTTTCAGCCGGTTGTCGCCCAGGCTGCAAATCTTGTCGCCAACGTCGATATCACCCGCCAGACGATGACCGTTTCCCAGAACGGCATCGTGCGGTATCGCTGGAAGGTTTCGACCGGCCGCAGCGGCTTCGGCACGCCGACCGGCAACTACAAGGCCAAATGGCTTTCGAAGAACCACAGGTCGCGCAAGTATAACAACGCGCCGATGCCTTATGCGGTCTTTTTCAAGGGCGGATATGCGATCCACGGCACCAATGAGACGAAACGTCTCGGCCGTCCTGCCTCGCATGGCTGCGTTCGTCTCGACCCGCGCAACGCCGCGCAGTTTTTCGCCATGGCAAGCACCGCAGGCCTCGGCAACACGCGCATCGTGATCAGCCATTAAGCGAAGCCTGTTGGACCGGAAGCGCCTGTCCAGGCGCTTCTCAGTCGTTTCCGGCGGCGTTGTTCAACCTGTCAAGGTCCGGCACGGTCACGTGCCGGTTGTTTTCGATTGTGATGATGCCGAGCTTGCGCAGCTTGGTCATTTGCCGGCTAACCGTCTCGATGGTCAGGCCGAGGAAGTCGCCGATATCGGCGCGTGACAGCGGCAGGTCGAATGTGGCGCAGTCGGCGCTGTCGGGATCGATATGCGTCGCGATCATGTGGAGAAAGCTTGCGACCTTTTCCTGCGCGGTCTTGCGTCCGAGCGTCAGCATCCAGTCCCGGGCATCGTCGAGTTCCTGCAATGCCTGGCAATGCAGGCGATGCCCCAGTTCCGGCGTTTCGGCAATCATGCGGTCAAGGACGGAGCGGGGGAAGGAGCATATTTCCGTATCCGTCGCCGCTTCCGCCGTCAGCGTGCTTTCGTGTAGGAAGGGGCGGCCGAGAAAGTCCGGGGAAAACTGCAGGCCGACGATCTGCTGGCGCCCGTCGGACATCATCTTGCTCAGCTTGACGACACCGCGCAGGACGCTGGAATAGCGGCAGACGGATTCGCCCTGGCCGACGATCTCGCAACCGGCGGCAACTTCGCGACGGACGGAGTGCCGGTTGAGTTCGACCAGCTGGCCGGAGCTGAGTGCGCCGCAAATTCCGCCATGCCGTGCTTCGCAGGAGCGGCAAACAACCGGGATCTGCGAATTGTGGATGTCATTGCGCGCTACGTCCATGGGCGTCGGCCTCCGAATGGTTACACGCTGTTCTAATAACAAAGCGGCCTCGTTATCCTTGACTTTCGTCAAATTGGGCGCGGGTTCGTCCACTTGATCGAAATCAAAGTCGTCGAAGGGGCAGCGGTCTATTCCGGCAGGCATGATAAATGGTCGAGCCGAGGTGCCGCGATGACTGAAACTCTGTCGAGCCGAATCACTGCTTCGGTCCCCCGTTACACCAGCTATCCGACGGCGCCGCATTTCCACGCCGGCGTCGATGCCGACATCTACCGGCAATGGCTGGCGGAACTGAAGCCCGGCCAGCGGCTGTCGCTGTACGTCCATATTCCCTATTGCGATCGCCTCTGTTGGTTCTGCGCCTGCCATACCAAGCAGACGCTGCGGTACGAGCCGGTCCGCAGCTATCTGCAGAGCCTTGCTGCCGAGATCGCGACCATTGGCGCGCTTATCCCCGCTGGTGTTACTGTCGGGGCTCTGCATTTCGGCGGCGGCTCGCCCACCCTGGTGGCGCCGCAGGACATGATCGATCTGGCCGACCGGCTGAAGCAGCATTTCGACTTTGCGGCGGATGCGGCCATCAGCGTCGAGATGGACCCCAACGATCTCGACGAGGCCCGCTACGACGCGCTGGCGGCGATCGGCATGACGCGGGCAAGTCTCGGCATCCAGGATTTCAATCCGAAGGTTCAGGAAGCGATCAATCGTATCCAGACCTTCGAGCAGACACGCGGTGTGGTCGAGGCCGTGCGTCGTCGCGGTGTGCGTTCCGTCAATTGCGACGTGCTCTATGGCTTGCCGCACCAGACGCTGCAGACGCTGGAAAACACCATCGACGATGTGCTGTCGCTTTCCCCCGATCGGATCGCGCTGTTCGGTTATGCCCACGTGCCGTGGATGAAGAAGCACCAGACGATGATTCCCGAGGCCGACCTGCCGGACGCAGCAGAGCGCTATCGCCAGATGATGTCTGCCGCCGCAAAGCTTGTCGACGCCGGTTATCAGGCGATCGGCATCGATCATTTCGCCAAAGCCGACGACAGTCTGGCAATCGCTGCCCGCAACGGCGCGCTGAAGCGGAATTTCCAGGGCTATACCGACGATGCGGCTGATGCGCTGATCGGTCTCGGCGCGTCGGCAATCGGTTTCCTGCCGCAGGGTTATGTCCAGAACATGCCGGCGACGGGCGAATACCAACGCCTCGCCGACGCCGGCGGGCCGGCCGTCATCCGCGGCATCGCCCTGACCGACGAGGACCGTCTGCGCGCTCATGTCATCGAGCGGATCATGTGCGATTTTGCCCTGTCCTTTGAGGATCTGCGGGCGCGTTTTCCCGACGGGGCGGAGACCATCGTCGCGGAAGCCCGCCAGTTGGCGGCGACCGATGCGGAGGCGCTTTGCCGGGTGGATTCGCAAGGTTTCCACCTGACGGCCGAAGGCCGGGCGATGGCCCGCAGCGTCGCTGCCGCCTTCGACGCCTATCTCGGCAACGGCAAAGGCCGGCATTCGATGGCCGTTTGATCACACCCTTTGCCAAAATGACGATGCCTCGGAACTGACCATTGGCTTTTCAGCGATCTTTCCCTATGAGGGGAAGCTGAATTGACTTTTTTATGAGGTATTGGCGTGACTGCTACATTCGACAAGGTTGCCGACATCATCGCGGAAACGAGCGAAATCGATCGCGAAACCATTACGCCGGAAAGCCATACGATCGACGATCTCGGAATCGATAGCCTCGACTTCCTCGACATCGTTTTCGCGATCGACAAGGAATTCGGCATCAAGATCCCGCTGGAACAGTGGACCCAGGAGGTCAACGAAGGCAAGGTCTCGACCGAAGAGTACTTCGTGCTGAAGAATCTCTGTGCGAAGATCGACGAGTTGAGAGCCGCCAAGGGCTGAGCGGGAACACCCGTCATGTTGCTGGAATACTTCCAGATGATCGACCGGGTTGAGGCCGTCGACCTCGGCAGCGGGACCTTGAAGGCCCGTTCCGTCGTCCCCGCCAAAAGCCCGGTTTTCGAAGGCCATTTTCCCGGCATGCCGTTGGTGCCGGGCGTGCTTTTGATCGAGACGATGGCGCAGGCATCCGGTTTCCTCGTTCTTGCCGCCACGAATTTCGCTGCAATGCCCTTCTTGATGTCGGTGGACGGCGCGAAAATGCGCAGTTTCGTCGAACCCGAAGCCGTGCTGGATATCGAGGTTTTCCTCGAGCACGACGGTTCCGGATTTGCCGTGACCAAGGCCAAGATCGCCAGTGCCGGTAAGAAGATCTGCGATGCGCAGCTGAAGCTGCGCACAATGCCGTTCGGCGAGGTGCCGCTGGCCGACGTTGTGCGGCAGCGGGCGGTCGAAGTCGGATTGTTGGATGCCCTGTCTGCATCGGCAGGCTGAGAGGAACATGCCATGGTTAAGTCTCAAAACGATGTGGTGATCACCGGCATCGGCATCGTCACGTCTCTCGGCGTTGGCAAGGATGCCCATGTTGCCGTGCTGACGGGTGGCCAGGCGCCGCAACTGCGGGTCAATGCGGAGGAATTCGCGCCGTATCCGGTGCATCCCCTGCCGGAAATCGACTGGTCGCAGCAGATCGCCAAGCGTGGCGACCAGCGACAGATGGAAAACTGGCAGCGTCTCGGCGTCTTTACCGCCGGGCTGGCGCTTGACGATGCCGGCTTCAAGGACAATGCCGAAGCCTGCAGCACCATGGACATGATCGTTGGAGCCGGCGGTGGCGAACGCGATATCGCGGTCGATTCGCTGATCATCGACGAAGGCCTGAAGCGCAACGATCGCGAGCGGCTTCTCAACGAGAAGCTTCGCACCGAATTGCGCCCGACATTGTTCCTGGCGCAGCTTTCCAATCTGATGGCCGGCAATATCTCCATCGTCCACAAGGTGACGGGGTCGTCGCGGACTTTCATGGGGGAAGAGGCGGCCGGTATTTCCGCCATCGAGACTGCTTTTGCCCGCACCAAGGCAGGTCAATCCACCCACACGCTGGTCGGCGCGGCCTTTGTGGCGGAACGCGCCGACATCATCCTGCTGGTCGAGGGCATCCGTGCCCATGCGACCGGTGACTGGCAGCCGCTGTGGTCACGTTCGCCGGACAATGGCGGCGGCATGGTTCTGGGTTCTGTCGGCACCTTCCTGGTGCTGGAATCCCGCGAGCATGCAGAGGCCCGCGGTGCGCATATCTATGCTGCGATCGATGCGATCGAGGGCGACCGCGGCAATCGTGCCGATGGCCGGCTGGAAAGCCGCCTGACGCGCCTCGCCGGCATGGCCGCCGATGTTCCTGCCGACGACCTGCTGGTGCTGTCCGGCGCCAGCGGTCTTCCGGATATCTCTTCCCGCGAGAAGGCAACGCTCGAGGCTCGTTTCCCGGGGGCGACCCTGCGCGGTTACGGCGGTGCCACCGGCCATGCCGTCGAAGCGCAATTTCCGCTCGGCCTGGCGCTGGCAGCGCTTGCCATCGATGCCGGGGCGAAGGTGCCGGCTTTCGACGCCGGCAACGAAAAGCCGATGGAAAAACCGGCAGCGCATGCGCTCGTGACCACCGTCGGCTATACGCGCGGCGAAGGCATGGCGCTGCTTTCGGCCAACAATTGAGAGGTGGAGATCATGACGGCTTCTCGTTTTACCGACCATCTCGGTCGTCCGATCATCGCAGTCACCGGCATGGGCGTCATCACGTCGCTGGGGCAGGGGCTCACCGATAACTGGAATGCCCTGACATCGGGTGTCTCCGGCATCCACGCGATCAAGCGCTTCCCGACGGAAGGGCTGTCGACGCGCATCAGCGGCACGGTCGATTTCATCTCGCTGCCGGCGGCGAATGCCGTCGAGCGCTCTTATGCCTTCGCTCGCGAAACCACCATCGAAGCGCTGGCGCAGGCCGGGCTGTCGGGGGATTTCGAGGGGCCGCTGTTCCTCGCCGCACCGCCGGTCGAACCGGAGTGGTCGGATCGTTTCGCGCTTGCCGATCGTGCCCCGCCATCCTCCCAGGAGGGCGACGCCTACGACCGCTTCCTCGCCGCCATGCGCGAAAAACCTGACCCGGCTTTCTTCGAGGCCGCCCAGTTCGGCTCGATCTCCGAACGCCTTGCCGACCGGTTCGGCACCCGTGGCCTGCCGGTGACGCTGTCGACCGCCTGCGCCTCCGGCGCCACGGCGATCCAGTTGGGCGTAGAAGCCATCCGTCAGGGCCGCACCGACCGTGCCCTGACAGTGGCGACGGACGGTTCTGTCAGCGCCGAAGCATTGATCCGCTTCTCGCTGCTGTCGGCCCTGTCGACCCAGAACGATCCGCCGGAAAAAGCCTCCAAACCCTTCAGCAAGGAGCGGGACGGTTTCGTCATCGCCGAAGGTGCCGCGACTCTAGTGCTGGAATCGCTGGAATCGGCCATTGCCCGCGGTGCCCGCGTGCTAGGGATCATGAAGGGTTGCGGCGAGAAGGCGGACCATTTCCACCGCACGCGCTCCTCGCCCGACGGCGCGCCGGCGATCGCGACGATCCGGGCCGCCTTGGCCGATGCCGGCATCGGCGAGGACCGTATCGGCTACATCAATGCGCACGGCACCTCGACGCCGGAAAACGACAAGATGGAATACGGTGCGATGTCGGCGGTTTTTGGCTCGCGGTTGTCGACGATTCCGGTCTCTTCCAACAAGTCGATGATCGGTCACACCCTGACGGCCGCCGGCGCCGTCGAAGCGGTCTTCTCGCTGCAGACGATGCTGACCGGCACGTTGCCGCCGACGATCAACTACAACAACCCGGATCCGTCGATCGTGCTCGATGTCGTTCCGAACAAAAAACGTGACGCCGAGGTCGGTGCTGTCCTGTCGAATTCCTTCGGGTTCGGCGGCCAGAATGCCAGCCTTGTCATGGCGCTTGAACCAGTCTAAGGCCTCGGCCATTGATGGATAGGGACGTCATCCCCGGCCTTGCCGGGGATCTGGAAGCGTCGAGAAAAATAATGAAGGTCGGCACATGCCCGAGACAGGCTCGCGCATGAGGATGAGTGCGTAGTGACGCCTCGTCAGCCCCGGAAGGAAACATGATATGCGTGCCCTGCAGCTGATCGATGACCGGAAACTCGAAATAACCGACCTGCCGGAGCCGGATGCGCCCGGTCCGGGCGAGGTAACGTTGCGGGTCAAGGCCGTGGCGCTGAACCACATCGACGTCTGGGGCTGGCGCGGCATGGCCTTTGCCAAGCGCAAGATGCCGCTGGTGATCGGCGCGGAAGCGGCCGGTGTGGTGGAAACCATCGGTCCGGGCGTCGGCAACGTCCTGCCGGGGCAACTGGTGTCGATCTATGGCGCCCGCACCTGCGGCCTCTGCCGCCCCTGCCGCGAAGGTCGCGACAATCTCTGCGAACATGTCGGCGGCGTACACGGCTTCCACCTCGACGGTTTTGCGCAGGAGAAGGTCAACCTGCCTGCGCGCCTGCTGGTTCCGGCACCGCCCGGTGTCGATGCGGTCGGCGCGGCGCTGGCGCCGGTGACCTTCGGCACCGTCGAGCACATGCTGTTCGACAATGCCAAGCTTGAGCCGGGCGAGACCATTCTGGTGCATGCCGGCGGCTCCGGCATCGGCACGGCAGCGATCCAGCTTGCCCACAAGATGGGCTGCACGGTGATCACTACCGTCGGCTCCGACGACAAGATCGAGAAGGCAAAGGCGCTCGGCGCCCATCACGTCATCAATTACCGCACCGATCGCTTCGAGGGCGTGGTGCGCAAGCTGACGAAGAAGAAGGGTGTTGACGTCGTCTTCGAACATGTCGGCGCCGATACATGGGCCGGATCGATGCTCTGCCTCAAGCGTGGCGGACGGCTGGTCACCTGCGGATCGACCTCTGGTGTTTCCACCAACATGAACCTGATGATGCTGTTCCAGCAGCAGTTGAAGTTGCTCGGTTCCTTCGGCTGCCGCATGGAGAACATGGCGGATGCCATGCAGAAGATGGCACGCGGCCTCGTCCATCCGGTCATCGACACCGAGGTGCGATTCGAGGATATCGATCGCGCCCTGGAGCGCATGGAGGGCCGTCAGGTGTTCGGCAAGATCGTTTTGAGGATGGATTGAGCCTTGGAGCTGTTCATCACCCGCATCGTCCTGAAGGTAAGGCACTTCCGGCAGTGGCTGATGGCGCAGCTCGCTTTCGCTTTCCTGAACATCCTTAAGCTTTTGCCCGCCGATGCGGCGATGAATTTTGCCGACCGGCTGATGCGTTTCGTCGGTCCGCGGGTGAAGCGGCGGCACAAGCTGATGCTGACCAATCTGCGCAACGCCTTCCCCGAAAAGGATGAAGCGGAGATCGCCGAGATCGCGCTTGCCAGCTGGGGCAACATGGGGCGGCTCGCGGCGGAATACATTTTCCTCGACGAGCTCTTCGATTTCCATCCGGACAACGAGAAGCCGGGTCGGGTGGAAGTTTCCGGCGTGCCGCTGTTCATGGACCTGCGCGACAATCCGCGGCCCTTTATCGTCTTCACCGCGCATACGGCAAATTTCGAATTGCTGCCGGTGGCGGGCGCCGCGTTCGGGGTCAAGTCGACGGTGCTTTTCCGTCCGCCGAACAATCCTTACATCGCCGAGAAGGTCTTCCAGTTCCGCGCCGCGCGCATGGGCCGTCTCGTTCCTTCGCATGCCGGATCGTCCTTCACGCTGGCGCGAACGCTGGAGGCGGGCGGCAGCGTCGGCGTTCTCGTCGACCAGAAATTTACCCGGGGTGTCGCGACGCGCTTCTTCGGTCAGCCGGCGCAGACCAATCCGCTGCTGGCCAAGCTGGTGCGGCAATTCGGCTGCGAGGTTTATCCGGCGCGCTGCGTGCGCCTGCCGGGCAATCGTTACCGCCTCGAACTCGAGCCACGGTTCATCCTGCCTTACGATGACGACGGCAAGCTCGACGTCAACGCGACGGCCCAGATGCTGAACGACAAGGTCGAATCCTGGGTGCGGGAATATCCACAGCAGTGGTTGTGGTATCACGACCGCTGGAACATCAAGAACACGCTGTAAAAACGAGCAATTTCAATCGGCTCGTTCGTTTTCCGTCATTGGTGTCGCACGCCTGCGATAAAGCTTCGGCCAAGTTTCCGTCCCTAATATCCTCTAGTTGAATCATGGTTCAGCGCGTGTAAACTCGATATTAACGCCTTTTAATACGCGGCGTCCGGCGCGGCCGATATCGAGCAATTGTCCGCACTGCAGCCATGAAACGGATGTGCTTCTGAAGAAATATTTCTGGAGAAATACGATGCGCGTCCAAGGTTGTGGTAACCAGGGGAGAATGGAGTTGAAGGAACTCATAGATCTGTTTTGGGCAAAATACGCGGAACTGAAGATGGCGGTGGAAACCGGTCAGGAGCGCTCTCTGGTCAAGCTCGACCGTGAAGTCGAAGCCCTTCTGGAACGTATTTTCGAACAGACTGCGACGAATGCGCTGGAAATCCAGATGCAGTTTCTGGTCGCCATCGAATTGCTGAAGAAGGAGGCGGAGGACCGTTGCTGCGTGCTGCGTCATGCCGAAAATCTGCAGCGTGTGGTCGAGCGCCATCTGTTGCCGGGAGCGGGGAGTGAACTGCTTCCGCGACTGGCGCAATTGTCGTCGCTGGCTCTCACCGTGCAGGCTTCGACGCGGGAGGATGCCATCGACATCGCCATGCTCGAAAACCTTCCGGACCGTGCCGCGATCATTTCCCCCGATTATCGTTATCTGTTCAGCAACAAGGCGAATGCCGTTGCCCACGAGATGCTGCAGGAGCAAATCAACGGTTGCCATATCGGCGAATTCGTTGGCCTGCACCGCTTCGTCCAGGGGTTCAAGGACAAGCTCGATCGCGCCTTTGCCGGCGAGGCTGTGGAATATACCTACGCCGAACAGGTAGACGGACGGACGCGCGTGATGCGTTGCCGGATGTCTCCTTATCGTGGTCCGCAGGATGCGCATCTGGTTGGTGCCTTGCTGATGATGGAGGAGATCGCCGACCGCCGGCAGCCGCGCCCCACGGCAGCCTGACGTCTCCGCCCGACGAGGCTGAGGCTTAGGGCCGCCGGGCGGAGCGTTCCCTTTCTGCGTGCATGAGGTTTTCCGCAAGGAGCTGCGTGCGATGCCAGGCCGCACTTTTGTGCGGCTTTTTTCATGCGTCTCCAACGGCTTAGCTGCTGCTCACATTTCAATTGGTTATGCATATACTGATTGAATGTGAGGGGGATTCATGTTATGCTTCTTCTAATTGTATGACAGTAATATTTTAGGCTGCGCGAATGCAGCTCGCTTTGACCTCTGTGGCGGTTTCGCGGTGCGATCTGTAGCGGAAACAAGGACTTGGAACGGATCGCGTGAATTCGAACACCGCGATGCGTTCCAGGGAGACAATGGATATTGAAACATAGAGCGCGTTGGAATGGCTAAGGATGCGGAGCAAACGCTACTGTCTTTGTTCGAGGCCTTCGCGTTAAAATGTATGCAACTCCAGCAGGCAGTCCGCTTTGGCGACGACAATCTGGTGCGTGTGCTCGACCGTGAACTGGGGCCGTTGATCGAGGCGGTGCTGGCCTACCGGGCGGAGGGCATCGTCGGCATTTACATGCAACTGCAGTTTCTTAGCAATCTAATCCGGGAAGATGCGGACGACCGCTCCAGCGTCATGCGGCATTCGGCGGCGTTGTCCGTTCTGCTGGATCGTTATCTGGGCGGCAATGCCGCGGCGAAATATGCGGCGATGCTGAACAAGCTGAGCTGGAAGCGGGCGGCCGACACGGCGCATCCGGAGAATGACAGTTTTCTGAATGAAGTCATCCTCGATGCCTTGCCGGATCGCATCGCCGTCGTCACGACGGATTACCGTTTCCTGTATTTCAACCCGGCGGGTGCCGCCTATCTAAAAAAACATCCGATCGAACTTGTCGGGCGCCATGTTGCCGATTTTGTCGGAGCGGATTGTTTCGAGGGACGGTTGCGGGGCAACCTCGATCAGTGCTTCGCGGGGGCCAAGATGGAGTTCCAGATGGCGTGCAAGATCGTCGAGGAACGCGAAACGACGATGCGGTTCCGCCTTGCGCCATTGCGGACGCGGTCGGATGCGGCATTCGGGGCGGTTCTTGTATGGTCGGATGCCGTCCAAGCCGCCAGCGCCTCGGTCTGAGGGGCGCTCGGAGCCTTTCCGCTTTTTTCCGATGCAATTCCGGACGGAAGATCGTTGTGGCGATCTATCGGAATTGATCAGTCTTCCATGATCGCTTTCAACGCGGCGAGGTCTTTTGCGACGTGTGCTGCATCTGCTGCGAAAGCGCTGTCGTCCATGCCGGGAAGTCGGAGCAGGGTGAACATCACCTCGGCGCCATCGCCATTCGGCACCACGCGTAAGGCATTGTGCACCAAGAGGCCATTCTCCATCGTCACGGTATGATCGATGATGCCGTAGTTGTTTGGAGGCGCAAATCGCACCCGGACCGTGCCGACCGGTCCGCCATCGGCAAGCCACTCCCCGCCTTGCTGCGTCAATCCGGATGCCAGGCCGGAGGCCCAAAGCGGCATGTTCTGCGGCTGCGCCGCGAAATCGTAGACATCCTGCCAAGGGCGCTCGATCGTCGTGTGCACCACGCGTGCGGTCATTGTGTTCATGATGTTGCTCCTGTCGCGAATAGCTTAGGGCGTTGCACGGGAACTGGCCAGAGTGCGACATGTGAAATTTAATCGTTTGAAGCCAATCCGCCTTGCCGTTTGCCGTTTTGAGTGCCACAACAGCCAGCATTAAATGCCAAGGATTCAATTGGAGGCTTTTGCGTGGAACAGGCAGAAATCGGACTGATCGGGCTCGGAGTCATGGGCTCGAACTTGGCGCTGAACATTGCGGAAAAAGGCAATAAAATTGCCGTTTTCAACCGCACTCCGGACAAGACGGATGAGTTCGTGGCCGCCGCCGGCGACTTGCGTGGCCAGATCGTGCCGTGCAAGACGATCGAGGAATTCGTTGCCGCCATCCGCCCGCCGCGGCCGATCATCATCATGATCAAGGCCGGCGACGCCGTCGACCAGCAAATGGAGCTTTTGAAGCCTTATCTGTCCAAGGGCGACATCATGATCGATGCCGGCAACGCCAATTTCCGCGACACGATGCGCCGCTTCGACAACCTCAAGGACAGCGGTCTGACCTTCATCGGCATGGGCGTGTCCGGCGGTGAGGAGGGGGCCCGCCATGGCCCGTCGATCATGGTCGGCGGCACCGAGGAGTCCTGGAAGCGCGTCGAGAAGGTGCTGACCTCGATTGCGGCGAAATACAACAACGAGCCCTGCGTCGATTGGTTGGGTGAGAACGGCGCCGGCCATTTCGTCAAGACCATCCACAACGGCATCGAATATGCCGACATGCAGATGATCGCCGAAATCTACGGCATCCTCCGCGACGGCCTGAAGATGAGCGCTGTCGAGATCGCCGACGTGTTTGGCGAATGGAACAAGGGCCGGCTCGAATCCTACCTGATCGAAATCACCGAGAAGGTGCTGCGCGCCACCGATCCGATCGCCGGCGGTCCGATGGTTGACATGATCCTCGACCAGGCGGGCCAGAAGGGCACCGGCAAGTGGTCGGTCATCGAAGCGCAGAACATGGGCGTGGCCGCCACGGCCATCGAAGCCGCCGTTGCCGCCCGTATCCTCTCGTCGCAGCGCGGTGAGCGTCAGGCTGCGGAGGGCATTCTCGGCCTGCCGTCGGTGACGCCGGCTGCCGTTTCCGACCGTAAGGCATTCATTGCCGATCTCGAAAACGCGCTGCTTGCGGCCAAGATCGGCGCTTATGCGCAGGGTTTTGCCGTAATGTCCGCAGCGTCGAAGGAGTTCGGCTGGAACCTGCCGATGCCGACCATCGCCAAGATCTGGCGGGCTGGTTGCATCATTCGCTCGCAGTTCCTCGACGAGATCACCTCGGCCTTCACCAAGGACCCGCATGTCGCCAACCTGATCGTCACTCCGGCCTTCGCCGGCATGGTGAAGGATACGGATGCCGCCCTGCGCCGCGTCGTTTCCTACGCCGCTCTTGGTGGCCTTCCGGTTCCGGCACTGGCTTCGGCCCTGGGCTATTTTGACGCCTATCGCCGCGGTCGCGGCACGGCCAACCTCATCCAGGCCCAGCGCGACTTCTTCGGCGCACACGGCTTCGACCGCCTCGACGGTGCCGATTCGCATCACGGCCCGTGGGGTAGTGGCGCGAGTGCGGCCTGAGGTCGGGGCAAGACAAGACACCTCCGCTTCCGTCATTCTCGGGCTTTACAACAAGCCCGGGGATCACGGAGGAGGGGTTTCCTGACTCTGTTATTGATCAGAGCCCGTCGGCTTAACCGGCGGGCTTTTTCAATTCTGCGGCCAGGCCGGGGCGCTGATGCTCTGCAGATCTTCCGCCGGGACACCGTCGATGCGGGCGATGACCGCCTTGGCAAGTTCTCGTCCGGCGAGACGCACATCCTCGTAGATGGTGATGATCTCGGGGCGGATCCAGTTGAGGATGTTGGAGGATTGTTTGGCGACCATGTCGACATCCACGCCCAGCCGCTTCCCGGCAGCCTCGATGCCGGCATTGACGGCGATGGCGCCGCTGCCGGCCGAGCAGACGATGCCGTCTGGCGCATTGGGTGAGCGCATCAGCGCTTCCACGGCATCGCGGATTTCCGGCAGCGGCGTGTCGATGGTGACGCGCAGCGGCACTTCTTCGGCGCCGTAATCGTGCAGGCCTGTCTGGAAGCCGATGCGTGTGTGTGTGTAGAAGGATAGCTTGCTCGGCGGCTGCAGCAGCGCAATCCGCCGCCGTCCGCGCGCCACAAGGCTCTTGACGGCCTGGTGACCGAACGCCTCGTTGTCGAAATCGTGGAACGGATGGGCGAGGCCCATGTCGGTGCGGCCATGGGTGGCAAACGGCATATTGCGTTCCGACATCAGCCGTACCCGGGCGTCGTCCGGCTCGATGCGCGAGATGATGACGCCATCGGCCGAGCCGGTGTCGAGAATGTAGCGTACCGGCACCATCGGGTCTCGGCTCTGCGAATGCGGCGTTACCACCAGGTGGTACTGGGTGCTGTTGAGCACTTCGGAAATACCGAAGACCATCTGGCTGGTAAAGCCCATGATCTCCTCGTCGATGCTCAACACCAGCGCAATGACGTTTGTCTTGCCGGTACGCAGGCGCACACCGGCGCGATTCGGCTGGTAACCGAGCTGGCGGGCAACCATGCGCACCCGCTCCTTGGTTTCCGAGCCGATGTCGGGCGCATCCTTCAGCGCACGCGAAACGGTGGTCACGCCCAGGCCCGTCATGAAGGCAATCGTCTTCAGTGTCGGGCGTTCCGGTGCCGATCCTGTCTTCGCGTCCAGTTTATCCCTGCTGTCCATCCCGCACTGCCGTCCTTCGTCCTCCGTTCCTTATCTTGGCTTTCCTGGTGTCGCAAGCGCAGCCATATAAGCAACGGTCCTCCCTCTTCTGAAAAATCTGTAACGATACAGTTTGTTTGTCGAGCGGTTTTTCGTTTCGCTGACGCGATTACATCTGGGAATTGTCCCCAAGCCCCTTGTTGATAATTTTTTGCGCTTGCGAATGAGGATGATCGGGAAATCATTGGTAAAAAGTGGAAAAATATCTAAATACAACGATATAAATTGCCTTTGCAGTGCGGCATCGGCGATTTCTCCGGGTTGGAGCATCGCAGCAATAACGTTCTCACCCTAAACTCCAGGTAGAGTTTTGGGGTGAAGAAAAAATTTAACGTGCGCCCCTGTTGCGTCATTAAATCGATTGATCTAAGTTTTTACGGCAACGTTTCAGTGAGGGAGGAAAACTCATGAATATTCGTTTGACTGCAGCTGCGCTGGCAGCGTCCGTCGCCCTGGCAGCCGGTTCCGCTGCCGCGACCGATCTCGAAGTCACCCATTGGTGGACGTCCGGCGGCGAGGCGGCTGCCGTCGCCGAGCTGGCCAAGGCGTTCGACGCCACCGGCAACAAGTGGGTCGATGGCGCTATCGCCGGTTCGGGCGGCACCGCGCGTCCGATCATGATCAGCCGCATCACCGGCGGCGATCCGATGGGTGCCACCCAGTTCAACCACGGCCGCCAGGCGGAAGAACTTGTTCAGGCCGGCCTGATGCGCGATCTGACCGATGTCGCCACCGCGGAGAAGTGGAAAGAGATCATTCGTCCGTCGAGCCTGCTCGACAGCTGCACCATCGACGGCAAGATCTATTGCGCGCCGGTCAACATCCACTCCTGGCAGTGGCTCTGGCTCTCCAATGGCGCGTTCAAGACGGCCGGCGTCGATGTGCCGAAGAACTGGGATGAGTTTGTCGCAGCCGCGCCGGCGCTCGAAAAGGCCGGCATCGTGCCGCTCGCCGTCGGCGGTCAGCCGTGGCAGGCATCCGGTGCCTTCGACGTTCTGATGCTGGCGATCGGCGGCAAGGAAACCTTCCTCAAGGTGTTTGGCGAGAAGGATGCGGAAGCCGCTGCCGGCCCCGAGATCGCCAAGGTTTTCAAGGCGGCTGACGATGCCCGCCGCATGTCGAAGGGCACCAATGTCCAGGACTGGAACCAGGCGACCAACATGGTCATCACCGGCAAGGCCGGCGGCCAGATCATGGGCGACTGGGCGCAGGGCGAATTCCAGATGGCCGGCAAGAAGGCCGGTGAAGACTACACCTGCCTTCCGGGCCTCGGCGTGACCGAAGTGATCGCCACCGGCGGCGACGCCTTCTACTTCCCGCTGCTCAAGGACGAAGAGAAGTCCAAGGCGCAGGCAGCGCTGGCTTCGACGCTGCTCAACCCCGCCACGCAGGTCGCCTTCAACCTCAAGAAGGGCTCGCTGCCGGTGCGCGGCGACGTCGACCTGGCCGCCGCCAACGATTGCATGAAGAAGGGCCTCGACATCCTTGCCAAGGGTGAAGTGGTGCAGTGGACCGACCAGCTGCTTTCGGCCGACAGCCAGAAGCAGAAGGAAGACCTGTTCTCCGAGTTCTTCGCCAATCCGTCGATCACGCCCGAGGACGCGCAGAAGCGCTTCGTCGACATCATCGCTTCGGCGGACTGATCGTTGCTCGTGGACGGCTGCGTCACCTGACGCGGCCGTCTTTCCGGTCCCGAGGGGCCGATCCCCGTTCCGTGCGCTTGCCATCAACTGACGATGCGCCCGCCTGATCTCGTCTTGCTGCCGATGGCTGACGGACGCGCATTTTTGGCCTGACGGAACGGCACGTATCGACCGCGAATCTGGAGGAACATTTTATGACGGGTCCAGCGAGAGCCGGCCGGCCAAACCAATATTTTCGCAATCTGCCAGCCAAGATTGCCTCCGTGCCGATGATGCTCACCGCCGTGGTGATCTTTCTCGGCGGGACGATCTGGACGGTCGTCTATTCCTTCACCAATTCCAAGCTGCTGCCACGCCTGTCCTTCGTCGGTCTCGACCAGTACGAACGGTTGTGGGCGGCGCCGCGCTGGCTGATGTCGATCCAGAACCTGGCGATCTACGGCATATTCTCGCTGATCTTCAGCCTGGTGATCGGTTTCGTTCTTGCGGTCATGATGGACCAGAAGATCCGGTTCGAGAACACCTTTCGCACGATCTTCCTCTATCCCTTCGCGTTGTCTTTCATCGTTACCGGCCTTGTCTGGCAGTGGATTCTCAATCCGGAATTTGGCATCCAGTCGGTGGTGCGGGGCCTGGGATGGACGAGTTTTACCTTCGATCCGCTCTACACGCCGGAAATCGTCATCTACGGCATCCTCATCGCCGCGCTGTGGCAGGGCACCGGGCTCGTCATGTGCCTGATGCTGGCCGGCCTGCGCGGCATCGACGAGGATATCTGGAAAGCGGCGCGGGTGGACGGCATTCCGGTCTGGAAGACCTATGTCTTCGTCATCATCCCGATGATGCGCGGCGTCTTCGTCACCACGCTTGTCATCATCGCCAGCGGTATCGTCCGTGTCTACGACCTGATCGTGGCGCAGACCAGCGGCGGTCCGGGCATCTCGTCGGAAGTGCCGGCGAAATACGTCTATGACTACATGTTCCACGCCCAGAACCTGGGGCAGGGTTTTGCGGCATCGACCATGATGCTGATCACCGTCGCCATTATCATCGTTCCCTGGGCCTATCTCGAGTTCGGAGGAGGGCGCAAGCGTGCTTAACCCGGCTACATCGACAACCGTTTCCCCTGCAACGCAATCCGGCAGCCAGGCACTTGCCGGCCCTTCCGGCCGCAAGCCGCGCCGGGTGTTTTCGTCGCGCAACATCATCGTCTACGGCACGCTGTTCGTGGCCGCCGTCTATTATGCGCTGCCGCTCTACGTCATGGTGATCACCTCGCTGAAGGGCATGCCTGAGATCCGCCTCGGCAACATCTTCTCGCCGCCGGTGGAGATCATCTTCGAGCCATGGGTCAAGGCATGGTCGCAAGCCTGCACAGGCCTGAATTGCGACGGCCTGTCGCGCGGCTTCTGGAATTCCGTCAGGATCACCATACCCTCGACGATCATCTCCATCGCCGTCGCCTCGGTGAACGGTTATGCGCTCGCCAACTGGCGCTTCAAGGGTGCGGACGTGTTCTTCACCATCCTGATCGTCGGTGCCTTCATTCCCTACCAGGTGATGATCTATCCGATCGTCATCGTGCTGCGCGAAATGGGCATCTACGGCACGCTGACCGGCCTCGTTATGGTTCACACCATCTTCGGCATGCCGATCCTGACACTCTTGTTCCGCAACTATTTCGCCGGTCTGCCGGAGGAATTGTTCAAGGCGGCGCGCATCGATGGGGCGGGGTTCTGGGCGATCTACTTCAAGATCATGCTGCCGATGGCGCTGCCGATCTTCGTCGTCGCCATGATCCTGCAGATCACCGGCATCTGGAACGACTTCCTGTTCGGCGTCGTCTTCACCCGGCCGGAATATTACCCGATGACCGTTCAGCTCAACAACATCGTCAATTCGGTGCAGGGCGTGAAGGAATACAACGTCAACATGGCGGCCACCATCCTCACCGGCGCCGTGCCTCTCATCGTCTATTTCGTCTCCGGACGGCTGTTCGTCCGCGGCATCGCCGCCGGCGCAGTGAAGGGTTGATCTCATGACCGACAACAACAGCGTTTCCATCAAAGACCTGTCTTTGAACTTCGGCTCGGTCAACGTGCTGCAGACCCTCAACCTCGACATCAAGGACGGCGAGTTCCTGGTGCTGCTCGGCTCGTCCGGCTGCGGCAAGTCGACCCTGCTCAACTGCATCGCCGGCCTGCTCGATATCAGCGAGGGGCAGATCTTCATCAAGGGCAAGAACGTCACCTGGGAGGAGCCGAAGGATCGTGGCATCGGCATGGTGTTCCAGTCCTACGCGCTTTATCCGCAGATGTCGGTGGAGAAGAACCTGTCCTTCGGCCTCAAGGTCGCCAAGGTGCCCCAGGCTGAGATCGACAAGCGTGTCGCCCGCGCCTCCGAGATCCTGCAGATCCAACCGCTTCTGAAGCGTAAGCCGGCGGAACTGTCCGGCGGTCAGCGCCAGCGCGTTGCTATCGGCCGGGCGCTGGTGCGGGATGTGGATGTCTTCCTCTTCGACGAGCCCTTGTCGAACCTCGATGCCAAGCTGCGTTCGGAACTGCGCGTCGAGATCAAGCGGCTGCACCAGTCGCTGAAGAACACCATGATCTACGTCACCCACGACCAGATCGAGGCCATGACGCTGGCCGACCGCATCGCCATCATGAAGAGCGGTATCATCCAGCAGCTCGACGATCCGACGACGATCTACAATGCCCCGCGCAACCTCTTCGTCGCCGGCTTCATCGGCTCCCCCTCGATGAATTTTTTGCGCGGCGAGTTGACGGAGGTCGATGGCCGGCCGGCTTTTGTGCTCAACGGCGTGACCTTCCCGCTCGACGATTATGTCTCCGGCGAGAGCCTGAAGCCCGGCCGCAAGGTGGTTCTTGGCGTTCGGCCGGAACATATCAAGGTCAACGAAGGCACGGGCGATGTCCACGAGGCGACTGTCGATATCGAGGAGCCGATGGGTGCCGACAACCTGCTCTGGCTGAAACTTGCCGGCCAGACCATTTCGGTGCGCATCAACGGTTCGCGGCGTTTCCGCCCGGGCACGCCGGTCAAGCTTGGCTTCGACATGTCGCTCGCCTCGCTCTTCGATGCCGGGACGGAGTTGCGGATCTGAGGGGGGCGGGTTTGCCCGTCACCCTAACCCTCTCCCCGCAGGCGGGGAGAGGGTTAGGCATACCCACGGTTCTTATTTGAGGAGAACGGTGCGGCACATCTCCTTCTCCCCGCAAGCGGGGAGAAGGTGCCGGCAGGCGGAGGAGGGGCCACATCCTCTCCCATGCTTGCGGCGGACCATGACAACACACCATTCGAGACCCTCCTATGACGCAGCAGACCGCCCCATCCATCTTCGACCTCGCCGGCTTCTGGCAGCTCGCCAGCGCCGACGGCAGCCACAGCCTGCCGATGCCGGTTCCCGGCGACGTCCATAGCGCCCTGCTGGCCGCCGGCCGGATCGCCGATCCTTATGTCGGCCGCAATGAGGTGGAGGTGCAGTGGGTGGCGCACAAGGACTGGGTCCTCGAGCGCCACTTCTCCCTCGATGATATCGCTGGCCACTGGTATCTCGATATCGATTATCTCGACACCATCGCCACGGTCGAGGTGAACGACACCGTGGTGCTCAAGGCGGACAATTGTTTCCGCCGCTGGCGCCCGGATGTCTCGAAGGCGTTGCGATCAGGCGAAAACACCATTCGCATCACCATCCATTCCTCGATTGCCGCCGGCGCCGAACTGCAGGCGCAGCAGCCTTTTTATGTGCCTTACCACCCCGGAAATTCGCCGATCGCCAACGGCAACATGCTGCGCAAGCCGCAATGCCATTTCGGCTGGGACTGGAACATTGCCATCGCTCCGCTCGGCCTCTACGGCACGATCGCGTTGAAGCGACTGGAGACGGCGCGCATCGAACATGTCGTCACCCGCCAAATCCATCACGAAGATGGCAGCGTCGACTTGCATGTGAAGCTGATGCTGCATGCCGAGCAGCCTGGTGTCCTGCCCGTCCATTTCAGCTTCGATGGCGAGCGGGTGCGGCTCGATTGTGGCGTGCGGTCAGGCGAGACCGTCATCCATCATGTCTTCCACGTGGCCGAGCCCCGTCTCTGGTGGCCGGCGGGCAGCGGTGCGCAGGCACTTTATACGCTGGATGTGGAAATCCCCACCGAACAGGTCACCCGCCAGATCGGCCTGCGCACCATCGAATTGTTGACGACGCCCGATGAAGCCGGCAGCCGTTTCGCCTTCCGGGTCAACGGCCGCGAAATCTTTTGCCGCGGTGCCAACTGGATTCCCGCCGATGCGCTGTTTTCTCGCACCAGCCCGGTCAAGACCGAGGCGCTGCTGCAGGCCGCCGCCGATGCGCACATGAACATGATCCGCGTCTGGGGCGGCGGCTTTTACGAACACGATTGGTTCTACGATATTTGCGACCGGCTGGGCCTGATGGTCTGGCAGGATTTCATGTTCGCCTGCAACCTCTATCCCTGCACCGACGAATTCCTGGAAAACGTTGCGGCGGAAGTCGATTACCAGGTCAATCGGCTGTCGAGCCATCCGTCGATCGCACTCTGGTGCGGCGACAACGAGCTTGTCGGTGCGCTCACCTGGTTCGATGTCTCGCGCAACAACCGCGACCGCTATCTCGTGGCCTACGACCGGCTCAATCGTCTGGTCGAGCAGCGCATGAAGAAGGCGGCGCCGGATGCCCTGTGGTGGCCGTCCAGTCCGGCTTCGGGTTATCTCGACTACGGCGATGCCTGGCATGCCGACGGTTCGGGCGACATGCACTACTGGTCCGTCTGGCACGAAAACAAATCCTTCGACGAGTATCGCAGCGTGCGGCCGCGCTTCTGCTCGGAATTCGGTTTCCAGTCCTACACCTCGCTGCCGGTCATTCGTGGCTTTGCGGCCGAGAAGGACATGAACATCGCCTCTCCGGTGATCGAGTTGCACCAGAAGAATGCCGGCGGCAACGAGCGTATCGCCGGCACGATGTTCCGCTACTTCCGCTTTCCGACGAATTTCGCCAATTTCGTCTATCTGAGCCAGGTGCAGCAGGCCCTGGCGATCAAGACGGCGGTGGATTTCTGGCGGTCGCTGAAGCCGCATTGCATGGGCACGCTTTACTGGCAGCTCAACGACACCTGGCCCGTCGCTTCCTGGGCCAGCCTCGATCACGGCGGCAGCTGGAAGGTGCTGCACTATATCGCCCGCCGCTTTTTCCAGCCGGTCACAGTGGTGGCCATTCCGGATACCAAGCGCAATCTCATCCGCTTTTCCATCGTCAACGATACGGCCGAACCGGTCGATGTCGACGTGAACCTGTTCCTGCTGAGCCTCTCGGGTGAACGCACTCCGCTGCGGTCGGCAAGTTGCGTCGGCAGCCCGGACCACGCCACGACGTTTGCGACGATCGATGCAGCGGAGATTCCGCCGCAGGCGCTGCTGGCGTGGAGTTTTACCGCCTCGAACGGCATGGCCGGCGAAGGGCACCATGTCGGCGGTACCTACAAGGCGCTCGACCTCGAACCGTCCAGTCTGGCGCTTGCCGCCAAGCCGCTGGCCGATGGCACGGTGGAGATCACCGTCAAGGCGGCCGGGCTTGCCCTGTTTGTCATGCTCGAAAGCGAGACGCCGGGCCGCTATTCCGACAACGCTTTCGATCTTGCGTCAGGCGAATCCCGGCGGATCGTCTTCACCCCCGCTTCGCCGTCCGGCGAAGGCGAGGTGCCGCAGTTCCGCGTCTATGACCTGCATTCGTGCCAGGCCTAGAAAACCCCTTGCCGCACTCTTCGGTGCGGCCCGGCCGGAGAGGGCTCCGGCACCATTGACAAGGCAACGCGCCTCCCAAGCGCCACGCCACAAACAGGCCGAAGGGCCGATAGGAGGAAACCCGATATGACCAAGCTCAGCTTCCAGCTTTACAGCGCCCGCAACTACCCGCCGCTTTCCGACGTGTTTGCGACGCTCGCCAGGGCCGGTTACACCGAAGTCGAAGGTTTCGGCGGTATTTACAGCGAACTCGACCAGACGGCACTGGATGCGCTCAAGGCCGATCTCGACCGCAACGGCCTGACCATGCCCACCGGCCATTTCGGCCTCGACCTGCTCGAACAGGATCCAGGCAAGGCGCTCGGCATCGCCCGGACGCTCGGCATGGAATCCGTCTATTGCCCCTATATCGTTCCCGAGCTGCGTCCCTCCGGTATCCAGGGCTGGTTCGATTTTGGCGCACGGCTGCAGAAGGCTGGCCAGCCGTTTATCGATGCCGGCTTCGATTTCGGCTGGCACAATCACGATTTCGAGTTTTTTGCCCTGGAAGACGGCTCGATGCCGCTAGACCAGATTTTTGCCGGCGGCCCCAGCCTCAGCTGGGAAGCAGACATTGCATGGGTTATTCGCGGCGGCGCCGATCCCTTCATGTGGATCGAGAAATACGGTCCGCGCATCACCTCGGTGCACGTCAAGGACATCGCGCCGGCCGGCGAGAAGACCGATGAGGACGGCTGGGCCGATGTCGGCCACGGCACCGTTGGCTGGGACAAGCTGGTGCCGCTGCTGCGCAGCACGCCCGCCCGCCATTTCATCGTCGAACACGACAATCCGAACGATCTCGACCGGCTTGCCACCCGCTCGATCACTTCCTTCAAGACCTACTGAACGGACTTTCCCATGACCAAGGAACTTGGCGTCGGCATCATCGGATGCGGCAACATTTCAACCACTTATTTTTCGCTCGCGCCGCTGTTTCGCGGCATCGAGGTGCGCGCCTGCGCCGACATCAATGTCGCCGCGGCCCAGGCCCGCGCCGAGGAATTCAACGTCAAGGCGCAGACGATCGACGAACTTCTCGCCAATGACGAGATCGACGTCGTCGTCAACCTGACGATCCCGGATGCGCATTATTCCGTCTCGAAGCGCATTCTGGAGGCCGGCAAGCACGTCTATTCCGAAAAACCGCTGGTGCTGACCCTGGAACAGGGCGAGGAACTGCGTCGCATCGCGCAGGAAAAGAACCTCTCCGTCGGCTGCGCGCCGGATACTTTCCTCGGCGGCGCGCACCAGCTCGCCCGCAAATATGTTGATGAGGGCGGCATCGGCCGCATCACGTCGGGCGCCTGCTACGTCATGGGGCCGGGCATGGAAAGCTGGCATCCCAACCCGGATTTCTTCTTCCTGCCGGGCGGCGGTCCGATCCTCGATATGGGGCCGTATTACATTGCCAACCTCATCAACCTCATCGGCCCGGTGAAACGCGTCGGCGCCATGACGTCGATGGCCAACACCACCCGCACCATCACCAGCAAGCCGCGCACGGGCGAAATAATCGAGGTGAAGACGCCGACGACGATCCAGGCGCTGCTCGAATTCGTCAGCGGCGCGACGGTGACGCTGTCGGCAAGCTGGGATGTCTGGTCGCACCGCCATGCGAACATGGAACTCTACGGCACGGAAGGTTCGCTTTATGTGCCCGATCCGAATTTCTTCGGCGGTACCGTCGAAGTCAGCGGTCGTAACAAGGAGATCAAGGCGCTGGAGGCCTGGGAGCATCCGTTCTCGGTGGAAAACCAGCAGCATCCGCAGGGCATGATGGCCAACTACCGCACGGCCGGCCTGGCCGATATGGCCGTGGCGCTGATCGAGGGCCGTGACGCGCGCTGCTCGCTGGAGCGCACGCTGCATGGTGTCGACGTCATGACCTCGATCCTCAAGTCCGGCGAGGAGCGCCGCTTCGTCGATCTGACCACGACCTGCACCCAGCCGGCCGCGCTCGGCATCGAAGAAGCAAAGGCACTCTTGCGGTAATCGATCGAGGGTCTATTGTCCGCGCGGGCTGTTTGGCCCGCGCGCTTTTCTCAAAGGAATATATCATGGCCTGGACACCGGCGACGGACCGCTATTCGAAGATGAAATACAATCGCACCGGTCGGTCGGGGCTGAAATTGCCGGCGATCTCGCTGGGGCTCTGGCACAATTTCGGCGACGACACGCCGCATGAGCGCAAGCTCGACATGTGCCGCACCGCCTTCGATCTCGGCATCACCCATTTCGACCTGGCCAACAATTACGGCCCGCCGGGCGGTACCGCCGAAACCGCCTTCGGCGACATCCTCCGCACGGAGTTTTCGGGCCTGCGAGACGAACTGATCGTGTCGTCCAAGGCCGGTTACGACATGTGGCCGGGTCCCTACGGCGAATGGGGCAGCCGCAAATATCTGATCGCCTCCTGCGACCAGAGCCTGAAGCGTCTGGGGCTGGATTACGTCGATATCTTCTATTCCCATCGTTTCGATCCGGATACGCCTCTGGAAGAGACATGCGGCGCGCTCGACCATATCGTCCGTTCTGGCCGGGCGCTGTATGTTGGCATCTCCTCCTACAATTCGCAGCGCACCCGCGAGGCGGCGGCGATCCTGAAGGCTTTGGGCACGCCCTGCATCATCCACCAGCCGAGCTATTCGATGCTCAATCGCTGGGTCGAGGACGACGGTCTGCTCGATACGCTCGACGAGGTCGGCATGGGTTCGATCGTTTTCTCGCCGCTGGCACAGGGCATGCTGACGACGAAATATCTCGGCGGCATTCCGGATGACAGCCGCGCGGCCCAGAACCATTTCCTCAAACGCGATTTCATCCGCCCGTCGATCATCGACAACATCCGCAAGCTCAACGAGATCGCCGAACGCCGCGGCCAGACCCTGGCGCAGCTCGCCATCGCCTGGGTCTTGCGTGGTGGCCGGGTGACATCGGCGCTGATCGGCGCCAGCCGCGCCTCGCAGATCGTCGATTGCGTCAAGGCTCTGGACAATGCCGAGTTCACCGCCGAGGAGCTGAAGGAAATCGATCTCTACGCCCGCGAGGCCGATATCAACCTCTGGACCAAGTCGGCCGAGCTGGAGTGAGGTCGCCTTTTTCCCTTCTCCCCGGCGGGGAGAAGGTGGCCCGAAGGGTCGGATGAGGGGGCGCGACACGGCAGGACTTTCGCTCGTGGCACCCCCTCATCCCGCTGCCGCGACCTTCTCCCCGAGGGGAGAAGGGACCGGTGGCACCCTCTCATTCCAAATGCGATAGTCCTGCTGCCCACGGGGAAAAGGCTGGAGTGAGGGTCCGCCGCCGCGCCGAAGTCGGCAAAGATACATCTGGGAGGAAACCATGATCCGCAACCCCATCCTGCCGGGCTTCAATCCCGATCCGTCGATCTGCCGTGTCGGCGAGGACTATTACATCGCCACCTCGACCTTCGAATGGTATCCGGGCGTGCAGATCCATCACTCCCGCGACCTCGTCAACTGGACGCTGGTGCGTCGGCCGCTGGAGCGCAAAGCGCAGCTCGACATGCGCGGCAATCCCGACAGCTGCGGCGTCTGGGCGCCATGCCTGTCTTACGCCGACGGTCAGTTCTGGCTCGTCTATACCGACGTCAAACGGTTCGACGGCAGTTTTAAGGACGCGCACAATTACATCGTCACCGCATCGACGATCGAAAGTGAGTGGTCCGATCCCGTCTACGTCAATTCCTCCGGTTTCGATCCGTCGCTGTTTCACGACAAGGACGGCCAGAAATGGTTCGTCAACATGCAATGGAACCACCGCGACGAAGTGCATAGCGGCGCGGCACATACCGCCTTCGACGGCATCCTGCTGCAGGAATGGGACCCCGCGACGAAGGCACTGAAAGGTCCGATCACCAACATCTTCGCCGGCACTGCGCTCGGTCTCGTCGAAGCCCCGCATCTCTTTCGCAAGAGCGGTTGGTATTACCTGACGACGGCCGAGGGAGGCACCGGCTACGACCACGCCGTCACCATGGCCCGGTCGCGGGAAATCGCCGGTCCCTACGAGCTGCATCCCGACCGCTACCTGATCACCGCCAAGGATAACCCAGAGGCGCCGCTGCAGCGCGCCGGGCATGGCCAATATGTCGAGACGCCCGACGGTACGCCCTACCATACCCATTTGACCGGCCGGCCGCTGCCGCCGCATCGCCGCTGCACGCTGGGGCGCGAGACCGCCATCCAGACATGCGAATGGAAGGAAGATGGCTGGCTCTATCTGGCGCAAGGCGGCGTGGTCCCTTCGGTGGACGTGCCGGCGCCGACGGCAGTCGAGCCGCTGCTCAAACCGCGGCGCAGCGAATACAGTTTCGACGGTGATGCCTTGCCGCTCGATTTCCAGTGGCTGCGCACGCCGGGCTGGCAGCGGCTGTTCAGCCTGGGCGCACGCCCCGGCCACCTGCGCCTGTTCGGGCGGGAAAGCATTGGATCGTGGTTCGAGCAGGCGCTGGTCGCCCGCCGGCAGGAACATCATGATTTTCGCGCCGAAACGGTCATGGAGTTCCAGCCGGACACCTATCAGCAGGTCGCCGGGCTGACGCACTACTACAACCGCTATAAATTCCACGCCGTCGCCGTGACGCTGCACGAAAAGCTCGGCCGCTGCGTGACGATCCTGTCGTGCAACGGCGATTATCCCGGCGGGCGCCTGACTTTCCCGGCCGGAAGCGGCGTGGCTATTCCGGTCGAAGGCCGCGTGCAGCTGTCCATGGAGGTGCGGGGCAACGACCTGCAGTTCTTCTGGCAGGTGGAAGGTATGGGGGCCTGGCAGCCGCTCGGCCCGGTTCTCGATGCCGGCGTCATTTCCGACGAGGGCGGTCGCGGCGAGCACGGTTCGTTTACCGGTGCCTTTGCCGGCATGTTTGCCTTCGACACGTCCGGGCGTGGAAAAGCGGCGGATTTCGACTGGTTTTGCTATGATAACCTTAGTATTTGAGTGAATTCTAATTTTTAAGATATTCTTGCAAGGCTAGGTAAACGTTACGAAATTTTAATTTCCATCTTCATATACGGTTCATTTTCCGGGACGTAGTTTCGGGGTGTCAACAAAGGAGAACCCCGATGAAAAAGCTCTTTGCCGTCCTGCTTGCCGCATCGTTCCTGGCCGCGCCGATGGCGGCTTCCGCCGATCAGCACAAGCCCGGCCGTCATGTGACGATCGAAAAGACGGTCACCAAGAAAAAGATCGTCGAACGGAATCGCTGGGCCAAGGGCAACAAGCTGAGCCGTGCAGAGCGGCGCCAGACCGTCAACTCGCGCGACTTCCGCCGCTACAAGCTGCGCGAACCGCACCGTGGCGAACAGTGGGTCAGGGTCGATAACAACTTCCTGCTGGTCAGCGCTGCGACCGGCCTGATCCTCAGTATTGCCACTGCGCGTTAAACACATGTTTCATGAGGGCGGCATCATCCGCCCTCAAACCCTTGCCGCGCATGGTGGCAGTCATGCCGGGTCTTCCGGATAGCTGTTGTTCGCGGGAGTGCGAAGGTCTCCCCCAGAATTCTGACGCGAAGTGGGTAGGGTCGGCTGCGCGTGCGGCCTTTTCTCGCACGCGCAGCCTTCGCCGTGCCCGCCGTCATGCGCGGCGGCGGGCAGACAGGAAAAGCTGCTGCCGGTCGTTTCCGCAGCAGGTTTCATGCGGCGCGCCGGTTCCAGCTTGCGAAGGGATCCGGCAGGTTTTGCCACAGGTCGGGAGCGAAACGATCCGTCCCGACCAGACATGCATCGAGATCGGCGCGGATGTGTTGCTCATCCATCGGATCGGCGCCGATGAAGACGATTTCCTGGCGCCGGTCGCCCCAGACCGGATCCAGATAGGGACCGATCGCCCGCAAAAAACCCGGATCGTCGGGCCATTGCTCCTGCGGCACGGAGGCCCACCACAAGCCCATCCGCCCTGTGCGCACCAGCGCGCCCGCCTGGCTGATCTCGCCGACGTGATGCGGTCGGGTGGCGAGCCAGAAAAAGCCCTTGGCGCGGATGACGCCCGGCCAGCTCCTATCGAGAAAATTCTGGAATTTCATCGGGTCGAACGGTTTTCGCGCACGATAGACGAAGGAGCGGATGCCGTACTCTTCCGTTTCCGGCACGTGGTCGCGAAAGCCGTGCAGTTCCTTGTACCAGAGCGGATGGGTTTCCGCCTTGAGGCTGTCGAAGCGGCCGGTGCCGAGCACCTCCTTCAAATCCACTTGGCCGAAATCGGCTTCGATCAGCCGTGCATCCGGATTGAGGCCGGTGATGATTTTCCGCGCGGCGTCGCGCTGGTCGGCGGTGGCCGTGCCGATCTTGTTGAGGATGACCACGTCGGCGAATTCGATCTGTTCGACGAGCAGGTCGACGAGGGTGCGGTTGTCGCCGTCGCCGGCGGTTTCGCCGCGGTCGGCGAGGAAATCGGCGGAAGCGTAGTCGGCCAGCAGGTTGGCGGCATCGACCACCGTCACCATGGTATCGAGCTGCGCCACGTCGGAAAGGCTGAGACCGTCCTCGTCGCGAAAATCGAAGGTGGCGGCAACGGGCAGGGGCTCGGCGATGCCGGTGGATTCGATCAGCAGGTAGTCGAAGCGCCCTTCCTCCGCCAGACGACGGACCTCCTGCAGCAGGTCGTCGCGCAGGGTGCAGCAGATGCAGCCGTTGGTCATTTCCACCAGTTGCTCGTCGGTGCGCGACAGGTTGGCGCCGCCGTCGCGCACAAGCGCCGCATCGATGTTGACCTCGCTCATGTCGTTGACGATGACCGCCACGCGCAGGCCCGAGCGATTGGCAAGCACATGGTTGAGCAAAGTCGTCTTGCCGGCGCCGAGGAAGCCGGAGAGCACGGTCACGGGAAGTTTTTCCATCGCGGTTCCTTTATGTTATATTGTTACATTTGATGGTCTGAAAAAAGCGGACAGGTGCCCGCCTTGGACTGTCTGCAACAAGTTTTTCGTCATCCTCGGGCTTGTCCCGAGGATCTGCCTGCGGACGCTACGCAATTGACGATAGCGGATCTATCCAACGTGCTTGGATCCTCGGGACAAGCCCGAGGATGACGCAGGAAAGGTATCAGCTGGCTTCGGACAGGCAGGTCTTCAGCGACGTCGCGATGCCGCGCATCAGGTCGAAATAGAGGTCGGGGCCTTCGGTCAGGGTTGCGGCTTCGGGGTCGAGCGTGCCGGATTTGGCTGGCGTGCCCTCCGTCACCACCTTGATCAGCTTCGGCTCGAACTGCGGTTCGGCGAAGACGCAGGTGGCGCCGAGGTCGCCGACCTTCTTGTGGATCTCGGCGATGCGCTCGGCACCCGGCATGTTTTCCGGGCTGACCGTGATCGAGCCGGCTACACGCACATGATAACGATGCTCGAAATATTGATAGGCATCGTGGAAGACGATGAACGGCTTGTCCTTCACCGGAGCGACGATATCGGCAAGTTCCTTGTCCAGGGCATCGAGCTTTTCGTCGAGCGCCTTGGCATTGGCGGCATAGGTATCGGCATTGGCCGGGTCGACCTTGACCAGCGTCTTCTCGATCTCGTCGGCCATGGCCTTGGCATTCACCGGGTCGAGCCAGAGGTGCATGTCGAACTCGCCTTCCTCGTGATGATGCGCACCTGCTTCTTCGTGCGTATGTCCGTCCTCGTGGGCGTGCTCGCCTGCGTGTGCATGGCCTTCTTCGCCCTCATGTTCACCGTGGTCATGGGCCTCGAAGGCGCCGCCCTCGCGGAATTTCAGCTTGGTAAGGCCGGGCGCGTCCTCAAGCGCCACGACGGTCGCGTCGCCACCCAAGGCATCCAGCGGCTTGTCGAGGAAGGCTTCAAGGCCGTGACCGACCCAAAAGACCACATTGGCATCCTGCAGCTTTTGCGCGTTCGAGGGTTTCATGTTGTAGGTGTGCGGCGAGGCAGCGCCCTCGACGATCAGGCCGGGTTCGCCGACACCTTTCATGATCGCCGCCACCAGCGAATGGATCGGTTTGACCGAGACGATGACCTGGGGCGCTTCGGCCTTCGCCGTGCCGGCAGACAGGAGGGCGGCAGAGGCGAGCAGGAGGGCGGATGCGACTTTCATGGGTTTTGCTCCACTTGAATATCAAATGTAATGTTATTACATCAATTGCGTTATGCTATAACGTGTGTCATAGCGATGCGCAACACTGCTCCGGAAAAAATATGCTCAAGGTTTCCGTTCCTCCGGCGAACCCGCTGGTGTCCCTCCACAATGTCGGCGTTCGCCGCAACGGCCGCTGGCTGGTGCGTGGCGTCGAGTTTTCCGTCTCGCCCGGCGAGATCGTCACCCTGATCGGCCCGAACGGCTCCGGAAAGTCGACCAGCGCCAAGGCGGCGATCGGAGTGCTGAAGCCGGATGAAGGCCATGTCGACCGCAGAGCGGGGCTGAAGGTCGGCTACGTGCCGCAAAAGCTCGCCATCGACTGGACGCTGCCGCTCACCGTGCGCCGCCTGATGACGCTGACCGGCCCGTTGCCGGATCGGGAGATCGCGGCGGCGCTGGCCTCCGTCGGCATGAGCCATATGGCGGGCGCCGAGGTGCAGCACCTGTCCGGCGGCGAGTTCCAGCGGGCGCTGCTTGCCCGCGCCATCGCCCGCAAGCCGGACCTGCTGGTGCTCGACGAACCGGTGCAGGGCGTCGATTTTTCCGGCGAGATCGCCCTCTACGACCTCATCAAGTCGATCCGCAACACGGCCGGATGCGGCATCCTGCTGATCTCGCACGACCTGCATGTGGTGATGGCCGAGACCGACACGGTGATCTGCCTCAACGGCCATGTCTGTTGCCGCGGCACGCCGCAGGCCGTCAGCCAGAGCCCGGAATACCGCAAGCTTTTCGGCGCGCGGGCGTCGGAGACGCTGGCGGTCTACAGCCATCATCACGACCACACCCACCTGCCGGATGGCCGTGTCCTGCATGAGGACGGTTCGGTGACCGATCATTGCCATCCCGAAGACGGCCATCATGACCATGATCATGCTCCGGCGGGAGAAGCCGGCGACGACCATGCGCACGATCACGAACATGGACCGGATTGCGGCTGCGGCCATCACCACCGGCACCTGCATCATCACCATCATCCGGTCGGGGAGGGCGTTCCGCGTGTTTGACGATTTCTTCGTGCGCGCCATCGTCGCCGGCGTCGGCCTGGCGCTGACCACCGGCCCGCTCGGCTGCTTCATCATATGGCGGCGCATGGCCTATTTCGGCGATACAATGGCGCATTCCGCCCTGCTCGGCGTGGCGCTGTCGCTGCTGTTCGAGCTCAACCTCATCCTCAGCGTCTTCTTCGTCGCTGCCCTGGTATCGATCCTGCTGCTTCTGCTGCAGCGGCGCGGGGCGCTGTCGGCGGATGCGCTGCTCGGCATCCTGTCGCATGCGACGCTGGCCATCGGCCTGGTGATGGTCGCCTTCATGACCTGGGTGCGCATCGATCTCGTCGCTTTCCTGTTCGGCGACATCCTCGCCGTCACCACCGCGGATATCCAGCTGATCTGGGGCGGCGGGGTGCTGGTGCTGTTTGCCATCGTCTATCTCTGGCGACCGCTCCTGGCTTCGACGGTCAATCCGGAGATTGCCGAGGCGGAAGGCCTGCAGCCGGAAAAGGCACGCCTCTACTTCATGCTGCTGATGGCGCTGGTGATCGCCATCGCCATGAAGATCGTCGGCATCATGCTGATCACCTCGCTGCTGATCATTCCCGCCGCGACCGCCCGCCGCTTTTCCTCGACGCCGGAAATCATGGCGGTGCTCGCCTCGCTGATCGGCGCGCTGGCGGTGGTCGGCGGGCTGTTCGGCTCGCTGCATTACGATACGCCGTCCGGTCCCTCGATCGTCGTTGCGGCGTTGCTTCTTTTCATTCTCAGCCTCTTGCCGATCGGTCGGAAGATCGACGCCGGGGCCGAACATTCGCATGGAGGACATCACTGATGAACGCCCAGCAACTGACCAAGAACCAGGGTCTTGTCTTCGACGTGCTGTCGCGCGCCGACCAGCCGATGAGCGCCTATACGATCCTCGACAAGCTGCGCGACAATGGTTTTCGCGCCCCGCTGCAGGTGTATCGCGCGCTGGAAAAGCTGCTCGAATTCGGCATGGTGCACCGGTTGGAAAGCCTGAACGCCTTCGTCGCCTGCGCCCATCCGAACGACAATTGCTGCCGCCACGGCACCGTTGCCTTTGCGATCTGCAACAGTTGCGGCCATGTCGAGGAATTCCACGATCACGCCGTTGACGACCGACTGGATGCCTTCGTCAAGGCGAAGCGTTTCAAGGCGGAAAAGACCACCATCGAAATTCGTGGTCTTTGCTCCGCCTGCGCTGCGTGAGGCGAAGGCCTCCCTTCGGTTAATTGGCAGGCTTTCCAAAGATCGCTTCGATGGACGCGATGGTCGACCGGCCGAAGCGGCCGTCGATGGTGCCGTTATAGACGCCAGCATCCTTGAGCCGCTGCTGCAACTCCTTGCGGAACTCGACGGACCAGGCGGCGGTATTCTCCTTCATCTGTTTCAGCGCATAGTCGTGGCCGAGGCGGAGGGCATTTTCCATATGGCGCGCTGCTTCGCGGCGGTCTGCCGGCCCGACTCTTCCATTGTCCAGCAGCGCTGCGATGTTGTTGACCGCATAACCGTTGTTGTTCTCGGCGGCCTTTTGGTACCAGGACATCGCTTCCTTGTAATTCTGGGAAATGCCCTGACCTTTTTCGTAGAGTACGCCGATGTTGTTCATCGCCTGCGCATTGCCGAGGTCGGCAGCCTTGACATACCAACCCATCGCCTCAGTGTAATTGCGCTTCACGCCCTTGGCTGTTTCGTATGCATAGCCGAGATTGGTCATTGCCACGGCGTTGCCGCCGTCCGCCGCCTTGCGGTACCAGACAAGTGCCTCGCCCATATCGGCCTTTACCCCGCTGCCGCTTTCATACATGTAGCCGATCGAATTCATGGAAGCGGCATTGCCGAGATCGGCGGCCTTGCGGAACCAGATCATCGCTTCTTTCGGGTTCTTGTCGACGCCTTCACCATTGTCGTAGAGGATGCCGATATTGCGCATCGCCAATGTACTGCCCGCTTCTGCCGCTTTTTTATACTCAGCCATCGCCTCGACGTAACTGCCCGTCCTGTCGAGTGCGCGTCCATACTGGTAGAAAAAGCGTGGTTCCGTCGGAAAGGCGGCGCGTGCCGCCTTGCAGGCCTCGACCGCAGCGCGGCCATCAAGGCGGTCAAACTCCACGCCGGTGACCGTGGCCAGCTTGAACGGATCGTTTGCCACCGCCGCCAGGCGGTCGCAATCATTCTCTTCCGGCACGCGGCTCGCCGCTTCCAGCGTTGCGATTTCCTGCCGCGCCAGCGAGGCGAATGCGCAGGAGCCAAACAGTTTTACATGCTCCTCGAAGAGGGCCTTGTCCTTGCGGGTCTTGATTTCGGTCCAATGCGCCGTTGCATCGCGGCAGGGATCGACGGATACGTCCCCCTTGGTGACGGGCGCGACGGTTGCGGAAAGCGGACCGAGCATGACCGTCTCGAAAAGCGAGCCGGTCTTGAACGGCCGCTGCTTGCCTCCGGTTGCCTCGAAGACGTCCTTGGCGACGGCACGCAGCGCAGTTTCGACCTCGACGCCCGGCTCGACCAGATGGCGGACGAGGGCCGACGCATAGGGGCTGTTATCGCCCTCGCCATCCAGTGCCACGTCGCCGGGGGCGGTGGCGTAACCGACGAGCAGGTTGCTCTCCGCCGTTTCGACGCGGGCAAGGCCGCGGCTGGGGATGCCCTTGGTCGCCAGCCGCTTCATGGCGGTGAGGAACGGATTGTCGCGACAGGCATCGAGCAGCACCAGCTTCAGCGTCCTGACGCCATCCATCGCCACCAGCAGATCGTCGAGGGCGATCGCCTCATATTTCACGTCCCGGTCGGAAGCGAGCTTGACGTCGACCGGCAGCAGGTAATTGGTGCCGCCGATTTCCATGCCGTGACCTGAATAGTAGATCAGCCCGACATCGGCGCCGCGCGCCTTCTCCTCGAAGCCGGCCAGCGCTGCCGACATCGCCGAGCGCCCGACATTCGTAACGACCGTGACGTCGAAATCCGCGCCGGTCAGCATGGCGCCAATGGCGGCAATGTCGTTGGGCGGATTGCGCAGTTCGGTGGCCGGCGCCGAATAGGCGGCGTTGCCGATCAACAGCGCCACCTTGCGTTCGGCCTGCGCCGGATGGAAGCAAAGCAAGGCAAACAAGAACAAGGCGGCACGAAACAGCATCGCGAATCCCCCGGGGTCGCTGGTGGTGGTTCATTTCCTGCCGGCGGCCTCCCGCCGTCTGTTACCCCATGATGCAACAAGTCTGCCCGGTCCGGAAGGTGTATTGGCCTTCCGGACCGGCATTTTCCTTGGTCCTGTTCCCCAGGTTTCAGGCCTCGGGGCCTGCGAGCGGCCGTAGATCGCGTGCGAAACGCTGCCAATTTGCGACGTAACTCTCCGCTGACCGGCGCAGGCCCTCCACGGCCTTGTCATCGAGCGTGCGGATGGCTTTGGCCGGGGCGCCAACGATCAGCGAGTTGTCTGGAAACTCCTTGCCTTCCGTCACCAGCGCATTGGCGCCGACCAGGCAGTTGTTGCCGATCTTCGCGCCGTTCAACACCGTCGCGCCCATGCCGACCAATGAATTGTCGCCGATGCTGCAGCCGTGGATGATCGCGTGGTGGCCGATGGTGCAGCCCTTGCCGATGGTGACGGGAAAACCGGGATCGACATGGACCATCACGCCTTCCTGGATATTGGTGCCTTCGCCGATGGTGATCGGCTCGTTGTCGCCGCGCAGCACGGCGCCGAACCAGATACCGACATCGGCGCCCAGGACCACCTGGCCGATCACATGTGCATCCGGCGCGATCCAGAAACGACCGGCGCCGGGCGTCTTCGGCAGCAGGTCGGCGAGAGCGTAGAGGGGCATAAAAGATTCTCCTTCAGATGACCGACAGCGACAGGCGGCTAATGCCATCGATGCCGCATTCAACCGTGTCGCCCCGCCGGACAGGACCGACGCCCGACGGCGTGCCGGTCATGATGACGTCGCCGGCAGCGAGGGTGACGAGTTTCGACAGTTCGGCGATGATTTCCGGCACCTTCCAGATCATCTGGTTCAGGTCGCCGGTCTGGGTGCGGCTGCCGTTGACGTCGAGCCAGATGACGCCCTGGGACGGATGGCCGATGCGGGTTGCCGGCACCAGCGGCGAGGTGGGGGCTGAGTGTTCGAAGGCTTTGGCGGCGGTCCACGGCCGGCCGTCCTTCTTGGCCAGCGCCTGCAGGTCGCGGCGGGTGAAATCGATGCCGACGGCATAACCGTAGACGCAGTCGAGTGCGTCCGCCGCAGCGATGTCGTTGCCGCCTGCCTGCAGCGCCACGACACATTCCACCTCATGGTGCACGTCCTGTGTCAGCGGCGGATAAGGAAAGGCGCCGTCGACCAGAAGAAGATTTTCCGGGTTCTTCTGAAAGAAGAACGGCGGTTCGCGATCCGGATCACCGCCCATCTCGATCGCATGCGCCGCGTAATTGCGGCCGACGCAATAGACGCGGCGAACGGGGAAGGCGGCGGCGGAGCCGTCGACGGGAAGAAGGACGGGGGAAGGTGCTGCAAAAACGGTGGAATGTTCGGCGGACATGGAGGCTCACAAACGAAGGGTCGAATCCTGTCGTCCAGCCTAACACCTTTTCCGTCGCCGGTGGAAACTGGCCTTGCCACGGATTTTGGTGTATGGGGCGGCCAAGAAAAGGTTTTTGCTCATGTATGCCGATGCCCTCACGAACGGCCGGAAGATCTTCGCGGTTGCGCCGATGATCGACTGGACCGATCGCCATTGCCGTTATTTTCACCGGGTGCTGACGCGCCATGCGCTGCTCTATACCGAGATGGTCGTGGCGGATGCGATCATTCATGGGCCGCGGGATCGCCTGCTGGGGCATGACGTGTCCGAGCATCCGGCCGCGCTGCAGCTTGGCGGCTCGGACCCGGGCAAGCTTGTCGAGGCGGTGCGGATTGCGGCGGATTATCGCTACGACGAAATCAATCTCAATGTCGGCTGTCCCTCCGACCGTGTGCAATCCGGCACCTTTGGCGCCTGCCTGATGCGCGAGCCGCAGGCGGTGGAGGCCTGTGTGGCGGCCATGAAGCGGATGACGACCCTGCCGGTGACGGTGAAGTGCCGCATCGGCGTCGACAACCAGGAGCCGGAAGCGGTATTGCCGGATTTCTTGCAGCGGATGATCGGCGCAGGCGCTGACGCGATCTGGATCCATGCGCGAAAAGCCTGGCTGCAGGGGTTATCGCCGAAGGAAAACCGGGAAATTCCGCCGCTCGATTATTCTCTGGTCTACCGGATGAAGCGGGAGAACCCGGACGTCTTCCTCGGCATAAACGGTGGCATTTCCGATCTCGATACGGCGGCGCTGCATCTGGACCATATGGACGGCGTGATGCTGGGCCGGGCGGCCTACCAGCATGCGGCTTTGCTTGCGGATGTCGATCACCGCGTCTACGGGGCACCGGCCCGGCCTGCGGACTGGGACGGCGTGCGCGATACGATGATGGCCTATGCCGCGAAACACATGGCCGAAGGCGGCAAGCTGCACCATGTGACGCGCCATATGGTCGGCCTGTTCCAGGGCCTTGCCGGCGCGCGGCGTTTTCGCCAGATCCTGTCGACCGATGCCAACCGCCCGGGCGCCGGCCCGGAGGTGATCGCTGCCGCTTTTGCCGCGGTGGATTTCGAGGGCGGACGGGACGTGCTGAGCGCCTGAGGCCTGCAGGCCAGAAAACCGGCTTCGGATTCTTCCATTGCCATGCCGGTGGGCCGGATACACGCTGAGCGTGCGGCCAAAACAAAAACGGCGCCCCGAAGGGCGCCGTCCGGACCCGGTATGAACCGGATCAAATCTTGTATCCAAATAGGATTATTCAGCCGAGATGTTGACGGCCTTCGGGCCCTTGCCCATGCGATCCGGCTCGGTGTCGAACGTGACCTGCTGGCCATCACGCAGCGTCTGGATGCCAGATGCCTGCAGGGCGGAGATGTGGACGAATACGTCCTTCGCGCCGCCTTCCGGGGTGATGAAGCCGAAGCCCTTGTCCTGGTTGAAGAATTTTACGGTGCCTTTGGTGGCCATGATGAAGGTTCCTTCCCTCTTTAGTTAAGTTGCCCGGGTGTTCTTTGCCCAGGCGGTGTTACCTGCCGCGCTGCCGCGAAAGGTCAGTCGAGTCGTCACGATCGGGGAAAGAACGTCTACGCGCCCGCCATTCCGGGCAGCCGGCGGACACTTGGGACCAGCCGACATCTACAAATCTGTCCAGTCTCCGGGATGTTAGTGCCCGAACGGCACCATGACTGCCAGCAAATGTTGTAAAAAGCAAGGTACAAAGCGCGCCGGAAGACATTTTACGGTTTCCCTGACGGCCGTCGCTTGTCGTTACGGCAGACGAGGGTGCGGTGAACCACAGATTTTTTCACCGGATTGTCATCTACCCTGCGAATTCCAGCACTTAGCCGCCGAAACCCCTGTGGAAATCGCCGGCGCGGAAAACGGGTGCTGCCCCGGAAAAGCCCGGCCCACCACAATTTCGTCGCGACTGCTGCCAATGATGGCGGGAGATGCTTCCTGCTTCGGGACTTGATGCCGGCGGGGCGGGGGAGTAGGTCTGAAGGTGCGGGCAGGTGATGGAAAAGGACGGCTGGCGTGATCGATCCCTATGAAGTGCTCGGAGTTGGACGGGATGCCGACGATCAGGCGATCAAGCTTGCCTGGCGCAAGACGGCAAAACACGCCCATCCCGATTCCGGCGGCGACGTCGAGCATTTCAGCCGGCTGCAGCTTGCCTATGACTTGCTGCGCGACCCGGTGCGTCGCAGAGTTTACGACGATACGGGCTACGATCCGCAACTGGCCGATTCCAAAGATCTCGAAGGCGCGTTGATGCTGGAGATGCTGGTCAACGACTTCATCCTCGACGAGCGCGAACCCGGCAGCTACGACCCCGTCGCCGCCATGCGCCGCAAACTCTCGGACGACATCGTCAAGAGCCGCTTCCATATCCTGGAGCTGGAACGCCATCGCTCGCGGGTGCGAAAACATGTCGACCGGCTCGGCCGGCGTCCGGGCAACGATGTGCTGGGTTCGATGCTGCGCGCCCGCAGCCAGTCGATCGCCGATGCCATCCGCAAGGCGGAGGCGCAGATCGAGACGATCGAGCATGCCTATGCGATGCTCGAAGGTTATTCTTATGAGCTGGAAGGCGGCGAATTGCCGTTGATGTCGAAGGCGGCGGAATAGTTTCCGGCCGCCTTGGCAGGGAGCATCGCGGTGCCAGCGCCGGTCATCTGCCGGCGGCGTTCTTCACGCCGCGTGGCGGATCGGCGGCGTGCTCAGGCGATGATGGACATGGTCGATATCGCCGCGGACATAGAGCGCAACCGGCTTGCCGCCGGCGCCGGTTACCGCGAGCGCGATGATCGTAACGTTCTCTTCGAATACGGCAATGTAAGCCACATGCGCAGGATTGACGTAGACGGACTGATTGTGCGTGTTTTTGAAATCGATCAGCGCCATGTGACTCTCCTTTTCCTAGCTGGCAGCCTTGGCAATATCACAGAGGAGGTTGAGAGAGATTTAAAGTACGACATATGAGAAGTCGCAGATAAAGGTTACGTCTGGCGCGATATTCGCCAGCGCCTGCCTATTGGCCGTTTCCGAAAATCGCTCCCAGGCTCCACGGGTATTCGCCATCCTGTTTGGCTATGTCGTCGACCTTCCACCCGTCGCCCTGTTTCACCAGCGTGTAGTGAAGTTTAATCGGTTCGAAGTTGGTGAATTCGACCTCGACTTCGGCGGAATTGTCGAGGATCAGCGGCTGACCGATGCGGAGACCGCTCGGCTGGCCGTCCTGGCCGGCGATGACCGGGTCGAAATCGAGGGCGCCGATTTCGCCTTCCGGGGTCTTGTCGCGATCGGCCTTAATCAGCGCATTGAGGTGGTCGGAGAAGAAGGCGGAGTAGAGGGACGGCGCATCCGGATCGCCATCCTCGCTGTGCAGGCTGAAGGCGTAGAGGGCTTTCAGCAGCGTCTGCGGTGTCTTGTAGGTTTCGGCGGCTGCCGGCAGGGCGTAAACTGCTGCCAGAAACAGACCGAGGGCGAGGGCGGCTAGGCGCATGCGAACAATCTCCCGACAGGATTTCTGGGCCGCAGCGGCAGGTGGTCACAAACAGGCCGCATCGCTGCGGTCAAGGAGACGGCAGCGGCGGGCATCATGGGCTGTGCTGCCGCGTGGATCAAGTGCCGGCCATCACCGTCCCGGCCGGCCGGTCTTGCCCTTTGTCCGTCCCTTGCGCTTCTGCTCGGCCGGATCTTCGTAGGAACCGGCGCCGACCTTGCCGCGCACCACGGGCCTGACATCATCGGCGCCCCCCTGGGTCGCGGCCGGGTCGGCCGGCTGCGACAGGCCTTCCGTCAGCGGCGAGAACCGCTTTTTCGATCCCACCGCTTCGGCCGGTTTTTCCGGCAGCTGGCCGACGACCGGTTTTTCGGTGCGGCCGACAGTCATTTCGTCCAGCGTGTTGCGGCGGAAGAGCGATTTGCCGGTGGGGGCGGCAACATCGCGGCCCATTTCGTCCAGTTCAGGCTTGCGGAAGAGCGGTGTCGCTGTATCCGTTCCCGGTCCCATGTCGTCGAGCGACGGCTTCTGGAAAAGAGATTTGGGCGCCGCATCCTTCGATCCGCGGGTAGATGCGGCCGGCTTGCCGCCACCGCGTTCCTGCGAACGCGCCTCGTCGCGGGCGAGTGGATCGTCCATGACCGCGAGTTCGGCGGCCTTGAGGCGTTTGATTTCGTCGCGCAGGCGGGCGGCCTTTTCGAAGTCGAGATCGGTGGCTGCGTCGCGCATGGCTTTTTCCAGCGCGTTGAGATGGGCCTGCAGGTTGTTGCCGACGAGGTTGCCGCCATCGGCAAAACCTTTGCCGGAAACGCCGGAAATGTCCGCACGGACATGGTCGCGCTCATAGACCGAGTCGAGGATGTCGGAAATCCGCGCCTTCACCGATTCCGGCGTGATGCCGTGTTCGGTGTTGTAGGCCACCTGCTTTTCGCGGCGACGGGTGGTTTCCTCCATGGCTCGTTTCATCGAACCGGTGATGTTGTCGGCATAGAGGATGACCTTGCCGTCGACATTGCGTGCGGCGCGCCCGATGGTCTGGATGAGGGACGTTTCCGAGCGCAAAAAACCTTCCTTGTCGGCGTCGAGGATGGCGACGAAGCCGCATTCGGGAATGTCGAGGCCTTCACGCAGCAGGTTGATGCCGACCAGCACGTCGAAAGCACCCAGGCGCAGGTCGCGGATGATCTCGATGCGCTCCAGCGTGTCGATATCGGAGTGCATGTAGCGGACACGCACGCCCTGTTCGTGCAGGTATTCCGTCAGGTCCTCGGCCATGCGTTTGGTGAGCACGGTAACCAGGGTTCGGTAACCCTTCTGGCTTGTCTCCCGGATCTCGCCGAGCACGTCGTCGACCTGGCTGCGGGCAGAACGGACCTCCACCGGCGGATCGATGAGGCCGGTCGGACGGATCACCTGTTCGGCGAAGACGCCGCCGGCCTGCTCCATTTCCCAGTTGCCCGGGGTGGCGGAGACGGCGATGGTGTCGGGACGCATCGCGTCCCATTCCTCGAAGCGTAGCGGCCGGTTGTCCATGCACGACGGCAGGCGGAAGCCGTACTCGGCCAGCGTCGCCTTTCGCCGAAAGTCGCCCCGGTACATGCCGCCGATCTGCGGCACGGTGACGTGGCTTTCGTCGATGAAGACGAGGGCGTTGTCGGGGATGTATTCGAACAGCGTCGGCGGCGGATCGCCGGGATCGCGGCCGGTAAGATAACGCGAATAGTTCTCGATGCCGGCGCAGGAGCCGGTGGCCTCGAGCATTTCCAGGTCGTAGCGGGTGCGCTGTTCGAGGCGCTGCGCTTCCAGGAGGCGGCCGGCCTGCTCCAGTTCGGTCAGCCGGTGCTTCAGCTCTTCCTTGATCGCCTTGATGGCGCCGTTGAGGGTGGGGCGCGGCGTAACGTAGTGCGAATTGGCGTAGATTTTGACCGATTTCAGGTCGCCGGTCTTCTGGCCGGTGAGCGGGTCGAACTCGGTGATCGCATCGATCTCGTCGCCGAACATGGAAATACGCCAGGCGGCGTCTTCAAGGTGGGCCGGGAAGATTTCGATGGTGTCGCCGCGGACGCGGAACGAACCGCGGGAAAAATCCATGTCGCGGCGCTTGTATTGCTGGGCGACAAGGTCGGCGAGCAGCTGGCGCTGGTCGAGCCGGTCGCCGACCGACATCTGGAAGGTCATCGCCGTATAGGTCTCGACCGAGCCGATACCGTAGATGCAGGAGACCGAAGCGACGATGATGCAGTCGTCGCGTTCGAGCAGCGAGCGCGTCGCCGAGTGGCGCATGCGGTCGATCTGCTCGTTGATGGAGCTTTCCTTCTCGATATAGGTGTCGGAGCGCGGCACGTAGGCTTCCGGCTGGTAATAATCGTAGTAGGAGACGAAATATTCCACCGCGTTATCGGGGAAGAAGTTCTTGAACTCGGAATAGAGTTGGGCGGCGAGCGTCTTGTTCGGCGCGAGGATGACGGCGGGACGCTGGGTTTCCTCGATCACCTTGGCCATGGTGAACGTCTTGCCCGAGCCGGTGACGCCGAGCAGCACCTGGCTGCGGTCGCCATTGCCGAGGCCTTCGACCAGGTCACGGATCGCCGTCGGCTGGTCGCCGGCCGGCTGGTATTCGGAATTCATGCGAATCTCGATGCCGCCTTCCGACTTGCTTGGCCGGGCCGGGCGGTGCGGCGTCCAGATCTTGCCGTTCTTGTGCAGCGGGTTGCCGCTTTCGATCAGCTTCGACAGCGCCTCCACCGTCGCCGTGACGGCGCCGGGTGCGAGTGCGCCGGCATCCTCCAGCGAGATGTCGAGGCCGGCAACCGGATTGAGGCCGGCGCGGGCGCGTGTCTCCGGGTCCGAAGACGCACCGATCGAAACACCACGCGACGTCTTGGTGGCGGTGGCATTCTTGTCGGTGCCCTTGGATGCGGCGATTTCCACCTTCTTGCGATGCTTGCCGGCCTTTGAGGCGATCTCGCGCTGCGTTTCGACTCCGGAAGCCTCCGCCTCGGCCTCGAGCTGCTTCACCCAGTCGGCGACGGAGCCGGACAGGGGGGCGCCTTCGAAAGACGCTTGCGGAGCTTCCTCGAAACCGGGGTTCGAGGCAGACGGTTTTTTCGGTGACTTGGCCATGGGCGGAATATGGAGAGAGTCCGCCAGAAAGAAAAGAGGTAAAGAGTACAAAAAGGCAACATCCGCACGCGGCGGAGGTTCAGGCGACGGCGCGGGCGGTGATCGTCCTGCTGTGTTCCTCGATCCATCCATCGAGCTTGTCAACAGACATCGGGCGGGCATAGAGATAACCCTGGCCGATGCGGCAGCCGAGTACGCGCAGCACCTCGACATCCTCCTCGTGCTCGACGCCTTCGACGACAATGTCGATCTGCAGCGTATGGCCGATGCCGATCAGGGCGGCGATGAGCGCCTGGTTGTGGCGGCTCTTGGAAACGCCTTCGACGAAGGAGCGGTCGATCTTAAGCCGGTCGATCTTCAGGCTGATGAGATAGGCGAGCGAGGAGTGGCCCATGCCGAAATCATCGACGGCAAGTTTGTAGCCGGCTTCTTCGAGGCGCTTCAGTTCGTTGCCGACGATGCTGGTGTCGATGATCGCCTCTTCGGTGATCTCGATCTCGAGGAGGGCGGGGTTGATGCCGTGCTGTTTCGTCACAAGGCCCAGCACATCCGCCAATGAATAGAAAGAGAACTCACGCGGCGAGACGTTGATGGCGACGGTGGCTTCCGGCAGGCCGAGTTCCGGCAGGCGATTGAGCAGCCGGCAGGCAGCGGCGGCGATATGTGCCGTCAGCTTGTCGGTGATATGCATGACCTGTGCCGCCTGGACGATCTCGGGTGGCGAAATGTAGCCGAGACGCGGATGCGTCCACCGCACCAGCGCCTCGAAACCAACGATTTCACGGCTGTTCAGGAGAACCTGCGGCTGGAACCATGCCTCGACGGAGCCTGCGCGGATCGCCTCTTCGAGATCGAGTTCGATCTGGCGCTGGCGGTCGGCCTGCGACTTGAGCCGCGGATTGAATTCCTGCAGTCGCCGCCGGCCGCGCTCCTTGGCCTCGTAGAGCGCCATGTCGGCGCAGGCGAGCAGTTCCTCGGCCGTCTCGGCATGCTGCGGAAAGGCCGCAAGGCCGATCGACGTGCCGATGACGAAGGCGCCGCCGCCGACCGTGAGCGGTGCCTTGGTCTTCTTCAGGATGTCCCGGGCAGCGAGCCTTGCTGTTCGTGCCGCATCCGCACCGGTGACGATGATGGCGAATTCGTCGCCGCCAAGCCGGGCGATCTCGCCTTTCGAGGCGATTACGGCACGCAGGCGCGCACTCGTCTGCACCAGAACCGAATCGCCGGCGCTGTGGCCCAGCGTGTCGTTGATCGACTTGAAGCGGTCGAGATCGATGATCAGCAGCGCGACTTCGTGACCGAAGGTCGCGGCGGAAGCGATATGTTCCTTGAGCTTGCTGTTGAACAAGGCGCGGTTAGAAAGGCCGGTCAGCGGGTCGCAATTTGCGAGCACTTCCAGACGGGCGTTTTTCTGCAGGATGTCGACATTGGCTTCACGCAGCGAGCTTGCCAGTCGGGTTGCCCGCAACTTGCTCAACTCGTTGTTGGCGAAAGTGGATTCTCCGGCGACGCTGCTTTTATACAAGACGACCAGCAGGCCGACGACATTGAGGGCCAGGATCGTCGATGCGCTCGTTCCTTCCGCGGCGAGATTGAAGACGATGGACACCATCGGCGGCATGGCGAAGGTCAGGGCCACAGGACTGTAGGCGATATGCCTGATAACGCCACCGGCGGCGATGCCGACCATGACCAGCAGGATGAAGGCATCCTTGCCGCCGCCGTCGAAGTCTGTGATGAAAAAGGGGAGGGCCGCCCATGCCATTCCGCTGGCGAATGATCCGTAGCTCAATACGCGCAGGGCGGCATCGGCGCGTCCCGCTGCGACGAGGCGTGCATCCATGCCGCGCTGGAAAGAGAAACGCAGTGCCAGGATCGTTTGGGCGATCGCCAGCCAGACGAAGATCGATGCGGATGGGCCGTTGACCACCATGGCGATCAGGACAGCGGAGGCGGAGATACACAGGTTGAAATAGATCGAGGATTTGACCGCAGCAATGACTGCCGTCGCCTGGGCGGCCTTGATCTCCGGTAGAAACTCCCTGACGGAGATCTCGGTCTGATAATTTTCAGCCATACGACCCAATGACGGACAGGCGCCCGTCCCACAAACAACTGATGATCAAAATCACGACAGAGCATATCCGTGATCTGATAATTTTCGTTTAATGCGGATGCTCGATGCCGAGCGCAGGTTGCTTACGGAACGTTTACCAAGAGTTGGCGCTCTGAAATCTCCAAGGGAATTCATAAGGATGTTTGAGCCGCCTTCGCACGCCGCCCAGGCGGGAATTTTGGCTCGTACCCGTTTTGCGCGCATTCCCGAATTTATGCCGTGACCGCCTCTTGAATTCTCCGGCGAACCGGCCAGATGCTGACCGCTCAACCGCATTTTCCAAGGTGATTCCCCATGCCCGCATTCCTCACCCCTTCGGCCGTCTGGCCGATCGTCATGCTGCTCGCATCCAACGTGTTCATGACCTTTGCCTGGTACGGCCACCTCAAGCACAAGGGCAGCGCCATCTGGATCGCCATTCTGGCAAGTTGGGGGATTGCCTTCTTTGAATATTGCCTTGCCGTCCCGGCCAACCGCATCGGCTCCGCCGTCTATACGACGGCGCAGCTGAAGACGATCCAGGAGGTGATTACCCTCCTGGTCTTCGCCGGCTTTTCGGTGTTCTGGCTCAAGGAAGGGCTGACCTGGAACCATGCGATCGGCTTCGCGCTCATCGCGCTCGGCGCGAGCTTCGTGTTCCGGGCGTAGGAACAGCCTGCCGGTCAGGCGATGGCGTCAGGTGTAACCCAGTAGCCGTCGCTGATATTGGCGGCGCTGTTGCCGACGAATTCGGCAAGCTGGGTGAATTGCACCAGCACATCCGCCCGGTCGCCGCGATGGTTTGCCAGATAGTCGTACCAATAGGCCGTGCCGGCGCTTTCTCCGGCGCGATGCAGCACGTTGAGATACAGCTGGTCGACATATTGCTGGTCGCTGAGGCCGGTGCCGTAGAGGCTGACGAATTCGGCGCTGCCGATGAATTGCGCCGCCGCATCCTTCAGCGAGCGGCCGGTGTCCAGCCATTGGTCGATCCAGAAGCGCAGGCCGCCTTCGTCCGGTGTCCGGTCGAAGGCGCCGCCGTAGAGGCGGTAGGCTGCGGCACCGTTGGCGCTGGCAATGTCGAAGATGAGGTCGCCGTCGTCGAAGCGGATGCGCTCGATGGAAAACAGGCTGTCGGTCGCCCCGCCCTTGGCGACGCTGATCGAGCCGTCGCCGTTCCAGTCGTTGCCGTAGGCCGATCGTGAGCCGGCATAGATCACCGTATCCGAACCTGCGCCGCCATTGAAGACGTCGGCGGATGTGCCGGCAGCGCGGATGATGTCGTTGCCGCCACCCGCCGCGATATTGTCGGTACCGGCGGTGGCCTTCAGGATGTCGGAGCGCACCGTGCCGATGCCGAAATCCGCCAGGAAGGCGAGGTCGAGGTCGCTCATGGTGTAGCGCGTCGCATAGTAGTAGACGACGCCGTTCATCAGGTCGGGAACGAGATCCTGTCCGTCGCCGCTGTTGTTGCCGACATGGAAGACGTTGCCGGCGGTGAGCGGCACGGCGCCGCCATAGACCTGCATGGCCGTCTCGCCGACGAAATAGGGGCGGCCGTTGTTGACGCTGATCAGATAGTCGTAGGGTGCGGAATAGCCGGTGGTGTTCTGGTAGGTGGACCAGTCCGTCCAGCCGACGAAGCCGAGGCCGTGCATCATCTCATGCACCAGCACGGAAAAACCGTCGGTCTTGCCGGCCGGCAGGTCGTTGCTCGTGCCCGGCGTGGTATCGAGGAACAGCCCTTCGAGATAGGCCTGGTTGATGGTCATCTGCGTGTCGTAGCCGCTGACCTCCGTTCCCGTCCGGGCCTGGTGGATGCCGACGCCTTCCCAGAGATCCGGGCGGGCCGGATCGTTGCCGGATGTCGTCGCTGCGTTGCCGGCAAAACGCGGATAGGAATTGTCGACGTTCATCGAGATGTCGAAGTTGATCGGGCGCGCCAGAAAACCGTTGATGTAATCCGCTGCCTGGCGTGTCAGCGTTTCAAGCTGCGCCTTCAATGCCGGGCTGACGGTTCCCTGATTGAGCCATGTGATTGTGGTCATCGCCTCGTCCTCTCGTGTCGGCCTTTTGTCGGCCCGCGCCGTTTTACGTTCACTCTTCCGCAGGCACCGGCTTCGGTTTTCCGTCGCCGTCGAGCGCCACCATCACGAAGGTGGCGCCTGTCACCTTCTCCATGTGCGGCGTCAGATATCGTTGCGCCCAGCTTTCGACCGAAAGCGTGATCGAGGTGCGGCCGACGGCGACGATATCGGTATAGACGCACAGGGTATCGCCGATCTTCACCGGCAGCTGGAAGGCCATTTCCTTGACGGCGGCGGTGACGACGCGTCCATGGGCGCGTTCGGCAGCGCGGATGCCGGAGGCAAGGTCCATCTGCGCCATGACCCAGCCACCGAAGATATCGCCGGCCGCGTTGGCGTCACCTGGCATGGCCAGGGTGCGGAGCGTCAGTTCGCCGGCCGGGCGTTCATTCTCTGTCATGCAAATTTCCCGTTTTGCTGTTTATCGGCAGTTCGCCTTGAGCTTGGAGAGGGCGGCTGACGATTTCTTGAGGGTGAAGGTTTCCTGCTTCATGCCGGTGTGGATCGGCGCAACCGTCAGGCTGCTGCCGTTGGCGAGCATGGTTTCCAGCGGACTGCCTGCCTGCACCGAAGTGGTGAGAGCGCCATCCATAGCCTCCAGGCGCAGATGGGCCACGACCGTGCTGGTGCCGTCCGTGAAGTTTGCGTCGGTCTCGAAGCCGTCTTCGAGAAAAGGACCCTTGCCGCCGGGCAGGTAGCGCAGCATCAGGGCGCCTTCGCCGCCGCACTGCATGCGAATCTGACCGGGCGGCTCCAGCTGCGAATTGCAGACGCTGGCCGTCATCGTCGGGCCACCTTCATCCTCTTCCAGGGCGGCGGTCCAGGCATCACACTTTTCAGTGGCTGCCTGTGCGGTCGATGTGAGCGCAAGGCAGGCGAGGACGATCAGGGGCAGGCCGGTTCTGTGGCGCATGTACATGGCTCCATGGCAGACAACGCGAGAGGGAGAAGATGACAGCGCCGCCCCCTGCATGGCAAGCGCGAAGGCGCTGACACCCGACAATGGTCACAAGGATCTGGGTTCGCGGGGATTTGCGCCCACAAGGATCTCGACCTGCAGGCATCATCGCGCTTGCCCATCTGCCGAAACCCTCCGTTTACCATCTTTTGCTAAAATTCGCTTCCGTTGCCTGTTCTTGAGCCATTCGACCCAGATGCGTTCCCTTTGGACACAGAAATGTCGTTTCCCGGCTTCTGAATTGGCACAGTTGGTCCGTTCCGGCACTTCGGAGCGGCAAACGTTGCGGAAGTGACTGTTGTATGGCGTTTGGTTCCTTTCTGCGGCGTTCCGTGGCGCCGGTTTTCCTGTCGACGGCCTTGGCGGCCTGTTCCGCCGGCGATGGCCTTGCGCCATCCGCTCGTTTCGACGACGGCGACCTCGTCGGGGCGATCCAGCCGCTGGAGCCGGTCGGTGACCGGCGAATCGAACGGCAGACGGCCTATTCGACACCCAATCCCGTCAGCGATGCCGGCGTGGCGATCGACAGCCAGCAATCCTTGTCCGATACCGTCGATACGGCCGTCGTCGAGCCGGTGACCACGACGATGGAACAGCCGGTGGGGCGCAAGCGCCTGCCGATGATCGACAGCGACGAGGCGATGACGTCCGGCAACCAGCTCGACACCGCCATGGGCGTCCAGCCGCTAACGGTGCCGGAAGGCGGCGTCAACATGGACGCCGAGCTTGGCGTGGCATCCTCTGGCAATGGGCAGCCGGTGGTAGGATTGGCACAGGAACAGGCGGTGGAAATCGCTGAGGGCAATGCCAGCCAGCCGGTGGTCGACGGCATCGGCACCGACGACCCGACACAGCTTTCATCGCAAGAGATGGCCGATACCGGGCTGCCGGAAAGCGAAGTGCAGCAGGAAATCGGTGGCCAGTCGGGCTGGGAAAACGCTTCCGACACCGAACAGCCGCGCCGGCGCCTGCCGAGGATCGACGAAGAGCAGGAAGTCGCCTTCCTTCCGCGCGCCGAAAACCCGACGATCGAGCAACAATCAACCGGTGAAATGCCGGTCTCCGAACGCAGTTGCCGGGCGGAACTCAAGCGCATGGGGGTCGTCTTCACCGACCTTGCGCCGATTTCCAAGGGTGCGACCTGCGGCATTCCTTATCCCGTCGAACTCAAGGGGCTTTCCGGCGGCATCGGCGTCAAGCCGGCGGTGAAGCTGAACTGCCAGGTGACGCTTGCCTTCGCCAAGTGGGTGAAGAACGAACTGGCGCCGGCGGCGCGGGGCCGCTATTGGTCGGGCATCAAGACGGTCGTGCCGATGGGTGGTTATTCCTGCCGACGGATGAATTCCAGCTCCCGCAATCCCTGGTCGGAACATGCCCGCGGCAATGCCATCGACGTCGGCAAGTTCGTGCTAAAGAACGGCAAGCAGATCGACGTGCGCAAGAAGGGTTTCTTCGCCTTCCGTGAAAAGGGGCTCCTGAAGGCGGTGCGCGGCGACAGCTGCAAATATTTCAACACCGTGCTCGGCCCCGGCAGCGACCGGCATCACAAGGATCACTTCCACTTCGACCTGCGCAGCCGCAAATCCGGCTACCGGCATTGCGATTGAAAAACGGGAAGCTGGCAAAAAAGAAGCCGGCACAGGGCCGGCTGAAAGAGAGCCAATGCGAGGGGTTAAGGCAACGGCTCCGTTTGGCGATGCTGAAAATCCATTGCTGAAAGGCGTGCTGGCGAAAACGTTGGGGCAAGCGGAAAAACCGGCGGTACAATGAACTGGTGATCACGAACCCACCTGGGACAGGGACGAGGCGGCGGGGCGGGTCTCGTTGCTTGCCATGCGGCCCTTATGCTGCAAGAACGTCACCGTTTGATGACGGAATGCGGGGCGCCCTCTGCGGCACGGCGCTTCGTGATTTTCGCCGTGGCGACGTGCTGATCCCGATCACGCTGATCTTTATCTCGTTGCAGTTCTTATACGGCGTTTTCGGTTGATTATCCCGTTTATCGGAACAGTGCGTTCTTTTCGGGAGGGGCTTTCCGCAACGGGGGGAGCGGCTATATAGCTGTGGTCCTCAAAAATCCCGCAGAAGTTTCCCCATGGCCCCCATCGTTTCCATCCGAAACCTGACCAAGACCTATTCCAATGGCTTCCAGGCATTGAAGGGCGTCAGCCTCGACATCGAGGAAGGCGAGATCCTGGCGCTGCTCGGTCCGAACGGCGCCGGCAAGACGACGATGATCTCGATCATCTGCGGCATCGTCAATCCGAGTGGCGGCGAGGTGACAGTCGGCGGCTACGACGTCATCAAGGACTTCCGCGAGACGCGCACGCTGATCGGGCTGGTTCCGCAGGAGCTGACGACCGACCAGTTCGAGACCGTATTCAACACGGTCAGTTTTTCCCGCGGCTTGCATGGCAAGAAAGCGAATCCGGCTTACGTCGAGAAGATTCTGCGTGACCTGTCGCTCTGGGAAAAGCGCGACAGCATGTTGCGTGAACTTTCCGGTGGCATGAAACGACGCGTGCTGATCGCCAAGGCCCTGTCGCACGAGCCACGCGTTCTGTTTCTCGACGAACCGACAGCGGGCGTCGACGTGACGTTGCGCAAGGACATGTGGCATGTGGTGGAAAAGCTGCGGGAAAGCGGCGTCACTATCATCCTCACCACTCACTACATCGAAGAGGCGGAAGAAATCGCCGACCGCGTCGGCGTGATCAACGGCGGGCGCCTGCTGCTCGTCGAGGAGAAAGCGACGCTGATGAAGAAGCTCGGCAGCAAGCAGCTGATCCTCGACCTTGCCGAACCGCTGGCAGCGCTGCCGGAAGGGCTCGCCCTGCGTGGCCTGTCGCTCGGTGCCGGAGGCAATACATTGATCTACGATTTCGATGCCGAACATGAGCATGAGCAGGCAACGATCGCGACGCTCTTGCAGCAGCTTGCGGCGGAAAACATCCATTTCAAGGATCTCTCGACGCGGCAGAGTTCGCTGGAAGATATCTTCGTCCAGCTCGTGGGAGAGGACAAATGAATTTCGAGGCGATCAAGGCCATCTACCTGTTCGAAATGGCACGGACGCGACGGACGCTGTTGCAGAGCGTCGTTTCTCCCGTCATCTCCACCTCGCTCTACTTCATCGTTTTTGGCGCAGCGATCGGCTCGCGTATCCAGGAAGTGGAAGGCGTGTCCTACGGCGCCTTCATCACGCCGGGCCTGATCATGCTGACATTGCTCGGACAGTGCATCGGCAACGGGTCCTTCGGCATCTATTTCCCGAAATTCGTCGGCACCATTTACGAAATCCTGTCAGCGCCGGTGGCGATGAGCGAGATCATCATCGGTTTCGTCGGCGCGGCGGCGACGAAAGGCATGATCATCGGCGCCATCATCCTGGCCACCGCCACCTTCTTCGTCGATATCCGCATCGAGCATCCGCTGATGATGGTGCTGTTTTTCGTGCTGACGGCGGTGAGTTTCAGCCTGTTCGGCTTCATGATCGGCATCTGGGCCAAGAATTTCGAGCAGTTGAACCTCGTGCCGATGCTGGTGGTGCCGCCGCTGACCTTCCTCGGCGGCAGCTTTTATTCGATCAACATGCTGTCGCCCTTCTGGCAGGCGGTCAGCCATCTCAATCCGGTGCTGTACCTCGTCAGCGGCTTCCGCTGGAGCTTTTACGGCATCGCCGATGTCAACCCACTGATCAGCCTCGCCATGGTGACGCTGTTCCTGGTGATCTGCCTCGTCATCCTGCACTGGATCTTCAAGACCGGATACCGGCTGAAAAGCTGATCGCCGGCGCCCGAATAATTTTATCCGGGTGTTATTGACAAGATTATTTTACCCGGATAAATCTCCTGCATCTTATTGTGCAGGAGATTTTCCATGACTGTTTCAGACAATGTAACCGCTTTTGCCGGCGACGCCCTGCTGGCGTCAGGCGCGATTTTCGACGTGGCATTGGCCGTCAAGGCAGCGCTTGCGGCCGATTCCTCCCGATCGATCCTTGCTTTTGACGACCGGACGGGTCGGCAGGTGGATTTCGACCTGCGCGGCACGGACGCCGAGATTGCAGCGCGGCTGCAGCCTCCCGTCGAGCCGGCGGAGGCGGCCAAGCGCGGGGCAGGGCGGCCGAAACTGGGTGTCGTCGCCCGCGAGGTGACGCTTCTGCCGCGGCATTGGGAATGGCTTTCCGGCCAGCCCGGCGGCGCCTCGGTGGCGCTGCGCAAGCTGGTGGACGCAGCCCGCAACGACGGAACTGCCGGTGCACCCGGCGCCCGCGACGCCCAGCAGGCGGCGGATCGCTTCATGCTGGCGATGCTCGGCAACCAGCCCGGCTACGAAGAAGCGACCCGAGCGCTGTATGCCCGGGACGGGGAAGGGTTTGAAAGGCTAAGCGAGGTTTGGCCGCAAGACCTGAGGAACCATGCGCGACGGCTTGCGGCGCCGGCGTTCGCGAGGTCATAACGCGTGTGGCTCAGTTCCGCAGGCGCAACTCATCCGTCTGCATCTGCAGCGAACTCAGGGTCGACAGGAAACTCATGCCGAGCAGGCTCTGGTCGAGCTTGCCCTGCTCCGCCACGGTGGCGGGCAGGTTGCGGCGGACGATGGGGCCGATGGCGATTTCCGAAAGCGTGACGGGGGCGGCCTGGGCGATGCCGTTCGCCGTCATCACCGTGACGGAATAGGTAAGGTTTTCCGGATTGATGCCGATGCGTTCGGCATCTTCGTGGGACAGGGCGATCATGCTGGCGCCGGTATCGACCAGCATGCCGATCGACTGGCCGTTGACGGTGGCATCGGCCTGGAAATGGCCGTTCATCGCCTTGTAGAGCACCACTTCCTGCGCGCCGTCCTGGCTGCTGACGACCATGGCACGGCCGGGCAGCAGGCCGGAAAGCAGCCGGTCGCCGACAGCCTGCATGTCGTTGCGATAGAGGTAGGCGGTGACGAGGGCGAGCAGGATCAAAAGCCAGATCATCATCTGCCGCATGCTCTCGCCAAGCGAGCGGCGGCTGGCGAGAATGCCGACGCTGAGCATCGCTGCAAACGGCAGGAGTGTCACGAAGCGGCCGAACTCGTCCTTCTGGAGGCCGAGGATGCGGCTGTTGCTGTCGGTGAAGACAAGAACCACGAGGCCGAGAGCGAGGATGGCGAGAACGATCGTCAGGCGATTCATCAAAGGCCACGCTCCCGCGCCATCCGGGTGCGGCGGGTTTCTCGGCGTGGCTTGCGCTCCACGGTCGCAAGCCGCTCCGGAAGGATTGCCATGATCTGCCGGCGCTCTTCGCTGGTATAGAGCGTCCACGCGCCGATTTCTTCGCGCGTGCGGCCGCAGCCGAAACAATATCCGGTGGTCATGTCGATGGAACAGACGAGGATGCAGGGCGATTCCATGAGGCTCTGATCTTGTTGAAGTCCGGGGTGCCGTCTTCGCCTATATCGGATGTTCAGCCGGCCAAGGCAAGGGCGCACAAAACACCGATTTCGGCGATCTGCTGCGTTGCGCCGATGGTATCGCCGGTGTGGCCGCCGATCCGCGAACATGCATGGCGGGTGAAAACAAGCGTGAGCAGGACGGCCACAAGCAGGCCGAACAGAATTGCGCCCGTGGAATGCAGGGTAAGGGTAAGCAGTACGAAGGAGGCGATGCCGGTGATGAGGGCCGTCGTTCGTGCGCCGTCATCCGGCACGCCGGCGGAGGCCGCGACACCGGCGGTGCGTGCCGAAGGCAGGCGATGCCAATGCCAGACCATCGCGGCGCGGCTGAGCCCGGCCGTCGCGATCCACACAAGCGCTACCGTCAGCGGCTCTTCCAGCCGTGCAAGCGCCGCAACCGCCGCCGCGCGCAAGCCAAAAGACAGGACGAGGGCGATGACGCCATAGGCGCCGATGCGGCTGTCCTTCATGATGTCGAGCGCATGGTCGCGGTTGCGTCCGCCACCGAGACCGTCGGCGCTGTCGGCCAGGCCGTCCTCGTGCAGCGCGCCGGTGACAAGCGTCTGCAGCGTAAGGCCGAGGAAGGCGGCGAGCAGCGGATCGGCACCGAAGGACAAGGTGACGAAGAGCAACAGGGCCGCGGGTACCGCGATGACCAGCCCGGCAGCCGGAAAAGCGCCGGCCAGGCGCCGCATGCTGCCATCCCGGCCCTCGAAAAACCGCGCCGAAACCGGGATTCGGCTGAGGAAAGCCACCGCGCGAACGATATCGCCGCCGAATTCCCGGATGTCCATTCCTGCTTCCTCTCTCCGCGCAGCTTCCTTCACGCAACTTCCTTTGCGCGACAGGGACCGGCGCTTTTTGCAGTTGTTCGCCGCCCCGTCCGTCTTTAATAGACGTGACGAAATCGACGCCAGCGAAATCGCAACGGCCGGCGCATCACAATCGCATGACGAACACGAGGACACCGCACCCATGAGCGTAACCGGCCTGCCATTCGACGACTTTCGCGCCCTGCTCAAGGATCTGCCGGGACCGGACGCCCATGCGCTCGTCGCTGCCCGCGAACGCGACGCGCAGCTGACCAAGCCGCCGGGCGCGCTCGGCCGCCTGGAGGAAATCGCCATGTGGCTGGCCGCCTGGAGCGGCCGCGCGCCAGCGGTGAACCGGCCGCTGGTGGCGATCTTTGCCGGCAATCACGGCGTCACCCGCCACAACATCACGCCCTTTCCGCCCGCGGTCACCCAGCAGATGGTCGAGAATTTTGCCGCAGGCGGCGCGGCGATCAACCAGATCTGCGTGACGCATGACCTTGGCCTGAAGATCTTCGACCTGGCGCTCGACTACCCCACCGGCGACATCACCTGCGAAGCCGCCCTGTCTGAGCGCGATTGCGCCGCGACGATGGCCTTCGGCATGGAAGCGGTCGCCGGCGGCACCGATCTCCTTTGCATCGGCGAAATGGGCATCGGCAACACCACCATCGCCGCCGCCATCAACTATGCGCTTTACGGCGGCACGGCGGAGGAATGGGTCGGGCCGGGCACCGGCTCGCATGGCGAGCTTTTGCAGCGCAAGATTGCGGCGGTGGAGACGGCGGTCGCCTTCCATAAGGAACACCTCTCCGATCCGCTGGAAGTGCTGCGCCGGCTCGGCGGCCGCGAGATTGCGGCAATGGCCGGCGCCATCCTCGCCGCCCGCATGCAGAAGATCCCGGTGCTGCTCGACGGCTACGTCACCACGGCGGCGGCGGCGATCCTCAAGGCTGCCAATCCGGCGGCGCTCGACCATTGCCTGATCGGCCACGTCTCGGCCGAACCGGGACACCTGAAGTCGATCGAAAAGCTCGGCAAGACGCCGCTGCTGGCGCTCGGCATGCGCCTCGGCGAAGGCACGGGCGCAGCATTGGCCGCCGGTATCGTCAAGTCTGCCGCCGCCTGCCACGCCGGCATGGCGACCTTTGCCGCGGCCGGCGTTTCCAACAAACACTGAGACTGGTGGCCGCCCGCATCTTGCAGATCGGGCGGCGAACCTATATGCGCTGGGCCTGATATCCGGCAGGACAGGGGACAGGCATGGACAGGGTTGTTGAAAAGAAGCGGGGCATCCGTCATTTCTTTGCGGCAGCCAGCTATTCCTGGGGCGGCTTTACCCGTTTGCTGAGGGAATCGGCTTTTCGCCAGGAAATCCTGTTTTTCTTGGTCGCCGTGCTTCTGTTTGCCGTCATCGGGGCGAGCCTTGCGGAGTTTCTGACGCTTGTCATCCTCTGCCTTCTGCTGTTCGGCTTCGAAGCCCTGAACACGGCGATCGAAGAACTCGTCGATCGCATTTCCCCCGAAATCTCGGCCGTCGGCAAGAATGCCAAGGATCTCGGCTCGTTTGCCGTTCTCTGCCTGCTCGTTTCGACCAGCCTCTTTGTCATGTTCGTCATCGCCCGCCATCTCGTCGGTTTCTGACGGCCTGCCCATCCCAAAAATGGTTCAGCGGAAAGCCCGCCGCCTTGTGTAGAACAGGGCGGGTCCGGCGTGCGCCGAAAAGGGGAAACAATGGCGGGAACAGGTAAGATCTTCTGTCGTCTGACGGCCTTGGCGCTGATGGAGTGGGGACTGGAAAACCCGGATCATCGAGGCGGATGCACCGGATCAGTCCGGGCGAAAACTGCCGATCCGTCTTCTCCTGCCCGACGACGACGGCCCCTTTCCTCTGGCGGTGATCAACCACGGTTCGCCGGCCAATGCCGCAGACCGGCAGACGATGAAGCTGCCTGAGTACCGCAGGCTTTCCGACTGGCTGCTGGAACGCGGTTATGCGGTCGCCTTGCCGTTGCGGCGGGGTTATGGCGAGGCCGGTGGCAAGTGGAACGAAGGTTACGGCTCCTGCGACGATCCGGATTTCTACAAGGCAGGCAGGGAGACGGCGAAGGACATCCAGGCGGCGATTTCGGCGCTCTCGGCCGACAGGAAGCTCGACATGGAATCGGTGGTGGTGTTCGGCCAGTCGGCCGGCGCATGGGGAACGGTGGCGCTTTCGAGCGATCCGGCGTCGACCGCTTATGCCTATGTCGCCTTCGCCCCCGGCCGTGGCGGGCATCAGGGCGGCGAGGCCAAGTCCAATTGCCGACCGGACACCTTGGTGGAGGCCGCCGGCCGTTATGGCAAGACGGCGAAAGGGCCGATGCTGTGGCTCTACAGCGAAAACGATACCTACTTCGCGCCGCCGCTGGCGGAGCGCATGCGGGACGCGTTTCGGACCGCCGGCGGCAAGCTGGAGATGAAACTCCTGCCGCCTTCCGGCAAGGATGGCCATTACCTTTCGACCAACAAGGACGGCGAGGCGCTTTGGGGACCGGTGGTCGAGGCGTTCCTTGATGAACACATGTAAGCTGGCGAATTGCTTACTATTTTTGGTGGCCTGGCCTGCCAAGCGCGGATGATCCTTGCGGCGCAGCCGGTCTGTCTGTTGAGTATGTTTGAAGGCAGCCGGCGGGCCGGCTGCGACAACGCCGGGAGGCTACCGTCATGGGCCTGCAGCAGTTCATCGTGCAGCAATTCATCAAGCATCTCGGGAAGACTGCCAAACAATACGGCGGTTTCCAGACGGCGACCTATTCGCAGTCGCTTGAACCGGTCTATTCCATGATCAGTGATGCTGCGATGGCGGAAGGCATCTGCGAAGCGAGTTCTGCGCGATGGGTGGCGGAACATGCCAAGGGTTCGTCCTTCTTCCAATGGATTCACGACAAGAACGGCAAGATCAAGAGAACAGCCATCGTCGATCTGGCCGCCCAGCAGCGGGCCGGCGAGGCCAAGAAAAGCCAGGACCGGGCGTCGGAGGAATTCCTCTTCGGCGAGGGGCTGATCCGCCGCACCAACCCGATGATGACACGATCCGGGCGCGAAATGGTGCCGACACGATCCTTTGCCGAAGGTGTGGGCAATGTCGGAATCAATCTACCCAAGGCGATGACGGCCTCCAGGTTGATCACCGGCTACTATGTGATGATCGGCATCTACGGCAGCGGCGGTGCGCATTGCATGGCCGCCTATATCGGCCAGGATATCTGCTTCTTCGATCCGAATTTCGGCGAATACTGGTTTCCGGACCAGGCCAATTTCGTAAAATGGTTCCACGAAAGCTTCTGGTTGTCCTATCGTATCGGAAATCTGGATCACCATTTCCATCTCCGGGAGTACGCGCCGAAGATGAAGTTCGTCACTCAATACGGCAGGATCAACAGGGTTGCCATGGGCGGACATTGATCCGCAGCCGTGAAGAATCAAGCTCAGGGCGTGTTTCGTACTCTACGCCACGGCTGCAGAATTGCACTTTATAGGCGTATTTTCATCGTCGATTGCGCGCAGAAGCGGGTGATGGATCGGCCAAGATTGGTCACGTCCGGTGTTGCCGGGTGAGCAATGTTGACGTCGGCGCCCACGCCCGCCAAGCCTTTGACCCGTTGGTGCATGGTTTGTCGAAACCGTCACCCGAAGAGGTTTTGGAGGGCATTGCCCATTTCCCTAAGGAGGGTCGCCGTGGGGCTCGCACAATTCGTTGTTAAACAATACATCAAGATTCTCGCGTCCAGCGCGAAGAAGCACAATGGTTTTCAAACATCGGCCTATTCGCAATGCCTGGAGCCGGTGAACAGCATCATCAGCAAGCACGAGACCACGCGCGAAGGCATCTGCGAGGCGACATCGGCGAAATGGATTGCCATGCACGCCAACGATTCCTCGCTGTTCAACTGGATCTATGACGATAACGGCAAGATCAACAAGGCGGCCGTCGTCAACCTCGCCTTCAACCAGATCCACGGCGAGACGCTTCGCGATCCTTCGGGAAAGACCGATCAGGACCGTGCTTCGGAGATCTACCTGTTTTCTCAAGGGCTGATGCGCCGGACGAAGACCGTTCAGGGCGTCGGCGGTTTGCGCCAGGAACGGACGATCATGGAAGGCAACAAGTCGTCCGGCAATGTCGGTGTCCAGCTTTCGAACGGGCTGGTGTCGTCGAAGATCACCGCAGGCTTCTACGTCATGATCGGCGTATACGGCCCTGGTGGCGGTCACTGCATGGCGGCCTTCGTCGGGCAGGATGTCTGCCTGTTCGATCCCAACTTCGGCGAATACTGGTTTCCGACGCGCAGCGATTTCGTCAAATGGTTCCAGTCGGCGTTCTGGCTGCCTTACAAGATCGGCAGGCTCGATGCACGTTTCACCCTGCGGGAATACGGGGTGCGCATGAAGTTCGTCACCAAGCAGGGTGAAATGAACGGCAAGCGCATCGGTGGCAAATACTGATCGTCTTTGCGGCGAGGCAGCCTTGCCTTGCCGCGTCCCGCCTTGCGTCTGAAACTGCCCTCAGGCGAAACTCTTCTTGCGGCGTGCCACTGCCTGCGCCTCTTCCACCGCGGGCAGGCTCTGCAGCACGCGCTTGGCGGGCAGGATGGCGATGACTTCCGTGCCCTCGCGCAGCTTGGACTTCAGCGTGAACTGACCGTCGTGCTTGGCGAGGATCGCCTGGACGATCGGCAGGCCGAGGCCGGTTCCCTGCTCGGCGCTCTTGATGGCGATCGAGCCCTGGCCAAAGGCGGAGAGGACCACGGGGATTTCGTCTTCCGGAATGCCGGGACCATTGTCCTTGATCGACAGATATTGCCCGCCGCCGGCGGTCCAGCCGACCTTGACCATGATCTCGCCACCCTGGGGCGTGAACTTCACCGCATTGGAGAGCAGGTTCAACACCACCTGCCGCATGGATTTTTCGTCGGCCCAGACGGAGGGCAGTTCCGGCTCGAACTGCGAGGATATGGTGATGTTCTTGCCGTGGGCGCGCAGCTGCACCATGCCGATGCAATCTTCCGAAATCTCCAGCAGCGAAATCGCCTCCTCGTTCAGATCATAGCGCCCCGCCTCGATGCGCGACAGGTCGAGGATTTCGTTGATCAGGTTCAGCAGATGCTGGCCGGAACGGTGGATATCGTTGGTGTATTCCTTGTAGATCGGATTGTTGAGCGGCCCCATGACTTCCGTCGCCATCACTTCGGAGAAGCCGAGGATGGCGTTGAGCGGCGTGCGCAGTTCGTGCGACATCGAGGCGAGGAAGCGCGACTTGGCGAGGTTGGCCTCCTCGGCGCGGCGCCGCGCTTCGTCGGACATGGATTTCGCCACCTCGAGTTCGGCGATCAGGTCGTCCTTTTCCGACTGGAAGGAGAGGAGTTTCTGGTTCGACTGGAACAGCCGGTCGGTGATGTAGATGAAGAAGACCAGCGCGGTGACGACCATGGCCGTGAGGCCGATGTCGAGCACGTCGCGCGTGAGCGCCGTCTTGATGCCCAGCGCGATTGCCGTCGGCGCGAAGGCGAAGAGCACGGAGCGGCGCAAGAGAAAGTTGGCGAGGGCCGTGGCCGACAGAGCCACCAACAGGGCCGCGCCCTTGAACAGCGTATAGGTATTGCCCTGGCAGACATCACAGCCCTGCAGGGCGAAATAGGCCCAGCCGCAACCGTTCAGAACCTGGCCTGCGAGCAGCCATTTGCGCCATTTGAGCGCGTTTTCCGCCGACATCTCCTGACCATTGGCGCGCCGGGCGATGAGGATGTTCACCGAATGGAAGGTGAGCGCGATCAAGGCCCAGCCGATGAGCGCCAGGTCGCGGCTGAAATAGGTGCCGGCGGCGGTGATCAGGATGACGAGCAGCGGCACGACCGTGGCGCCTTGCAGCACCGCGCCAAGATGCATCATCATCATTTCGCGGTCGAAGAGCAGCGCGCCGGACTGGCTGGATTGCAGGCGCTCACGGGTCGTCCGCACGGCCTTTGCCACAGCCTTGTTCTTATGGCTGCGGGAAAGATCCACGATGATCTTGTCGGTCGAGGAGCTGACGCCTTTACTCATGGGTCCAATGAACGCAATACCGGTCGATGATTGCAGCCTAGCGGCGAATCCTTAAGAGATTGCTGCCGGGAAAGAATTTGTTTTCCATCTTTACTCAGGGTTTGTTGGGAATAGGGACGAAAGTGTGAAACGCGGTTTTCGCCTGCTGCGCGACGGGGTGACGACCTTTGCGCTTCTCGCCTTCATCGGCCTGATCGCGCTCAAGCTGCAGGCGGCAAGAGAGGTAGAGATGAAGGGGCCTTTCGAGGTCGTCGATGGCGATACGCTGGCGACTGAAAGTGGCCGGCTGCGGCTTGTCGGCCTCGACGCGCCGGAACTTCGGCAATCCTGCGGTGAGGGTGAAAAGGTCTGGGCTTGCGGCGAGGCGGCCCGAACACGGCTGCAGGAGACGCTTGCCAACCGGCAGGTGCAATGCAGCGGCCGCGACCGCGACCGCTACGGACGTCTCCTGGTAACCTGCAGCGTCGATGGGGCAGATCCCGCTGCGGAACTGGTCCGGCATGGTCTCGCCGTATCTACCGGCCGGTATGATACCGAGGAACAGGCCGCGCGCCGCGATAAAACCGGCATCTGGTCCGGACCGTTCGACAGGCCGGCCGACTGGCGCCACCGCGACGGCATGATGTCGGAGGTACCGTCCTGGCTCGACGCCATAGCCTTCCGGCTCGGCCTGCGGGAGGCTACGCCGTGAGTGGAGAGACGCTTGAGGCTTTGTCGGCGGCGATTGCCGCCTGTCGTCTCTGTCGCGACGCGCCGGCGCGCGGCATGGTGGACCGGTTGCCGCACGAGCCTCGGCCTGTGGTGGTGCTGTCGGCGACGGCGCGGATTCTGATTGCCGGCCAGGCACCGGGCTTGCGGGTGCATGAGAGCGGGCTGCCGTTCAACGATGCTTCCGGCGACCGGCTGCGCGCCTGGCTCGATGTCGACCGCGAGACGTTTTACGATGCCGGCCGTTTCGCCATCGTGCCGATGGGCTTCTGTTTTCCCGGTTATGATGCCAAGGGCAGCGACCTGCCGCCGCGCCGCGAATGCGCGCCGTTCTGGCGGCAGAGGGCAATCGATGCCATGCCGCAGGTCGACATGGTGCTGGCGGTCGGCCAGTACGCGCAGGCGTGGCATCTCGGGCCGCGACGACAGGCCTCGATGACCGCCACGGTGATGGCATGGCGGCAGTATTGGCAGGCGGAAGAAGGGCCGAAAGTGCTGCCCTTGCCGCATCCGAGCTGGAGAAACACCGGATGGTTGCGGAAAAATCCGTGGTTCGAGGATGAATTGCTGTCTTTCCTCAGAAAGCAGGTTCGGGAACGTCTGTGAATGAAACAATATTCTTCCTTTGGGCGATTTTTGCGGTATAAAGAGAAAATAATTCGCTAGGGGCCGAAGTGATGGATAGACTGGACCGAAAGATTTTGCGTCTGCTGCAGGAGGATTCGACGCTTGCAGTGGCAGACCTCGCCAAGAAGGTCGGCCTGTCGACGACACCCTGCTGGCGCCGTATCCAGAAGATGGAAGAGGATGGCGTCATCCGCCGCCGTGTGGCGCTTCTCGATCCCGTCAAGGTCAACACCAAGGTGACGGTGTTCGTTTCGATCCGCACCAATGCCCATTCGATCGAATGGCTGAAGCGGTTCTCGGAAGTGGTGGTGGATTTCCCTGAGGTGGTGGAATTCTACCGCATGAGCGGCGATGTCGACTACCTGCTGCGCGTCGTGGTGCCCGATATCGGCGCCTATGACGCCTTCTACAAGCGGCTGATCGCCAAGATCGAGATCCGCGACGTCTCCTCTGCCTTCGCCATGGAGCAGATCAAATACACGACGCAGCTGCCGCTGGATTACATGGTTCTGGAAAACCAGAAGGCCGGCGAGGAGTAAGCCGGTTCCATCGGGCTTTACGGCTTCAGGCGGTTCAGGATCTTTTCGCTGGTCAATTCCCGCACGGCGTCCTTGCCGATCCAGCGTGCCGTCTTGTCCGAACTCTCGGCGAGGCGGTGGGCGAGTGCGAGGGCGGCGGCATGGCAGGCGCGATTGCGTTTGCCGATGTTGCGAAGTGCCCAGTTGACGGCTTTGCGGACGAAGTTGCGCGGATCGCAAGCATGCGTTTCGATCAGCGTCAGGAAGGCGATCAAGGTCTCGTCGGGCTCCTTGCGCATATGGACCGCAGCGCCGGCGATCATGGCAAAGGCGGTGCGCCGGACAAATTCGCGTTCGTCCCTGGCAAAAACCGGGATAAGGGCAGTCAGGCCGGCCTCTACGAACAGGTCTGCGGCGGTGTCGACAATTTCCCAGGAATTGAAATCGCCGGCCCAGGTCTGCGCCTGTGATGGTGTCAGGCGTTTCGGCTCGGCCGTATAGAGCGCCAGCATGCGCGCCTCGCGGATATCGCTGTTCCACAGAGCCATGGCGCGTTCGTGGTTGCGTTTTGCCTTGCGGGCGATCTTCTGCAGGTCTGGATTGGAAATGCCGAGCGCCCTGTCCGTGACGATGCCGAAACGGGCCATGCCGGCGATATTGGCTTCCGACCGCAGTGTTTCGAGATAGGCGCACAGCTGTTGCGCGTCCCAATCCGGACGGGGCGTGTCGTCGGTCATCGCAGATCCGATGCGTCGAAACGCAGATCTATCTGTTTCCAGACGTCGTAGCTTTCCGCATAGGGCTGCATGGCCGTGAACGGGGCGCAGCGAAGGATGGCGCGGCGGGCGCTGGCGGCGATCGGATTTTTGCCGTCCTCGCCGGTGGGCGCGACAAGCTCCGGCTCGCCGATGAGCGCGCCATCAAGGGCGAGATGGATGCGGTAGGTGACGACCGGCTGCGCCACCTGTGTCGCCGGCAGCGACCAGCAGGCGGCGATCGTCCGATGCAGGACCTCGACGATCTCCGTCTCGACCTCCTGCGATTGGGCAGAAGACGCGTGTACCGGTGCCCCGGCAGCGCAAAACAGGGCAAGACATAGGCCCAGGATGCGCGCCGGGGCCGCCGTCATCATTTCTTTTCCAGGCGGGCGAGCAGGGACGACGTATCCCAGCGCCGGCCACCCATCTGCTGGACGTCGCCGTAAAACTGGTCGACCAGTGCCGTCACCGGCAGCTTGGCGCCGTTGCGGCGGGCTTCGGAGAGCACGATGCCGAGATCCTTGCGCATCCAGTCGACGGCGAAGCCGAAATCGTACTTGTCCTGGTTCATCGTCTTGTGGCGGTTTTCCATCTGCCAGGAGCCGGCCGCGCCCTTGGAGATGACCTCGACCAGCTTCTCGATATCGAGACCGGCCTGTTTGCCGAAGTGGATGCCTTCCGCGAGCCCCTGCACGAGGCCGGCGATGCAGATCTGGTTGACCATCTTGGCCAATTGACCGCTGCCGACAGGCCCCATCAGCCCGACCATGCGGGCATAAGCGTCGATGACCGGCCGCGCCTTTTCGAAGACGGCTTCCTCGCCACCGCACATGACGGTGAGCACGCCGTTTTCCGCGCCCGCTTGGCCGCCGGAGACCGGGGCGTCGATGAAGGCGCAACCTTTGGCGCGAGCGGCTTCGTCGAACTCGCGGGCGACTTCGGCGCTGGCGGTGGTGTTGTCGATCAGCACGGCACCGGGCTTGAGGGCGGCAATCACGCCGTCCTCGCCGATGGTGACGGAGCGCAGGTCGTCGTCGTTACCGACGCAGGTGAAAACGAAATCCGCATCGCGGGCGGCGTCTGCCGGCGTCTTTTCCGCCTTGCCGCCGTAAGCCGCCACCCAGGCCTCCGCCTTCGAGAAGGTGCGGTTGTAGACGGTGACGTCGTGTCCGCCCTTGGTCTTCAGGTGGCCTGCCATGGGATATCCCATGACCCCAAGGCCGATGAATGCGACTTTTGCCATGCGTGCTGCTCCTCAGAAATCGAGCGACAGGCTTAGCCGAAAGGCAGGGGCGGGGAAAGGGCATAACCACGGCGATCGGGCTTGCTCCGCAACCCGGTCGCTGTGACCGGCTTATTTCAGCCTTGCAATCACCAGATGACCCGGCGTCGGCTGGCCCTCTTCCATGCGCACGTTGATGTTGGTGATGTCGATGAGTTCGAAACCGGTGGCCTCCAGGCGGTCGCGGACATAGCCTTCCGTGTGGGCGAAACGCTGCTTGGCGTTGACCATGTAGGCGCGGCCGGCAAAGGTTTCTTCCGGCAGGGTTTCCGAGGAGAAGGCGAAGATGCCGCCGGGCAGCAGGTTTTCGGCGGTGCCGAAGAACAGCGGCTCGAGCGCGCCGAGATAGGGCAGCACGTCGGTGGCGGTGACGATGTCGAACGGCTCGTCGTCGTTGTCTTCGAGAAAGTCCTCGACTTCGGCGACGTAAAGGGTCTCGTAGACTTCCTTTTCGTGGGCGATTTCCACCATGTTTTCGGAAATGTCGATGCCGGTCAGGTCATCGACCATGTCCCGCAGCGCTTCGCCGGTCAGGCCGGTGCCGCAGCCGAGGTCGAGCAGGCGTTTGAACGGCCCGAGGCCGAGGGCTTGCAGCCGCTGGCGCACCATCATCGGCACGGCATAACCCAGCTGCTCGACCAGCACGTCCTCGAACACTTCGGCATGCTGGTCGAAGAGGGTTTCGACATAGGCGTCAGGCGCCTTGGGTGGCGTGTCGCCCCGGCCCATGGCGGCGATACGGACGGCGGCCCCGCCGTGGTCCTCGGGGTCGAGCGCCAGTACCTCTTGATAAGCCTTGACGGCGGCATCGACATCGCCGGCTTTTTCAAGCGCCAGGGCGCGATTGTAGGCTTCTGCGAGCGCTTCTTCGTCGATCTTGGTCATGGCCGGTTCCTAGCTGAAGTCGTTTCGACTGCCTCTAAGCTCCGCAAGGCCGATTGGCAAGGGAACGCTTTGCCGCGCCGCCCGTTTCGCTGCGCCGGTCTGTCCGGACCGCTTCAATTGAGGATGAATTCGCCCCTGAGGCCGCGCCATTCGCTGGCCGAGATGAGCTTGCGGTGGAAATAGCGCACGGAGTGCAGCGGGCCGTCGAGCTTCTGCTGCCAGAATTTCAGAAACGTCTTCATTTCCGGGAAGTCGGGGGCGAGGTCGTAGGCCTGCCAGACGAAGGTTTGCAGAATGGTCGGGTGGTCCGGCATGCGGTAGAGGATATGGGCCGTGGTGAGACCGTAGCCCTTCAGTTGCAGTTCCATGTCCTTGTTCATCGACAACCTCGCTTTCAAAGCTCCACTCTGATGTCGGGTGGTCCTTGAAATGGAAACATGCGAGGGTTAACGGCTGCTTTACGAAAGTCCGTGTATGAGCCTTTTCGATAGAAATTTCAAAACGTTAGCAGCAATGTCCGGAGAGTGCTGCTAACCGGATCAGCGCTTGAGATGCCGCGTCAGTCGCGCTTCGATGGCCGCCCAGACATGGCGCAGTACCTCGACGATGGAGAGGTAGAAGATCGCCGCCCACAGATAGGCCTGGTAGTCGAATGTGCGCGAGAAGGCGTAACGCGTCTGGCCCATGAGATCGAGCACCGTGACGACGGCGACGACGGCCGATCCCTTGATCATCAGGATGATTTCGTTGCCATAGGGCCGCAACGCGACGATGAGCGCTTGCGGCAGGATGATCTTGCGGAAGGTCACGGTCGGCGGCAATCCAAGCGACTGGGCGCCCTCATGCTGTCCCTTGGGCACGCTCTGGATCGCGCCGCGCAGGATTTCCGCCTGGTAGGCGGCGGTGTTGAGCGTCATCGACAACAATCCGCAATACCAGGCCTCGCGGAAGAACCACCACAGGCCGACGGATTCCAGCTGCGGCCGGAAGGAGCCGAGGCCGTAATAGATCAGGTAGAGCTGCGCCAGCAGCGGCGTGCCGCGGAAGATGTAGACATAGGCATAGGCGATGCCGTTCAGCACACGGTTGCCGGACATGCGGGCAAAGGCAATCGGCAAGGAAAGGGCGGCGCCAAAGACGATCGACAGGGTGACGAGCGAGGCCGTCACCCACAGGCCGGAGAGATAACGCGGCCCGTAGCGGACGAACTTGTCGGTATCCCAGTTGGAAATCATCATATAGGCCAGCGCCGCGGCGAGCGAGGCCCACAGAACAAGCAACAGGATGCCGGTGATACGCGCGGCCGAGACGGATTTGGTTTCGATGGCAGGCGCGGGGCGGGGCGGGATCATGCGATCGACAAAACTCACCGGCGCACCTCCGATCGCCGCGCCCAGCGTTCAATCAGCCGCAGGCCGCCCGAGGAGACGACGGCGAGGAACAGGAACAGCAGGCAGGCGAGAAGATAGAAGAAGAAGGCTTCCTTGCTGACCTTGGCGGCCACGCCGGTCTGCCGCAGGATATCCGACAGGCCGATGACCGAGACCAGGGCCGTATCCTTCAGAAGGTTCATCCAGAGGTTCCCCAGTCCGGGCAGGGCGATGCGCACCAGTTGCGGCACGATGATCAGCAGCATGGTGCGGCCGCGGTGTAGGCCGAGCGCGTCGCCGGCCTCGTATTGCCCGTGAGGGATTGCCTTGAAGGCCGAGAGCAGCACTTCCGAACAATAGGACGAGAAGACGACCGACAACGCCAGCATGCCGGCGAAGAAGGCGTTGATCTCGATGCGCTCCTCGAAGCCGATGGCTGCCAACCCCGACTGGATCAGGATCTGTGCGCCGTAATAGACGATGAACAGCGTCAGGAGCTCAGGAAGGCCACGGAAGATGGTGGTGTAGATACCGGCGGCGAGACGGAGCGTCCGGTCCTTCGACTGCATGGCGAGCGCCACGAAAAAACCGATCAGCAAGCCGAGCGGCAGGGTGGAAAGCGCCAGCGTCAGCGTAACCTTGACGCCAAGCGCAATCTCGTCGCCCCAGCCGGTATCGCCGCAGGCAACCAGACTGGATGAGCCGAACAGGGAAAAAAGGCCGACCGGTCCGCACAGCGGATCCAGAGCATAGGTAATCCAGGCCCAGAACGAGCCCAAGGCGGAAAACAATCCGCTCATGCCGGTACATCCCCTTGGCGGCCTTCATATATGGATCGGCCGCTTGTCGTTGTTGTCATCTTTGTCAAACAAAAATGGCGGAAGAGCAAGCCTTCCGCCATGGGTTATCAGACTTTACCGATCTCAATCGCCGTAGACGTCGAAATCGAAATACTTGGCGTTGACTTCCTTGTACTTGCCGTTCGCGCGGATCGCCTTGATGGCAGCGTTGAATTTTTCGCGCAGGGCATCGTCACCCTTGCGCACGGCGATGCCGGCGCCGGGGCCGTTGATCTCGATGTCGATCGGCAGCTTGGAGAGGATCTTGCAGCAGGCGCCGGCCTCGGACTTCACCCACTCGGAGAGGACGACCACGTCGTCGACCACGCCGTCGATGCGGCCGTTGGAGATGTCCAGCTTGTATTCGTCCGTGGTCGGATACAGCTTCAGCTCGGATTTCTTCAGATGCGCTTCGGCATAGTTGGAATGTGTGGTCGAGGACTGTGCGCCGATGACCTTGCCGTCGAGGGCATCTTCGGTCGCTTCGGTGATCGTCGAATCCTTCGGCACGGCGATCGCCGGCCCGGTGTTGTAATATTTGTCGGTGAAGTCGACCTTTTCCTTGCGCTCCGGCGTGATCGACATCGACGCGATGATGGCGTCGAACTTTTTCGCCTGCAGCGCCGGGATGATGCCGTCCCAATCCTGGGTGACGAACTCGCAGTTGGCCTTCATCTCTTCACAGAGTGCCTTGGCGATATCGATATCGAAACCGGTGAGCGTGCCATCGGCTTCCAGATTGTTGAAGGGCGGGTAGGCGCCTTCGGTGCCGATGATGATCTTTTCGCCCTCTGCAAGTGCCGAGCCGGCGAAAAGCGACATGGCTGCGATCGATGCTGCCGCCAGAAGACGGGTAGAAATACGCATGAGGATCCTCTCTGTTGGCTGGGTGCCTGCCGTTTGATTTTTTCCGGTCACCCGTTTTAAGGTGGAGAACCTGCACCACCTTCCTTCGATATTCATCTGCTTTCGCATAAAATCAACCTGAAAACAAACGAACCCACCGAAAGGCGAAGACGGCCGCGTGGGATTTGCCCAACGGTGGTTGGGGGAACAAATCCGGTTTCGGCGCATTGCTGCGCAGGGCGCGCCATTCATCGCCGGTTAAGGCGCCGTTTCCTACTTTTTTGGGGAGAAACGCATCCTGCCCGTATCCGTGTGCAGGATGGCCGATACGAATGTCCTGGCAACGAGGAAACAAGCTCATGACCCTTCGATCCACACTGTTCGCCACCGTGGCGCTGCCGCTTTCGGCCGTGCTGATGACGGGGCCGGCGCTGGCCGATGGTGCCCTGCGCACCTACGAGGTGGCCCAAGCCAGCGACGATGAACAGCGTCAGCTACAGGAGCAGCAGGCTGCCGAGGAAGCGCAGCGCGCTGCCGAACAGCAAGCTGCCCAGGAAGCCCAGCGTGCCGCCGAGGAACAGGCTGCGCAGGAAGCACAACGCGCTGCCGAACAACAGGCTGCCGAAGAGGCGCAGCGCGCCGCTGAACAGCAGGCTGCCCAGGAAGCCCAGCGGGCTGCCGAGGAGCAAGCCGCCCAGGAGGCACAGCGCGCCGCCGAACAACAAGCTGCCGAAGAAGCCCAGCGCGCGGCTGAGCAGCAGGCCGCGCAGGAAGCCCAGCGGGCTGCCGAGGAGCAAGCCGCCCAGGAGGCACAGCGCGCCGCCGAGCAACAGGCCGCCGAAGAAGCACAGCGTGCGGCTGAACAGCAGGCCGCCCAGGAAGCGCAGCGTGCTGCCGAGGAACAGGCTGCCCAGGAAGCGCAACGGGCTGCTGAACAACAAGCTGCCGAAGAAGCACAACGCGCTGCCGAGCAGCAGGCCGGCGAAGAGGCGCAGCGTGCTGCCGAACAGAAGGCTGCCGAGGAAGCCCAGCGTGCCGCCGAACAGCAGGCTGCCGAAGAGGCGCAACGCGCCGCCGAGCAGAAGGCTGCGGAAGATGCCCAGCGCGCTGCGGAGCAACAGCAGCAGCAGACGCAGGAACAGCCTGTGGTCACGGAAGGCGAGCAGCCGGTTACAAGCGACCAGCCGACGACCGCGCAGGACCAACAGCAGCAGCAACCCGCCGGCGACGAACAGCAGCCGGTGGTGACCGAGGGCGAACAGCCGGTTCAGGAAAACCAGCCGGCAACCGCCGACGGCCAGCAGCCGGCCGATCAGCAGAATGCCGGGGAAACCACGACCCAGCCCGTCGTCGTGCCGGAAATCGTCGACACGCGCAGCCAGGAAGAAAAGCAGGCGATCGCCGCCGATCCGTCCCAAACCAGCGAGACGGTCGTTCTCCCGGTCGAGAACGGTGCCGCCGTGCTCGACAGCGACAAGGACGCCGACAACAGCGGCGGCCAGACCTCACGCGAAGAGCGGCGCAAACAGCGCGAGGCACAGCGCAACGAGGAAGAAAACATCAAGCCGCCAACCAGCGATGCCGAGGCACAGGCGACCGCCACGGCGGTGGAAACCAAGGTGATTCGCCAGCAGATCGAGGAAAAGGGCCGGCGCATCAAGGAAACGCCGGAGTTCGAACTGCCGGCGGGCCGCAATGGCGGCGGCACCGAGAGTGGCGGCACGACGATCAACAACAACACGGTGAACAATACGATCAACAACATCAGCATCGTGCAGCAGAACGACAATCGGACCGTCCTGCGCGTCGACGACCGCTACGTGGTGCGCAGCGACGACCGGCCGCGGCTGCGCCGGGATGCGGAGGACAGTTTCTACGAGGAACTGTCGCGGGGTCGTACCCGGGAAACGATCGTGCGCTCGAACGGCGTGCGGCTGGTGACGATCTATAACGCCTATGGCGACGTCATCCAGCGCACGCGCATCGGCCGAGACGGCGAAGAGCACCTGCTGGTCTTTGCGCCGGAAGCAGACCGCAGCCGTCCGCCGCTGGTCCGTGACGCCGGCGACGACCTGCCGCCGATGCGCCTGCGCATCCCGGTCAGCGACTACATCGTCGATACGTCCGAGGATATGGACCGCGATTACTACGAGTTCCTGGCCGAGCCGCCGGTCGAGCGGGTCGAGCGCACCTATTCGATCGACGAGGTGCGTTATTCCGCCCGCCTGCGCGACAAGGTGCGCCGCATCGATCTCGATACCATCACCTTCGCATCCGGCAGTGCCGAGGTGCCGATGAGCCAGGCGAAGACCTTGCGCAAGGTGGCGGATGCGATGACCAAGGTTCTCGACCGCGATCCGGGCGAAACCTTCCTCATCGAGGGTCATACCGATGCCGTCGGTTCCGACCAGAAGAACCTGATCCTGTCCGACCAGCGCGCCGAAGCGGTGGCCGCGTTGCTGACGGATGTCTATGGCATTCCGCCCGAAAACCTCGTGCCGCAGGGCTACGGTGAGCGTTACCTCAAGGTGCGCACGCAGGCGGGTGAACAGCAGAACCGCCGCGTGACCGTGCGCCGCGTGACGTCGCTGGTGCGGCCGGTGGCGCAGGCGCAGTAAGGGACGACGGCAGGTCGATAACGAAGCCCGCTGGAGCAATCCGGCGGGCTTTTTGCCGTCAGGCCTGGTCGGGAAGGCCGACCGTACGGGCAATGAAATCGGCAATCGCCATCGTATCGTCGAGATCGAAGACGGGCAGGGTCGTATCGGAAACCTGATGGTCGGCGGCGATGGCGACGATGTGCGGATCGCCCGGTGCCAGCGGCTCGCGGTTTTTCGCCTCGACGCGGCGGGCTTCGATCTTGGGAATGGGCTCGCGCTTGTAACCTTCGATCAGCACCAGGTCGCAGGGGGCGATACGGGCGAGGATCTCCTCGAAGCTCGGTTCCGGGGCGCCGCGCAACTCGTGCATGATGGCGTAGCGGGTGCCGGAGACGATGGTGACCTCATGGGCGCCGGCCTCGCGATGGCGGAAGCTGTCTGCGCCGACCTTGTCGATATCGAAATCGTGATGGGCGTGCTTGATGGTCGAGATGCGATAGCCGCGGCGGGTGAATTCGCTGACGAGCCGGACGGCGAGGCCGGTCTTGCCGGAATTTTTCCAGCCGGAGATGCCGAAAATGCGAGGCCCGGTCATGCGTGAAAATGCTCCAGGATTTCTTGTGCGCGGGCGAAGTCGTCCGGCGTGTTGACGTTGAAGAAGGGATCTATAGGGCCGGCCGGCGTCTCCAGGAACGGAAAATCCACTTCGCGGGTGACATGGCGGCGAAAGAAGTCGCGCAGGCGGCGGCGTTCGTCGGTCTGCAGGAAAAACTCCATCTCTTCCGACAGCGCAAGCGGCCAGAGGCCGAACACCGGATGGTCCTGTCCGCCGGAAACCGCGATGACGATATCGCGCTCGTCGCTGACGGCGGCGTGCAGGCGGGAAACCAGGTCGGCAGGAAAGAACGGACTGTCGGAGGGCACGGTGAGAATGTGCGTTGCCCCACAGTCTTGCCGAAGCGCGTGGTGCAGCCCGGCTGCGATACCGGCGATTGGTCCGGCCTCGCCGGCGACCCTGTCGGCGACCAGTGGCAGACCGAAATCCCCGGCCCAGCCCGGCGGCGCGTTCAAGGAGACGGAGGTGACCTGCGGAGAGAGGCGGTCGATGATATGCCGGAGCATCGGCACGCCGCCGAGCGGCAGCAGCGCCTTGTTGCTGCCCATCCGGCTCGACCGTCCGCCGGCGAGGATGATGGCCGGAACCGGCTGATTGGAAATGGTCGGCATCAGGTTTTTTCCGTTGCTGCGGAGGAAGCGCTTTCGGCCGTTGCCGCATCCTGCCGCTTTCGCTCGCGATGGAAGGTGTAGAGGCCGGAGGCAATGACGATGGTCATACCAGCGAGCATCGGCAGATCGGGCATGTCGCCGAAAAAGATCATGCCGAGCACGATTGCCCAGAGCAGCGCGAAGTAGCGGAACGGGGCGATGAAGGAGATTTCTCCGGTGCGCATGGCGATGATGATGCATTGATAGCCGACCAGCACAAGCACCGAGGCGGACAGCAGGATGGCGAAACTTTCGGCCGACATCGGCCGCCAGCCGCCCATCGGCTGTGTCAGCAGCGCCCCGGCGATGCAGCCTGTCACGGCCGTTGCCAGCGTTACCATCAGCGACGGCACCTCGGAACGCACCTGGCGGGTGGCGAGGTCGCGGGCGGCGGTGAAGAAGGTACAGAGGAGGACATAGAGGGAGGCAAGGCCAAAACCTTCCGGCCCCGGCCGGATGATGATCAGCACGCCGACGAAACCGACCGCGATGGCCGTCCAGCGCCGCCAGCCCACCGGTTCGCCGAGAAAGACGGCGGCGCCCAGCGTCACCACCAGCGGCAAGGCCTGCAGGATGGCGGCGGCATTGGCGAGCGGCATCGTCGTGATGGCACTCAGATAGGAAATCGCAGCGAGGATTTCGAAGAAGACGCGCAGCAGGATCATCGGTTGCAGCAGCACGCGCAATGGCCGCAATGCCCCGAAATGCCGGGCGATGAAAAACACGAGGACGGTCGTGACGATGCCGCGGACGCACATGATCTGCCCGATATTCATGACCGGCGTCACCGCCTTGATCAGCGCATCGTTGCCGGAAAAACCCGCCATGGCCGCCATCATCAGCAGTGCGCCGCGGGTATTTCTCGACAGAGACATGCGACGATTCTCGAATTCGAATTGTCTTTTCTAGTCATTGGCCCGAAGAATTGCCATTCCCGCCAGTGCGGAGCGCGGAAGAATTCTTTTTTGTGCAACTGCGGCATATGCGGGCAATCGAATGAAAAATGACCACAAAGGTCACAAATTTTCTTTAAAAAACAAGTACTTTTTGAGAAGCGTGCCAGCTGCTTTTAATGCTTCTTCAATGTTCATTTCGCAGGCTGTGACCCAAGGCTTTTGCATGACGCAACGGCATGCCGTTCCGTTTGCCCTGGGATGATCCCTCGGCAGGGCGGACCATCGGTGAGGTTGCCGTGTTTTTTATCGATCGTCTCCTGCAGAGCCGCCGGATCGTCACGAAGGTGCTGCTGTTTGTCGTGCCGCTGGTGGTGTTGATCACCGGTGTCGGCGTTGTCGGCTATTACACCGCCAACATGCTCAACGGGCATATGACCGTGACGCGGGCGACCATCGAGAATATCGGCGATTTCGAGAACCTGCAGGCGGCGCTCCTGAATTTCACCGGCGCGCCGAACGAGGAAAGCCGCGCCGGCCTGTCGGAAGCGATCGACAAGCAGGAAGCCGGCATCGGCCTGTTGCAGGCCCTGTTGACGACGCCGGAACAGCAGGCGCAGGTGGAAAGCGTCACAGGCCTCGCACCGCGCATGCGCGAACAGGCCGCCGCCTTGTGGACGATCAAGGAGCAGCGTGACGGCATCGATACGGAAATGGGCACCGGCCTGGCATCGCTGCGCGAGTACGGCGAGGCGACCAAGAAGCAGGTGGATGTCGTGCGCAAGGAGTTTTCCGACAAGGAAGCCTTCGCCAAGGGCCTGCTTTACGATGCCGCCGCCTTCAAGGCGCTGTCGGATCGCATGGGCAAGCTGCGCGCCGCCGTGCAGATGGAAGCGTCCGCCGGCAAGCAGGTGAAGACGGCGGGCACCTATCTGGCGGCGCTCACCAAGGAAATCGGCCAGGGCGAAAAGATCGCCTCCGAAAAGGGCAAGGTTTCCGTCAACACCGTTAAGGATATTGCCGGCAAGGTCGATGCCATCCTCAAGGGGGCGGATGCCGACGATGCCAAGAGTGCGGCTCTGACGATGCTGCTTGCCGATTTTCCGGCGATCGAAAAGAAGCTCGCTGATCTCGCCATGCGCAATTCCAATACCGCGGCCGAGCGTTTCGTCGGTCTCGACCAGGAGGTCAGCCAGCTGCGCGACCTCCTGAGCTTCGTCGACCAATCGCTGCAGACCATCGACAAGCTGCAGCTGCATATCAGCCAGATGCGCACGACGCTGACTGCCGATGCCCGCGAAGTGGTGCTGAGCGACCTGGCGGAACTGACGATCTCCAGCTCGGTGATTTCGCAGCTGGGCGCCAAGAATTCGACGATGCGCGACTTTTCCGCCAAGGTGATGCCGATTGTCTCGCTGGTCGAAAAATCGTCCACCGACGTGCTGCTGACGGCGGCGAACTGGCAGACGGCGCGCACGGCGACGGTCGATATCCTGTCGTCGTCAATGGCGGCGCTCAAGAATTTCGTCAGCACGGCGCAGGAAGTCGGCAAGGAAGACAGCGAGCGTTCCGCCACCGTCTCGGTGATCGCCATGGTCGCTGGCACGCTCTTGGCCATCGTCGGCGGCCTGATGCTGGTCGAGACGCTGCGCGGACCGCTGCGCCGCGTCAACGAGATGATGACACGGCTCGCCAAGGGCGATCTCGACGTCGCCATCGATGGCCGCAACCGCGGCGACGAGATCGGCGACATGGTGCGCTCGGTCGCCGTCTTCCGCGACAATGCGCTGGAGAATGTCCGGCTGGAGCAGGAGGCGGCTGCCGCCCGCGACCTTTCGGCCCGAGAAGAAGCCCTGCGTGCCGCCGAACGCGCCCGTATCGAGGCGGAGCAGAAGCAGGCGCTGACGGCTCTTTCCGACGTGCTGCACAAGCTTGCAGACGGCAATCTGGAGGAGGGCATGAGCGACAATCTCGCTGCCGATTTCTCCGAAATGGCCCAGACCTACAACCACGCCGTCGGCGCCCTGCGCCAGACGCTTGCCGATGTGCGCAGCACGACGGAAGAGATCCGCGGCGGCACCGGCAACCTTGCCGCCTCCGCCGACGATCTGGCCCGCCGCACCGAACAGCAGGCGGCGGCCCTGGAAGAAAGTTCGCGGGCGCTGAAGCATCTCAGCGAAGTCGTACGCTCGACCGCCGACAGTGCCAAGCGCACCGCAACGTCGGTCAACGAGACGCAGGCCTATGCCGAGCGGTCCGGCGAGGTGGTTGCACGTGCCGTCCACGCGATGGGTGAAATCAACCGCTCTTCGGAAAAGATCGCCACGATCATCGGCGTTATCGACGAGATTGCCTTCCAGACCAACCTCTTGGCACTCAATGCCGGCGTCGAGGCGGCGAGGGCAGGTGAGGCCGGTCGTGGTTTTGCGGTTGTGGCGCAGGAGGTGCGTGAGCTTGCTCAGCGTTGCGCCAGTGCGGCACGCGAGATCAAGGGGTTGATTTCGGCCAGTTCCACCCAGGTCCAGAACGGGGTGCAACTGGTCGAGGAAACCGGCGGCGCGCTTTCGGTCATCATCAACCATGTCACCGAGGTGCAGCGCCTGGTCTCCGACATTTCCGCCGCCACCGGCGAACAGTCGACGGGCATCACCGAGGTCAGCAAGGCCGTCAACGAAGTGGAGCTGATCACCCAGCAGAATGCCGCCATGGTCGAGGAAAACAACGCCGAAATCCATGGCTTGCGCCAGCGCGTCGATATGCTGGTGGAAGAGATCGAGCGGTTCAAGACCCGTGATCTGACCCTGCAGGTCGACAACGGCCGGCATGACCGCCGCAACGGCCGGTCTTCCCGCCACGCAGCCTGATGGGCCTGCAAAACCATACTGCAGAAGCCCGCGACCGACAGTGGTCGCGGGCTTCTGCATTTCAGTTTACTGCATCTGCGGCTTTTTCAGGAAGCTGCCGCGATCGGCGGATTTGATCCTTAGCCAGGCTTCGCGGCCGTCCCGCAGCACGCGCATCGGGATCTCCGATCCCGCCGGCCCACTCTCCCAGACCTTGCGATAAAAATCGGCCAGCCCATCCACTTCACCGTCGCGGATTTCCGAGATGATGTCGCCCTGGCGCAGCCCCGCCTTTGCCGCCGGCCCACCATCGGCAACACTCATTACCACCACGTCGCCATTGCTTTCGGCCGAAAAGGCCCCGAGCCAGGGACGCGCCGGCTTGTCCACCTGGCCACGGTTGAGCAGGTCGTCGAGGATCGGTGCCAGAATGTCGATCGGCACGATCATGTTGATGTCGGAAACCTCGCCCTTGCGGCTCATCTGCAGGCGCAGCGAGCCGATGCCGAGCAGGCGACCTTCCTCGTCAAGAAGTGCGGCGCCGCCCCAGGAGGGATGGGCCGGCGCGATGAAGATCGCCTCGTCGAGCAGGTATTCCCAGTAGCCCGCGAATTCCTGCTTGGCGACGATTTTCGAGCGGACGAACTGGCCGAGGCCATCGGCGAAAACGACGGGATCACCGAGTTGCGCATCCGCGGCATTGCCGAGCTTGACGGCGGGCAGGTCGAGTTGCCCCAGTGCCTGTACGAGCCCGAAGCCTGTCTCCTGGTCGTAGGCGAGCGCGTGGCCGGCGATCACGTGGCCGTCCTGGCGCGTCAGCCAGATCTCTTCGGCTTCGGTGATGAGGTAACCGATGGTCAGCACAAGGCCGTTGCCGCGGATCACCACACCGCTGCCTTCGCGGTGCGTGCCGAGCGTATTTGCCGTGAAGGCGTCGTCCGGTATCGTCGAACGTACGGCCACGACGGACTGCAAGATACTGTCCATATCCATGCTTTTATCCTGGCTAAGCAATTATTTCAGGTCTCCCGAAGCTGCAAATAACGCTACGGGGATGCCTTGTTAGGTATGGAGCGCGGCACGCGGCTGCAAGGGGCGGGGCGCAAAAGCGGACGCGGTGATCAGCCGCCGGTGACGCTCATGTGGCGGGCGACGGCGGGCTTGCGGCGGACGCGGTCGATGATGAAGTCGTGGCCCTTGGGTTTCCGGCCGATTGCTTCGTCGATGGCGGAAAACAGGTAGGCGTCGTCCTCGGAAGCCCGCAACGCGGCGCGCAGGTCGGCCGCGTCGTTCTGGCCGAGGCACATGTAGAGCGTGCCGGTGCAGGTCAGGCGAACACGATTGCAACTCTCGCAGAAATTATGGGTCATCGGCGTGATGAAGCCCAGGCGGCCGCCGGTTTCCTTGACCTCGACATAACGCGCCGGGCCGCCGGTCTTGTAGGGAATGTCCACCAGCGTGAACTGCTCTTCCAGGTCGGCGCGCAGTTTCGACAGCGGCAGATATCGGTCGGTGCGATCTTCCTCGATCTCGCCCATCGGCATGGTTTCGATCACGGTGAGATCCATGCCGCGGCCGTGGGCGAAACGCAGCATCTCGGCGATTTCCGTCTCGTTGAAATCCTTCAGTGCGACGGCGTTCAGCTTGATCTTGAGGCCAGCCTTCTCCGCGGCGTCGATGCCCTCCATCACCTTGTGGAAATCGCCCCAGCGGGTGATCTCCTTGAACTTGGCGGGATCGAGCGTATCCAGCGAGACGTTGATACGGCGTACGCCGCAGTCGTAGAGTTCCTGTGCGTGGCGGGCGAGCTGCGAGCCGTTGGTGGTCAACGTCAGTTCTTCGAGAGTGCCGGCCTCGATGTGGCGGCCGAGTTCGCGGATCAGGAACATGATGTTCTTGCGCACCAGCGGTTCGCCGCCGGTCAGCCGAAGCTTGCGGACACCCTTGGCGATGAAGGCGGAACAGAGCCGGTTCAGCTCTTCGAGCGTCAACAGATCCTTCTTCGGCAGGAAGGTCATGTTTTCCGCCATGCAATAGGTGCAGCGGAAATCGCAGCGATCGGTCACCGAAACGCGCAGATAGGAGACGGTGCGGCCGAAGGGATCCACCATCGGCGAAGGGTCTGCGACCAGCGGCGTGCCACCGGCCGAGGGTCTGACGATGCTGTTCAAGCCGTTTCCTCCTGATGAGACAATAATGTGTTATTTCGGAATGGGATCGTCAAGCCGGAAGGGCGAACTATAGGCGCAAAATGCACTTGCGCGCCTTCCTCCTGCAACGTACTCCTGCCAGTGAGCAACTGCGGAAAAGACAATGACCGAACCCTGGCCCACCGAACTTCGTGTTTCCAAGGACCGGCAGCACCTGCTGGTTTCCTTCGACGACGGCCGGCGTTTCGACCTGCCGGCGGAGATGCTGCGCGTTCTCTCGCCATCGGCGGAAGTGCAGGGACACGGACCGGGCCAGAAGCTGACTGTGCCGGGAAAACGCAATGTCGCGATCATCGGGGCGACGCCAACCGGCAATTATGCCGTCCGCATCGGTTTCGACGACATGCACGACACCGGCATCTTCACCTGGAAATACCTCTACGAGCTTGGCGAGCGCGGCGCGGAACTGTTTGCCGACTATGAGCGCGAGCTTGCGGAAAAGGGCATGAGCAGGGATCATTCGGAAAAGCCGCGTTAGAGCAATTCCAGCAAGGGTGCGCAGCGGTTTTGCGTCCGGAATTGCGTAAAGACTAAGACATGGAGTGTTTTCGCGTTTCGGAGAAAAGCCGGGATGCTCTACGCTGAAAGGACAGGGTTTGGCAGCGGAAGCAAATGCGAACGATCTGGTGCAGGTGGTGGTGCTTTTGGCGGCCGGCGTTGCTGCCGTGCCGATCTTCAAGCGCATCGGGCTGGGCTCCGTGCTCGGTTATCTGGCCGCAGGCCTGGCGATCGGTCCTTACGGGCTGGGATTCTTTTCCGATTCGCAGGCGATCCTGCATATAGCTGAACTCGGCGTGGTGATGTTCCTCTTCATCATCGGGCTTGAGATGCAGCCATCGCGGCTGTGGGGCATGCGCAAGGATATTTTCGGCCTCGGCGCGCTGCAGGTGCTGAGCTGCATCGTCGGTCTCACCGGTGTCGGCGTGGCCTTCGGGTTCCCGCCGATTGTCGCCTTCGTCGCCGGAACCGGTTTCGTGCTGACCTCGACGGCCATCGTCATGCAGGTGCTGCAGGAGCGCGGCGCGATCTCGGCGCTCAAGGGACAGCGTATCGTCGCCATCCTGTTGTTCGAGGATCTGGCCATTGTGCCGTTGCTCGCCCTCGTCGCCTTTCTCGGCAGCGGCGGCGAAACGGTCACGGTCACGGAACGGCTGATCTCCAGCGGCATCGCGCTGGGCGCGATCGTCGCCCTGGTGCTGGCCGGACGATACCTTCTCAATCCGCTTTTCCGGCTGCTGGCCGCCGCCAATGCCCGCGAAGTCATGACCGCCGCAGCCCTTCTGGTGGTGTTGGGGTCGGCGCTGGCGATGCAGCTGAGTGGCCTCTCCATGGCCATGGGCGCCTTTCTCGCCGGCGTGCTCCTGTCGGAATCCTCCTTCCGTCATCAGCTGGAAGCGGATATCGAGCCTTTCCGCGGCATCCTGCTCGGCCTGTTTTTCCTCGGCGTCGGCATGGCGATCGATCTCAAGGTGATCGCCGCCAACTGGCAGCTCGTTGTCGCCGGTGTCGTTTGCTACATGGTGGTGAAGTCGGTGATGATCTACGCCGTCGCCCGCCTGTTGCGCACCTGTCATTCGGAGGCCTTGGAGCGGGCGGTGCTGATGGCGCAGGGCGGTGAATTCGCCTTCGTGCTCTACTCCGCCGCCATGGCCGTCGGCATCATCGACGGTAGGACGAACGCCATCCTGACGGCGACGATCATCATTTCCATGGTGCTGACGCCGTTGATGATCATCCTGCACGACCGGATGGTGCCGAAGCAGCAGCCGGATACCACCGGGCTGGCACTCCCCGAAAATGTCGAAGGCACCTTGCTTATGATCGGTTTCGGCCGTTTCGGACAGATTGTCTCGCAGCCGCTGCTGGCTCGTGGCTACACGCTGTCCCTGATCGACAAGGATGTGGAGTTCATCCGCGATGCCGGCGATTTCGGCTTCAAGGTCTATTACGGCGACGGGTCGCGGCCGGAAATCCTGCATGCGGCAGGCGCCGCCACCGCCAAGGCGATCCTGATCTGCATCGACGACAAGGAAGCCGCACTCCGCATCGCCGAGCATGTCCGCCACGAATATCCGCTGATACCGGTGCTGGCGCGCGCCTTCGACCGCGGTCACGCCATCGACCTGCTGCATGCCGGCGTCAACTATCAGATCCGCGAGACCTTCGAATCGGCGCTGAATTTCAGTGAGGAAGTGCTGCATGTCATGGGCGAGGAGCCGGAGCTTGCCGCCCAGCTGGTGGAAGAGTTCCGCGATGTCGATGACGAGCGTTTCGCGCTGGAAGTCGTCGGCGGCATTTATGCCGGCCGGTCGCTGATCCGCGGCAACGCCCAGCCGGCGGACCTCGTCGCGGCCCGCACCGGGCGCGAGCGGGCGGCACGCGAGGCAGCGGAAGAAGCCGCGCGAGCGGCGGGTGCAACACCGCAGACCTGACACCGGCCATGCCGTCATCCGTTTGTCGCAACGGCGGGGTAGGGCGTCGCCGGCTTGGTTGAGAAGGAGACGAGGATGACGATCGTACAATCGGTTGACGAGCTGAAGGCACTCTATGGTGACTGCAGCGAGGCCGCTCTCGTCAAGGTGACGCCGGCGCTGACGGACGACTATCGCCGCATGATCGAGGCCTCGCCTTTCGTGGCTCTCGCCACCGTCGGCCCGGAGGGGCTCGATTGTTCGCCGCGGGGCGATCTCGGCGGTGTCGTGCGTGTCCGGGACGACAAGACCTTGCTGCTGCCGGACTGGCGCGGCAACAACCGCGTCGATTCGCTGGCAAATATCGTCCGCGATCCGCGTGTCGCGCTGATGTTCCTGATCCCGGGCTCGACGACGACGATGCGTCTGAACGGCCGGGCTGTGGTTTCCGTTGATCCTACCTTGCTGGCGAGCTTCGAGATGGACGGGAAGAACCCGCGCAGCGTCATCGTCGTCACCATCGATGAGGTGTATTTTCAGTGTGCCCGGGCGGTGATGCGCGCCGATCTGTGGAACGCCGAGCATCATGTCGAGGCAAGTACCCTGCCGACGCCGGGGCAATTGCTCAAGGCAGCCAAGCAGGGTTTCGACCAGGAGACCTACGACCGGGAGTGGCCGGAGCGCGCCCGCAAAAGCATGTGGTAGGCGGAAAAACCTTTTTAGGATGGAGCTTCCGACCGGCTTGCAAGCCGGCTGTCATTGCTGGAAAGATCGTCGCTGCGGATTTCTTGGCTCATCAGAATAGATGCGGCGTCCTATCCGTCATGCATATGATTTCATTGCTTTCAGCGAGGGTTACCATGACTATGAAACATTGGTTCGCAGCGTCTGCGATCCTGGGCGGCGTGCTTCTCGGCCAACCGGCCCTCGCCGACGAGCTGATCGAGGAATACAACGCCTATATCGGCCAGGACGATCTGTTCAATTCCGATGGCATGCAGCTATCGCAGCCCTGGCAGGTGATCCGCCAGGACCGGGCCAACTATCATCGTTTCGGCATCTCGCAGCCGGGCGACGACGATGACAGCTTCTTTGCCTCGGCCAAGAACCGTGAACGCGCCGAGCGGATGATCCGCAACGGGACGATCACGCGTGACGCGCGCAACGCGCTGCTTGGCGGCGACGTGATGATCAACGTGCAGATCTGGCGCGGCGATGACGGCGATTACATCAATGTCACCGTCGACTAAGCGGCTCGCCCTTCTGCTGGCGCTGCTGGCCGGCGTGGCCAGCAGCGCCAGGGCCGCCGAACTGTCGCTGGCCGAGAAGATCGATATCCTCGTTGCAAGTTATCCCGAGAGCATCGTCAAGGCCGAGGGCGGCAAGCTGGTGATGAAGGATGGCGCGCCGATCGTCATCGACGACGGCAAGAGCCGCGATCATTTCGCCAAGCTGGCAAGCGGCGACGTTGAGGACAGCTTGCAACAGGTTTATCCCGCCGGTGCCTGCGAGACCCGGCCGGCGATCAATTTTGATCCGGGCCGCATTCGCAGCGAGGCACTGCTCAAGCGGCTGTTCGGCAATTCCGCCAAGACCGTTCAGGCCGACCTCGTTCCGGTGAAATGGTTCGGCGAGACATTGCGCGTCACGCGCCGCCAGGGCGTCGACAAGGCGCTGGAAGCCGTGCGCGACGAACTGGCCACCGATCCGGCGCTCAAAAAATACCTGACGCCCTCGGCCGGTGTCTTCAACTGGCGCAAGGTTTCCGGGCAGCCCAATCTCTCCGTCCACAGTTTCGGCGCGGCGCTGGATCTCAACACCAAGCATGCCGACTATTGGGTCTGGTCGGGCGGCAAGCCGGGCAAGGTGCCGGAGTATCACAACAAGTTCCCGATGAAGATTATCGATATCTTCGAGCGCCATGGTTTCGTCTGGGGCGGGCGCTGGTATCACTACGATACGATGCATTTCGAATATCGGCCGGAGCTTCTGGAAATCGCCCGGCGTTCCGGCGTCTCGGCTTGCCCATGACAGACAAAGGCCGGCGACCCTTTCGGGTGCCGGCCTCTTCAGCCGTCGGGCGGATCAATCGCGGACGATGACCTGGGTGCCGAGCGCGACCTGGGCGTACAGGTGCTCGACATCTTCGTTTGCCATGCGGATGCAACCCGAAGACATGGCGTGGCCGATCGATGACGGCTGGTTGGTGCCGTGGATGCGATATTCGGTCGAGCCGAGATAGAGGGCGCGGGCGCCGAGCGGGTTGTTGATACCGCCCTTCATGGTCTTGGGCAGGATGTGGCCCTTCTTGGCTTCACGGCGGCGCATTTCAGCCGGCGGGTTCCACGTCGGCCATTCGGCCTTGGCGGTAACCTTTTCGGCACCCGTCCAGATAAAGCCGTCGCGACCGACGCTGATACCGTAGGCGACAGCCGTGCCGTTGCCGAGGACGTGGTAGAGGCGGCGGTCGGAGTTGTCGACGATGATGGTGCCGGCTTCAACGGATTCCGTGAAGTCGATCAGCTGGCGCGGGATCGGCGACGTGTGAATGTTCGTCTTGACCTGCTTCTTTTTCTTCGGCTTGTCTTCCGAAAGAACGGCAAGCCAGCCGGTCTTGTTGCTCTTGCCTTCCAGCGAGGCCATCAGCACCGGCTTGTCGGCGCGGGTTTCTGCGGAAGCGATGGTCGCGAAAGAGCCGGCAAGGGTGAGGCTCGACAGCAGTACGGCAGCGATGCGGTTCATGTGTATTCTCCCCATGTTGACCGGTGACGCTGTGCTTCATGCCAGCTCTCTTCCGATCCGTGTTCATGGGGATGTTTTAGGAGAATGCGCCTTTTGCCGCTGTTCCCGCCGGAACAAAGCCCGACAGGGCTAAAAATCCGGTGATTTTACCGGATTTTGCTTATCTCTTGTAGATCAGCCAGCTTTTCTGGAAGTCCTTGGTCATGCCGTCCTCGAAGACCATGGAGCGGTTGCGACCGGCATTCTTGGCGGAGTAGAGCGCGATGTCGGCCTTGCTATAGAGCTCACCGGGGTCGCTGGCGGCGCTGGCCATACAGATGCCGAGCGAGATCGTGACCGGGCCATAGTTGACGCCGGTCTTGGAGTTCTTGAAGGGGGTGGCTTCCAGGCCGCGCCGCAGCCGTTCACACTGCTGCACCACCTCGTCCTCGGTGTTGCCATCGATGATGACGGCGAACTCCTCGCCACCGATGCGGGCGACGAAGACATCCTTGCGCAGGCTGCCGCGGATGACGCTGGCGACCGTGGCGAGGATCTTGTCTCCGACCGGATGGCCATAGGTATCGTTGATGCGCTTGAAATGGTCGATGTCGAGGACGACCAGGCCGGTGACGGCCAGCGTCATCGGGGTATCGTAGATGGCGATCAGCCGTTCGTCGAAGGCGCGGCGGTTTGCCAGGCGCGTCAGCGAGTCGGTATTGGCGATGCGCTTGTATTCGTCGAGCTCGCGGCGGACCTGGTCCATTTCCTGCGATTTGCGCACGACGCTTTCGACCGTCTTCTCGCCATGGGCCATCGTATCGTCGGTGGCTTCGCTGAGCAGGGTGATGGCGTTGCGCAGCAGGTCGGCGCTGTGGTTATTCTTGTTGGTGATGCGGTTGTAGGTCTCGCCGAGCAGCCGGTTGTAGCTGTCGAGCGACGTCTGTTCCTGCTTCAGCAGTCTCAGCAAGCCGTCAAGCTCGCCGATGATCTTCGTATGCGCCGTCTCGATTGCCTTGGTCTGGTGATGCAGCGAATGCTGGCTGCTGATCGCGTCCAGTTCTTCCTGCGTGGCGCGGTTGCCCAGTGCGGCAAGGTCGCGGCTCAACGCCGGGTTGGAGCCGATATAGGCTTCGTAAAACAGTTCGTAGTTGCGCGGAATAGGGGCAACCCCCATGGTGCGCATGGCGTAAGTGATCTGGCCTGCTATGTCAGGGATTTGCGCTTTCTGTTGCGCTGTCGCCGTATTCATCGGCCACTCCTAACTTTCTTCTCTGATTTCCCAGTATGGTGTTACCGTAAAATTGTTCGAAAACCATTAAAGCAGGAACTGTGAATTCTACCCCGTAAAATAATTACCGTGTCATTTTGCACCACCATTTCTACCGGTGGTGCAGGCTCAAGTTCCCTATACAAGCAGAGGGTGGCGGTGGTCAGCCGAGATTAAGTGCCTGGAAGAAATCGTTTCCTTTGTCGTCGATGACGATGAAGGCTGGGAAGTCGACAACCTCGATCTTCCACACGGCTTCCATGCCGAGCTCCGGATATTCGAGCACCTCGACCTTTTTGATACAGTCCTGGGCAAGCCGGGCGGCGGGACCGCCGATCGAGCCGAGATAGAATCCGCGATGTTGCTTGCACGCCTCGCGCACGGCGCGGGAGCGGTTGCCCTTGGCAAGCATCACCATCGAGCCGCCGAAGGACTGGAACTGGTCGACATAGCTGTCCATGCGGCCAGCCGTCGTCGGACCGAAGGAGCCGGATGCATAACCGGTCGGAGTCTTGGCGGGGCCGGCATAATAGACGGGATGGTTCTTCAGGTAGTCGGGCATGCCTTGGCCGGCCTCGAGGCGCTCGCGGATCTTGGCGTGGGCAAGGTCGCGTGCGACGATGATCGTGCCCGTCAGCGACAGGCGGGTCTTCACCGGGTGGTTCGAAAGCTCGGCGAGAATATCCGCCATCGGCCGGTTGAGGTCGATGCGCACGACGGATTCGGACAGCTTTGCCTCGTCGATCTCGGGCATGTATTTCGACGGATCGGTTTCCAGCTGTTCGAGATAGATGCCGTCCCTGGTGATCTTGCCGAGCGCCTGGCGGTCGGCGGAACAGGAGACACCCAGGCCGATCGGCAGCGAGGCACCGTGGCGGGGCAGGCGGATGACGCGAACGTCATGGCAGAAATACTTGCCGCCGAACTGGGCGCCGACGCCGAGTTGCTGGGTCAGTTTGTGGATCTCGGCTTCCATCTCCAGGTCGCGGAAAGCGTGGCCGCTTTCGGAACCTTCGGTCGGCAGGGTGTCGAGGTAGCGCGCCGAAGCGAGCTTGACGGTCTTCAGCGTCATCTCGGCGGAGGTGCCGCCGATGACGATCGCCAGATGGTAGGGGGGGCAGGCTGCCGTCCCCAGCGTCAGGATCTTCTCCTTGAGGAAGTCGACGAGCCTGTCATGCGTCAGAAGCGACGGCGTGCCCTGGTAGAGGAAGGTCTTGTTGGCCGAGCCGCCACCCTTGGCCATGAACAGGAACTTGTAGGCGTCGGTGCCTTCTTCGTAGAGGTCGATCTGGGCGGGCAGGTTGTTCTTGGTGTTCTTTTCCTCGAACATTTTGATCGGCGCCAGCTGCGAGTAGCGCAGGTTCTTCTTGGTGTAGGCATCGAGCACGCCGTCGGCCAGGGCGGTTTCGTCGCCGCCTTCGGTCCAGACGCGCCGGCCCTTCTTGCCCATGATGATCGCCGTGCCGGTATCCTGGCACATCGGCAGCACGCCGCCGGCGGCGATGTTGGCGTTCTTCAGCAGGTCGTAGGCGACGAAGCGGTCGTTATCGGTGGCTTCCGGATCGGCGAGGATCGCTGCAAGCTGCTTCAGATGACCGGGACGGAGGAGATGGTTGATGTCGGCAAAGGCGGCTTCCGCCAGGAGCCGCAGACCCTCCGGCGCGACGGTGAGGATCTCTTGGCCCTTGAACGTATCCACCGAGACATGGTCGGAAGAAAGCTTGCGGTAGGGCGTCGTGTCGTCGCCAAGCGGAAAGAGAGCGTCAGCCATCGGAAAAACCTTTCGAAGAGGGTTAAAACCCCTCTAGCGTCGGCTTTCCGCGAATGCAATCGGTACAAAACTGGACAAAAAAAGTAGCTATCCGGCCCTGTTTCCAAGGGCCGGATGAGGCAGCGGAAGGCTTATTTCGGGCCGATCATGTTTTCCGGGCGGACGTATTGGTCGAATTCCTCATTGGTGAGGTAGCCACCGCCGACGGTTTCTTCGCGCAGCGTCGTGCCGTTCTTGTGGGCCGTCTTGGCGATCTTGGCGCAGATGTCGTAGCCGAGGCGCGTGTTGAGCGCCGTCACCAGCATCAGCGAATTCTCGACACCCTTGCGGATATTGTCCTCGCGGGCCTCGATGCCGACGACGCAATTGTCGGTAAAGGAAACGGCGGCATCGCCGAGCAGCTGCACCGACTGCAGGAAGTTGTAGGCCATGACCGGATTGTAGACGTTCAGCTCGAAATGGCCCTGGCTGCCGGCGAAGGTCAGTGCGGCGTGATTGCCGAAGACCTGGACGCAGACCTGGGTGAGGGCTTCAGACTGGGTCGGGTTGACCTTGCCGGGCATGATCGACGAGCCGGGTTCGTTTTCCGGCAACGCGAGTTCGCCGAGGCCGGCGCGCGGGCCGGAGCCGAGGAAACGGATGTCGTTGGCGATCTTGAACAGGGCGGCGGCGGCCGAATTGATGGCGCCGTGGGCAAAGACCATGGCGTCATGGGCGGCCAGCGCCTCGAACTTGTTCGGCGCGGTGACGAAGGGCAGGCCGGTGATGGCGGCGATCTCTTCCGCCACCTTCTCGGCAAAACCGATGGGGGCGTTGAGGCCGGTGCCGACCGCCGTGCCGCCCTGGGCGAGTTCGTAGAGGCCGGGCAAAGTGAGTTCCAGCCGCTTGATGGCGGAGGCGACCTGGGCGGTGTAGCCGGAGAATTCCTGGCCGAGCGTCAGCGGTGTCGCATCCTGCGTATGGGTGCGGCCGATCTTGATGATGTTGGCGAAGGCGTCGGTCTTGGCCTGCAGCGCGCCGTGCAGGTGTTTTAGCGCCGGCAGCAGGTGATGAACGATGCGCTCCGCGCAGGCGATATGCATGGCCGTCGGATAGGTGTCGTTCGACGACTGGCTCATGTTGACGTGGTCGTTGGGATGCACCGGCTTCTTCGAGCCCATGACGCCGCCGAGCATTTCGATTGCCCGGTTGGAGATCACCTCGTTGGCGTTCATGTTGGACTGGGTACCGGAGCCGGTCTGCCAGACGACCAGCGGAAAATGCTCGTCGAGCTTGCCGTCGATGACTTCCTGTGCTGCTTCGACGATCACTTTTGCGAGATCGGGCGAAAGCTGGCCGAGCGCCGTGTTGGCGCGGGCGGCCGCCTGCTTGACGATGCCGAGCGCCCGGACGACGGACAGCGGCTGCTTTTCCCAGCCGATCTTGAAGTTGCCGCGCGAGCGTTCCGCCTGGGCGCCCCAATAGCGATCCGCGGCGACCTCGATGGGGCCGAACGTATCGGTTTCCGTTCTCGTCTTCGTCATGAGGTTTGCCTTTCCAACCGTCCGGGGACCGAAAGAATACCTGTTTTCAGGGCTGCGGTCATGATCCGCCACCGGTCCGCCTTGCTTTAAGATGAGCCTTCTTATCCAGTTCAATCGCCGGCAGCAATGGAAAACGGTTCGGCTTGCGGCGGATCTTCGCGACGCTGCGAAAGCCTCGAAATCCGTCATGAAAGCGTGATATTTCCGACACGCCGGACAAGATTGTCACAGCCGGAAGAGGAGCGGCAACGGCATTTCGCCCCTTTTCCCGCGGGGGGAAATTTTCGGAAAATTAACGAATAATTTCATAAATTTGTATGAATGTTGCGCGGATGCCGCCGGCGCGTGGCTTTCAGGAAACACCGGCTTGCGAATAAGCAGGCAGGCCCGGCCGTTTTCTTTTCAACGGAAAGGCGATCGGCTAGATATGCATCATCATGTGCAACGCCGGCCGCAGGCGACGACGACCGCAATAGACGGGGAATGATTTTGAGACAGACGAGATTGAAGAACGTCGGGGCTTTGGCCTTGGCTTTGACCTGTGGCGTCGCATTTTTCGGCGCGCAGCCGGCATCGGCGGGAACTCTTCTGGATTTCCTGCGCAGCAACAAGCATGGCCAGACGAAACAGACCCAGCAGCGCATCGAGCGCGGCGAATTCCCGGCTCAGCCGGTCTTTGAGGAAAAGGCCGCTGAATCGAAGCCGCTGCCGAAAGTTTCCGGCCCGCGCTACTACACCTACAAGGCCGACAGCCTGCGTCTCGTCGCCTCCTCGAAATTTGCCGATCCGCTGGTAACCGGCGCGATCGCCGGTGAAACGGCAACGACGACACCTATTAGCATTGATGCCGGCAGCGAACAGCGCCGCCTGCTGACCGAGGCCAAGGTCCGCGCCACCGACGAGATCGCCAAGGTGCTCGAAGGCTACTACGGCAGCAACAAGCCGCTGCTCTGGATCAACGGTAATGCTGTCAGCGACAAGGGCAAGGCCGCGCTTGCGGTGCTTTCCGATGCCGACGCAGTCGGTCTCGACGCCCGCGACTACAGTGTTGTCGCGCCGTCAGACCAGTATGACAGCATGGACGAGGCCGGGCACAACCGGGCGCTGATGCAGTTCGAACTGGAACTGTCCGCCAAGATGCTGGCCTATGTGCAGGATACCGTGCGCGGCCGTGTCGATCCCAACAAGATCTCCGGCTACCACGATTTCAAGCGCAAGACGGTCAACCTGTCGGGCGTCTTGAAGGTCGCCGCCGCCTCTCCTGATATCGCCGCCTATCTCGGCAGCCGCACGCCCTCCGGCCAGCAGTTCTCCCTCTTGAAGGCCGAGCTTGCCAAGCTGCGTGCCGAGCAGAAGGACGACGATCGTGTTGTCGTGACGCTGACAGGCCTGTTGAAGCCCGGCAGCAGTTCCGACCAGATGGCCAATATCGTTGCCGCCATCGGCAAGCACGGTTCGGATGCGCTGAAGGTGGATCACGCCCTGACGCTCTCCAGCTACACCCAGACGCCGGAATACACGCCGGAGCTGGTTGAGCTGGTGGAAGCCTTCCAGAAGGAGCGCGGCCTGAAACCGGACGGCGTCATCGGTCAGGCGACCGTACGCGCCATGGTCGGCGACAGCGATGCGGACAAGATCAACAAGCTGGTGGTGGCGCTGGAACAGGCCCGCTGGTTGCCCGCCGATCTCGGCAGCCGCTACGTCTTCATCAACCAGCCGGCCTACATGGTCTATTATCACAACAATAACCAGGAAGAGCTGTCGATGCGCACCGTCGTCGGCTCGCGCTCGAACCAGACCTACTTCTTCCAGGATGAAGTCGAGACGGTGGAATTCAACCCGTTCTGGGGCGTGCCGCAGTCGATCATCATCAACGAGATGCTGCCGAAGCTGCGTTCTGACCCGAGCTATCTCGACCGTCTGGGTTATGAAGTCGCGGTCAACGGCCAGGCGGTTTCTTCGACCAGCGTCGACTGGAACGGTTCGACCAACTCGATCTCCGTCCGCCAGCCGCCGAGCGGCGACAATGCGCTGGGTGAACTCAAGATCCTGTTCCCGAACAGCCACGCGATCTACATGCACGATACGCCGTCGAAGAGCTTCTTCAAGCGCGACGTGCGCGCTCTGAGCCACGGTTGTGTCCGCCTCGACGATCCGCGCGCCATGGCCGCTGCCGTGCTCGGCACGACGGTCGAGGATGTTGCCAAGCAGATCGCCGCCGGCAAGAACAAGGCGGTGCAGGTGCCGGAAAAATTCCCGGTCTACGTCGCTTATTTCACGGCCTGGCCGAACAAGGACAATGTCGTGGAGTATTTCGACGACGTCTATGGTCGCGATGCCTATGTGAACAAGGCGTTCGAAACCACCAGCAAGGCCCGCGCCGTGCAGGGCTGAGTGCTTTTCCCGGTATCAATTCAAGTGCAAAGGCCGCCAGCGAAAGTCGCAGGCGGCTTTTTTTGTTGTCAGTCGATGCGTGTCGACCTGATCATTCACCGATCGATGAGCGAAAACGCCAGTTCCGGCGTCAACTCGTCGAAATGGCGGATGATATGGCCGGGGTCGAAGCTTTCGATCGGGGCATCCGAATAACCGAACGGCACGCCGAGTGAGGGGATGCCGGCATTGCGGGCAACCAGAAAGTCGTTGAGGCTGTCGCCGACCATCAGCGTGCGGCGGGGATCGCCGCCGGCGCGCTCGACGGTGCCGAGCAGGTGGGCGGCATCGGGTTTGCGCACTGTAAACGTGTCGCCGCCGGTGATGGCGGCAAAACGACCGGTCATGTCAAGCCGTTCGAGCAGCGTGCGGGCCAGTCCTTCCATCTTGTTGGTGCAGACCGCCAGCTGGAAGCCGGCGGCGGCAAGCCGGTCGAGTGCGGCAAGCAGGCCGGGAAAAGGCCTTGAATCGCCGGGCATGGTGTCCTGATAGAAGGTGATGAACCGCTCCAGCATCGCCGGATACTCTTCCTCCACCAGCGGTTTTCCGCGCAGGGCAAAGGCGCGCTCGATCATCGCCCGCGCACCGTGGCCGACAAGATGGGTGAGGTCGGCATAGGTGACCGGTTCGAGGTCGGCGGCGGCGATGGTGTGGTTCAGGCTGGCGACGAGATCCGGCGCGGTGTCGATGAGCGTGCCATCGAGATCGAAGACGACAAGGGGGGCTGTCACGGGGGGAGCGGTCACGGGGAGGGCCTCTGGGCGGGAAACGGAACGGTTTCAGGCAGTATGGGAAGGGATTGCCGATTGCAACCCGATACGCTTTCCGCCGTTTGCGGCAATCGCAAATTTCACGATGGGGCGATTCTATTTGGTCTTTCGTTTGCGTTGACAGCCGTGTAAACAGCACACAACGCAATAGACGGGAGCTTGTGGCGCATGGACGCCCGCCAAATGAAGATCAAGGCCGCGGAAGCGGCGCTTGCGCATGTCGAGGACGGTATGCGGCTGGGGATCGGAACGGGGTCGACGGCCGAAGAATTCGTCCGGCTTCTGGCAGAAAAGGTCGCGGGCGGCCTGCGGGTGGAAGGCGTGCCGACCTCCGAGCGTACGGCACGGCTGTGCGTCGAACTCGGCGTTCCCCTGAAATCGCTCGACGAACTGCCGCATCTCGACCTGACCATCGACGGGGCCGACGAGGTCGATGCCAACCTGTCGCTGATCAAGGGCGGCGGCGGTGCGTTGTTGCGCGAAAAGATCGTCGCCTGCGCCTCCGACCGCATGATCGTCATCGCCGACGAAAGCAAGGTGGTGGGAACGCTCGGCGCTTTCCCCCTGCCGATCGAGATCAACCCTTTCGGCCAGGCCGCGACACGGCTTGCCGTGGAAAAGGTCGCCGCCCGGCTCGGCCTTTCGGGTTCGATGGGCCTGCGTGCCGCCGGTGAAGATCTGTTCATGACCGATGGCGGGCATCTCATTCTCGATGCATCATTTGGCCGTATTCCTGATGCAGAGGCACTCTCGAGCGAACTGAATTCAATCCCCGGCGTCGTCGAACACGGGCTGTTCATCAACATAGCATCACTTGCCGTTATCGCCGGTCCGGCGGGCGCGCGGACGCTGCAAGCGAAGACAGAATAGGAGCATTCATTCATGACGAAATTTGCAGGTTTCGGCCGTTTTGCCGCTGCAGCCATCGTTCTCACGGGAGTTGCGTTCGGTTCCGCCGCCCACGCGCAGGAAATCAGCGAAGCGCAGATTGCCGCTGCGAAGGCGGCGATCCAGTCGCTCAACCTGACGGCCCAGTTCGACAACATCCTGCCGACGGTTGCCGAGCGGCTGAAGGCGCAGCTCATCCAGGCGTCGCCGAACTACACCGACATGATCACCGCAACTGTCGATGAAAAGGCGCTGGCGCTTGCCTCGCGCCGCGGCGACCTGGAGCGTGAAGCTGCGACCATCTACGCCAAGTCGTTCACGACCGAAGAGTTGAATGCCGTTGCTGCCTTCTACCAGTCCGACGTCGGCAAGAAGCTGCTGAGTCAGGGTCCTGTCGCCACCCGCGAAATGATGAAGGCTGCCGATATCTGGGCGTCCGGCATTACCCGCGACCTCGCCAACGAAAGCGATGCGGCGCTCGAAAAGCAGATCGGTGAGCAGGTCAAGGCGCAGGGCGATCAGGCCCAGCAGCCCGCGCAGCAGTAAGGCGCCGTCCTTTTCGCGAATTATTTGAAAGCCCGGATTTTTCCGGGCTTTTATTTTTGTCATTGGAAATCCTATATCAGGGCGAAACAATCCAACGCCTCTGCGTTTGCTGAAGGAGTGCCTGCCATGCCGTCATTCGATTACGATCTTTTTGTCATCGGCGGGGGCTCGGGCGGTGTGCGCAGTGCCCGTGTGGCGGCTTCGCTCGGCAAGAAGGTGGGCATCGCGGAAGAATACCGTTTTGGCGGCACCTGCGTCATCAGGGGCTGTGTACCCAAGAAGCTGTTTGTCTATGCTTCCCAGTATCCGGAGCATTTCGAGGATTCTGCCGGCTATGGCTGGACGGTCGGTGAAAAGAGCTTCGACTGGAAAAAGCTGATCGCCGCCAAGGACAAGGAGATCACACGGCTGGAAGGGCTTTATCGCAAGGGCCTGGAGACGGCCGGCGCCGATATCTTCGAAAGCCGCGCAGAGCTCGTTGATGCACATACGGTTCTGTTGAAAGGTCTCGACCGGACGGTCACGGCCGAGCGGATCGTCATCGCGGTTGGTGGCGCGCCTAATCCGCATGCCGCCTTGCCGGGGTACGAGCTTTGCATCTCCTCCAATGAAGCGTTTCATCTGGAGACCCTGCCGAAGTCGATTCTGATTGCCGGCGGCGGCTACATCGCCGTGGAGTTTGCCAACATTTTTCACGGTCTCGGCGTCGAAACGACGTTGATCTATCGTGGTCAGGAAATCCTCTCGCGCTTCGACCAGGACATGCGTCGCGGGCTGCACGAGGCGATGACCGCCAAGGGCATCCGCATCCTGCTGCAGGACGTCTTGCAGGATGTGTCGCGAAACGAGGACGGTAGCCTGGCGGTCACGATGAACAATGGCAACCTGCAGGTGGAGACGGTGATGCTGGCGCTCGGCCGCGATCCCAACACCAAGGGGCTGGGCCTGGAAAATGCCGGGGTGCAAATCGATGAGCGCGGCGCGATCGTTGTCGATGCCTATTCGCGCACCAACGTGCCGAGCGTCTTCGCGCTCGGCGATGTCACCGACCGGGTGCAACTGACGCCGGTGGCGATCCACGAGGCGATGTGTTTCATCGAGACCGAATATCGCGGCAATCCGACACCTGTCGATCACGACCTGATCGCCACCGCGGTGTTCTCGCAGCCGGAGATCGGCACGGTCGGCCTCAGCGAGGAGGCGGCTGCGAAGAAATACGGCGAGCTGGAAATCTATCGCGCCCAGTTCCGGCCGATGAAGGCGACGCTCTCCGGCCGGCAGGAAAGGACGATCATGAAGCTGATCGTCAATGCGGCCGATCGCAAGGTCGTCGGCGCCCATATCCTTGGCCATGAGGCCGGCGAGATGGCGCAGCTTCTCGGCATCACACTCAAGGCCGGCTGCACCAAGGACGATTTCGACCGTACTATGGCCGTTCATCCGACTGCTGCGGAAGAGCTCGTCACCATGTACGTGCCGAGCTATCGAATCCGCAACGGCGAGCGTGTGTGACCGGCACGCATCGCCCGTTTTGCCGGCGGCATCGTCTGTCGGCGCGGCGGCTATGCAAACGCTTTGTTAAAGTTTATAAGCCCGCATTTCCAACACGACGGGGCATCCGCCGAGGATGCTTGAGCACAGGTGAGTAGATGGTACAGAATTGGACCCCGAGCAGCTGGCGGCAGAAACCCATCCAGCAGGTGCCGGACTATCCGGATCAGGCAGTGCTGAGCGCGACCGAAGCGCAGCTCGCAAGCTATCCGCCGCTGGTTTTTGCCGGTGAAGCCCGCCGCCTGACCAAGGCGCTCGCCAATGTCGCCGAAGGCCGCGGCTTCCTGCTGCAGGGCGGCGATTGTGCCGAAAGCTTTGCCGAACACGGCGCCGACAACATCCGTGACTTCTTCCGCGCTTTCCTGCAGATGGCCGTCGTCCTGACGTTTGGCGCGCAGCAGCCGGTTGTCAAGGTTGGCCGTATTGCCGGCCAGTTCGCCAAGCCGCGCTCGTCCAACATCGAGAAGCAGGGCGATGTCTCGCTGCCGAGCTATCGCGGCGACATCATCAACGGCATCGAGTTCAACGAAGAGTCGCGCATTCCCAATCCGGAACGGCAGATGATGGCGTATCGCCAGTCGGCCGCGACGCTGAACCTGTTGCGCGCCTTCGCCATGGGCGGCTACGCCAACCTCGACAACGTTCACCAGTGGATGCTCGGCTTCATCAAGGACAGCCCGCAGGGCGAGCGTTACCGCAAGCTGGCCGACCGCATCACCGAAACCATGGATTTTATGAAGGCGATCGGCATCACCTCGGACAACAATCCGAGCCTGCGCGAGACGGATTTCTTCACCAGCCATGAGGCGCTGCTGCTCGGCTACGAGCAGGCCCTGACGCGTGTCGATTCCACGTCCGGCGACTGGTATGCCACATCCGGTCACATGATCTGGATCGGCGACCGTACGCGCCAGGCCGACCATGCGCATATCGAATATTGCCGCGGCATCAAGAACCCGATCGGCCTGAAGTGCGGCCCGTCGCTGACTGCCGATGGCCTGATCGAGCTGATCGATATCCTCAATCCGGCCAATGAGGCCGGCCGCCTGACGCTGATCTGCCGCTTCGGCCACGACAAGGTCGCCGAGCACCTGCCGCGGCTGATCCGCGCCGTCGAGCGCGAAGGCCGCAAGGTCGTCTGGTCCTGCGATCCGATGCACGGCAACACGATCACGCTCAACAACTACAAGACCCGGCCGTTCGAGCGGGTTCTGTCGGAAGTCGAGAGCTTCTTCCAGATCCATCGTGCCGAAGGCACCCATCCGGGCGGCATCCATATCGAGATGACCGGCAAGGACGTGACCGAATGCACCGGCGGCGCGCGCGCCGTTTCTGCCGAGGACCTGCAGGATCGTTACCACACCCATTGCGACCCGCGCCTCAACGCCGATCAGGCGCTGGAACTGGCTTTCCTCCTGGCGGAGCGCATGAAGGGCGGCCGCGAAGAAAAGCGCCTCGTCGTCAACGGCTAAACCGGGCAGACAGACTGCAAGCACCAAAACCGGGCCGCGAGGCCCGGTTTTTTATTGCACAAGAACAGCGTTGCGGCAGCGGACGTCGGACACGCTGACGTCGGCTTCACCGATCTTCACGCCGAGGATGAGCAGCGTGTTGTAGAGAAGGTCGTCGAGAGGTGCTGTAACGCCGGCTAGCGTGTTGGCGAGCGCTGTTTGAACCGCCTTCGGGGTACCGAGCGGCAGGCCGAGAAGGTCGATTTCCAGTGTCAAGTTGCCGAGCAGCGAGCTGACCGTCGAGGTCAGCGCATCCTTGGTCGAGACGTTGCGGATCTTGTTGGCGGCTATGTCGGCCGGCGTGAAGGTGAGGCGGGTCGGCTTCATGTTGGTGGTGTTGACATGCGCCATGGCCGTCACCTTGAGCGCGGCCGAGGAAAGAATGCGTGCCGGGGTGACGCGCGGTTTGTCGGAAAAGTTGGCGAAAGCACTCGTATCCACCGCGCCGATGGCAAGTTCCAGCACGCCGGGCACGGTGTCGATGGTGACGTTGGCATTGGTGCCCACCCCGCCGAGGCAACGGATATCCGCCAGCCTGGCTTCCGCATGGGCGATTTCGACATAGATCGGCAGATGCAGCTTGAGGCCGGCAAGCAGGGCAAGGCCATCGATGCTGGCATCGACGAGGAGGCGGGTCTGCGCGGTGCGGACGATCGACCCGGGGTCTCCGACCTTGATGGACGGCGTTTCGACCGGCGGCTCGCCGATCGCCACCGTCAGCGAGATGGAAGCCAGGCCGGGAATTTTGCCGGCAAGGTTGATGCCGACCTGTTTGCCGCCGCCGGCGGCAACGGCGCCGGCATTCACCAGTTGCAGCAGGTTGGCCTTGACCATCAGGTTCTGATGGCTGCCGACGGGATTGCTGCCGATGGCGTGCAGGTCGAGGATCTGGCTGAGTTTCAGCCGGGCACTGGATTTTCCGATTGCCTGTTCGACGCCTTTGAGGATCGCCGCGACGGACGGCGTGACACCGGTCGTCTTTCCGAGCGCGGCAAGAAACTGGCCATAGGAGATGTCCTGCTGCAAAATGTCCTCGTAGCTCAGGGCTTGCAGGCCAACATGGACCGCCAGCGCGTCGACGAACGAGAGGGCGTTGATGTCGATATTGGCAAGCGCCTTGTAATCCATGAGGCTGAGGGTCAGCTTGGCGCCGAGGAGGCCACCGAGCAGATCGTTGAGCAGGCCGTCATTGATGCTCGCAAGCCGTGATCCAATGGTGAAGGCGGCATATTTCTGCGTTGCCGCGACGCCGCTGGCGGTGACGACCGGAGAGGTCGAGAATATGCCGGCGAAATAGACCTCGCCCGGTTCCTCGATATTGACGCGGGCGGAATCGAACGGCGCGGTTCCGGGCTCGAAGCGCTGGTCGACCGGCAGGTTCGGATCGGCGGCATAACGACCGCGTTCGACGGTGGCGATACCGCCAAAATGGGGATAGATCGCCTCGCCGGCCGGCAGGATCTCGCCATCGGGTTTGATCAAGCCGCGGGAGGATTGAACGACGAGATTGATGCCGTTGGTGCGAAAATGCTCGGCAAGGTTCGTTTCCGCCTGGTCGAGCTGCGAGGCCGCAACGATGGCGGCAATGTCGGCCAGCCCCTGAGCTTGTCGCTTCTGCAGGGTGAGCGCGCCAAAATCGACGCCGAGGCCGAGAATCATGATGACGAGGGGCGCGATCAACGCGGATGACAATGCAATGTTGCCGCTCCTGTCGTGTTGCCATTTACGGAGCGATGCGTTTTTCAATCGCATGTCAGATCCCTCCGATGCGGATCGTCGAAAAGCGCCGGATTCGCTCATCCGGCAAGACGAAAGAGTAGAGCTTGAAGATCGGCAGGTCGGAGGCATCGTAGTCGAGCGCGACGATGAATTGATTGGGATTGGCGGGATCGTCCTTCACGGACACCTGAAGCCGGTTACGGCTGAGAAAGGCGTAGTGCAACGTGGTGTCGTCAACGAAAGCCTGCGCGAGCCGGGACCGTTCCTCGGCCGATAAGCCGGCAACGGCCGTGCGCGCGGCATCGGCGGCGATCTGCTGCACCGAGTTGGCGGCGGCAATGTAGATGCCGTAACCGATAAGGCTCAGTACCGTCATCAGGAAAAGGGGGGCGATGACGGCAAATTCCACCGCGGCGGCACCCCTGCGGCAGAAGAAGAACCTCCGAAGATGGGGCATGGGTCATCTCCTATTGATTGAGTTAGTATACTATAATGAAATCATATGTTGCTTTCACATTTGCTAATTAATCCTTAAAATCGATTGCCGAATAATCTTTTTACGGGAATATATTTTTAGAAAACCACCTTCGGTCGGCATTCTGAGGCGGGATAAAGAAGGGCTGGCGAGGGTTTGACAGCAGCGTGCGAAACCTTAGATTTGCAGTTCCAAGAACATCGAGGGTGAGCAATGACTGAAATCCATACCGGCTCGTGCCTCTGCGGTACGGTCCGCTTCCGCACCAAAGGCAAGCTGCGCAATGTCATCGCCTGCCACTGCTCGCAATGCCGCAAGCAGACGGGCCTTTATTATGCCGCCACCAACGTGCAGATCGTCGATCTCGAACTGGAGGGGGAGGACAACATCACCTGGTTCCGGGCCAGCGATTTTGCCCGGCGCGGTTTCTGCCGGACCTGCGGATCGGCGCTGTTCTGGCAGGCCGACAAGGAGGATTACATCTCCGTGCTCGCCGGCAGCTTCGACCAGCCGACAGGATTGCGTGTCGACAAACACATTTTTTGCGCCGACAAGGCCGATTTCTACAACCTACCGGACGACGCGCCGCATTATGCGCAGGGATCACCCGGCCTTGTGGTTGCGGGTAACCCCTGAGGCTGTGTCGCTGCGTGATTGCTGTTCGGCCCAATGCACAGCCTCATCGAGGGCGGCGAACTTGACCGATTGCCAGTAGAAGTAATCCCGCAGGAATGGCGGCGAGAACCAGAGCCGTCCGCGCCGCCGCGGACGCTCCCAACCGAGCAGTCCGGCGGTTTCGGCGGGGGCGAACATGCGTTTCACATTCGTGGCGGAAATCGCATATTTCTGGGCGATCTCGGCAATTGAAATTTCCCCGAGGAATATCCGGCCGTCCTCCTCCTTGTCGGAGGGCAGGCGGCTGATGAGTTCGTGCAGCACCATGCCACCGGATTCCGCCCAGATGAACGAAGAAACCGTTTCCGGCAGGTTGCGCCATGCCGGATCGTCGATCAACGCTCTGGCTGCATAAGGCTGGCCAAGACGAAACAATGCCGGATCGCTTTCGCTGCGCTCAGCGCGGTTGCCGCCATCCAGCCGGTCCAGGCAGACCATGTGGCCGAGAAACCAGCTGTACATCGCCTTGGCCGCCGCGTCGGTGATTTCCAGCGGGCGTTTGCGCTTGTCCTGACTGTCGGGCGCGTCACGGAGAAACTTGTAGGCGACGAGTTCGGCAAGGTAGCTTGCCACCGTGTTGCGGCTGACCACGGCGTAACGGGCGAGCACATCGTAGAGACGGGAAGCCGTCAGCCCGGTGGACGCTGCCAGCGGATCGCGCTCCAGCTGCAGCGCATAAAGCATCTGCGTCATGATCCATTTCTGGTGCGAAGCCTTCAGCCGCGCCAGGCGCGGTGTCTCCTCGTGGATGCCGACGAGATGGGTGGCGATTTCGACTTCGATCGTCAGGAAAAGCGGATGCTCCAGGATCTGGTCGCGGGTCAGCGAGGGTGTGCGGAGCCGGTCGAGGGATGCTTCATCGGGCATTGGCGAACTTCTATGGGCAGGCAACGATATGATCATAACGGGCAAAGGCCTGATTGTGTTCACGGAGAGGCGGAATTTATTAAGTCTTGCCGATCAATTCGGTCAACCGGGCAACGTCCTTGCGCAATTCGGCGAGCTCCGCCAGCACCTGCATGTCGATCTTCTGATGCAGGGAAAGCACCTCGATTTCGGCCTTGAGATTGATCTCGTAGTCTTTCGCCGCCTCGAAACGGTCACGCGCCGCCTGGCGGTTCTGCGACATCATGATGATCGGTGCCTGCACCGCCGCCAGCATGGAGAGCAGCAAGTTGAGGAAGATGAAAGGATAGGGATCGAAGGCATCGCCGATCAGGATGACGGTATTGATGACCGCCCAGGCGACCAGGAAGGCGGCAAAACTGATAATGAAGGTCCAGGAACCGCCGACGCGGGCGATGGTATCGGACAGCCGCTCGCCAAAACTCTCCTGCGCCGAGAGCACGGCATTGACGTCGGTGGCGACGATCATGCGGTCCTTGGCTTTTTCGATGATGCGTTTTTCGGTTTCGCCGATGCCTTCGGGCTTCCGGCCGAAACGAATATGCTCGAAGCCAGGAAGGAATGACATCGCTGTTCTCCATAGGACAAGGCACATGAGCAGCGGTGCCGGAAAGCAGCCGCCGGTAATGGCCTTAGCCCTTTAACGGAGATTATTCAAGAAGATGCGGCACGGCAGATAGTCGCGCCGGCAATGCTCGTCATCCTTGTGGCCGGGTCACCCAAGCATGGCTGGGGAACAGGCGATCGACGCTGTGCTGCTGGCCAAACATCATGTCGTGCTGGATATAGCGGAAATCGCGCATCATCGGATCGAGCGGTTCTTTTGCCCGCAGCCAGTCGGGTTTCGTCTGGTTGTCGCGGGCAACGAGCTGATAGCGGTCGATGATCGGATAGCGACGCTGAACGCGGCCGAGGAAATTGGTGTAGTAGGGATGGTCGAAGCGCGCCATCTTGACGACGTGATAGGGCAGGATCGCCGGGCTGATCGTGCCGATGTTCTTCTTGCCGGAGCGGCTGGACCAGACGATGAGCGGCGTCTCATGCTCGCGCTTCATCACTTCGATCGACGCCTTGCGGGTCGCGACCTGTTCCGGCATGTAGCCGCTGTTGACGTAGACCGGTCCGAGCGGCGGCAAGTGATCGCCGAAGACGACGATGATCGTCTCGCGCTCGCGCTTCTTGGCCCACTCCATCAGCATTTTCAAGCTGTCGTCGGCTTCCTTGACGCCATGCGCATAGGTCGCCAACGTGCTCTTGTCGGCCTCGGGAAGATTGCCTTCGACGGTGATGGCATTCTTGGCGTAACGGGTCGGCTCATACGGGCCGTGGCCCTGCAAGGTGACCGAGAAGAAGAAGAACGGGCGGTCCATGCCGTCGGCCTGGCGCATGATCTCCTTGAACAGCGCCTCGTCGGAAGCGAAGAAGCCGCGTTTGTCGAGGGCCGGCAGGTTTTCTTCCGACTTGAATTCCTCGAAACCGAAGGCCTTGTAGACTTCCGAGCGGTTCCAGAACCAGCTCTGATAGGGATGGATGGCGCGGGTGGCATAGCCTTCGCCGCGGAAGAACGTCGCCAGCGACGGCATCGGCCGGCGTACATATTGCTGATAGGGAATGCTGCCATAGGGCAGGAAGGCGTTCGAGAAACCCGTCAGCGCTTCGAACTCGACATTGGCCGTCATGCCGCCGAACTCGGGCGAGAACACGTTGCCCGACTGGTTTTCACGCATCACCGGCATCGGGTCCGGCGAGAGCTTGACGTTGGAAAGGCGCGTCGGGTCCCACAAGGACTCGCTCATCAGCACGATGACATCGGGATGATCCTCGCTGCCGGTGCCGAAGGGCATGGCTTTTCCGGGGATCTTCGCCATGGTTTCGGCGCCGTAGCCTGCCGGTGCGGAAACATTGGCCATCGGCACGTTGAAGGCGAAGGCGAGAAGGAAGCCGTTGTGGCGATAGTTTTCCTTCTGGTCCCACATCATCGGAATGACCTGCAGCCGGTCACGCAGCCAGGAATACTGGCTGTAGTCCATCAGCGAGACAAAGCCGGCAAGCAGCGGCAGCGTCAGGCCGAGGCTGACGGCGCGCCAGCGGCCGGAGAGCTGCGGAAAGCGCTTCCACGCACAAAGCCAAAGATAGACGATCATGGCGATCGAGGCGATCAGGCCGATGAAGACCGCGACTGCCGTCCAGGGGCGCTGGCTGATCATCACCGGCATCAGTTCGACGATCTGGCGGGCAAACAGGAAATCCGTGGGATAGAGCGGATCGGAGAGAAACAGCTGCTTCTGCTGGGAGACGAATGCCGGTATGATGGCAAGCGGCACGATGATGAGCAACGACTGGTAGCGTCGTCCGAAGATGGCGTCGAGGCAGAGGATGAGCATCGTCATCAGCGCGACCGAGGTCATGCCCGGGCGGGCAGACGAGGTCATGAAGTCGCCGATATCGGTTGTCGAGCCGCGAGCGATCCATTCTACGGCGATCAGGATCAGCAGCGCCAGGATGAACGATTTGCCGAGCGCATAACCGATGGCAAGCGCCTGCTCGCTACGCCGGGATTGAGGCCGGTAAAGAGGAAGGCGGGCGGTTCTGGTAGCCGCCATTGCCTTAGACAGAAACTCGACCAAGCTGTTCTCCGGGAGCGTTATTAAAGTTTCTTAAAAGTTTCGCATTACTGTCACATGGTCGTCATGAACGCTAGATGAACCGCCCTGGTTCAACGGCCTGTTGCACATGTTTTCCTGCAGGAAAGGGCGGTGCCTACGACCAGGTTGGGCGGGTGCCGCATTGCGGAGCGAATGGCGGCGCGCTAAACGGTGGGCATGAACGAAAAAAGCCGTAACCAGAAGAGCTTGCGCATCGCCGTCGCCCAGGTGAATGCCGTCGCCGGTGACGTTGCCGGCAATCTCGCAAAGGCACGACTGGCCCTGGACGAAGCGCATCGGCAGGGCGCCGACCTGCTGGTTTTCGCCGAGCTTTTCCTGGCGGGATTTACGCCCGGGGATCTCGTGCTCGGTGAAAGCTTTCTCGGCGCCTGCGCCGATGCTGTCGCAACACTTGCCGGCTGCACCGGGCAGGGCGGCCCGGGCATCGTCATCGGCTTCCCGAGACCAGACGGCGCGGCAAGGCGCAATTCTGTTGCCGTGATCGACGATGGCCTGGTGATCGCGATCCGCGACAAGGTCGATCTGCACCATGGAGAAAGCGGATATTTTTCTGCAGGCGCGATGACCGGTCCCGTCGGGTTTCGCGGCGTTCGGCTCGGCATTGTCATCGGGCAGGACCTGTCCGGCGACCTCGATGTCTGCGAAACCCTGGCGGAAAGCGGGGCGGACATGCTGGTCGTCTCCACCATGTCCGCCTATGGCGGCAAGATGCTCGATATCCGCCACCAGCAGGCTTTGCGCCGGGTGATCGAGACGGACCTGCCCATCGTTTACGCCAACGCGCTTGGGGGCGACGGCCAGCATGTGTTCGACGGTGCGGGCTTTGGCTTCAATGCCGACCGGACGCTGGCATTCCAGATGACGCAGTTCGATGAAGGTTTGGCGATCTGCGACTGGGAGGATGGCGGCGAAGGCTGGATCTGCCGACAAAGCCGGATCGAGGATCTGCCGGGGCCTGACGAAGCGGATTATCGTGCCTGCCTGCTGGGTCTGCGCGACCATGTCGAGAAAAACGCTGTGCGCACCCTTGTCGTCGAGCTTTCCGGAACGGTCGGTTCCCTGCTCTCCGCCGCGCTTGCTGTCGATGCCGTGGGTGCGGAGCGGGTGCGGATGGTGACCCTATCCGATCACTCCGCTGCGCCCGATTTGCTGGAAACGGCAAGGACGAACGCCGCCGCCTTCGGCTGTCGGCACCATGTCGTGCCCGTCGATACGGCGCTGCAGGGCATTGGGGCCTCGCTTGCGGGTCTTGTCCCACATGCCGGACCTGAGAGGCCGCTGGAAGCGGCGCGGGGCGCCATTCTTGTCGCGCTTGCCGATGGCCTGGAGGCGATGATTGTCGGGTCGGCCGGCAGGTCGGACATTGCGACCGGTGCCTTTGGTGCGCATGCCGGAACATGCGGCGCTTTTTATCCGATCCGGGATTTTTTCCATACGCGGGTGTGTGATCTCCTCCGCTGGCGCAACGGTCACCGGACGCCGGATGCCTTGGGGCCGACGGGCGCGTTGGTTTCAGAACATGCCTTGAATGGCATCCTGCCCGGCGAAGGGGATATCGAGCGTATCCTCGAATACCTGATCGACAAGAACCTCGGTGCGGCCGAGATCGTCGCCCGCGGCTTCTCAGCCGATGAGGTGGCCAGGATCGAGCGGCTGGTTTATCGTGCCGAAGGCAAGCGGCGGCGTGTTTTTCCGGGCGTCGGATTGATGTGGCAAAATGGCCGAAGTGACCGACGCTACCCTTTGAACAACCGCTTTAACACCGTCGAGTGAGGATGCAGATGCGCAGTTCTGTCGAGATCTACAATCTTCGTGAGAAAAGCAGCCGCATCGTCTGGCAGACGGACCGGTTAGTGGAGGCGCCGAATTATGCGCCCGATGGCAGCCATCTGCTGATCAATGCCGATGGATTGATCTACCGGCTGCCGCTCGATGGCGCGGCACCGACACCGGTGGATACCGGTTTTGCCCGCGCCTGCAACAACGACCACGGTCTTTCGCCGGATGGCCGCCTGCTGGCGATTTCCGACAAGACCGAATTCGGCAAGTCGGCGATCTATATCCTTCCGGCTGCAGGCGGCACGCCGAGGCTGGTGACGAAGAACCTGCCCTCTTACTGGCACGGCTGGTCGCCGGATGGCGCGAGGCTCAGCTATTGCGGCATTCGCAACGATGTCTTCGACATCTACACAATCGGCATCGATGGCGGCGAAGAACTGCGCCTGACCCACGGCGAGGGGCGCAATGACGGTCCGGACTATTCTGCCGACGGGCGATGGATCTATTTCAACTCCAGCCGTACCGGCCTGATGCAGATCTGGCGCATGCATCCCGACGGCACCGGTCTCATGCAGGTGACCGGCGACAATCAGGGCAACTGGTTCGCCCATCCGGCACCCGGCAACGACAAGGTGCTGATTCTCTCCTACGATGCCGATGTCTTCGACCATCCTCGTGATTGCCATGTACGCCTCAGGTTGATGGACATGGACGGCGGCAATCTGACCACGCTGTTTCCGTTGTTTGGAGGGCAGGGCACCATTAACGTTCCGAATTGGCGCGCTGACGGCGAAGAGTTTGCCTATGTCCGATACACGGCGGCCGACGGTCAGGAAACGGATTAAGTCTTTTAAAACCATCGCGCTTAAGCGTTTTTTCCCGCTTGTTTGCTAGTTTCCCCGACAACGAATGGGGCGGACGGGCCCAAGGGGATGAGATGAGCGAGATCAGCGCAAGAGTTTTTGCGAATACCAGCAGCTGGATGGTTCGCGGCATCTATCTCGCCTGCGCCGTCTTCGTTTTCCTGTTCGTCGCCAGCGTCTTCCTCGTTCTCGATTATTCCGTCTACCAGGCGAACAAGTTCGGGCTTTCGACGGAACGCAAGCTTGTGCAGCAGCAGTTCCAGCACCAGATCGACGAGGTCGTCAAATATCAGGCGGAACTGTCCTTCCGGGACGAGACGGTCAAGGAGGCGCGGGCGCCATCCTTCGGCGATGCTTTCGTCAAGCGCCGTATCCACGATTGGCTTTGGGCGGATTTCGGTTTCTCCTGGATCGTCTTCAGCGAAACCGGACACCAGACCAAGCTTGCCGTCAATGACGGCAAGACCGTGTCGCCCGACAAGGCCGACAGCCTGCTCTTCTGGATCGACGATCTCGTCTACGAGGCCAATCAGTCCTATTGGGCTGCTCTCAAGCCGGAGAAGGATGGTTTTCGCCTGCGGATGGTTCAGGGTGACCGCGACCAGCTTTCGGCTCCCTTGCCTTACATCCATGCTGCCGACATGCGTGTGGTCGACGGTCGCATGAGCATCGTCGTCGCCCAGGCGGTCGTGCCGAAATCCCTGTTCATTCCGCGCGGTTCGGAACAGCCGATTATCATGATCACCGTCAAGCCGATTTCGGAAAAGATGTTTGCTTCGATGAGCCAGCGACTGGCGGTCGAAGACCTGCATGTTGTCGCCGACGAGGAAAACAAGAACCGGCCGGATGCCTATACGCCTGTCGGCAAGGGCTTTACCGACGGACCGTTCCTGGTGGCGTGGTCACCGAATGCGCCGGGACCGTTCATCTGGCAGTCGGCCATGCCGAAGGTGGCGATCCTCTCCCTGCTTGCCGCGCTTGCCATGGGGTTCATCGCCTGGCGTTTCGGCGCGGTGGTGCGCGCCTTGCAGAAGAGCGAAGCGACCAATCGTTTCCTTGCCAAACACGACGCGCTGACCGGCCTTGCCAATCGTATAGCCTTCGAGGAAAGCCTGACGGCAATGATGGAAGAGCATCCGGATGGGCCGATTGCCGTGCTCGCCGTCGATCTCGACAAGTTCAAGTCCGTCAACGACCAGCACGGCCATGCCGCCGGCGATGCTGTCCTGAAGGCCGTGGCGGCACGCTTCAGCGATCGTGTCGGCGATACCGGCCTTGTCGCCCGCCTCGGCGGCGATGAGTTCATGGTTCTCATCCCCAATGCCAATGAAACGACGATCATGGCGCTGGCCGCCGGTCTCGTCATCGATGCCCAGGTGCCGATCGTCTTCAACGACCTGCTGCTGCAGGTTGGCGGCAGTGCCGGCGCGGCGATCTTCCCGCGCGATGGCCACAACATCCGCAATTTCGTCCACGCCGCCGACATGGCGCTCTATGCCGCCAAGAACGGCGGGCGTAACCGCGCGGTGCTCTACGAAGGCGACGCGATCATGCGGCCGAGCACGGCCGCGGCCTGACGGAAGACGCGATTGCCGGGGCGACCGGCCCTGGTGGGGCTTATTGCAGAGGCTGGATCGTCGAACCCTTCGGGTTCTTCAGGTCAATGGCGGCGCTGTCATCGCCGAGGAATTGCGGGCCGACCTGCCGGATCTTCGAGTTTGCCGGATCATAGGCGCGTTCTTCCGGAACGGGATCGATCGTGCCGCGGGTCTCGGGTTTTGTCTCGGTGAAAATCTCGGTCACCGATTTCGTGCTGGTTTGCTTCGGCAGCTTGCCGGCGTTGCTCTCTTTCAGCTTCTGCTCGTAATAGGCATTCAGGTTGCAGCCGCAGGCGGAATCCTTGCTGCTCGTCCGGTTGCGATAGGAAAAGGCGTTCGGCAATTCCGTATAGGGCGCGCCGGTTTCGGCGGAGACCATGTCGGCGCTCTCCTGGCCGATCATGGCGTGGTAGTAGAGTTCCGTCTGCGTGCCCGGGCACATCTTTGCACAGATCTGTGCATCATGGCGAAAGCTCTGGCTGCTGGCATTCGAGGAGATCGGGAAGAAGGCGCCGTCACAGGTGCGGACGCACAGCGTTCGGAGACCGCCTTCCTGTTGCAGCGGCAGCTGCTCGCCCAAAGGCAAAGGCTCCCCTTCAAGCGGCAACAGGCTCGTCGGCTGGCGATCGACGGCGCCGAAAACCCGGTTGTTTGAAATGATCGAACCTTCTTCGCTTTCCAGCGTCGCCCGCATGTCCTGCGGTTCCGTCAGCGCCGTGTCGGAATGATCCGGTTCGTCGCAGCCGTTTTCGCGCAATGCCGCCAATATGCCGCTACGGCCACTGCGCAGGCCGGAGCGCTGGCGCATCAACTCGTCCTTTTCGACCTCCATGTCGTTGAGGTCGGCTTCCGCCTGCATGCAGTAATTTTCGCTGTTTCCGCCGAAAACGACGATGCTGCCCGAGGAGCAGCCGCTGCGGCGCATGTCGCTGCGCAGGCGGCGGATTTCCTGGTTCAGCCGGTTGATGGCATTGGCGGAGCGGCGCACGTCGCCGGTATTACCGATCACCGTCGGCGCGCCGGCGAGGCTGGCGCGCAGCTCTTCGCACACGGCTCTTGCCTCGGCGCGCAACGGCACCGTCGCAACCAGCGTCAGGAACACGACGGGAAACACACGCCCAAACTTCAACACGGGCTTTTCTCCGTTAGGGTGATCGAGAGGTGGCGGACGAACCGCCTCTGCAAGCGATGCCATCATACCGCAACGGCAGCCAGCCGCAACATGGTGCGGCTGGCTGGTACGGTTTTTGCTCCCGGGTGGTTTACGGTGCCACGGGATGCGAGGCCTCGACGACGGCCAGGGCCGCCATGTTGACGACGCCGCGCGAGGTCACGGAGGACGACAGGATGTGCGCCGGAAGGGCGGCACCGAGCAAGATCGGCCCGACATGCAGCGCGTCCATCATGGTGCGGACGATGCCGAGCGAGATGTTGGCGGCATCGAGCGTCGGGAAGACGAGCAGGTTGGCTTCGCCCGTCAGCGTCGAATTCGGCATGGCGCGCTTGCGCAGTGCTTCGGACAGGGCCGAGCCGCCCTGCATTTCGCCATCGACTTCGAGATCCGGGGCCTTTTGGCGGATCAACTCCAGAGCGTGCCGCATCTTGCGGCCGCTTTCCGAATTGCGCGAACCGAAATTCGAATGGGAGAGCAGCGCCGCCTTGGGCGTGATGCCGAAGCGGCGGATTTCCTGGGCGGCAAGGATGGTCGTCTCCGCCAGTTCTTCCGCCGTCGGATTGTCGTTGACGAAAGTGTCGGTGAAGAAGATCGCGCCGCGCTGCGAGATCAGCAGGCTGAGGCCGGCGAAGGCGCAGACGCCCTTGCGTTTGCCGATGATCTGGTTGACGTCGCGCAGGTGCTTGTCATAACGGCCTTCCACGCCGCAGATCAGCGCATCGGCTTCACCGCGACGCACCGAAAGCGCGCCGATGACGGTGTTGTTGGTGCGCACGATGGTGCGGGCGGCTTCCGGGTTGATGCCGGCGCGGCCGACGAGGGCGAAATAATCGTCGACATACTCACGGTAGCGCGGGTCGTCCTGCGGGTTGACCACTTCGAAATCCGTATGCGGCCGGATGCGCAGGCCGAAACGCTGCAGGCGCGTCTCGATGATCTGCGGACGGCCGATGAGGATCGGCTGGCCGGTGCCTTCCTCCAGCAGAACCTGGGCGGCGCGCAGCACGCGCTCGTCTTCGCCTTCGGCAAAGATAACCCGCTTCTGGCTGGCATTCTTGGCCGCGGTGAAGATCGGCTTCATGACGAAACCGGAGCGGAAGACGAAGCGGTTGAGCTGGTCGAAATAGGCGTCGAAATCGGCGATCGGCCGGGCCGCGACGCCGCTGTCGGCGGCAGCCTTCGCCACGGCCGGCGCGATGCGCAGGATCAGCCGCGGATCGAAGGGCGAGGGGATCAGGTAGTTCGGGCCGAAGGTCGGCGTCTCGTCGGAATAGGCCTTGGCGGCGACTTCCGACACTTCTTCGCGGGCGAGCGCGGCGATGGCGCGCACCGCGGCCATCTTCATTTCCTCATTGATCGTCGTCGCGCCGCAATCGAGCGCGCCGCGGAAGATATAGGGGAAGCACAGGACGTTGTTGACCTGATTGGGGAAATCCGAACGGCCGGTGCAGATCATCGCGTCGGGCCTTGCGGCGCGGGCGAGGTCGGGCATGATTTCCGGCGTCGGGTTGGCGAGCGCCATGATCAGCGGCTTTTCCGCCATGCGGGCCAGAAGCTCGGGCTTCAGCACGCCGGCCGCCGAAAGGCCGAGGAAGACATCGGCACCGTCGATGCTTTCGTCGAGGCGACGCTTGTCGCTCTTCTGGGCGTAGACGGATTTCCATTCGTCCATCAGCTCGACGCGGCCTTCGTAGACCAGGCCTTCGAGGTCGTGCACCCAGATGTTTTCGCGCTTGGCGCCGAGCGTTACCAGCAGGTTGAGGCAGGCGAGCGCGGCCGCACCGGCGCCGGAGGCGACGATCTTGACGTCGCCAATCGGCTTGCCGGCGAGTTCCAGTCCGTTGAGGATCGCCGCCGCGACGATGATCGCCGTGCCATGCTGGTCGTCGTGGAAGACCGGGATGTTCATCATCGAACGCAGCCGGCGCTCGACCTCAAAGCATTCCGGCGCCTTGATGTCTTCCAGGTTGATGCCGCCGAAGGTGGGTTCGAGCGCCGAAACCGTGCTGACCATCCGCTCGACGTCGAGAGCGTCGATTTCGATATCGAAGACGTCGATGCCGGCGAACTTCTTGAAGAGCACCGCCTTGCCTTCCATGACGGGCTTGGAGGCGAGCGGGCCGATATTGCCGAGGCCAAGAACGGCGGTACCGTTGGAGATCACCGCGACGAGGTTGGCGCGGGCGGTATAGTCGGCCGCCGTTTCAGGGTTGTCACGGATCGCCAGGCAGGGGGCGGCAACGCCCGGAGAGTAGGCGAGCGCCAGGTCGCGCTGGTTGCCGAGCGGCTTGGTTGCCTGGATCTCCAGCTTGCCCGGCCGGGGATAACGGTGAAAGAACAGGGCCTGTTCATCGAGGTCGCCGCTTGCGGGAACCGTCGGCGCCTTTGATTTTTCGTGGTTATCCATGGCGCGCCTTCCTCTTGTGTCTTTTCAGTTGGTTCCTCATAGCAACAATCGTTTTGGCGATACAATCGGGAATTTCGCGCTTGTCGATGTTGTGGCTCGCTCGGCGCGCCTGGGTCATACCCAGCCCCTGTCATCATGTTGAAACAAGACTCTGGTTTTACGGGCTTCAAAAGTTCCATGAACCAAAGGATGACATCCGTGGCTGGGCAGCAGGAAGTCAAACATTTCAGGACACTGTTCTTGTCCGATATCCATCTGGGCTCGAAGGCGGCGAAGGCGGATTTCCTGCTCGATTTCCTGAAGCACCATGAGGCGGATACCATCATCCTTGTCGGCGACATCGTCGATGGCTGGCGCCTGAAGCGGAGCTGGTACTGGCCGCAGGATTGCAACGACGTGGTCCAGAAGCTACTGCGCAAGGCGCGCAAGGGCACCCGCATCGTCTATATCCCCGGCAATCACGACGAATTCCTGCGCGATTTTCCCGGCATGCATTTCGGTGGCATCGAGGTGGCCGAGCGGATGATCCATGAGGGCGCCGATGGCCGGCGTTATCTCGTTCTGCACGGTGACGAGTTCGACGTCGTCGTGCGCAACGCCCGGCTGCTCGCCTATCTCGGTGACTGGGCCTATGACATGGCGATCATGATCAATGTGGTGCTGGCCGGCATTCGCCGCCGGCTCGGCATGCCCTACTGGTCGTTTTCCGCTTGGGCCAAGCTGCAGGTCAAGCATGCCGTCAACTTCATCGGCGAGTTCCAGCGCGTCGTCGTCGACGAGGCCCGGCGCAACGATGCCGATGGTGTCATCTGCGGCCACATCCATCATGCCGTGATCGAGGAGATCGACGGCGTGCGCTATATCAACACCGGCGACTGGGTGGAAAGCTGCACGGCGATCGCCGAACACGAGGACGGCCGCTTCGAGCTGATCACCTGGCGCAACATGGTCGGCACGGCGGAAGAGCCGGACCCGACCACCACGATCAAGGCGATCAGCTACCGGGCTGCCTGAGGCGAAATTCCCGCCTTCTTGAGGGCTATTTTTCGCCATAGGCGAGGTCTGTTGCCTGTGTTAGGAAGAGGCACTCTCCTTACAGGTTCCACTCCATGAGTCTTGCAAGTCAGGCACCGGCGCGTGAAGACGCTCCCCGCTGGTTTCCGCAGCGCAGCGCGCTGGTTTTCTGCGCGCCGATGATCGTCAACGGCACGGTGTTGCCGTTCTTTCCGGTCTGGCTCGAGACCCACAGCCTCAACGACCACCAGATCGGCGTCATCCTTGCCGTGCCCATGGTGGTTCGCGTCATCTTCGCGCCGATCCTGGCGATGTTCGCCGACCGCATGGAGGAGCGCACCGGCATCCTCGTCTGGTCGGGCCTGCTCTGTCTGGCGACGGCCGTGGCGCTCTTCTGGACGCAGAGCTTCTGGCCGATCCTGCTGGTTTTCGCGCTGCAGGGGGCGGTGTTTGCTCCCTACATTCCTGTGGTGGAATCGATGCTGATCACCGGCGTGCGCCGCTGGGGTTTCGATTATGGCTCTATGCGGCTCTGGGCATCTCTCGCCTTCATCGCCAGCACGCTGGTCGGCGGCCACCTGATCGGCCTTTATGGTGGCGCCATGGTGCTACCGGTGATGACGGTCGGCTGCATCGTCATGTCGGCCATGGGACTTGCGGCGCCGCGTATCGGCCGCGTGCCGCGCCGCGCCGTTGCCGCCACCGGCAAGAGCGGGCAGCGGGCGTCGCTGTCGCGTTTCGACCTGCATCTGGTGATGATCGGCTCGTCGGTGGTACAGGCAGGGCATGCGATGCTCTACGCCTTCGCCTCGATCTATTGGGCGCAGCTCGGATATTCCGGCACTGCGGTCGGCATTCTGTGGAGCGCCGGGGTGCTGGCGGAGGTGATTGCCTTCTTCTTCGCACGCCAGCTCAGCCGCACCTTCGGCGCCTGGACGCTGATCCGCTTCGGCGCGACCATCGCCGTCTGCCGCTGGCTGCTGTTTCCGCTCGATATCGGTTATCTCGGCTATTTCGTGCTGCAGTGCCTGCATGCCTTCACCTTCGCCTTCTGCCATATCGGCATCCAGCGGCGGATCGTCGATGCGGTGCATGAGGAGCAGGAAGCTTCGGCGCAAGGCGCCTACTATTTCTACAACGGCATCTTCATGGCAGCTGCAACTTTCGCGTCCGGCTATATCTATGCGGCTTTCGGCCTGCACGGCTATTATGTCATGTCGGCGATAGCGGCCGTCGGTCTCGGCTGCGTCATCGTCGCCTGGTATCTTCAGCCCCAGAGGGCCGGCTCCGGCGGGAAGACGAGCGAGTCGCGATAGACGAGGCCCGGCTCGCGGTCGCGGGCGAGAAGCAGCGGGCCGTCGAGATCGACGAATTCGGCGCCTTGCGCCAGCAGCACCGCGGGCGCCATGGCGAGCGATGTGCCAACCATGCAGCCAACCATGATCTTGAAACCCAGCCGGCGGGCCTCGTCGCGCATGATCAGCGCTTCGGTCAGTCCACCCGTCTTGTCGAGCTTGATGTTGACCGCATCGTAGCGGGCGCGCAGTGCGCCGAGGTCGCGGGCGTGGTGCACGCTTTCATCGGCGCAAATCGGCACCGGCCGCGGGATGCGCGCCAGCACTCCGTCCTTGCCAGCCGGCAGCGGCTGTTCGATCAGGCCGATGTTTTCGCGGGCGGCGATCTGCAGGTGCCGTTCGAGATTTTCCTCGGTCCAGCCTTCGTTGGCATCGGCGATGATGACGCTGTCAGGCGCGGCTGCCCGAACGGCGCGCAGCCGGCTTTCATCGTCTTCGGTGCCGACCTTGATTTTCAACAGGGCGCGATGGGCGACGGCCTTTGTCTGTGCCGCCATGACATCCGCTTCCGCAAGCGAGATGGTGTAGGCGGTGGTGAGCGACGCCGGAGCGGTTTGCGACAGCCGGGATGCCACCGTCACCCCCGAAAGCTTCGCCTCCAGATCCCAGAGCGCGCAGTCCACGGCGTTGCGGGCGGCGCCGGCCGGCATCTCCGCCTGCAGCGATTGCCGTTCCATGCCCGCAGCAATGCGCGGGGCAATCGCCTCGATTGCGGCGACCACGCTTTCGATGGTTTCGCCGTAACGTCCATACGGCACGCATTCGCCCATGCCGGTCCTGCCATCGGCATGAATGGCGCACATGACCACCCGCGCTTCTGTTTTCGAGCCGCGGGAAATGGTGAAGGCCCCGGCGATGGGAAAGGCGGCGACTGTTGTTTCGAGGTGACGGACCATGATTTTCGACCTGGCAACCGGTTAAAAAGGTTCAAGAACGGCTTTATTTCCCGCCCGCGCGATGACACGGAGGAATCAAGCCGGTATGACTCGGCGAGATTGTCGCAAGCCTGGAAAGATGCAAGAGACTTGAAGCCTGCCGATCCTTCTGCTGCACATGTGAAGATCGAGAGCTTGCCGGACGGGGCGGGACACCGCTTGCGCCTGGGGGGGCGCTGGACCAACACCGGCCTGCACGCCGTGCTGCACGATCTGGACGAGATCGGCCGCGACCGAGCCTCCGACAACATGGAAATCGATCTCTCCGACATTGCCGCCATGGATGTCGCCGGCGCCTGGATGATCCGGCGGCTTTCCCGCACTGTCGAAGCCAATGGCCACGCGGTCCGGCTATCCGGTGGCGAAGGCCGGTTCCGGGAACTGATCGCCGTGTTGCCGGAAACAGTGGAAAAGGCGGAGGAGCAGGCGCCGCAACGCAGCCTGTTCACCCGGCTTTTCGAGCCGGTGGGCAAACTTGCCGACAGTTTCTGGAGCGATTTTCTCTCCGCCATGCATATTCTCGGTTCGGCGGTTCGCGGCGCGCAGATGAAGCTCGGCCGCGCCAGCGGTGTTTCGCCGGCGTCCGTTGTCAACCAGATCGACCAGATGGGCGTCAGGGCGACGCCGATCATTCTTTTGATGTCGTTCCTGATCGGCGCCATCATCGCCCAGCAGGGCGCCTTCCAGTTGCGCTATTTCGGTGCCGAAGTCTTCGTCGTCGATCTCGTCGGTATCCTGCAATTGCGCGAAATCGGCGTGCTTTTGACCGCCATCATGATCGCCGGCCGCTCCGGCAGCGCCATCACCGCCGAAATCGGCTCGATGAAGATGCGCGAGGAGGTCGATGCGCTGCTGGTCATGGGCCTCAACCCGGTCGGCGTGCTGATCTTTCCGCGGCTTGTGGCGCTGACGATCGCGCTGCCGCTCTTGACCATCCTTGCCAACTTCTCCTCGCTGTTCGGCGCCGCGATGGTCGCCTGGGGGTATTCCGGCATCACGTTCTCCGTCTTCCTGCAGCGCATGCATGAGGCGATCGACCTGTCGACCATCGTCTCCGGCATGATCAAGGCGCCGTTCATGGCGTTGATCATCGGCGTCGTTGCCGCGGTGGAAGGCCTGAAGGTCGGCGGCAGTGCCGAATCGCTCGGCCTGCATGTCACCGCCTCCGTGGTGAAATCCATCTTTGTCGTCATCCTCGTGGACGGGCTGTTTGCCATGTTCTACGCCGCGATCGATTTCTAGGGGGTGACGATGGACGAAAACACATCGCAGACGCCAGAAACGGAGCGCGAAGCCATCCTCTCGGTGCGCGACCTGACGGTCGGTTTCGGACCGAAAGTCGTACTCGATAACCTCAACCTCGATATCTATCGCGGCGAAATTCTGGGCTTCGTCGGCGCCTCCGGCACCGGCAAGTCGGTGCTGATGCGCACTGTCTTGCGGCTGCTGCCGCGGCGCTCCGGCACGATCCATATTCTCGGCGAGGACTACGACGCCCTCAATGAAGAAGAGCGTATGAGGCTGGATATGCGGCTCGGCGTGCTCTTCCAGCACGGCGCCCTGTTTTCCGCGCTGACGGTGCGGGAAAACATCCAGTTGCCGATGCGCGAATATCTCGACCTGCCGAAATGGCTAATGGACGAGCTGGCGCTCCTAAAGATCGAGATGGTGGGACTGGCGCCAGATGCGGCCGACAAGTATCCTTCCGAACTCTCCGGCGGCATGATCAAGCGCGCAGCCCTTGCCCGCGCCCTGGCGCTCGACCCGGACCTGGTGTTCCTGGACGAGCCGACCTCCGGCCTCGATCCCATCGGCGCTGCCGAATTCGACGAGCTGATTGCGCGGCTGAGGGATACGCTGGGTCTGACCGTCTACATGGTAACCCACGATCTCGACAGCCTTTTTTCTGTCTGCGACCGTATTGCCGTTCTCGGCCAGAAACGGGTATTGGTGGAAGGAACGATCGAGGACATGCTCGAATTCGACGACCCTTGGGTCCAGTCCTACTTCCGCGGCAAACGGGCGCGGTCGATAGTTCCGCAAGATCGCAGCAATGTTTCCGGCACGCTGCGCCACGGATTGAAGTGAATAGGGATCTATGGAAACCAGAGCCAACTACGCCATCGTCGGGTTTTTCACCATTCTGGTGATCGCCGCCGCATTCGGCTTTGTCTACTGGATGGCCCAGTACGGCCGCGGCGGCCCGATGACGGACCTGATCATCCGCATTCCGGGCTCGGCCAACGGCCTGAGCGTCGGTTCGCCGGTGCGCTTCAACGGCATCGCGGTGGGCACCGTGCGCAACCTGGCGATCGACAAGGATGAGCCGGAGTTCTCGATTGCGCTTGCCGAGGTCAAGGAAGACACGCCGATCTACACCTCCACCAAGGCAGTGCTGGAAATCCAGGGCCTGACGGGCGCGGCCTATGTCGAGCTTTCCGGCGGCAAGACCGGTGAAGAAAACATCCTGCAGGCGGCTCGCGACAAGGGCCAGACAGCGATCATGCTGGCCGACCAGTCGAGCGTCACCAACCTGCTCGCCACTGCCGACAAGATCATGGGCAAGGCGGACGATGCCATCGATGACATTCAGGGTTTTGTGCGCGATGCCCGCGACCCGCTGACCAACACGGTCCGCAATGTCGAGCAGTTCACCGACTCGTTGAAGGCCAATTCCGAGGGTATCGACAAGTTCCTCAAGAGTGTCGCATCGCTCTCCGACACCGTCACCGGCATTTCCGGCCGCCTCGATTCGACCATCGAAGGGGTTGAATCGCTGGTGAAGAGTGTCGAGCCCGAAAAAATCCGCACGATCGTTGCCAATGCGGAAAAGATCAGCACCGACATTGCCGCGTCGAGCGGCCAGTTGAGCGAAACGGTCAAGTCCTTCCGGCAGACGGCGGAGACGTTCAGCCGCTTTGGCGCCGAGGCCGAGCGGGCGCTCAAGAAGGCCGAAGACCTGCTGGCGGCGGTGGACACGGCCAAGATCAGTGGCTCGGTCGACGACATCTCGACGGCGACTGCGGATGCGCGCCAGGCGATCGCCTCGATTCGCGGCGTGACCGACAATATCTCCAAGCGGCAGCAGGAAATCGACCAGACGATCGCCGATGTTTCCGACATGGCCAAAAAGCTGAATGCCGCCTCCAGCCGTGTCGACGGCATCCTCGCCAAGGTCGATGGCCTGCTCGGGTCGGGTGATGCCAACTCGCTGTTTGCCGAGGCGCGCAAGACGCTGGACTCCTTCCGCAGCGTTGCCGACAATCTCAATGCCCGTATCGGGCCGATTGCCGACAATCTGGCACGTTTCTCCTCGACTGGCCTGCGCGACGTGCAGACGCTGGTCGGTGAAACCCGCCGTACGGTGGAGAGCCTCAACGATGCGATCAGCAATTTCGACCGCGACCCGCAACGGCTGATATTCGGCGGCGACACGGTCAAGACCTATAACGGCCGGAACCGGCATTGATGCGCGTGACAACGACGAAGGGTGGGAAGAGCATGGTCGGATCGCAACTGGTTCTGCGTCGTTGCCCGAAACGCAGCCTGCTCGTCGTGCTGCCGCTGGTTGCCGCACTGCTGACCGGCTGTGGCGGCGGCGCCCAGAACGATACGTTCGACCTCAACACCGCCGTTTCCGCCGACGGTCCTTCGGCCCGCAACCGCCAGATCCTCGTGCCCGAACCGACGGCGCTGAGCGCGCTTGGCAGCGAACAGGTGCTGGTGCGTGTTTCCGGCGCCGAGATCCAATATCTGTCGAAGGCGCAGTGGAGCGACAAGCTGCCGCGTATGGTCCAGGCCAAGCTGGTGGAAGCTTTCGAAAACACCGGCAAGCTCGGCGGTGTTGGCAAGCCGGGGCAGGGGCTGGCAATCGACTACCAGATCGTCAGCGATATCCGCGCCTTCGAGATCGATACGGCAGGCCGCCGGGCGAATGTCGAGATTTCCGTAAAAATCCTCAACGACCGCAACGGCACCGTGATTGCCCAGAAGATTTTCTCCGCCGCGTCCCCCGTCGCCAGCGGCGCCGGCAACACCGCCTTCATCCGCGCGCTGGATGCAGCCTTTGCCAAGGTGACGGCCGAGATCGTCGACTGGACGCTGCGGGCAATCTGAACCGCTGCAAGGGAAACATCATCCGGAGAGTTTCCGGATGATGCCTGTCCCGGCCAAGGCATGACCTCTTCGCGTCGTTCCTGTTCGTTTCGATCCGCACCCGCCTACGGCGGGTGACCTCATCCCCATTGCAGCCGTGACCGCGATATCCTGGTTTCAATCCACACCCGCCTACGGCAGGTGACCGCGTGAGCTTGCGGCGCTCGGCTTCGCTATCGATGTTTCAATCCACACCCGCCTACGGCAGGTGACCGGTCGGAGCCCTCCGTGGTGGCGAGGCAGGACAGTTTCAATCCACACCCGCCTACGGCAGGTGACTGGTAGCGCAGGACGTGAGCAGGCAGGCCAGCGCGTTTCAATCCACACTCGCCTACGGCAGGTGACGCGGTCGGATGCCGGATCGACGCCGGCCTTGGGGTTTCAATCCACACCCGCCTACGGCAGGTGACTTGCCGCACGGCACGCCCTGTCAATCGAATTCCAGTTTCAATCCACATCCGCCTACGGCAGGTGACATGAAGATCCGCACACGCTCAACGCCCTGACACTGTTTCAATCCACACCCGCCTACGGCAGGTGACCGGCCAACGCCATCGTGCGTGGCGGCATCCACCAGTTTCAATCCACACCCGCCTACGGCAGGTGACACCGAAGCGGATGGGGCTAGACTGCGATGCCGATGTTTCAATCCACACCTGCCTACGGCAGGTGACTGGTGGAGTTTCTATCGGTCTTCGTCTTGACCAGTTTCAATCCACACCTGCCTACGGCAGGTGACCGAAGCGGAAGAGCC
>NZ_CAXUSG020000006.1:0-360315 GCF_964253915.1 Rhizobium sp. LjRoot30 | reverse complement strand
GGAATATTCGTACATCCCCTAACGTCAGGCAGTTTCGTGCATATCGGAAGCGATGCCCTAGGCCAACGATGCGGCTCCTACGAGAGCGCAGTATCGATGTTTGGCGCGGAGGGAACTTTTTCACCCCGGTCGCATTGATAGAATAGCGGGACAGGTCGGCTTTGCAGCCGCCTTGAGCCGCTGGTCTGCGTTTAAAACAGGAGGCGAACATGCTGTTCAAGGATCGCACCTTTCACGGCAATCCGCCGCAAGACGACGTTTTGCATGCCCGTTCGGTGCTCGAAGCCGCAGTGGCATCCAGGCTGGCGGCGGTCGGCACGCTCGATGCGTCAGACCTCAGCGTCGTCGTCCACGGATCAGAGGTGGCGATAACCGGCAGCCTCTCCTGCCGTGAAGAGATCGACCGCGCCATGGAGGTGGTGATGTCGACCCCCGGCGTCACCGCCGTCAATCACACGATTTTCGTTCGTTCCTTGTAATTGTCGATTTGCCGCGCCTTCGGGCGCGGCTTCATGTCTGCAGCCGGAGATTTCCCGATGATCCTCACCCTGACCGCCGTCGTCTTCGCCGTACTTGGATTGGTGCTGGCGGGCGGTGGTGCTTACCTGGTCGCCTTAGGGGGTAGCCTCTATTACCTGATCACCGGGATCGCTTTTCTGATTACCGCCTTCCTGCTGCTCAAGCGCCACGCCGCCGCGATATGGGTCTATGGCCTCGTCGTGCTCGGCTCGCTGCTCTGGGCGATCTGGGAAGTGCAATTCGACTGGTGGCAATTGGGGCCACGCGGCGGCATCGTCATCCTGCTCGGGTTGTGGCTGCTGACACCGTGGATCCGGCAGCCGCTCGGTCTCGTCAGCCCGGCGGGCTATCGATACGGCGTCAACCCCTGGCCGCTGGCGCTGCCGCTCATCGCCGGCATTGCCGTGGCACTCTATGCGATGACAACCGATCCCCAGGACATGGCCGGTGACCTGCCGCAACGGACGGCGTCGGCGACGACGGTCAGTTTTGGCGGCGCGGTCCCGGATGGCGAATGGCATCAATATGGCCGCACCCCCTACGGCCAGCGTTATTCGCCCCTGACGCAGATCACGAAGGACAATGTCGCCCAGCTGACCGTTGCGTGGCAATATCAGACCGGCGACGTCAAGCTGCCCGAAGATGTGGGGGAGACCACCTATCAGGTGACGCCGCTCAAGGTCGGCAACAGCCTCTATCTCTGCACGCCGCACAACTGGGCGATCGCGCTCGACGCCGCGACCGGCAAGGAGAAGTGGAAATACGATTCCAATGCCGGCCTCAACCCCGACCGGCAGCATCAGACATGCCGTGGCGTCACCTATTACGCCGATCCGGCGGCAACGGCCGGAAGCCCATGCGCCACCCGTGTCTATCTGCCGACTTCCGATGCGCGGCTGATCGCGCTGGATGCAGCCAACGGCCAGATCTGCAGCGCCTTTGCCGAAAACGGCGTGCTGAAGCTGGAAACCGGCATGCCCTACAACCCAGCCGGATATTATTATTCCACCTCGCCGCCCGTCATCGTCGCCGGCAAGATCATCATCGGCGGGGCCGTCAACGACAATTATTCGACGCAGTCGCAATCCGGCGTGATCAGGGCCTTCGATGTCCAGACCGGTGCTCTCGTGTGGAACTGGGATTCCGGCAATCCGACCGAGACGACGCCCCTGCCTGCCGGCCAGACCTATACGGCCAATTCGCCGAACAGCTGGTCGGTGTTCAGCGTCGACGAACAGCTTGGCCTCGTCTACATCCCGCTCGGTAACCAGGTGCCCGATCAACTCGGCATGGGCCGCAGCGACAATGTCGAGCGCTATTCCTCGTCGATCGTCGCGCTCGACATCGAGACCGGCAAGGATCGCTGGGTGCGGCAGACGGTGCATCACGACCTCTGGGACATGGACGTGCCGGCGCAGCCGGCACTTCTCGACATCGCCAAAGCCGACGGCTCGACTGTGCCGGCGCTCGTCGGCCCGACCAAACAGGGCGATATCTACGTTCTCGACCGGCGCACCGGCGAGCCGATCATTCCGGTCAAGGAAGTTGCCGCGCCGACCGGCGCGATCCCGGAGGATTTCACTGCCCCGACGCAGCCGGTCTCGGACCTCACCTTCATGCCGCCGCCGCTGATGGAAAAGGACATGTGGGGCATCACCATGTTCGATCAGCTCGCCTGCCGCATCGCCTTCCACCAGCTGAAATACGAGGGACGATATACGCCGCCGTCGCTCGAAGGCACCCTCGTCTATCCCGGCAACTTCGGAACCTTCAACTGGGGAAGCGTGGCCGTCGATCCCGAACGGCAGATGATGTTCGGCATGCCCACCTATCTGGCATTCACCTCCCGGCTGGTGCCGCGGGCGCAGATTCCGGCACGCGAACAGGGCCAGAAAGGCAGCGAGCAGGGATTGAACCGCAATGAAGGCGCGCCTTACGGCGTTTATATGGGGCCGTTTCTCGGCCCGCTACAGATCCCCTGCCAGGCACCGCCATGGGGTTACGTTGCCGCGGCCGACCTCAGGACCGGCAAGATCGCCTACAAGCACAAAAACGGCACCGTGTATGACATGACACCGCTGCCCCTGCCCTTCAAGGTCGGCGTGCCTGGCATCGGTGGTCCGATCATCACCAAGGGCGGTATCGCCTTCCTCGGTGCGGCCGTAGACAACTATCTGCGCGCCTACGATCTCGACGACGGCCGCGAGCTCTGGCGTGCCCGGCTTCCGGCAGGCGGCCAGGCAACACCGATGACCTATGAACAGGACGGACGGCAATATGTGGTGATGGTTGCCGGCGGCCATGGTTCGGTCGGAACCAAGCCCGGGGACTATGTCATCGCCTATACGCTTCCGAAGTGAGACGGATGCTCGCTGGCTGCCCAAGAATTTGCCGTGAGAGCGTGCCGCCTGCCCCTTCTCCCCTCGGGGAGAAGGTCGCGGCAGCGGGATGAGGGGGTGCCCCACGGCAAAACCTATCCGCTTGGCGCGCTCCCCCTCATCCAACCCTTCGGGCCACCTTCTCCCCGCGGGGGAGAAGGGGAAGAGGCGCCATCACTCCCGGCGAGCGACGACCGGGACGTAGTCCTCCAGTTCCGGGGCAGGAAAGCGGATCGTTTCTCCCCGCTCGGCCGACAGATAGAGGCCCATCAGCATCTCGACGACGGCGAGGCCGTCCTCAAACGTTTCGATCGGCCTTTCGCCCTTGCGGAAACATTCGACCATATGGCGGTTTTCGTCGGTGTAGCCGTAGACGCCGGCTTCATCCTCCAGCACCGGCATCAGCCCCTGCTCGGCATTCTGCTTCTCGACCAGATCTTCGCCTTCGCTGCCATGCACGGCCCGCGACATGAAGATCTTCAGGCCGGTGTTGAGCGAGCTGTATTCCAGCGCATATTCCGGACCGAGCAGTTCCAGCTGGATACGCAGGCCAGCGCCGACATAGGCCCAGGAGGTGGTCGCCTCGATCATCAGGTCGTTGCCCTCTTCATCGGCAAGCGTCACGGTGGCGCGGGCGAAATCTTCAGAGGGATGGTTGCGGTAATCGACCTCGCGGCCGAAACGGCTTGCCAGCTGGTCGGCATAATGCGGCCGGGTCCATTTCAGGTTGGCGACCGTGCCGTTCACCGCCTTGACGGTGAGGGAATTGCGCGGCTTGCCCGGTTCAGTCAGGAGATGGCGGGCGACCTCGACGCTGTGGCACATCATATCCGACAACACCCCGCCGCCCTGCTTGTCGCCCTGCCAGAACCACGGCTCGTGCGGCCCGGAATGTTCTTCCGCCGCACGGGCGAGATAGGGACGACCGGTGGTCAAGGCCGCGCGGCGCCAGATGATTTCCTTGCCGCGCAGAACCGGCGTGGCGAAGACCTGGTTTTCGAGATAGCCATGGTTGAGGCCGGCATCTTCGACAAGGCGCAGCATCTCGCGGGCTTCGCCGACCGTGCGCGCCAGCGGTTTTTCGCAGGCGACGGCAAAGATCTTGCTGCGGCCGGCCTTCACCGCAGCGTGCAGCGCACGCATGACGTCGAGGCGCGTATAATTGGGCGACAGGATCCAGATGGCATCGACGTCGTCGGCCGACAGCAGGTCTTCGAGCGAGGCATGGCTGCGGCATTCACCGAGTTCGAGCGCGGTGACTTCGGCGGCAAAACGGGCGCGCTTTTCGGCGCTGCGGCTATAGACGCCGGTGACTTCGACATTGCGCACGCCCACCATGGATTTCAGGTGGAAATGGGCGATGAAGCCGCTGCCCACAAACCCGATACGCAATGTCTTCTTCGGCAATTCCGTCATGATCTGCTCCTTGAAAATGTCGATGTCAGGCCGGTGGAGGCGCCGTGCTGGCGCGGACGAGAAGCTCCGTCGGCATGACGATGGGTTCAGGGGGGCCGGCCTCGCCGGCAAGAATGGCCAGCAGCACGGTCATCGCCATGCGGCCGATGTCGAGGCGCGGCTGGCTGACCGTGGTCAGCGGCGGATGAAAGGCCTGGCTGAGATAGAGATCGTCGAAGCCGACGACGGAAACATCGCCGGGCACATCGCGCCCCATGCGCCGCAACTGGTGGATCGCGCCATAGGCCATTTCGTCGTTGGCGACGAAGATGGCGGTCGGCGGTTCCTCCAGCGCCAGCAGGTGGCGCACGGCGTCGCGGCCGGATTCCAGCAGGTAGTTGCCGTGCTGCTCGTAACCGTTGGGTATCTCGAGGCCTGCTTCGGCCATCGCCTGGCGGTAACCCTCGCGGCGGCCGACGCTCATCGTTTCCGGCATCGGACCGGTGATATGGGCGATCCGCCGGTGCCCGAGTTCGACAAGATGGCGCACGGCCGAGCGCGATGCAGCGGTATTGTCGATCTGCACATGCGGAAGCCCGGCATTCTCGACGATTTCCAGCGCCACGACAACGGCGAGGTCTTCGATGCCGGAGGGTTGGCCAGCAATCTCGCCCGGCAGCTTGCCGGTCATCAGGATCATGCCGTCGGCATGGCCGTCGCGCAGCATGTCGAAATATTCCGCCTCGCGCTCCGGATCGTTTTCCGTGTTGCCCATCAGCACCGAATAGCCGGTAGCGCGACCAACGGCCTCGACGCCCTTGAGGACGTCGAGATAGAAGGGGTTTCCGACATCGCGCACCACCAGCAGCACCGCCATGGAGCGCTGCGTGCGGAGATTGCGTGCCCGGACATTCGGCCGATAGTTCAGTTCGCGGGCGATCTCGTGGATGCGCCGCCGCGTCGCTTCCGTCACCAGGCCGGAATCGGTCAGTGCCCGGGAGACGGTCGCCGGCGACACCCCCGCCCGCTCGGCGATGTCCTTGATCTTGGGCCGGTCGTTCATGCCCGCATCGCCCGCCCGCGACCATAAAGCAGCATCAGGAGCAGCAGTGTCGCGCCGAACACCATCTGGCGGCCGGAATCGGCGATGTTGACGGTGGTCAGGATGCTTTGCAGGATGACGAGAAGCACGGCGCCGGCCATGGTGCCGGTATATCCGCCCTTGCCGCCGGCAAGCGAGGTGCCGCCGAAGACGACGGCGATGATCGACGGCAGCATGTATTGTTCGCCGACATTGGCGAAGGAAGAGCCGGAGTAGCCGAGCAGGCACAGCCCGGCGATGGCCGCAAACATGCCGGAGATGACGAAGACGGAGACGCGCATCAGCTTGACGGGCACGCCCGCCACGTAGGCAGCATGCTCATTGGAACCGATCGCATAGATCCGATGGCCGAAGACGGTACGGGTGAGCATCAGTGCCATCGCCACCCCGATCAGCACCCAGAGCCAGATGATGCCCGGCAGGCCGAGGAGGAACGGCTGCGTCACGAAACTGGAGAGGCCGGGGGCGGCCTGGCCGGAGGGGATGCCCTGGCGCACGACGATCAACAATCCCTGCAGCACGCCGAGCATGCCGAGCGTCATCACCAGCGGCGGGATGCGCAGCAGCGTCACGCCAAGGCCGTTCAGGAGACCGAAGAACCCACCGACCGCGAGGCAGGCCAAAACCGCCGGCACGATGCCGATGTCGGCGCCGTTCATCACATTGCCGCCGACGATGGCCGACAGCGACACGACGCCGCCGACGGAGAGATCGATCCCTTCCCGGCCGCCAAGGATGACGACGTTCTGCCCGGCGGCAACGATGCCGAGAAGGGCCGCAACGATGAGCAGGCGGAGGATCTGCTGGCCCGAGGCGAAGCCGGGCGACAGGGCGTTGCCGGCAAACAGCAGCACGACGATCAGCACCAGCGCAATGACCAGCGGCCGCTTGAGGAATTCGGAAATCGCCGCAGTGGTTTTGCCGGCGCCCGTTTCGTTGACCATGCTCATGCCCTTGCCCTCCTGCCCACCAGGATGCCCGCCATCAGCACGACGAGGATCGCCAGCCCCTGGACGAAATTCTGCCATTCCGACGGCGTGCCGATGAAGAACACCAGCGAATTGATCAGGCCAATCGTCAGCGCACCGAGCAGCGAACCGACAACGGTTCCCCAGCCGCCGGCAAGCGCGCTGCCGCCCAGCACCACTGCCGCAACACTGAACAACGTCATCTTGCCGCCGACCAGCGGATCGCCGCTGGCCGTATCGCCGGTGACGCAGAATGCCGCCAGCGCCGAAAACAGGCCGCAGAGCAGGTAACCCTTGATCCGGATCGGCGTCACCGGAAGGCCGGTCTGGTAAGCGGCCTGCGCATCGTCACCGACGGAAAGAAGCTGCAACGCCAGCCGGGTGCGCGAGATGACGAACAGCAGGATGGCCAGCGCGGCGAGCACGTAGAAAACGAAGGGCAGGCCGAGAAGCTTGCTGCCGTAGGTGCGCCAGAACAGGGCCGGCGCCGGCGTGCCGGCCACCGGCATCACCCAGAGTGCAAAACCGGTGAAGAAGATGCTGGTCGCGAAGGTGGCGACAATCGCCTGCAACCGCAGGCCGGCCACGACGATGCCGTTGATCAGGCCGCAGACAAGCCCGGTCAGCACGCCGATACCGAGCGCGGCAAACACCGCCAGTCCTCCGCCGCCCATCTTTTCCATCAGCACGATGATGACGACGTTGACGAGCGAGACGACCGCGCCGGCGGAAAGATCGATATCGCCGGCGAAGATGACGTAGGTCTGGGCGATCGCCAGCATGATCAGTGCGAGATAAGTACTGATCAGTCCCGTCAGCGAGCGATAGCTCAGGCTGTTGGGCGAGAAGATGCCGTTGAGGGCCAGGAGAATGATCAGGATGCCGAGTGCCGGCAGGAACGGGTAGCGCTCGATCCAGCGCTTGAAGCCGCCCGATGTCGACGCTTTTGCGGTGCCGGTTTCAGCCATCACGCAGCCTCATAAGCAGCTTGGTAGAGATTGTAGCGCGTGCGATCCGCGCCGGTGAGTTCCCGCGTCACGGCGCCGCCGTTGAACACGAGGATGCGGTTGGCATTGCCGAGCAGTTCGGCATCCTCCGAAGAATACAGCAGGATCGCCATGCCTTCGGCGGCCAGCTGCCGGATCAGGTTGAAGAGATCGGCCTTGGCCGCAAGATCGATGCCCTTGGTCGGATCGTCGAGCAAAAGCACCTCCGGCCGCTCGATCAGCCAGCGGGCGATGACGATCTTCTGCTGGTTGCCGCCCGACAGCGAACCGATCGGGTGGGCAAGGCTTGCAAACTTGGTGTGCAAGGCGCCGAGCGCCGGCAAAACCTTGTCGCGCAGCGCCGATGGCCGGGCGAGCAGCAGGCGCTCCTTGAGATAATGGATCGGCGCCGCATTCTCGACGATTGGCCGGCCCTGGATGACACCGTCGCGGCCGCGGTCGCCGGAGACATAAGCAAGCCCACTGCGGATCGCCGAGCGCGGATTGGCCACCGCAAGCGAGCGGCCGGAAAGCTCCAGGTTGCCGGCGGAAATGATGGAGGCGCCGAACAACGCGCGCAGCACTGCCGATTGTCCCTGGCCATGCAGCCCGCCAAAACCGAGGATTTCCCCCGGCAGCACGTCGAAGCTGACATTGCGGAAACCCTTGCCGCTCAGATTGCGAACGGACAGCAGCGGCGTGCCCGCGCTCGGCCCGGTGGACGGCAGTTCATGCTCGGCGGACGGCAGGTCGCTGTGTTCGCCGACCATCAGGCGGATGAGCTCCGCCGGGTCGGTTTCCGACAGTTTCAGCGTCCTGATCGTCTCGCCGTCGCGGATGACGGTGGCGCGGTCGCCGATAGCGGTAATTTCGTCCATGCGGTGCGAAATGAAGATGATGCCACGGCCCTCGGTCTTCAATTGCCGCAGGATCTCGAAGAAGCGGTCGACCTGTGCCCGGTCGAGCGCCGAGGTCGGTTCGTCGAAGATGATCACCGGCGCTTCGCTCGATAGCGCCTTCATGATTTCCACCAGCTGCCGCTGGTCGGCGCGCAGGTTGCCCACCAGCGCTTCAGCCGAAAATCCTTCGCCGGCAACATCGGCAAACAGGGCGATGTAGCGGCTGGCGCGCTCTTCCAGCGCCGTGCGGTCGACGAAGATGCCGGATTTTCCGGGCAGGTCGGCCAGGCAGATGTTTTCCGCCACGCTGCGATGCTCGGAAAGGCTGAGCTCCTGGTAGAAGATGCCGATCCCCAGGGCCCGTGCCGCCTGCGGCCCGGAAATGGTCACCGGCCGGCCGTCGATCAGCACCTCGCCCTTGTCGGGGCGGACGCTACCGGCGACGATCTTACAGAGCGTGCTCTTGCCGGAGCCGTTGGAGCCGAGCAGCACGTGCACTTCGCCGGCTTCGATATCGAGGTCGCCCCGGCGTAGCGCCAGGGTCGCGCCGTAAGCCTTGCTTACGCCGCTGAGGGACAGCTTTGCCATGATGTTGTCCGTAGGAGCCTGGGAGCAAATCCGGCTGGAGCCGGTGCGGTCTGATGTCCGCATTTGCGCCGAAACAAAGATCTGGAACACATCCCAATGCAGGGAAAAACAGGTGCCCCAAGAGGAAAACTGCGCCGGAGCCATCGCATCCGGCGCAGGATCACGTGCAGCGCTTACTTGAAGAGCGCGGAAGCTTCGTCGATCGACAGGCTGCTGGTGTAGGAATAGTAGCCCGGCTTGCCGTCAAGCTGCTTGGCGGCATCGGCAACATTCTTGCTGTCGATGAAGGGGATCGGCAGGTACATGGCGTTCTTGTACTGGCCAGCCGTTGCCGGCTCCTTGAGTTCCTTGCCCTGCAGCATCAGCACGGCGACGTTCAGCGCGCTGGCCATGACGCCGGGCGGGTTGACGGTTGCGCCGGAGTTCAGCTTGTCCTTGATCCACAGGTCGATGAAGTCCTTGCGGATTTCGCCGGTTGCGGCGATCTGGCCGGTCTTGCCCGCATCCATGATCGTCTTCCAGGCGCCGGCCGCCATGCCGTCCTGCACCCACACACCGTTGATGTCAGGATAGGTAGCCAGGATGTTCTGCATGGCCTGCTGGCCCTGCGCCTGATCCCAGTTGGCGTTCACTTCGTTGACGACCTGGATATCCGGATGCTGGCTGAAAACGCTCTTGTAGCCGGCGACGCGCATTTCGTTGGCAGGATGGCCGGCAACACCGTTGATCGCCACGACCTTGCCCTTGCCGCCGAGCGTTTCGGACAGCCACTTGGCACCCGCCGCACCCCATGCCGTCTGGTCGATGCCGACGTAAACGGCATCCGGCGACGAGACTTCGGCGTCGGTGGCGACGACGAGGATGCCGGCTTCCTTCGCCTGGGCGAAGATCGGATCGAAGGCCGTCGGGCTGTTCGGGTTGATGATGATGGCGTTCACGCCTTCGCTGATGAAGTTGCGAACATGGGCGATCTGGCCGGGCACATCGACGTTGGCGCTCTGGACGACGACTTCGACGTCGACGCCCTTTTCTTTCCACGCCGCGGCCGCAGCCTTGGCTTCGTCGATCATCTGGGTACGCCACTCGCTGCCGACCCAGCCGTTGGACAGGCCGATCTTGAAGCTTTCGGCCGAAGCGCCCAGGGCGGAGACCGAAAGCGTTGCAACGGTAGCCAATGCGATTGCGATGAATTTCTTCATAAAGTCCTCCCAAACTTTGAATGAGAGGATGAAATCAGAAAATGAAATCGATTTCAATAGCCGTTTTCGCCGTTAACGGTAACTTTTCCGCGGTTCCGCAAAAAGCAGAAGGACCGCGTCGTCACGGCCCGGCCTCCTGCCGCTGCAAAGTCAGGCAAGCGCGAAAAGGATGGAGCGGGCCGGCAACTCACCGTCGCTTGCCAGCACCCCGGCGGCGGCCGGAGAAAGCGCGTAAAGGACCGGGCCGCGTATGCCGGGGCTTGGAAGCGTCCTGTCGGCAAAATTGGCCCGCAACTCCAGCCGGCTTTCGCCCAGCATCCAGTCCACGGCCACCAGCCCGTCCTCGGCCACGATGACCTGGCCGCTGTTTCCGCCGGCGGCCTGCAGCAGCGGCACGATGCGAGCGTGGCGCAGGGCAAGCAGTTCGCCGACCATCCCCAGCCAGGCCCGGCCATCCGGCGTGTCCCGCCGGGACCAGTCGAGGCGGGATTGACGGAATGTTTCCCGGTCGAGCGGATCGGGGATATCGTCGGCCGTCCGGCCCTCGGCAAAACCGCCGAATTTTTCCGCCTCGCCGCGCCGCCCTTCACGCACGCTTTCGCCCAGCGCCCCGTCCATGTCGCTGAAGAAAAGGAAGGGGGCGGTCTCACCATATTCCTCACCCATGTAAAGCAGCGGGATCTGTGGCGAGAGCAGCAGCATCGCCATCAGCAGCCGGATCACCGCCGGCTCTGCAAGCGTGGTCAGCCGTTCGCCGAAGGCGCGATTGCCGATCTGGTCGTGATTCTGGATGAAGTTGATGAAAACCGTGGGCGGCAGGTGGGCACTCGCTTCACCCAGAGGCCGGCCATCGCCGCTTTTCGGTATCTCGCCCTGATAGATGAACCCTTCCGCCAGCGCCCGGGCAAGCCTGCGCCAGCGGTCGTCGATGTAATTGCCGTAATATCCCCTGCCCTCGTCGGTGGCGATCACATGGGCGATGTGGTGAAAATCGTCGTTCCATTCGCCATCGTAATGGGGCGCATGACCGTGTTCGTCGCGCTCGTGCAGGGAGGTGATGTTGCGGGCATCCTCCGTCATGAGGTGGATATGGCGACCGGAAAATGTCGTCCTCACCCGTTCGGACAGTTCGATCAGGACATGCTTTTCCGACCCCTCGTCATGGATGCTGTCGATGGCATCGAAACGCAGCCCGTCGAGGTTGAACTCTTCCAGCCAATAGAGGGCGTTTTCGATGAAAAACGCCCGGACGGGTTTTTTCGTGTAGTCGATCGCCGATCCCCAGGGTGTGTTCCTGTCGGCATGAAAAAACTGCGGCGCGTAGTGATGCAGGTAGTTTCCATCCGGCCCGAAGTGATTGTAGACCACATCCAGAAAGACCATCAGGCCCAGGCGGTGTGCCGCATCGACAAAAGCCTTCATCGCCTCCGGCGAGCCGTAGTGGCGCTGCGGCGCATACGCAAACACGCCGTCATAACCCCAGTTCCGATCTCCCGGAAAATGCGCGACAGGCATGATTTCCACCGCCGTGATGCCGAGTGCCGCCAGATCCGGCAGCCGCGCCGCTGCAGCATCGAAGGTGCCCTCGGGTGTAAACGTGCCGATGTGCAGTTCGTAGATCACCGTCTCGCACCAGGGGCGGCCACGCCACTGCGGCACCTGCCAACGATAGGCCGTGGGATCGCTGACGACGGAGGGGCCGTGCTGGTCGATCGCCTGGGCACGGGCGGCGGGGTCGGGCACCACCACCCCATCCGGCATCACGAAGGAATAGTGCGATAACGGATCCACCCGCGGCACGACGGTTTCGAACCAGCCGTCATCGCGCCCGACCATCGGCTTGTCCGTGCCACCGAGCCGCAGCGATACCGATGGCTGCTGCGGCGCCCAGATGCGGAAAAGCACATTGCCATCGTCGAGGATCTCGGCGCCCCAACTCTTGCGGAACCGGCGAAGCCGCTTCTCGGCAGCATGAACAGATGAAGGGAAGACGGTCGATGAATTTTCCATGCGGTCTCCGTGTTCTTTCCGTCTGTCTGAAGAAACAGCGGCCCCGTGTGATTGTTCCGCCCGTTCGATTGTCGCCTCTAGGCATCCTCGCCAAGCTCGGCCAATAATTGTCGACGGGCGCGGTTGAGGCGGCTCTTGACGGTGCCGATCGCACAGTCGCAGATTTCGGCAGCGGCCTCGTAGCTCTCGCCGAGCACCACCACCAGCGTCAGGATCTCGCGATACTGGTGCGTCAGCTTGGCAAAGGCGTCTTCCACCTCGCGGGCACGAATGCTCCACTCCTGCGTCGCATCGAGGGAAAGCATCTCGTTGGAGCAATTCTCCAATCCCGGCACCTCGCGGTTCTTCACCTTGATGCGGGTATAGAAGGTGTTGCGCATGATGGTGAACAGCCAGGACTTCAGCCGGGTTCCGGGTTCGAACTTGTCGAGATTTGCGAGCGCCTTGAGAAGAGTTTCCTGAACGAGATCGTCGGCATCGACGGGATCGCGGCAAAATGTTCGCGCAAAGGCGCGCAGAGCGGGAATAAGCTTGACGATATCGTCACGTGCAACGTCGCCGCTCGGTTGTAAATCGGACACCGGTTTTACCTCTCCAGCGCAATATCGGGAAGTGACGCTAGTCAACGTCGCGGCTTCGGATTTGGTTCCCTGTCCCTGTTCCGCTCAAGGCCAAGTTTTCGCAGCGCAATGCTGGATCAAGTCAATGGCGATAAAAGCGGAATGAAACGGTTGTCGGCCGATCCGGCAGCGCCCCGGATTTGCTTTGGCAACGCTTTGCAATATGCTGGTTCGCACAGATGATGGGCCTGAAATGACGACGACCGACAAAGATGAAAACGACGTGGTGAGCCAGGAAGTGGCGCTGCTGCTCAAGGAAATCGAAAAGGAGCCGGTGCCGGACCGGCTGCTGCTGTTGGCAAAACAACTGCAGAAGGCCCTGAACGACAGGAAGGACCGGCAATAGGCCGAAGCGCCATCCACGAATCTGGCCAGGCCCCAAAGGACAGTAGCAATCTCCTGTAGCCAATCCTGCCATCCCGATGCGAGCACGCTTTTGACCTCTTCTTCGAGCAGCAAGGCCGATGACACGCTCAAGGCCTTCTTCGACCGCGATGCCGTCGAGGTCGCCCGTGAACTGATCGGCTGGCAGGTCAGCGTCGAGGGCGTCGGCGGCATCATCGTCGAAACGGAGGCGTACCGGCCGGACGACGAAGCCTCACACAGTTTCCGCGGCCGGACAAACCGCAACGCCGCCATGTTCGGGCCCGCCGGGCATGCCTATGTCTATCGCTCCTATGGCATCCACTGGTGCCTGAATTTCGTCTGCCTGCCGGGAAGCGCCGTGCTGATCCGCGCATTGCAGCCTACGCTCGGGCTTGCCGACATGCAGCGGCGCCGGGGGACGGACGACCTGCGCAAACTCTGCTCAGGCCCCGGAAAATTATGCGCCGCCCTGGGCGTGGACATCACCCGGGACGGAATGGCGCTCGGTTCGCCGCCTTTTCTGCTGACCGCCGGACGAGCGGAGCATGTGTTGTCGGGCCCCCGGATCGGCATCAGCCGCAATGTCGCTGCGCCATGGCGCTTCGGGCTGGCCGGCTCGGCTTTCATCAGCCGCACGTTTGCCAAGTCGTCTTCCTGACCGCGAAAATCGCCGGAACATTGCATCGGCCTGCGAGTTTGATCCTGGCAACACCCCCCCACAGGAGAAAATCAATGGCGGACAAAACCCTCGACGATCTTTTCTATGAAACCCTCAAGGATATCTATTACGCCGAACGCAAGATCCTCAAGGCGTTGCCGAAGATGGCGCGCGGCGCCCAGAACGAAAAGCTGCAAGCGGCCTTCCTCAAGCATCGGGACGAAACCGAGACACATGTCGAGCGTCTGCAGGAGGTCTTCGAGAAGATCGGCAAGCGCGCTCGCGCCAAGACCTGCCCGGCCATCGACGGCATCGTCGAGGAAGGCGAGGAGATCCTGGAGGCGTTCAAGGGTTCGCCGGCCATCGATGCCGGCCTTCTGGCGGCTGCCCAGGCTGTCGAGCACTACGAGATCAGCCGCTACGGCACGTTGAAGGCGTGGGCCTTGCAGCTCGGCCACGACGATGTCGCCAAGCTTCTCGACAAAACGCTGCAGGAAGAAGCGACAACCGACGAAACATTGACCAAGCTCGCAGAGACCGCCGTCAACGGCGCAGCCAAGCAGCGCGCCGCCTGACGACTTGGTGCGTCCGCGAAAGCGGACGCACCTTCCGCCGGACAATTGCAGCAGAAAAAATGCCGGCCGTGCAAAACACGGCCGGCATCAAAACCAATGGAGCAACGGTGATCAGCTTGCGCGTTTCTCACCCTGGCGGGAATTGGCGCCGGTCACGGCGATGCGCATCATGTCGCCCTTCACGGTTTGGCAGCGCAGCACGATGCGTTCATGCTGCTTGACGCGCGCGGCATGCTCGTTTGCAGCCCTCACCGCCAATTCGTAGTTCGGGTAAATCGCAGACTGGTAGCCGTCCATGACGAACATCCAGCCATTGTCCTGCGGCAAGACATCACAAAAATGTTGGTTCATTTTTTCCTCCCATGGCAACAGAATTCCCCAGCCGGCCGATTGTTCCCGACGCACTGCACAATTTTTTCATGGATTAGGTGATTGCAGCAACTTTCCGCGCTTTCCAATCCGTCACGCGTGTGGAACTATCGGCATTGCGTCGTCGTTTAACGTGCTGTCCATACGGGGAGATCGATCCATGGCGGAAACCGTGTACGAACGAGTTAAAAAACGAGCCTACGAAATCTGGGAAGAAGAAGGCAGGCCCTGGGGTCGGGATGCCTTGCATTGGGAACGTGCCAACCGCGAGATCGCCGATCAGACGGAAACGGAAACACCCGTTCGAGTAGCATCGATTATCGAGGAAGCGCCGTCCGAGGTCATTGATGCCGACGTCAAGGCGCCGGTAAAACGCCGCGCCAAAAAAGTCGCCGTCTGAAACCTGAAACCATGCGTTGCGTACTCCAGGCGCCCGCTTTGCGGGCGCTGTCGTTTATTGACCAGTTGACGGCGGGGAATCCGCCGTGATTTAATTATCCTGCAGCGGAACGGTTTGTGTCTGTCCTCGTTATGTCCTGGCGAGCGGTGAGTTTCGGTCTGCCTTTGCTTTTCCCGGCCTGTTGCTGGAACTGCGTTATTCGTTTGCGCTTCACAGATTGTTTTGTGTGCAGGCGGCTCCCCGGAGCCCGCTGATGCAAGGGGATGCGGCATTCATGAAGATACTCTCGGTTACTTCGGAAATATTCCCACTGATCAAGACCGGCGGCCTGGCCGATGTCACCGGCTCCTTGCCGAAATTCCTGAAGGCCTGCGGCGTCCATACCAAGACCCTCGTGCCCGGATATCCGACGGTCCTGCGCAAATTGAAGGCGATGGAGCCGCTTGTCGTCTTCGACGAGGTGTTCGGCGAACCGGCAACCCTATTGCAGGGCCGGCATGGCGACCTCGATCTTCTCGTGCTGCATGCGCCCGGCCTGTTCGATCGGCCAGGCGGCCCCTATGTCGATGACGGCGGCAACGATCATCCCGACAACTGGCGCCGGTTCGCGGCCCTTTCCGTCGTCGCTGCCGAAATCGCCGGTGGCCTGCTGCCGCACTGGCAGCCGGATGTGGTGCATACCCATGACTGGCAGTCCGCCCTGACATCCGTCTACATGCGATACGGCAAGGGCCGCGACATTCCCTGCGTGCTGACCGTCCACAACCTGGCATTCCAGGGGCAATTCCACGCCGGCATCCTCGAACACCTCGGCCTGCCTCCCGATGCAATGAACATCAACTGCCTCGAATATCATGGCGATATCAGCTTCCTGAAGGGCGGCCTGCAGACGGCCGACGCCATCACCACCGTCAGCCCCACCTATGCCCGCGAAATCCTGACGCCGGAATTCGGCATGGGGATGCAAGGCGTGCTCGGCGAGAGGCGGCCGGACCTGCTCGGCATCGTCAATGGCATCGATCCGGAGATGTGGGACCCGGCAACCGATCCCGCGCTTGTCGCCAACTACGATTACCTCGGCCTCAAGTCGCGCCGGACCAACCGGCGGAGGGTGGAAGAGGAATTCGGTCTGCACCACGACGACAGCCTGCTGTTTGCCGTCGTCAGCCGGCTGACCTGGCAGAAGGGCCTCGACATGCTGGCCGAAGTCGCCGACGACCTGGTGGCGAGCGGCGGCAAGCTGATCGTGTTCGGCAAGGGCGATCGTTACATCGAGAACATGTTGGCCGGTGCCGCAGCCCGCCATCCCGGCCGGATCGCCGTGCGCATCGGTTATGACGAGCCGACGGCGCACATGATCCACGGCGGCGTCGATTCCATCGTCCAGCCATCCCGTTTCGAACCCTGCGGCCTGACGCAGCTCTACGCCCTGCGATACGGCAGCGTGCCCGTGGTGTCGCGCACCGGCGGACTGGCGGAAACGATCATCGATGCCAATGACGCCGCGGTATCGGCACGGGTCGCCACCGGCTTCCAGTTCCATCCGATCGACAAGGAAGGCCTGCGTCTGGCGCTGCATCGTGCCTTCGCCGCCTATCGCGACCCGCGCCGCTGGGCGCGGTTGCAGCACCAGGGCATGAAGGCGCATTTTTCCTGGGACCGCAGCGCCCAGCAATATGCATCGCTTTATGGCTCGCTGCTCGCCCGCCGCAACCCCTTGCTGAACTGGGCTATAAAGGCCACCGGCTGATATCCGTTTTGGACAACAAAAAGGGCGGGTGCCTTGCCCCGCCCTTTTTGTTGTCGAGCTCATGTGCCCGCATGGAGGCCGTAGCCATGCCTCAAGCCCGGCGGAAAAGCGCCAGGCTGCGGTTTTCCATTTCGAAGACGTCGTCCGTCGAGAACATCTCGCCGTGCCGCGTCGTATCGGTTGTGCAGAGTTCCAGTGCCCAGGTCCCGCTGTGCGATGCCGGCAAGACGAACGGCACCGTGCCGTCATGCGGGTTGAAGAGCACCATCACCTCCGTCCAGGTGTCGGTATCGCCGTCATCGCCGTTCATCGACAGCTGCACCCCGATCGTCGTGCCGCCCGGATCATCCCAATGTTCCTGCGACTGCTCGCCGCCATTGCAGTTAAGCCACGTGACGATCATGCCGTCCCGCCAGCTGTCGCGGCGGAAGATCGGCTGCTCGGCGCGAATCGTCGTCAGACGCCGCACGAAATTGCGCAGGATCTCCGCCGATGGCGGCAGGTTCTCCCAGTGCAGCCAACTCAACTCGCTGTCCTGGCAGTAGCCGTTGTTGTTGCCCATCTGGCTGCGGCCGAATTCGTCGCCGCCGAGCAACATCGGCGTGCCGTGCGACAGAAGCAGCGTTGCCAGGAAATTGCGCTTCTGGCGGTCGCGGGCGGCATTGATCGCCTCGTCCTCGGTCGGACCTTCCGCACCGTAGTTGAAGCTGCGATTGTGATCGTGGCCGTCCTTGTTGTCCTCGCCGTTCGCCTCGTTGTGCTTCTCGTTGTAGGAAACGAGATCGTTGACGGTGAACCCGTCATGGGCGGCGATGAAGTTGACACTCGCCCACGGGCGACGGCCGCGCAGATCGTAGATATCGCCGGAGCCCAGCACGCGCGCCGCAAAGTCCGGGGCGGTGCCGTCGGTATCCAGCCAGTATTCGCGCACGGTGTCGCGGTACTTGTCGTTCCACTCCGCCCAGCCGGGCGGAAAGCCGCCGAGCTGGTAGCCGCCGGGGCCGACATCCCAGGGCTCGCCGATCAGCTTCACCTTGGACAGGACGGGATCCTGCGTCATCACGTCGAAGAAGCCGCCGCGCTGGTCGAAACCTTCCGGCTCGCGGCCAAGGATGGTGCCGAGATCGAAGCGGAAACCGTCGACATGCATGTGCTCCACCCAGTAGCGCAAGGAATCGGTGATGAGCTGCAGCACGCGCGGATGCGAGGTGTTGACGGTGTTCCCGGTACCGGTGTCGTTGATGTAATAGCGGTGATCGGTCGGCATCGTCCGGTAATAGGAGAAATTGTCGATGCCCTTGAAGGACAGCGTCGGGCCGAGTTCGTTGCCCTCGGCCGTGTGGTTGTAGACGACGTCGAGGATGACCTCGACGCCCGCATCGTGGAAGGCGCGAACCATGGCGCGGAAGCCATCGACGCCATTCGGGCCGAAATAGCGGGAGGCCGGGGCGAAGAATGCGAGCGTGTTATACCCCCAGTAGTTCTTCAGCCCCCTGTCGATCAGATAGGAATCGTCGGGAAATTCGTGGACCGGCAGAAGCTCGACACTGGTGATGCCCAATCCCTTGATGTAATCGACCGCCGCCTTGTGGCCCATGCCTTCATAGGTTCCGCGCAGCTCCTCGGGAATGTTGGGGTTCAGCTGGGTGAAGCCTTTGACGTGGGTTTCATAGATCACCGTCTGCGACCAGGGGATGTTCGGCTTCACGTCGCCGCTGGCATCGTAGGTCGAGGGATCGACGACGCGGCATTTCGGCATGCCGGCGGCGCTGTCGCGCTTGTCGAAGGTCAGGTCCTTGTCCTTGTGCAGTAGGTCGTAGCCGAACAGCGCTTCTGACCATTGCAGCGGGCCGACGAGCTGGCGGGCGTAAGGATCGATCAGCAGCTTGTTCGGGTTGAAGCGGTGGCCATTGCCGGGATCATACGGGCCATGAACACGATAACCGTACAGCGCTCCCGGCTTCAGGCCGGGAACGAAGCCGTGCCAGATCTCGTTGGTGAATTCCGGCAGCGTCAGCCGGGCGATTTCGGTCTGGCCGCGGTCGTCGAAAAGGCAGAGTTCCACCCGTTCGGCATGCGCTGAAAACAGGGCGAAGTTGACGCCGTCGCCCTGCCATGTTGCGCCCAGTTCGGTCCAGCTTCCGGATTGGATCGAATAGCCGCCATTCATCGATGTCATGAAGAAAAACCCCCGAATTCTGTTCGGCAGGTTAAGTCCTCACGGCCCGCTTGGTTCCGCTGCAGTGCAAAAAATTCAACCGGACCGCATCGGCACCCGTCATGCGGGCGCGGCCGATGCCAGGCGCTTCCAGATCGGCGTCATCGCCTCGACGATATCGCGGTGCAGGGCATAACGGCGATCGTACAGCGCCTTCAGCTGCGGATTGGGCTGATAGCTGCGGACCACCTCGGTCATGGCCGCCGCACCGGCCTCGAAACCGCCGAACAGGCCGACGCCGATGCCGGCGGCAATCGCCGCGCCCAATGCGCCGGTCTCCCGCGACCGCGCCACGGAAACGGGCACGCCCAGCACGTCAGCAAAAATCTGCGGCCAGACGGCACTGCGCGAGCCGCCGCCGGAGAGGATCGCCTCGTCGAAACGCGCGCCGGCGCGCCGAAGATTGTCGATATGCCAGCGGTGCCCGAAGGCGACGCCTTCGAAGACCGCGTGCAGCAGATGCGCCTTGGTGTGCCAGCCGCCGACGCCGTAGAAGCCGGCCCGGGCGTTGCCATCCTGCTGCGCGCCGTACACATAGGGATGATAGTGCGGATTGTCGTCGGCGGGCGCCACCGAACCCACCAGTTCGCTGCAGACCTCGAAGGGCGAACGGCCGTCCGGCCGCTCGTCGGCAAAAAATTCCCGCACGATCCATTCCAGGTTGGCCGCAGATGTCGCGCTCGATTCGATCGCCATGTAGCGCTCGTGGTCGAAGCTCGACGACATGAACACCGGGCCGTCCAGGGCCGGCCGGTCGATGACTACCTGGTTGATGCTCCAGGTGCCGGCGATGATCGACGCAGCACCGGTGCGCGCCACGCCGGAGCCAAGCGCGCTGGCGATGACATCGAAAAGCCCGGCAACGACGGGCGTGCCCGCCTTCAACCCGGTTTCCGCCGCAGCCTTGTCGCTGACATGCCCGGCGATCTCAGCGCTTTCCAAGAGCCGCGGCAGGGTATCGAATGCCTCTTCCAGCCCGTAGGCCTGCATCAGCGGCCGGTCGTAGCGCCGCTCCGCCACATGCAACAGCCCGCAGCCGATCATGTCGGAGACCTCGCTGACCCGTTCGCCGGTCAGCCGGTTGACGATGAAATCCTTGCAGAGGAACACCGTGCCGATCTTCGCAAACATCTCCGGCTGGTGCCGCTTGAGCCACGCCATCAAGGTCGGCGTCTGCGCCGGCCAGGGGCGTTGCTGGCCGATGGGATAGGTCCGGTCGCCAACGCCCGCAGCCTGCCATTCCTCGACCAGCGCCGAAGCGCGCGTGTCGATCGACTGGATGCCGAGCAGCGGATCGCCAGCCTTATCAAGCGCATAGAGGCCGTTGCCGTGGCCGGCGCAGCCGATGGCGGCGATGTCGGCCGGTGAGATGCCGGCCTGTTTCAGGCAGGAGGCGATAACCAGGCGGGCATTCTGCCAGAGTTCGTCGAGACCGCGTTCGACATGGCCCGGCCGCGGCATGCGGCTGTGGCCTTCTTCCGCGGCAGCGGCGATCTCCTTGCCCTGCAGATCGAAGATCACCGCCTTGATGACGGTGTTGCCGGCATCGAGCCCCAGCAGATACTCACCCATATGCGCCTCCTCCCAAAGGTCTTCGCTGGCCTATCAGCCCTTCTGATACAGTTCAAAGGCCTCTGCGCCACCGGCATCGTCATGGATGATCGCCATCAGCCCGCGCACGACGGCGCTGGGATTGGCATGCTGGTAGATGTTACGGCCGTAAACCATACCCTTGGCGCCCTGCGCCATCAGCGCGGCCGACTTATCGAACACCGCGCGCAGGTCTTCCTTGCCGCCGCCGCGGACGAGCACGGGGCAACGCGCCGCCTGCACGACGCGGTGGAAATCCTCCGGATTGGTGGTCGGGTCGGCCTTGATGACATCGGCGCCCATTTCGCTGGCAAGCCGCGTCAGCGTCACGATCTTTTCCGGATCGCCATCGACCATGTAACCGCCGTGTTCGGCAACGGGGAGCATCGCCAGCGGCTCGATCATCAGCGGCATGCCGTATTTTTCGCAATCGGCGCGGACGCGGGCGATGTTCTGCACGCACTGGCGGAACAGGTCGGGCTCATCCGGCAACATGAACAGATTGACGACGACGCAGGCCGCATCCATCTGCAGCGCGCCGACCAGCGGTTCGGCCTCGTTCTGCATCACCGCCCACATGGAGCGGTGGCGGATCTTGTTGTAGGGGTTGCCCATGTCGAGACGCATCACCAGCGCCGGTTTGTCCTTGCTTTCGATCGACTGCAGGATATCGGCAGCGCCGTAGCTCATCTGGATCGCATCCGGATTGGCCGCCACCAGCGCCTTGACGACGCCTTCCATGTCTTCCAGACCGGAAAGGAAACTCGGTTCGTTGCAGACGCCGTGATCGATGGCCACGTCCAGGCAGCGGCCACCGCCGAACAGCCGGTTCATGCGGGCCTTGTGATTGGTTTTCATGTTCAGTCTCCTTGGGAGTTGCGTGCGATAAGGGTTTCTGCGGAAACGCCGTGGCGTTCGGCCATGAGGTCGAGGAAGAGCATCCGCTCCGCCGCGCGGCGCTCGTCCGGCCACTGTCGCTCGGCAGCAAGCAGATCGAGAATGGCGTCGACAACCTGCATGGACACCTCACCGGTGATGGCCAGAGTCGTGCGGCGCAGGATGATGTCGCCCGGATGTTCGACCGCCTCGTTGCGGATGAGATACAGAATTTCTCGCCGTGAATAGGCCGCGCCCGGCAGCGGCGCATCGTTTCCTTCGGCGATAAATGCCGCAATGGCTTCTGCCCTTGTGCCATACCGGCGGAAAAGCAGTTCCGCCTGCGCCAATGTCAGCCGATGGTTTTCCGCCAGCCGCGCCACCCAGTCATTGCTGTTGGTGGGATAATCGCGGCCGCCGCCGATGGCCCGCTCCGTGGTCTCGATGCGACGCGGCAAGGCCAGCCGTTCCAGCACCATGTCGGCAGCCAGTTCGCCGAAGGAGCGGAACGTCGTCCACTTGCCGCCGATCATGCACAGCACCGGCTGCTCGCCTTCGATGACGGTGCAGAAATGATCGCGCGGGATGCGGCCGGTAAAACTGTCGTTGCTGGCCGGCAGCGGCCGCACGCCGGCAAACTGGAAGACGATCTCCTCCGGCCGGATGCGGATCTCCGGCAGGACGAAGGCCAGCGATTGCAGGATATAGTCGCGCTCATCCGCCTCGCAACGCACCACCTCAGGATTGTCGACGCGGATATCGGTCGAGCCGATCAGCACCTTGCCGAGATAGGGAAACAGGATGCAGATCCGGCCATCCTCGTTTTCATAATAGATCATGTGATCGCCGAGCGCCGTCTTCAGCGCTTCGTTCTCGACGATCAGGTGCGAACCCTTGGTGCCGCCCATCAACGGCCGGTCCGATTTCGTCTTCAGTTCCGTGTTGGTCAGGTCGATCCAGCCGCCAGTGGCGTTGACGATCATTTTTGGCGTGACGGCGACGGCCTCACCGGAAATCTTGTCCGTCACTACCAATCCGCCATCCGGCCCACGGCTGGCCTCGGCATAATTCAGAGCTCGCGCACCGGCATGCGCCGACAGGCCGTCCTCCAGCAACTCGATGCCGATACGTTCGGGATGGCTTACCCATGCATCGTAATAGGTCGCCGAATTGCGGATCGACGGATTGAGCGCCGGCCATTTTGCCAACGTTTCCCGCCGGCTGCGGAACTGGTGCTGCGGCATCATCCGCCGCGCCTTGGTGAAGAAGTCGTAGATGCTGAGGCCTGCCTTGATGACCACGGCGCCGCGGCGGCTCGGGCGCCGGGTAAGGCCGAGGAAACGCACGATGCCGTTGCCGATGCCGGAGAAAAAATCAAAGATCGGCACCGTCGTCGGCAGCGGCCCGACATAGTGCGGCGCGTTGGCCAGCAGCCGGTCGCGCTCGAACAGCGATTCCTTCACCAGCTTGAACTCGCCATTTTCCAAGTATCGCAGACCGCCATGAACCATGCGTGACGGGGCAGCGCTGGCGCCGGAACAGAAATCGTGGCGCTCGACAAGCAGCACGTCGACGCCCTGCAGCGCCAGTTCGCGGAAGACGCTGACACCATTGATGCCGCCGCCGACCACCAGCACGTCCACCTGACCGCGGACGCGGAGTTCATCCATCACATGTTTGCGGTTCATGACCTGTCGTCCGGTCCTTATGAGTCCATCTGCGCCAGCCGACCGGCAATCGCCGTGTCGATCAGACCGCGCTCGTCGTCGCTCAGCCGGATGGTTCCGGCGCGGGCATTGTCGAGTGCCTGGCGCGGGTTGCGGGCGCCGCAGAGCGCGAAGGTGATGCCCGGCTGCGCCAGCGTCCAAGCGATGACGATCTGGGCGATGCTCGCCTGATGGGCGTCGGCAACGGGGCGGATATCGGCGGAGAAGGCCGCGACCTTCTCCCGGTTGGCAACGGAGAAGCGTGGATTGTCGCGACGCTGGTCGTCGCCTTCGAACACCCGGTCCGGCCCGATCACGCCGGACAGCAGGCCGAGCGCCAGCGAGGAATAACTCAGCGTCGCAATGCCTTCCCGCGTCGTCACCGGCAGCAGCTCCGCCTCGATTTCGCGGTCGATCATGCTGAAGCGCTCCTGGATCGCATCCAGCCCGCCGATCCGCGCATAGTCTTCCAGTTCGGTGCGGCTGACATTGCTGGCGCCGATGGCGCGGATCTTGCCTTGCTTGCGCAGGTCTTCCAGCGCCTGCATCGTCTCGGCAATCGGCGTCGTCGGGTCCTGCCAGTGGGTGATGTAGAGGTCGATGTAATCGGTGCCGAGCCGTTTCAGGCTTTCCTCCACCTCGTGGAAGATCGCATCGCGGCCGAGATAACGGTGCACCGGCTTGCCGTCCTGATCGAAGAAATGCCTGCCCTTCTGCGTGTGCCAGACGAGGCCGCATTTGGTGGCGATCACCGCCTTGTCACGCCGGCCGGCCAGCGCCTTGCCGACGATCTCCTCGGAGCGGCCGAGGCCATAGGCCGGCGCGGTGTCGATCAGCGACACGCCGGCATCGAGCGAGGCCTGGATCGCGGCAATCGATTCCTTCTCGTCGGTGCCGCCCCACATCCATCCGCCGATGGCCCAGGTGCCGAGGCCGACGGCCGATGCGGTAACGCCGGATTTGCCGATGTCGCGAGTGATCTGAGAGGCGGTCATGCTGAAACTCCGTGAGCAAGATCAAGGATGCGGGCGCTGGTGCTTTCGTCGGTCACCAGCGTATCGAGATGGCCGCCGCGCATGACGCTGAGGATCGGCCCGGCCTTGTTCGGACCGCTGGCAACGCCGATCTTGGTGGGGATCGAGGCGAATTCGTCAAGCGTCAGGGAAACCAGCGAGCGGTTGAGGCTGTAGTCGCAGACGGCACCGCCGGCATCGAGCAGGTGGGCGAGCAATTCGCAGCTTGCCCCAGAGCGCTCGATCGCGGCGCGATCTGTCGCGGAAGACGGATGCAGGTCGTAGTAGCTCGAATCGTCGCTCATGATCGAACCGATGCCGACGACTGCGAGGGTTGCTTCGCGGGCCAGACGGAAGACGTTCGAGACCGAGCGCATGTTGATCAGCATCTCGCGCTGGTCGGCATCGTCGGCGAAGAGCGGCGCGTGGATCTGGTAGGCCCGGCCGCCGAGCTTGTCGGCCATCAGCGTCGCGACGTGGTTGACGTCGGTATAGTGCTTGCCCTGGACGCAGCCGGTCGCCGGAATGACCTCGACGTCGTAGCGCCGCGTCGGCTTCAGCCCGGCGACGACGGCGCTGACGCCCTTGCCGCCGGTGATGCAGATGGTGTCACCGTCCTTGATCGTATCGAGCAGCAGCCGCGCCGCCGCCTCGCCGGTCGCCTGCAGCGAAAGCTGCGGATTGTCGGAGACGGTCGGCACCACCACGGCACGATCGATGCCACCCAGCGCCAGAAGCTGTTCTTCCATATCGACAAGCTGTTCGACCGGCGACTTGATCTTGATCTCGACGAGGCCGAGCTGCCGGCCGCGCTTGATCAGCCGGTTGACGGTGGCATGCGAGATGCCGAGCCGGTCGGCGATCTGCGCCTGCGTCAACCCTTCGAGGAAGTGCAGCACGAGCGCCTGGTGCATCTGCCGCGCGATGACGATTTCTTCGCGGGGGCCGGAGGAGCCGGCGGGTTTCTTCACGAGCTTGCCGATGGCCATGCTCAGGCCTTTCGCTTGTGCAGGAAGTGGTCGATGGACACGGCCGCGAGCAGGATGCAGCCCTTGATCATATCCTGCCAGTAGACGGAGACGTCGAGCAGGATCAGCGACGAGGTGACGACCGAGAGCAGCGCGATGCCGAGGATGGCGCCGAGGATGGTGCCCGAGCCGCCATTGAGCGACGCGCCGCCGATGACCGCCGCGGCGATGATGTTCAGCTCCATGCCGACGCCGAAGGTTGGCGTCGCGGCACCGAAGCGCGACATGTAGATGACGCCTGCGACACCGGCGAGCGTCGAGCACATCACCGTCACCCAGAATTTTACCTGCTTGGTCTTGATGCCGGAATATTGCGCCGCCTTCTCGTTGCTGCCGGTATAGAACACCTTGCGGAAGGCGGTGGCGCGGCGCAGCAGGAAATCGAAGACGACAACGACGGCGACGAAAATCAGGATGACATAGGGCACGCCGTAGAACGTCCCCTGCCCCACTGCCTTGAAGGCCGGCGGCATGGTGAACAGCGACAGCGGCGTTCCCTTGGTGATGATCAGGCAGAGGCCGCGCACGATGACCATCGCCGCCAGCGAGGTAATGAAGTGGTTGAGCCCGACCACGGTGACGAAGAAGCCCATGATCGCCCCGATCGCCGCACTGGCGAGGATGCCGAGCAGCGATGCGCTCCACGGATCCAGCCCGAGAAGGAACAGCGAGCCGGCAAACACCATGGCGAAGCAGACCACCGAGCCGACGGCCAAATCGATACCGCCGACGATCAGCAACACCGTCATGCCGACGACGACGATGCCTTCCACCGAGAAGGACATCAGCATCGCCCGGAAATTGCCGAGCGTCAGGAAATGCGGCGACGCGAACGTCATGATCACGCACAGTGCCAGGATGATGGCGATCAGTCCCGCCTCGCGCATGGAACCGAGCCGGCGCCACGAAGAGACCCGCTCCTCGCCGCCTGCCAATGTATCGACTGCCATCTTCGTCTCTCCCTTATCCTTCTCAGACATGCGCGGACGCCCGCCGTTCGTTGTCCGCCGTCTCCATGGCGACACCGGAGGCCAGTCGCATGACGTTTTCCTCAGACATGTCCTCTCCCGTCAGTTCGCCGGCGATATGCCCCTCCCGGATCACCGCCACCCGGTCGCAGAGGCCGAGCAATTCCGGCAGTTCCGACGAGATCACCACGATGCCGATGCCGGTTTCGGCAAGCTCGCGCAGAAGCCGATGGATTTCCGACTTGGCGCCGACATCGATGCCGCGCGTCGGCTCGTCCATCAGGATGACTTTCGGATTGACCGACAGCTGCTTGGCAATCGCCACCTTCTGCTGGTTGCCGCCCGAGAGCGACGAGACCGGGTAATCGATGCCGCCCATGCGCACGCCGAGTTTTTTGGTGAAATCCCGGGCGAGGTCCGCCTCCGCCCGGGCGTTCAGCAGCCCGAAGGCTGTCGTCAAGCGCTTCAGGTCCAGCGCCGAAATGTTCTTCGCAATCGACAAGTCAAGGAAAACGCCCGACCCCTTGCGGTCCTCCGAGAGGTAGACGATGCCGCTCTTCACCGCGTCCGCATAGGAGCCGATCTTTTGCGGCACGCCGTGCAGCAGCACGCCGCCCGTCGTCACCGGCCGCAGGCCGCAGATACCTTCGGCGATCTCCGTCCGCCCGGCGCCGATCAGGCCGCCAATGCCGAGGATTTCGCCCTTGCGCACATCGAAGCCGATCTTCGAGAAGCGGGTACCGTCGCCGAGATCGCGGACAGAAAGGATGACTTCGCCCGGCGGCTCGGACAATTTCGGCGGATAGAGTTGGGTGATTTCGCGACCGACCATGCGGCGCACGACATAATCCGCATCGACGTCCTTGATCGGGTCGGTCGAAACATAACGCCCGTCGCGGAACACCGTCACCCGGTCGCAAAGGCTAAAAATCTCCGCCATGCGGTGGCTGATATAGATGATGGAAATTCCCTGCGCCTTCAAATCGCGGATGATGCCGAACAGCACCTTGGCTTCCGATTCCGTCAGCGCCGCCGTCGGTTCGTCGAAGATCAGCACGCGGCAATCGAGCGTCAGCGCCTTGGCGATCTCGACCAGTTGCTGGTTGGAAATCGACAACGTCGAAACCTTGGCATCGACGGGGATCGGCGCCAGGCGATGCATGATCTGCTGCGCCTGTCGGTTCAGCTCGCGATAATTCATCATCGGCGCCTTGCGCAGGCTGGTCGCCGCCATGAACATGTTTTCCGCCACCGACACGTCGGGGCACAGCGCGATTTCCTGATGCACCAGGCCGATGCCGAGTTTTTGCGCCGTTGCCGGAGAGGCGATGCGCACGACATTGCCCTCGAAACGGATCTCGCCTTCACTCGGCTGCAGCACGCCGGCGATGATGTTCATCAGGGTGGACTTGCCGGCGCCGTTTTCGCCGCACAGGGCATGGATCTCGCCGCGCTCCAGCGCAAAATCGACGCCGGACAGTGCTTTCACGACACCGAAGTGTTTGGAAACGTTGCGGATTTCCAGAACTGGACCGCTTCCGGCCGAAACCGTCGATGCCATCGGGGTACTCCTCGCCTTCTCATGTCCGGATCGTCGGCGGATGGAGCGGGCCGAAACGGCCCACCCCAAGCCGCCGAACGACGGACTTACTCCTCGATACCCTTCGTACCACGACGCTTCAGGTACTTGTCCCAATAAAAATCATCGGCATTTTCGGCCGTGACGATCGACAGGCCGTTGTCGACGAAGGGAACGCTCATCGGGTTGAAGCCGGAGCGCTTGGCATCGTTCATCGGGTCGATGAGTTCCGGATGCTTGGCGAGCCACAAGAGCATGAAGCCCATGTAACCCTGCATGCCCTGGTTCGGGTTGATCGAACCGAAGACTTCGCCGGCCTTGATCATATCGAGGATGTTGGCGTTGACGTCGGCGCACATGACGAGCACCTTGCCGCCGCTTTCCTTCGAGGCCTGGGCCGCGCCGATCGCCGAGTTGGCTTCCGGCATGAAGACGGCGCCGAGGTTCGGGTTCGCCTGGATGATGCTGAGCAGGCCCTGATAAGCCTTGGTCGGGTCCTGGTTCGACGCAGCGCGGCCGACCAGCTTCATGTCAGGCCACTTTTCTTCCATGCGGCCGATGAAGGCGGCGATGCGCTTGTCGTGGTTGTCCTGGCCGGGGTTTTCCAGAACCGCATATTCGCCCTTGCCGCCCAGCTTCTCGGCCAGCGCGTCGGCGGCGTAGATGCCCTCGCGGGTGTTGTCAGACGTGATGAACGAGATGCGCTTCGACAGCGGCGAGTCCGCAGCAAACGTGACGACCGCGGTGCCCTGGTCGATGGCGCGGTTGATCGGCTCGATGAACGGATCGGAGTTCATCGGATGGACGAGAATGCCGGCCGGGTTCTGCGCCAGGGCCTGGTCGAACGTGGCGATCTGCTTGTTGACGTCATATTCCGGCGTGCCGGTATAGGCCGTTTCGCAGCCGAACTGCTTGCCGGCCTGCTTGAACATCTCATAGACCGGGAACCAGTATTCGACGCCGGAAACCATGACGTTCATGACGTATTTTTCGCCCGGCTTGCAGCGGAACGGGTTTTCGGTTTCCTGAGCCGACGCCGTGCCGGACAATAGGGTGGCTGCCAGGGCCGCGGTTGCGGCCATGCTGAAAAATGTGCGCAAATGTCCTCCTCGAGGCCGAAGCCCCTCCCAAAAATAACCTCGGCGCTTTGCGCCTGATCTGTGGAACCGCGGGTTCTCCTCGATCCGCGGTGAAGGCAAATTGCGCGGTTCCGCCCATGTTGTCAATATAATTCACGCAATGAAATATATTTCATATCATCCGTGCCGGGAGCGATTGTGCACCCAAACCGCCGCTCCGAATAATTGGCCGGGCCAAAGCGTTCTCGAAATAGTAAGGTCGAAACCTTGAAAGCACCAATGCAGTGCTTTATATATTTTGCCATGGGTACGAAGCTTAAAGCCGCCGTCACGCTTGTCCTTCAACTCGCTGAAAAGGAGCGGGGGATGCTTGATGAAACCCTGCATGCCTATCGCCAGGCCATGGCGATTCTGGACCGCACAAGGGGTGCCAACCTGGTGGCATTGCATGAGGCGGCCTATGAAGAAATCAGGACGAAGACTGGGCTGCCGTCGCGAATGGCAACCCTCGCACTGCGCGATCACAGTCGCCGCCGGGCGGATGAAACCGTCTCGGATATCCCGCTCGATGCCAAGCTGTTTGCGGTCAAAGGCCCGGATAGCGTCAGCATCGCCACCGTCGCCGGGCGCATCGTCGTGCCCTACGCGGTCAGCGGTTATCGCAGCGGCTGGAGCGATTTTGCCGAGGCGCGGCTGGTTTTCGATGGAAATTCGATCCGCATACAGGCCGGCATCCAGTCCGGCTTCCAACCGAACAAGGAGGCTTCCATGACCAATGAAGGTATTCTTGCCCGGCTCGGGCGTGTCATCGCCGGTGTCGTCAACAATGCAGTCGATACTGCAGAGGCATCCAACCCGACGGCCGTTGCCCAGCAGGCCGTACGCGAAATCGGCAAGATCGCCGAGGAGGCACGCACGGCGCTCGGCGTCGCCGTCGCCGCGGGCCATCGCCTGAAAGCCAAGTCCGGCGATCTCGATGCCGAAATCCAGGATCTCGACGACAAGATCAAGGTCGGGCTGGAGAATGGCCGCGAGGATCTCGCCCGCGCCGCCACCGGCCTGCAGATCGATCTCGAGGCGCAGCGCGAGGCCCTGTCCAAGGCCATCCTCGAAAATGCCGCCGAAATCGCCGAGGCGGAAGCAACGTTGCGCAGCATCGCATCGGCCCGCGCCGATGCGCAGAAGCGCCTTGAGGATGCCCAACGGGCCGAACGGGCGGTGCCGACATCGGCGGCGACACCGTCGCAGCGCAACGATCGCCGCCTGGCGGATGCACTCGATGCCGTCCATCGGGTCACCGGCGTTCCCGCCAAGCCGACAGACGGCGCGGCCGAAGTCGAGGAGTTGGGCCGGATGCAGCGTCAGAACGCCATCGAGGCGCGTCTGAAAGCCTTCAAGGAAGGTCAGCGCTGATGGACGGTGTCGTTCAACCCGGTACGGCGCCTTTCTGGATCGCGTTGCTGACGGTGGCGGGTCTCGGCATCGTCGAGCTTGTCTCCGTTCTGCTCGGCGGCTCGGCCTCCGGGTTGATCGACGATGGGCTCGGCCATCACGGCCACCATGTTCCCGATCACTCCGAAGCCGGCCTGCTGGGCGGCTGGATGTCCTGGCTGAATGCGGGCGGCGTGCCGATCCTCGTTCTAGCGGTCATCCTGCTCTCGGCCTTTGCCGCGGCCGGCTTCGCGATCCAGGCGATGTGGACCAACATGACGGGCGGCCCGATGCCGCTCTTTGCCGCGATGACAGGCGCGGTGGCGGCGGCAATCCCCGTCACCCGCTGGGGCAGCAACGGCATCTCGAAAATCATACCGCGCGACGAGACCAGCGTCGTCGAGCAGGCCGATTTCATCGGCCTCATCGGCATCGTGACCCTGGGGCCGCTCGACCAGGGCAATCCCGGCACCGTCCGCGTCAAGGACCTGCATGATAACATCCATACCCTGCGCGCTTGCGCGGCACCCGGCCACGTCATCCAGACGGGAGCACAGGTGCTGATCGTCGATGGCGCGAAAGGCCTTTTCCAAGCCATTCCGGCGCCGCCGGAACTGGACAATTCCCACACTGAGAATCACGGGGGCTAAACGACCATGGACTTTCTTTCATTGGGACTGATCGCCGGCGTCATCGTAGTGGCTGTCGTCGTCATCGGCATCATCATGACGTCGCTCTACACCAGGGCGACGCGGGACAAGGCATATGTGAAAACCGGCCTCGGCGGCAAAAAGGTCGTCCTCGACGGCGGCTCGATCATCCTGCCGATCTTCCACTCCTACTCCTGGGTTTCGCTCAGCACGCTGCGGCTGGAAGTCAAGCGCTCCGAACATGAATCGCTGATCACCCAGGACCGCATGCGCGCCGACATCACCGCCGAATTCTACGTCCGTGTGAAGCCCGATGCGGAAAACATCGCGCTGGCGGCCCAGACGCTCGGCGACCGCACCAACGACGCGGATGCCTTGAAGGCGCTGGTGGAAGCCAAGTTCGTCGACGGCCTGCGTTCCGTCGCCGCCACCATGACGCTCCGCGACCTGCAGGAGCAGCGTGCCGAATTCGTCAAGTCGGTGCAGGCTGCCGTCGCCCACGACCTGCAATCCAACGGCCTGGAACTCGAATCGGTGTCGCTGACCCGCCTCGACCAGACCGACATCAAGCATTTCAACCCCAACAACAGTTTTGACGCCGAGGGTCTGACCGCGCTCACCAAGATCACCGAGGAGCGCAAGCGCGAACGCAACCAGATCGTTCGCGACAACGAAGTCGAGATCGCCACCAAGGACCGCGAAGCGGCGCTGCGGCGGTTGACCATCGAGCGTGAACAGCGCGACGCCGAGCTGAGCCAGGAACGCGATATCGCCAACAAGACCGCCGAAACCCGCGCCGAAGCGGCCAAGGCGGAGCAGCTGGCGCGCCTCAGCGAAGAAACGTCCCGCCTCGACACCGAACGCGGCATTGCCGAACGCGACGCCGAAGCCCGGCAGATCCGCGAAACCGCCCGCATCGAAGCCGAACGCGGCATTGCCGAGCGCGAAGCCGAGGCACGCCGCATCACGGAAACGGCACGCATCGACGCGGCCATCGCCGTGGCACAGAAGAGCGAACAGGAACAGGCCGCCCGCGCCAAGGCCGACGAGGCGAAGGCAGCGGCAACCACTGCCGAAGAACAAGTTATCACCGCCCGCGAAGTCGAGATCGCCGAGCGCGCCAAGCGCATCGCCGTTCTCGACGCCCGCAAGGCCGCCGAGCAGGAAGCAACGGCGCTGACGGTCAAGGCCGAAGCCGAACGCCAGGCCGCCGAAAACCTCGCCGCTGCGACCAAGATCGAAGCCGAGGCCGAGGCGGAAGCGGCAAAAATCCGCGCCGCCGGCGTCATCGCGCTCGGCGAAGCCGAGGCGCAGGCCGAACGGGCGAGGAACGAGGCCCGCAATGCGCTGGCCACCAGCATTATCGACTTCGAGCTTGCCCGCGCCCGGATCGCCATCGTTCCGGATGCCCTGGCTCAGGCAATGAAGCCGATCGAGAAGATCTCCGATATCCGCATCTTCAGTGCCGGCAACCTGGTCGGCGCCCTCGGCGGCGCCGGTGGCGAGCAGACGGGCAACCCGGTCGGCGATCTCAGCAGCCAGCTTCTCAGCTTCACCGCGCAGAAGCCTATTCTCGACGAGATCCTTGCCCAGGCGGGCTTCAAGGGCGAGGACGCAACACAGGCTCTGCTGGCGGCCTCCGTCGGCGGTGCCGCGGAGAAGACGGCCCTGCAGAAAAAACCGGCTCATCAGACGGTTCAGAGCGCAACGCCGACGCCATCGGGCAATCCCGAAATCTGAGCGAAGACCAACAAGGCCGCCTGCCGGACATCCGGCGGGCGGTTAGAGCATTTCCGCTTCTCTCCGAATCGCGAAAACGCTCTATCCCTTTGTTTTTTACGCAATTCCGGACGCAAAACCGCTCCGCACTTTTGCTGGAATTGCTCTATTGCTCCTCGACCGAAAACTGCGACCGTTCGAACAGCAGGATCACCACAAGGGCAATGACGAAGGGAATGAGAAGGTAGAACAGGCGGAACACCACGAGCGCCGCCAGCACGTCCGCTTGGTTCATATCCGGCAGTCCGGTGATGAACACCAGTTCGAGCACCCCCAGGCCGCCGGGCGCATGCGAAACCAGGGCGGCCGAAAACGACACCAGAAAGATGCCGAGCACAACGAAATAGCCGGGATTGCCAGCCTCCGGCAGAGCGAAATAGATGATGCCGGCGGCAGCCAACAGCTCCAGCGGGCCGATTACCAGCTGCTGCAATACAACACGCGGACGCGGATAAGACAGTTCGAGCTTGCCGAACGACAGGGTCCGAAACCCCAGCATGCTGCCGATGACATAAAGCGCCACAAGGCCAAGCAGCACGAAACCGGTCGTCCGCGACGCATCGAGCGGCAGAACATCGACGAAACGTTCGACGATGGTCGGCTCGAACACCAGCACGATGCCACCGAGAAGAATGGTGCCGAGCATGAAGGTGAACGAGCAGAACGCTACCAGCACGCCCACCTCCTGCCCGGTCAGCCCGCGGGAGGTATAGGCGCGGTAGCGCACGACTGCGCCGGACAGGACGGACGCGCCGACATTGTGGGACAGGGCATAGGTGGTGAAGGAGGCGACGGTTATGAACAGCCAGGGAACCTTGCGCCGTAAATGCAAAAGCGCGATCCGGTCGTAACCGGCCAGAGCGGCATAAGCGAGCAAAGTCGAAGCGCCCGACAACAGCCAGTGATGCAACGGGATGGCCCGGAAACTGGCAATCATGTCGTTGAGGGAAAGACCACGCAGTTCCCGATACAGCAACCATATCGAGAAGACGACGGCAGCGAGACCGATCACCGGCCAGACGTATTTTCTCAAACTCATCCGGTCAGCCCGTATTCTTTTGCCGCCAAACCCACGATCCTCCACGATACGATGATGCCACCATCTACCCACGGCAGGCGCGGGTGTGACAAGTGTTTTTTACCAAAAACCGCCGATACGACCCCGAGCCGCGCCAGCGGCTGCAACGATCATCCGGCAATCATCCGTGCATTCCCTTTCCTTTTTCTGAACAGCCGACGCATTTTTGAAAGGCGAAATCCAGAGGGCGAACGGCCTATTCCGCTGCGTGTTCCCGCGCGCCATGCCGGACATGCGATTTTTTTTCGAAATCGATGGAATAGGGTCAACCGGGCTTGCGTATACTGGGTCATGGAAACGAAACGCAGCCCGTTCGACATTGTCGGCCAGTTGGAAACCTTGCGGCGGTATGCGCGCTCGCTGGTGCGCAATGCCGACGAGGCGGAAGATCTCGTGCACGATGCGCTCGTCCGCGCCTACGAACACGAAAGCACCTTCCGGCGCGGCGCCAACATCCGCAACTGGCTGCTGTCGATCGTGCACAATACCCATATCGACCGCATCCGCCGCGCCCGGTCCCAGTCGCTGCGCGTGGAGGCGGCGGCCCAGATAACCGAACAGGCGGCCCCCGCCGATCAGGATCATGCCGTTCGCCTGCGCCAGGTGCGCGAAGCGTTTTTCGCCCTGCCGGAAGAACAGCGCGAAGCCCTGCATCTCGTGGCGATGGAAGATCTTTCCTACCAGGAAGCGGCCGAGGCACTCGGCATTCCGGTGGGCACGCTGATGTCGCGCATTTCGCGGGCACGGGAAAAACTCAGGAATTTCGAAGACCAGGCCGGCGCCGCCAAGGGCGGTCACCTGCGGCTGATCGGAGGAGCAGACAATGAAAAGCGTTGATCCCATCGTCGAGACCGATCTGGCGGCCTATGTCGACAACCAGCTCGGCATCAATCGCCGCATCGAGGTCGAGGCCTATCTCTCCGAAAACCCGCAGATCGCGGCGCAGGTGATGGCTGACCTCAGCCTCAAGGGCGAATTGCGGCTGGCGCTCGCCGACCAGAGCAGGGCCGCACGGCCGCAAACCCGCGATGCCGCACGACGGCTCGAAGGCGCGCTGTCGCGCGGCCGCTTCTTCTCGACGGTGCGGCGCGCGGCGGCCATCATCCTGCTGATCGCAACCGGCTGGCTGGCCAATGCCTATGTCGGTCCCTTCGGCGCCACCAGCGTCGTCGCTTCCGTGCAGCCGCCGGCTTTCGTCGAGGAGGCCGTCCGTGCCCACCAGACGACGCTGTTGCGCGAAAGCATGCATTCGCAGCGCGAGACCGCCGATTACGACCCCAACGACATCCGCGCCGCAACCGGCATCGTCATGCCGGCCGTGCCGAAAGGCTGGCGGGTGATGGACGTGCAGATTTTCCCCTCCGCCTTCGGCCCCAGCGTCGAAATGGCGGTATCCCCCGGCAAGGGCGAAGTGCTGTCGCTCTTTGCCGTCCGCCCCGGCAATTTCACCGTACAGCAGGCCCTGCCCTTCGCCACCGGCGCGACGCAGGCGTCCTACTGGCAGATCGGCGAGGTGGCTTACGCCCTGGTTTCGGATGCCCGCAAGGCCAACGAACTCAACGGCATAGCTCAGAAACTCGCCGGCTCGCTCTACTGATTTTTCCCCATTCATAGAATCGGACAAGGAGATCGATCATGAATACAAACCCCAATCGTTTTGGGTATCATCCCGCTGCGCAAAGCCAGGCGGTGTTCGACGAAAGCCTGCGCAAGCACATGCTGCGCGTCTACAATTACATGGGCGCCGGCCTGGTGCTGACCGGCCTCGTCGCCTTCTTCGTCGGCTCGACGCCGGCGCTCTACGTGCCGATCTTCTCCACGCCGCTGAAGTGGGTGGTGATGCTGGCGCCGCTCGCCTTCGTCTTCTTCTTCTCGTTCCGCATCCACTCGATGTCGGCACGCACCGCACAGCTGACCTTCTGGGCCTTCTGCGCCGTGATGGGCCTGTCGCTGGCGTCCGTGTTCCTGGTCTTCACCGGCACCAGCATCGCACGCACCTTCTTCATCGCCGCGACGATGTTCGGCGCCACCAGCCTTTACGGCTACACGACGAAGCGTGACCTGTCGAAGTTCGGCTCGTTCCTGATGATGGGCCTGATCGGTGTCGTCATCGCGTCCGTCGTCAACATCTTCCTCGGCTCTTCGGCCCTGCAGTTTGCCATCTCGGTGATCGGTATCGTCGTCTTCGTCGGCCTGACCGCCTGGGACACGCAGAACATCAAGGAACAGTATGCTGAAAACTTCGACGAAGAATCGCAGCAGAAGCTCGCTGTCTTCGGCGCCCTGTCGCTCTACCTTAACTTCGTCAACATCTTCCAGCTGTTGCTGAACTTTACGGGCGAGCGCGAGTAAGCCGCCCGACGCAAAGGAGTATCATCCATGGACCAGAACGACCGCCAGGCGATCGACGGCCTCTTCGGCAAGCTCTCCCAGGTAGAGCAGCAGAGCGGCCAGCGCGACAACGAGGCCGAGGCCTTGATCCGGGAACGGGTCGCCGCCCAGCCCGCCTCGCCCTACTTCATGGCGCAGACCATCGTCGTGCAGGATCAGGCGTTGCAGGCGGCGCAGCAGCGCATCGAGCAACTCGAATACGAGGCGGCCAACCGTCCGGCTTCGGGCGGCCTGCTCTCCAGCCTGTTCGGTGGCGGCAGCCGCCCCGCGCCGCAGCCGCAACGCCAGGCCTATCAGCAGGGCCAGGCTTATCAGGGCCAGAATGCCGGCAACGGCATGGGCGGCTTTCCGAACGGTGCGCCGATGGGCCAACAGGCCGGCGGCCCATGGGGCCAGCAGGCAGGCATGGCCCAGCGCGGCGGCGGCGGCTTCCTCGCCGGTGCCGCCCAGACGGCCATGGGCGTTGCCGGCGGCGTGCTTCTGGGCAACGCCATCGCCGGCATGTTCGCCGGCGATACCGCCAATGCCGCGCCGGCAGCCGAACAGCCGCAGGAAGATACGTCCAATCAGGACAACGACCTCGGCGCCGATGCCGGCATGGACGATATGGACTTCTGATCGCCGCCCGCATCCAGACAATCGAGTTGCCGCGCCCCAGGGCGCGGCAATTGCTTTTGTGCCATCGCTGCTCTATCGAAGACGCGAAGGCCCGCACACGACACCGTCGGCGCCTGCCGTTCCATCATCAAAGTTCAGGTCATGCCACTGCGCCGCTTCATAACAGACAGACGGGAAAATCGGATCGCGATGCCCGTGCTCCTGTGGCGCGACATGTTCCTGTTCGGCACCGCGTTGAACGTCACCTTCCTTGCGCTGGCCTTCACGGCCGCGGGCGCAGGCATGCCGGACTGGACGGCGCTGCTGATTTTTCTATTGCCGCTGCCCTACAATCTCTTCATCTGGTCTTCGGTCTGGCGGAAAGGTGGAGGCATGTCCACGCTGGAATGTTACGTCAGCCGTAGTATAGCCTGCCTCTGGCTGGGCGCTTCGCTCGTCGTTTGAAGCATCTGCCCCTGCACGCCGACACAGTTCGGGCGAAAGCGGAATAATTTACTTTCGATTAACCAAAAACGGCCGACATGGTTAATTTATTCTTTATGAAATCCTCCAATTTCAAGTTCTAAGTTATTTTCTCCCGAATCTTCCCTATTTTTCACAAAAGATGTTCTTCCGCGGAACATATTTCAATCCCGGCCGTTTTGAGATTTCAAAGGGCAAGAATACAAGCCCACGGATATACAACAGCGTGACCCATGACCTGGAAGATCGGTATGACCGAGCACGTCTGCTCGCAAGACGGGTCGTCGCTTCGGAAAGGATCAGGTTATGGAGACGAGTAGGGATCAGAATGGGGGCGATATGAATCATCGTGTGCTGATAATCGAGGATGAATACCTCATTGCCATGGACGTCGAGGACATGGTGTCGTCGTCGCCTGTCGAGGCGGATGTGGTCGGTCTCGCCAGCAACAAGGAAAATGCGCTTATTCTCGCACCGCTGGCCGATATCGCGCTCGTTGATGTCAACCTGTCGGATGGCCCCAGCGGCCCCGAAATCGGTCGCATCCTCGCCGAAGAATTCGGCGTCACCGTCATCTTCATGACGGCCAATCCGGAACTGGTGGCCACAGGCGTCAAGGGTGCGCTGGGTGTTGTCAGGAAACCGGTCGATTCGCGCACCATCGAACAATCGCTGGAATATGCCATCGCCCGCCGCAGCCACCAGCGCGCGCCTGCGCCACGCTCGATGCAGATCTTTGCCGCGTAATAAGGTCCGCCGCGAGCGCGTCACGCTTCCTTGATGACGAGACCGCCGGAAACCGGATCGATCATCGTATCGTAGACCACCGCCTCGCTGGACGAATCGGTTTCCAGGATGGCATGGATCTGCAGGCGCAAGACGCGGTCCATCCAGTCCTGGTTCTGCACAAGTTGCACCGAAAGATCCCGGAAACGCGGCTCGAACCGCTGGATGATCGACTGCAGATGCTCCTGAAATTTCCGCTGCTGGGTCGGGGTCGCAACATGCTGGCCCTGCAGCGAGGGCAGGCCGAAAGCCAGGAGCGACTTCTGCAACTCCTCCAATGCCGGATCGATCGGCAGATGCCGGGGACGGGTGTTGAAGAGAATTTCGAGATCGCGCCGCACGGAGTCGCGCAACTCGCGCATCGCGCGGTCGGCGTTCTTGTCGGTCTCGACACTGTCGCCCTGCAGAAGCCGGTCGAAGAGCGCCAGACGCGGCGGTGCCTTTGGCGGATTGCGTGCCATCCTATCTTACCCTCGCCGCCTGTATTTCCGTCCGCATCTTGAACCCCGAGACCACCTGGTCGAATTGGAAATGCGGTTGCAGATGCATGACGCAGTTCATGGAACCCGGGCGGCCCGGCGTTTCCCTAACTTCCAGCTGCGCACCGCTCAACGGATAACGCGCCTTGAGTTCCGGCCCGGCATCGGTATTGCCAATCGTATAGTTGCGCAACCACTCCGCCAGATAGCGCTCCAGATCCTGCGGCGTCGAGTAGGCGCCGACCCGATCGCGAGCCATCACCTTGACGTAATGCGCGAAGCGGCTGATGCACATCACATATTGCAGCATCGAGGAAAGTCGGTCGTTTGCCCGCTCGGCAACGTCGCCCTCATCCGTGGGCAGATGCAGCGATTGGGCGCCAAGCATCACCACGGAACGCGTAAAATTGCAGGGGCTGAAGGAGATGAAGCCGAGATCCTCGAGCGCCTTCTGCTTCTTGTCGGTCAGTTCGACCTCCAGCGGACGCCGATAGCCGGCTGCCTCGACGGTCGAGAAATCCGGCGACGGCAGATCGGAAATCACCCCGCCACGATTGCTGTCGCCCCGCGTGCCGCAGACGTCGGCAAACCAGCCCCACTCCTTGAAAGCACGGATCGCCACCACGCCGAAGCCGAAGGCGGCGTTGCCCCACAGCCAGGAATCGACGCCGGTACCGCCTTCGATGTATCGGAAACCATCCTCCCGGACAGCGCTGTCGCGATACCGGTCGCGCAAAAGGATGCGCGGCAGGGCAATGCCGACGAACCGGCTTTCTTCCCTCTCCCGCAGCTTGCGCCACCGCTGGTACTCGACCAGCCGGAAGCTGGTGTCGAGACGCTGCGAATAGGACAGGTCGGCGAATGTCGAGACGCCGAAGAGTTCCGGCGCCGCACCGATCACGCAAGGGGAAAACGCCGCCGCCGCCACCTGCGCGATACTGGACAGCGTGCTCACGTCGTCTGTCACCGGGCCGGAGCCGGACGAGAAGCGATGACGCACGGCGTAATCGCAGACCAGCAATCCGTAAGGCACGCCGCCCGGCATGCCGTATTCCTCGTTGTAGATCTTGGCAAACAGGGTGCTCTGGTCGAATTCGATCGACCTGTCGAAATCCCGCGACAATTCCAGCCACGTCGCATTGAACAGACGCAGGCGAATTTTCTCGTCGTCGTCGGTTTCCGCCAGCAGCAGATCGACGCCGCGCCACGCAGCTTCCATACGCTTGAATTCAGGCGCGTGGAGGATCTCGTCCACCTGATCGCCGATCAGCGCGTCGATGGCGGCAATATCGCGCATCAGCATGGCGGAGATCCGGCTCGGCTCGATCCGGGCCAGCTGTTCCTCCGAAAACCACCGGGCCAATCCGGCCGTCCGGTCGTCTTCGCCGAAAAAATCGTCGAGCGCGGCGGCGAGTTCTTCGCCGCCGCGCCCCAAAACAGCATCGACAATGCTGCGCCGAAGATCGAGGCTTACGGGCTCGCTACCTGAAGCAGGCCCTACCGCATCAAGAACCTCGGCATCCACCATGCGATCAACCCATCTGCGGGATGCGCGCAACCAGACGCATGGAAGCGGTCAGCTCTTCCATCTGCAGCCACGGACGCAGGTAGGCGACGGCGTTGTAGGAACCCGGAGCGCCCGGAACTTCCTTGACCGAGACCTGCGCTTCGGCGAGCGGATACTGCGCCTTCATTTCGGCGCTGGCTTCCGAGTTGCCGTTGACGTAGTTGCGGATCCAGTTGTTCAACCAGGTTTCGCAATCGCTGACTTCCATGAACGAACCGATCTTGTCGCGGCCCATGACCTTCAGGTAGTGCGAGAAGCGCGAGGTCGCCATGATGTACGGCAGGCGGGCGGAGATGGCGGCGTTGGCCGTTGCATCCGGCTTGTCGTACTTCTTTGCCTTCTGGGTCGTCTGCGCACCGAAGAAAACGGCGTAATCCGTGTTCTTGTAGTGGCACAGCGGCAGGAAGCCGAGCTTGGAGAGTTCGGCTTCGCGGCGGTCGGTGATACCGATTTCCGTCGGGCACTGCTGGTCGGCATCGCCGTCATCGCTGGTGAAGGTGAAGCTCGGCAGGTTCTCGACCTTGCCGCCGCCTTCGGCGCCGCGGATGGCAACGCACCAACCATACTTGGCGAAAGCCGTCGTCAGGCGCTCGCCGAGTGCGTACGAAGCGTTCATCCAGGTGAACTGGTCCTGCTCCATCTTGGTCACGACGCCATTGGCATCGATCGGCGCTTCTTCGAACTTGAACTCCTCGATCGAGGTGCCCTGCGAACCGTAGGGCACGCGTGCGAGAACGCGCGGCATCGTCAGGGTGACGAAGCGGCTGTCTTCGCTTTCACGGAAGCCCCGCCACTTGATGTATTCCGAGCTCTCGAAAATCTTCTCGAGATCACGCGGCTTGGAAAGGTCAGTGAAGTTTTCCAGGCCGAACATCCGCGGGCTGGCAGCAGAAACGAACGGCGCGAAGGAAGCGGCCGCGACGTTCGACATGCCCTGCAGGATTTCCAGGTCCTCGGTGCCATTGCCGAATTCGTAGTCGCCGATCAGGGCGCCGTAGGGTTCGCCACCGGGGGTGCCGAATTCGTTTTCGTAGATTTTCTTGAACACCTGGCTCTGGTCGAATTCGACAGCCTTGGTGAGATCCTTGTGCAGTTCCTTCTTCGTCTGGTTCAGGACGCGGATCTTCAGCGTCGCCGACGTTTCGGAGTTCTTCACGAGGTAGTTCAGGCCGCGCCAGGAACCTTCCAGCTTCTGGAAGTCCGGGTGATGCATGATCGCGGTCAGCTGCTTGGACAGCTTTTCGTCGATCGCCTGGATGGCCTTGTTGAAGGTCTGCGTCAGGTTCTTGGAGAAGGTCACCGTGCCCGAGAGGGCTTCGTCGGTCAACGTCTTCAGGAGGTCCTGCATTTCGTCCGGTTCGGCGGTCTTGGTGACCTGGATGGCCTGGTCGAGCAGGCTTAGCGAACCGGTGGCTTCTGCGGCTGCTGCGCCGCCTTCGGTTTTGACTTCAGTGCTCATAAATCAGCCCTCCTTCTTCTCGCTGCCCAGCTCGCCGGCGAGCGCGGACAATTTCTCGGTGTTCTGCAGAACTTCTTCGAGCAGGCTTTCCAGCTCTTCCGACCGGTCGACCTTCGACATCAGGTCGCGCAGCTTGTTGCGGACGGCCAGAAGCTTGCGCAGCGGCTCGACCTGGTCGACGATCGAACCCGGCTCGAAGTCTTCCATCGAGTTGAACTTCAGCGACACCGCCATCTGCGAATCGTCGCCGGCCAGCGTGTTGTCGACCTTGAATTCCGCGCCGGGCGTCATGCGCTTCATCACGTCGTCGAAATTGTCGCGGTCGATCTGGATGAACTTGCGATCGCGCAACGGCTTCAGCGGCTCGTAGGGCTTGCCCGAGAAATCGCCGATCACGCCGACAACGAAAGGAAGTTCCTTGCGAACCTGCGCGCCTTCAGTCTCCACGTCATAGGTAATGTGGACGCGCGGAGCGCGCACTCTCTTCAGTTTCTGTTGAACGCTCTCTGCCATGACAATCCCTCTGTGTCAGTTGCCGTTTGGAATCAATGCGATGCTACGTTTTATACTCAATATCCGGAGGGCTCGGCTTCCGGCGGCTTGATGCCCGCCGCAAGAAGTATTCTCTGGATATGACTTGGATCTTCCGCCAGTTCGGCAAGAAGTTCCGGCAGGGTGAGGCGCGCTCGCCGAACCGCATCCTCCAGTGTGTAGGATATCGGCGAGTGTGGCTCGGTCTTGCGGAAATAGTTCGAAATACGAAGCAATTCCGCCAAAGCTTCGTCACGGGAGGCGTAACCGTCGATCTTGCGGACCTGCACCATCGTGACGGTGCCATCGGCACCCGTGGTTTCCACCGCCTCGCCGGTCTCTTCGCCGGCGCCGGCTTGCGGATCACCATAGGAGGAAACGGCAAGCTTGTCGGCGGCAAAATGCTTGAGCGAACCAAGAATCTGTTCCAGCAGTTCGCGGAGCGCGGACGTCGGCGGGGCATCCATGCCGGCAACGGCATCGAAGGCAGCCGACATATCCGCCAGCGCCGCCAGCGTCTCTTCGATCAGCGCCGCCGTTTCGCCAAAGCGGGCCGCCGGAGTTTCGGCGACACTCTGGTTGAACTGCTCCATGGTAACGGCGCCGTTGTCGATCCGTTCCTGGCGCTTGTATGTGTCGGTAATCTTTTCGAGATCCGTCGCCTGCTCGAAGTTCCACAAGGAATAATCCGCCAGCGAACCGAAGGTCAGCGGAACCAGCCGGGTCGGCTGGATCAACGTGCCGACGGCGCCGGCGCCGCTCAGCCCCGATACCGCGGACACCTTGCTTTCGATGCCGTCCTCGTCGAGTTCCGGGAAACACGGTTCCCAGAAATTCTGGACGATGCCGGTGATGACCTTGAAGCCATCCCGCAGCCCGGCAAAACCTTCCTGGCGCAGCAGGGCCTCGACGAACCAGGCGGCGATTTCCAGATCTTTCGCGTGGCTGGCGAGGATGGTCGCCGCCGTCTCGGCAACCACGTCCCATTCTTCCGGCGGCGGGCCGCCGAGTTCGACGGCGGAACGTTCGGCCGAACGCGCAGCGTTGCGCGCATCCTTCGTCTGGTAATAGAGCGAGGACGACGAGGTATCGGCACGCGGATCCGTTCCAGCCGGCGCATCATCGCTGATGGGCTGGAGAAAAGCGTCGATATCGATGACCGGCGTCAACGCCATGAGCAGGCTTCCTTTTCAGAGAGAAGAACCCGGCCGAACCTTGTCTCCTTGACCGCGGGCGCGGCCGTAACAAGAAGGACACTCGACTGTAATTCCACTCTTATGCGCAAAATGTTAAAGAGGTTGAAAAACCCCGATTGTTTCTTCGCAACCCTAGCTTGCCGCCTTCAGCGGGCGGTCGTCCTTCAACCAGCCGTTCCCGCCATTGGCGATGTTCACGCCGCGCACCACCGATGCCTCGAAGCGCCTCAGGAGGCTCTGCGGCGCGCCGCCGGTGATGGACAGCAGCACGGAAGCGCCGACACCGATCGGGCCGAGCTTGGGATCCGCTGGCGCATCCGGCATGCCTTCCGGCGCCAGGCTTCCGCCCGACCAGAAGACGGAAAGCGCCGCATAGGCCGCTGCCCCCTCGAATTTCGCCTGTTCGGCAACGGCAAAACATGCCCGCCTGCGCTCCTCGTTCGGACCGTAGACCCAGGCGGCCGTCCGCTCCAGGCAGGTCGTTTCGAGTTCATTCGGCTGGGCGATATTGGTATGCGCCACGACACAAGCCCACCACACCGCCTCACGGACGGGCAGCGAGAACGCCATGAAGCGCACGGCATCGCCGACCTGCTCGGAATCCACCAGCAGGGAGAAGTAACCTTGCGGCGAGAGGTCCGGCAGCAGGAAGGCGCGCGCTTCCGTCGAGAGGTCGACGCGCTCACAAATCTCCGCTGCTGTCGCAGCACTCACCTTGCGGAACGGTTCGTTCTGGATCTTCACAGTCCGCGCTCCTAGTTGATCTTCACGATACCGCCCTTGACGGTGACCATGCCGTCCCCGGCAACGTCCACCATCGGCGCCTGCAGGCCTGCCTTCGCATCCCCCTTTATCGTGATCTGAACCGCCTTTATGTTGATCCCGGCCGGTGTCAATTCGATGGTGCTCGAGCCGCATTTCAAGGTTATGCCTTGCCCGGCTTCCAGCAGAATCTTACCAGCACTCGCCTTGGTTGTCTGATTTCCCAGAGAAACAGTTAACGTATCGTCACCCTTGTCGACCGTCGTCGTCCGGTTCCCCATCGACACGGTCAGGGCGTCGTTGCCTTTGTCGAGCGTCGCCGTCCGGTTGCCTTGCGACAGCGTCAGCGTATCGTTGCCCTGCCCAAGCGTCGTCGTGCGGTTACCCTTGTCGATATCGAGGGTTTCGTTGCCGGTCTCGATCTTTTCGACACGGTTGCCCTTCTTGATCGTGAAGGTGTCGTTGCCTTCGGTGATCGTCGAGGTCCGGTCGTTCTTGATCGTCCGCGTCTGGTCATGGCCGACATCGAGCACGTCGTCGTTTTCGACCTCGCGGGTAAAATCCTTCTCCGCGTGGAACAGGATCTTTTCGCTGCCCTTCTTGTCTTCGAAAGACAATTCGTTGGCATTCGCGACCTGGCCGTCCTTCGTCGACCGCGTCAGCAGGCCGCTTTTCGTCATGTTCTCCGGCAAGGCCCACGGCGGCATGTTGTCGGCGTTGTAGACGGCGCCGGTCACCAGCGGCCTGTCGGGGTCGCCGTCGAGGAACTGCACCACCACTTCCATTCCGACACGCGGAATGAACATCGAACCCCAGGCGCTGCCCGCCATGCTTTGCGCGACGCGGATGAAGCAGGAGCTCTGTTCGTTGTTCTTGCCGTAGCGATCCCAGAAGAATTGTACGCGGATGCGGCCATACTTGTCCGTATGGATCTCTTCCTGCGACGCGCCGACGACCTTGGCGGTTACCGGCCCCCGGGCAATCGGCCGCGGCACCGGCAGCGGGCTGCGCGCCGGCTGCGTGGAGATCGCGCCGGTAAACCGGTTCTTATAGGAAGGTTCTCCGCCACTGCCGCCCTGCATGGTAAAGTGCGTGCGGTTGTAAGCCTCGTGATAGACCTCCGTCAGCACGTAGGTTTTGTTGTTCTCCGCATCGATCGGATGTTCGACCGTAAAGCGATGGCCGGGGGCAAAACTCGCACAGCTTGAATCACCTGAAATCGTCTCCGTGACGCGGTCAGATGCATCGACGGCCACGGCCGACAGGCGAGTGAGCGTCGTCTTCTGGATGGAGTCGCCCGGAAAGCGGAAATGCGACCAAGACTTGTCGGCAGCCGGCGCCTTCTTCGTGGTTTTCGTTCCCGAGACATTTTCGCTGGGAACCTCGAAATTGTAGTCCTGGAGTTCCCATTTGGTGTCGGTCAGTCCGCGGCCAATATCCAGGACAGAGATCGCATCCGCCGTGTTGCTGCTGTCGGCACGGTAAGCCACCTTTTCCTGCAGGCAATCCTTATAGCCGGTGGCGTCGTCCGCCAGCACCAGCGTATGGGCGCCCTGCGCATGGGTGAAAAAGTAGAAAATGCCTTCCTCGGCCAGCAAACGCTCGACGAAGGCGCGGTTGGTTTCGCCATACTGGACGCAATATTCCCGCCGGTCGTAGGTCGCGTTGAGCTTCTTCTCGAACTTGATGCTTTCTTCGCCGAGGATTTCCTCGACGATCTCCACCGCAGTCTTGTCCTGGAAAATCTTGTAGTCAGACGTTCGGTCGAGAACCCAGAAGGTCGGCGAAATCGTCAGATTGTAGATGCGGTAACTGCTGCGCGTCAGGGCACCGCCTGAGAATGCCGTCACGATGCCGTTCACCAGGCGCCGCTTCGAGGCCGGGTGCGACATCTGCAGCGTCACGCTTTTGCCGAGAAGATCCCCCGGCGCAATGATCTCGCGCTCGCAGAGGGCTTCCGCATGAAATTCAAAAAGCCGCGAGATGCCTTCCACCCCACGGACACCGGTTGCGACAAGCACATCCTCGCCGAGCGGCGTGTCAAGGGTCAGCCAGCGCTCCGCCTGAGTGAGTGTCGTCGTCATGGAAGCATGATCCTTAGAGGCGCTTGGCTAAACGCCAAGCGCCAGGATTTGGTCACTATCAGCCGCTCTTGGTGGTCGAGAGGTCGTAGCTGACGGTTACCGGCGTACCGGCCTTGTTCTTGTCGTCATACGGCGTGAACTTGTATTCGATCTTCGTGAAGTTGATCGAAATGGATTCGCTCGGACGGTCGCCGCCGGAGCTGACCGAATAGGCCGAAACCAGAGCGTTGGTCAGCGTGTATTCGGCATAGGTTGCACCCGGGCTACCGGTGCTGACGAGATGGATTTCGACCTTCTTGCCGGCTGCGCCGGTTGCCGATTCCGTGAACAGCTTGGAAGAGGAGCTGTCCAGCATCTTCGTGACGGTGACTTCGCTGACGCTCGGCTCGCTTGCTTCGCGGTTTGCTGCAGCACCTGCCGGCGTCGAGATCGCACGACCGAGGCCGAACTGCATGCTGCCGATGTCGATCCACTTGGAGTGGGCGGCGTGCGTTGCTTCGCCATCGATACCTTCGTACTTCAGATAAATAGCCATTCGTAAGCTCCCGTTAGTGTGTCCAATTTCTATTATCAGGCTTTAGTCTTCGCAGAACATGCTTATTCGGCGGCAGCGACCGGCTCTTCCTCCGCTGTCTCGTCGATATCGGCAGGCGACACGACTTCGTCGTTCGACGCCTGTTCCACAAACTCGAACTGACCATCCGCTCCGAGGACTGCCTTGAGGCTTCCGACCTGCCGGCCGTCCGCCATGATCGACAGGACGTGGGCAGACAGGCGCGGCAACAATCCGCGAGAGAGGATATATTCGATATTGCGCGCGCCGCTTTCCACTTCGGTGCAGCGGCTGGCGATATCGGCGATCAACGACGCATCCCAGGTGAGGTTTGCGCGGTAATTTTCCAGGAACCGCTTGCGGATGCGGTTCAGCTGCAGTTCCACGATCTTGCGAATGATGTCGTCCGCGAGCGGGAAGTAGGGAACCACGGAGCAACGCCCCAGGAAGGCCGGCTTGAAGCTCTTCAGCAGCTCCGGACGCACAGCCTCGGTCAGCGTATCGACGTCGGGCCGGTCGGTCGGATCGGCATAGAGCTTGTGGATGAGATCCGTGCCCGCATTCGACGTCATGATGATGATGGTGTTCTTGAAGTCGATGTCGCGGCCTTCGCCGTCGCGCAGCATGCCCTTGTCGAAGACCTGGTAGAACACGTCCTGCACGCCCGGATGGGCCTTTTCCATTTCGTCGAACAGCACCACGGAGTAAGGCCGGCGGCGAACCGCTTCGGTCAGAACCCCGCCTTCGCCATAACCGACATAACCGGGGGGCGACCCGACGAGCATCGAAACCTTATGCTCTTCCTTGAATTCCGACATGTTGATGACGGTGAGGTTCTGCTCGCCACCATACAGCAGGTCGGCCAAGGCCAATGCCGTTTCCGTCTTGCCGACGCCCGAGGTGCCGACCATGAGGAACACGCCGATCGGCTTGCGCGGGTCCGTTAGCTTGGCGCGCGAGGTGCGGATCGTTTCCGCGATCGCTTCCAGGGCATGCGACTGACCGATGACGCGCTCGCTGAGCTTGTCCTTGAGGGCCAGAACCGTCTTGATTTCGTTGGAAACCATGCGGCCGACCGGAATGCCGGTCCAGTTGCCGACGACTTCGGCAATGGCCTGGCTATCCACCGTGACGCGCATCAGCGGGTTTTCACCCTGCAGCGCAGTCAGTTCGGCACCAAGTGCCGCAAGTTCGCTGCGCATTTCTTCCGGGGTTTTGGCGTCGGCGGGCTGTTCGGCCCCTTCCTCCAGTTCGCCCAGCGTTTCCTGCAGTGCGCGGATCTGCGACACCAGATCGCGTTCCTTTTCCCACTGCGCTTCCATGTCGACCAGTTCGGAGGCCGTCTTCTCGCGATCGGCCTGCAACTCGGCAATCCGCTCGGCATGATCGGCGCCGATCTTCACTTCGCGTCCAAGGACGGCAAGATCCGTATCGATCATCTCGATCCGCCGGCGACGGTCTTCGACCACGGCAGGCGTTCCATGCGCGGCAACGGCAACACGACCGCAGGCCGTGTCCAGAAGGCTGACCGCCTTGTCCGGAAGCTGGCGGCTCGGAATATAGCGCCGCGACAGGCGAACGGCATCTTCCACCGCTTCTGCCAGCACGCGCACGCCATGATGTTTTTCGAGCGTCGGGATCAGGCCGCGCATCATGCCGATGGCTGCCTCGTCGCCCGGTTCGTCGACCTTGACCACCTGGAAACGGCGGGTCAGGGCCGGGTCGCGCTCGAAGTATTTCTTGTATTCGGCCCAGGTCGTGGCGGCGATCGTGCGCATTTCGCCACGTGCCAGCGCCGGCTTCAGCAGGTTGGCGGCATCGTTCTGGCCAGCCGCACCGCCCGCGCCGATCAGCGTATGGGCTTCGTCGATGAACATGATGATCGGCCGCGGAGAGGCCTTCACCTCTTCGATGACGTTCTTGAGCCGGTTCTCGAATTCGCCCTTCATGCCGGCACCGGCCTGCAGCAGGCCGAGATCGAGCGACAGAAGTTCGACGTCCTTGAGAGCCGGGGGCACGTCGCCGGCCGCGATCTTCAGGGCAAAACCTTCGACGACGGCCGTCTTGCCGACGCCGGCTTCGCCGGTGAGGATCGGGTTGTTCTGGCGGCGGCGGGTCAGGATGTCGACGATCTGGCGGGTTTCGGCGTCACGGCCGAGAACCGGATCGATCTTGCCCTCGCGGGCCCGCGCCGTCAGGTTGATGGTGTACTGGTCGAGCGCCGATCCGGAGACGACGGCCGGGCGAGCCTGGCCATCCACGGACGGTGCGCCGGCGCTGCCACTTGCAGCCGCCGCCGCGGCACCGGCTTCGCTAGTACCGGAGGTGATCTTGCCGACCGAAGTCCGCAGTGCCTCGGCATTGATACGGGCAAATTGCGAAGATGCGTCGCGCGCCAAGGCAGCGAGCGTGTCGTCGCACAGAAGTGCGGTCAGCAGATGGCCGCTGCGCACGGCCCGCTCATTGTATTGCAGCGACGTGAAGATCCAGGCTTCACGCATCCACTTGATAATGTTGGGGGCCAGCGCCGGAGAACGGCTGTTGCCGGTCTTCTGGCGATCGAGCACCTTGTTGAGGTCGGCGGCCAGACGGCCCGCGTCGATTTCGAAATGCCGCAGGATCGCGGCAATGTCGGTGTCGGCGGATTCGAGAAGCTTGACCAGCCAGTGCTCGATCTCGACGTTATAATGCGTGCGCGACAACGTCAGACCGACTGCACCTTCGAGTGTCGAACGGCAAATCGGATTGAGGCGTGCGATCAACGATTGCAAGTCAACGTTAAGCAAGCATATCCCCTCTCATGCTGCAGGGCGCCAAGCAAATAGTGACGCATGACTTGAAAAACTATTATGACAATTCGGTCGCTCTTGTTGCGACTTGGAAAGCTAGAACCGATTTGCCCCTAAAAGTCCATGTCCAAAATTGGGTCATCCGGCGAGGGCCGCATCCACGGTCGGATAAATCGGAAATAGCCTTAAGAAACCACTCATTTCGAATACCAAACGGATACGACTGTTAAGGCCGGTCAATGCCATTCGCCCTCCGGTTGCACGGATCTTCTTTGCAGCCGACAGGAAAACCGACAATCCGGTGCTGCTGATATATTCCAGCCCGGCAAGATCGACGATGATGTTGGTATCGCCACGATCGATGACAGCGGCAAGATGACGGTCGAACACACCCGACGTCATGCTGTCTATTCTGCCGTTTGGCGAAACAATAAGGTTGCCCTCTCGGCGAGTCTCGGCGATGTTCATGGCGTTGGTACCCTCGTTATTCACACTTGATCGGGAAACGGCCCGCGTGACGAACCGCAGCATTATTGCCCGTAATGATTTCAGAAAGTGGCGCCCCGCGCCAGAATGTTTTTCAAGGATGAGAGGGAACCGCATCAATGACGTCAGCTGATCCCCTGCGCCAGGAACTGGCCGCGCTGATGCAGCGAGCGCTGCTGCCGCCGCGGTTTCCGGTGCGTCGCGACCTCGAAGTCGAATCCGGCATCGGTACGGGAAACACCACAGTCGCCTTCTACGACCATATTTGGGTGGAAACGCAGATCTTCGCCGCAACGGCGATCCGCGTGCACCAGACCGGCCTCGACGGCGCCTGGACGGCCTCCGGCCTTAGGCAGATGCTGCGGGCACTGCTGACGCGAATCAGCGACCCACACGCTGTGCTTGCAGCCGTCGCCAACCTGGCGCCGCAGATCCGCTTCGACGCCGTCCTGGCTCGGCTCGACGTCGTATCCGGCCAGGTGAGCATTGCGACGACGGGCGAAGCGGGTGCCCGCCTCGGCGACGGCACGGAGGCGTTCGCCGGCCCGTCCGTTACGCCCGGCAGCATCCTGTGGCTGACCGCCGGCGATACGCCCGGCCTGCCCGACGGCAAGGTGCCGATCGAGGGACTTGAAGGGCTGGTGAAGCCTGCTCTGCAGGCCTCCACAGGCGTGGGCTGCGCGGTTCTCTACAAGACTGCCGCCAAATCGAACAGGTCAGCCACCTTCGTCATGACCAATGATTTGGCTGGAATTCCGCCTTTGCTGGAGGATATCGGCCGCTTTTTCCTGCGCCAATCGCTGGACGAAGAGGCGGTTGCCGGGCTTGACGTGGCTTTGGACGAAATTCTGACCAACGCGGTTAACTACGGCTACAAGGATGGCAACGCCCACGAAATCCTTGTGTCACTTTCGGTCGAATCGGGGCTGCTGACCATCGAAGTTCGCGACGACGGAGGGCCGTTCGACCCCTTGAGTGTGCCAGAACCGGACTTGTCCGTGGAGATCGACGACCGCCAGATCGGTGGATTGGGCATGCATTTCGTTCGAACTTTGCTTGACAGGGTGGAGTACAAACGAAGTAATGGCTGGAACGTCCTTTTACTTGAAAAAAATCTGCCCCCGGCCGGAGGAAATGGACAATGAACGCCGCTCGCATGGGAGACATGATCCTGCAGGATGCGCCGCATTGCCATGCGCCCATCCATCCCGCGGCGCTTGTGCCGACGCCCGTGCCGCATCCGGCGCTGCCGCTCGCCATCATCACCGGCCTGCCGACCGTCATGATCGGCAACATGCCGGCGGCGCGGCTGACCGACACGTCGGCGCCCTGCACGCTTCCCGGCTGCGTTCCCGGCGGCCCCGGCATGATCTCCCTGGGTTCGGCAACGGTGCTGATCGGCAACCTGCCGGCGGCGCGCATCAACGACATGACCATGCATGCGGCCTGTGTTGCGCCGATCCCGAGCCCGACAGGCAAGGTTTTGCCGCCGGGATGCCCCACCGTCATGATCGGCGGCTGAGGGTTATCGGGCGTGCGTCGGCATCATTTCGAATCGCTTCGTCCGGCCTGCCCCGTGTGCCGGCGCCAGGGGAACAATTCCCCCGTCGCCATCATGGTGGTGGAAAAGGAAGAGGACGACGACATCCGCAGCGGCATTCTTTCCTGCAGTGCCTGCGGGGCTGAATTCCCGATCATCGATGGCCTGCCGATCCTCGTTCCCGAGGTGCGACGTTATGTCCAGGACAATCTCTTTTACATATTGGCCCGCAACGACCTGACGCCCGCCGTCGAGGGGCTGATCGGCGACGCCGCCGGCCCCGGAAGCGGATTGGAGGCGATTCGCCAGCACGTCTCCTCCTATGCGTGGGACCATTGGGGCGACCGCGATCCAGCCGGCGCCGGCAGTCCGCCGGGCGGCGCCACACCGGGCGCCGTCGTCCGCAACCTCGCTTCCGGGCTCGACATGGTTGCCGCGGACATGCCGGACGGACCGATCCTCGACATCGGCTGCGGCACGGGGAGAACGACGGTGGAACTGGCCGAGCGCACGGGCCGGTTGACGCTGGGCATCGACATTTCGATGTCGCTGGCGCGCAACGGGCGCCAGGCCGTCGTCGGCGGGGTCGTCGATTACGGCTTGCGCCGCAACGGCCTCGTCTACGATCGACGACATTATGCCGCAGGCCACAAGGCGGGCAAGCTGGCCGATATCTGGATCTGCGATGTCATGGCATTGCCTTTCGCGGCCGATACTTTCGCCGCCGCCGCTGCGATGAACGTCGTCGACTGCATGATCGACCCGCGGGCCGGACTGACCGAAATCAGCCGCGCCCTGCGGCCGGACGGGGCGGCCATCCTTTCCGTACCGTTCGACTGGTCAGGTCAGGTGACGCCCGTCGAAGCCTGGCTTGGCGGCCATTCGCAGCGCGCCGCACATGGCGGCAGCCCGGAGGCTATCCTCGACATGCTGCTCTCCGACGGACCGCTTGCAGCCGGCGATCTCAGGCGCAGCGGCCCTTCGCAGGAGGTTCCCTGGCATGTCAGATTGCACGATCGTTCCTGTATGTACTACTCCGCCCACCTTGTGGCGGCCCGAAAAACCGTGAAATAGTGTATCGACCTATAGAAGATTGATATTACGCCGTCGTATAGCGGGGAGTTCCATGCGACTGAAACTTTTGTTGAGAGGCCCCGCACGCCTAATGCAAACCATACCAGAAAAGGTTCTTGAGTCCGGGGGCCTCGTCATAGGACGGTCACCGGAGGCGGATTGGATGATTCCCGATCCCGATCGTGTGCTCTCCAAGGCGCATTGCCGCATCGATCGAACGGAGAGAGGGTTTATGGTGACGGACACGTCAACAAATGGCGTGCGCATTAACGACGTACCGGTGGGGCGCGGTATTCCGGGACTGCTGTCGCACGGGGATACGCTGCTTCTGGGCGACGCCATCATCGGCGTCGAAATCGAAGCGATGTCGGCCGCGGTTGCGGTTGCCGAGATACCGGGCACGGTTGCCATGCAAGCATTGCCGGGCGAGGCCTTTCTCGATGGCCCCTTCGGCTTCGACGACAAGGCGGCGGCACCGGCTGTTACCGTTATACCGGCTGCGGAGGAGGCAGCGATTCAACCGGGCCAAGGCCCGCTCTTGCAGGACTGGTGGGATCCAAAGGCAGCTTCGAGCAAGCCCGAACTGCCATTGTCCGCCGATATGGTGGCCGGAAGTGCCCTCTCGCCGCCGGATGTGGCGGGGGGCAACCAAGGAGTAGTGCCGGTTTCGAGCGGCGAAATGGGGACGCTTTTGCAGGCGGCCGGAACTGTCGACGTGAAGACGTTGATCCGGGTTGTTGAAAAGGCGATGCTGGCTTTGTCAGAAAACGAAAGACAGGTATTTGACGCCAGGCTACGTGACTTCCTCCAGGAGGAGAGGTCGCGTTGGCAGTAGGGTCGTTTCCTATGAATGCCGGGCATGTCCCGGCCATTCGAGGAGCTATGTCGCTTGTCCTCAAGGTTCTGATCGTCTGCGTTCTGGCGGCCGGACTGTCCGCCTGTGGCATGTTCGGCAAGAAGAAGCCGCCGCCGACGGAAATCGAGATCAAGCCGGCGCCGGCCGCTGCAAGCATCGATTTTATCGCGGTCGCCTCGCCGCTGGCCAATCCCGGCCCGGACGGCGTGCCGTCACCCGTGGTGATGCGGCTCTATCAGCTCAACGGTGAAACGAATTTCGTCAACGGCAGTTTCCGCCAACTCTGGGAAGAAGACGAAAAGACGCTGGGCGGAACCATGCTCGGCAAGACGGAAATATACCTGACGCCTGGCGGGGTGGAGCGCATTAAGGCGAACTTGATTGAAGGCACCACGATTGTTGCGGTCGTGGTGGGTTACAGGAATTTTGAGGATGCGAAATGGCGGGCCATGGTGCCGCTTCAGGGCGACAAGCGTTTCAAGCTGAAAGCCGACCTGAAGACATCGTCCGTCGAACTGGGACCGCAGGATTGATATGTCGCGTTTTGACTGGAACAAGAGGGCGGAGTTTTCACCGCGCCTGAGGGGAGCGGACGATGTCATTTGACAAGGTGATATGGTCCGAGGGCATGTTCATCCGTGCCCAGCACTTCCAGCAGGATGCCCGCTACGTCGAGCGCCTGGTGCGCAACCGCACGCGCGGCCTCAGGCCCTACGCGTGGGGCCTGACCGAACTGCGCCTCAACCGCGAACTTCTGTCGATCGGCCGCTTCGGCGTCGAGCGCGCCTCCGGCGTCTTTGCCGATGGCACGCCGTTTTCCATTCCCGACGACGCATTGGAACTGCCACCGCTGCAGCTCAACGAAAATGTCCGCAACAGCATCGTCTACCTGACCTTGCCGATCAGCCAGCCGGGCGGGCGCGAGACGGCCGAACTTTCGGCGGAAACACAGACGCGTTACGCAACCACCGAAATCGAAATTTCCGACGCCAACAGCAACGATATTTCGGCGGCACCCATCGTCGTCGGCAAGCTGCGCCTGCGCTACGCGCTGGAAGGCAGCGACCGCAGCGGCCTCGTCAGCATCGGCCTGGCCCGCATTATCGAGGTCCGCGCCGACAATTCCGTGGTGCTCGACGAGAGTTATGTGCCGCCGGTGCTCGATTCCCAGGTGTCCAACCTGCTGTCCGGCTTCATGACCGAGATCGTTGGCCTGCTCAATCACCGCGGCGAGGCGATCGCCTCGCGCCTGGCCGGCTCCAGCTCCGGCACGGCGTCGGAAATCACCGACATGATGATGCTGCAGACGATCAATCGCTGGCAGCCGGTCTTCTCACATCTGGCGTCGGCGTCCTTCGTCCATCCCGAGCAGCTTTTCATGACGGCGATCGGCCTGGCGGGCGAACTGTCGACCTTCACCAGCGGTTCGCATCGTCCGCGCCCCTTCCCGGTCTATGACCACGAGCGGCTGCAGCTGGTGTTCACGCCCGTCGCCGCCGCCATCCGCCAGGCGCTGAGCGCCGTGCTCGAACGCAACGCCATCGCCATTCCGCTGACGGAACATCGCTACGGCATCCGCGTGGCCGAGGTTCCGGACCGCTCGCTCTATCTGAAATACACCTTCGTGCTCGCCGGAAAGGCGGACATGCCGGCCGAAGCGCTCGTGCGCCGCCTGATCGGCCAGGTGAAGATCGGCGCCGTCGAGCAGATCACCGAACTGGTCAACACGGCGCTGCCCGGCGTCATGTTGCGCGCCCTGCCGGTGGCGCCGCGGCAGATCCCGTATCACACCGGAAAGGCCTATTTCGAGCTCGACCGCTCCAGCCCCATCTGGAAGCAGGTTGCCGCCGGTGCCGGCCTTGCCATTCACGTCGCAGGGGAATTTCCCGGACTCGAGCTCGATTTGTGGGCCGTCAAAGATTGAGGAGGGGAGACGCTGAGCGATCCGTTTGCTTATTACCCCGGTTCCGACGACACGATACGCCGCCCTCTTTCGGGAGAGCAGCCTCGGCAGGCTGCGGTTTTTGTTGAACCACTCGCCGGCAAGGGCTTGGAGCCGCTTGCCCGCCCCGGCGCCTCCGCCGCTTTCTCCGACGATTTTTTCGATCCCAAGCCGAAGGCGCGACAGGGATTTGCGGATGATTTCGGCTTGAACCAGCCGGTGATGGAAAAGCCGTCGCGGCGCGGCGACGCCGCCATCGACAAGGCTTTCGATCTTGCCGCCATCAATCCGCTGGTCAGCGCCGCCTCGCCGCTGCTCTGGCTCGCCGGCCGCCTGAACGAAAGCGCGCCGCCGGAAGACATCCCGGAATTCCGCGGCCGCGTCATGGACGAAATCCGCAATTTCGAAACCGCGGCCATGGCCAAGGATGTGCCGGACAGGCTGATCCGCGTCTCCCGCTATGCGCTCTGCGCCGTGATCGACGACATCATCCTGTCCACCCGCTGGGGCGCCTCCAGCGGCTGGGCGAGCAGCAGCCTTGTCAGCATTCTCTACAACGAGACCTGGGGCGGCGAGCGTTTCTACGACCTGCTGTCGCAGGTGATGCAGCAGCCGGACCAGAATATCGATGCGCTGGAATTGATGGCGATCTGCCTGTCGATCGGCTTTTCCGGCAAATACCGGGTGGCGGAAGGCGGCCAGGGCCAGCTGCAACGCCTGCGCCAGGATCTCTACCGCACCATTCGCCGCATCCGCGGCCCCTATGAGCGCAATCTCTCCGCCGCCTGGCAGACCATGCCGGTGCCGCACCGCGCACCGATCAGCATGGCGGCGCCGTGGGCGGCGGCGTTGTTGCTGCTGCTGCTGCTTGCCGGTCTCTGGGCCTTTTCCAGCATCAGCCTGCGCGCCAGCGTCGAGCGCTCCGCCGAACAGATCCGCGGCCTGGTGCCGAGCATTCCGGTCATGGTCGAACGCGCCGGTATTCCCGACATTCCCGAGCCGGTTCCGCCAGTGCGCAAGACGCAGATCGAGCGGATCACGGAAGCGCTTGCAACGGAAATTGCCGCACGCCGCATCGAGGTCGCCACCGTCGATGACAAGGTGGTCATCCGCATGCTTGGTGCCTCCTTCCCCTCGGGCGGGCTGGACCTGGCTTTGACCGAAGATCCGCTGATCGCCAAGATCGGCGCCGCACTCGATCCGGAACCCGGCCCCATTCTCGTCGTCGGCCACACCGACAACGTGCCTGTCGGTGCCGGCAGCCCGCTCGGCGACAACATGGCTATTTCGGTCGCCCGCGCCCGTTCGGCGGCGCAGATGCTGCAGAAGCATGTCGAGGACCAGTCGCGCGTCAGCTTCGAGGGCCGCGGCGAGACCGATCCGATCGTGCCGAACAGTTCGGCGGAAGAACGCGCCCGCAACAGGCGCGTCGAATTCCAGATCCCCGCGGAAAAGACGCCATGAGGCCGGCCGCGCTGATATCCTGGTTCCTCGGGCTTCTGGTCGCTGCCGGCGCAAGCTGGCTGATCTGGACCCATGCGTCGGATTTCCTGCCGATGGAAATCCGCCAGGAACTGCGTTTCGGCGTGGCGCTCCTTCCGCTGATCCTCTGGGCCATGGTGCCCGTCGTGTTTTCGCGGCAGTTCTTCAAGGCCGCCGGGCCGCAGGAATCGCCGACGCTGCGCGGTCATCGCCGCGCCGCCATCGCCTTTCTCGCCAATCGCGGCGTAAAGGGCCGGCGCGGCCGTTACGCCCGGCCGTTCTTCCTGCTCGTCGGCCCTCCCGGCAGCGGCAAGTCGAGCATTCTCGAACGTTCCGACATGCGCCTCGGCATGCCGATGACGATCGGCAACGCCACATGGTGGGTGGGGCCGGAAGCCGTCTTCATCGAGACGACGTTCGGCATGGAAGAAGCCGTGACCCGCGAGGTCTACGATCTTCTGCGCAGCCTGCGGCCGAAACTGCCTGTCAACGCTACGCTGCTGACGCTCAGCCCCGCCGACCTGACGCTGGCCGATCTTGCCGAGCAGCGCTCCGTCATGCATGCCGTCACCAACAGCCTGCGCATGCTCGATGAGGTGACGAAGACCAGCATCCCCTCCTACCTTCTGCTGTCCAAGACCGACCTCGTGCCGGGCTTCCGCGAATTCTTCGACCGTTACGAACCGCAGGAGCGCGAGCAGCCCTGGGGTTTCATCCTGCCCTACGAAACCATGGCCAAGGGCAAGCCGGCGGTGGAACGGCACGCCGAGATCGACAAGGGTTTCCAGGATCTGCTCGCCGCCATGCGGGCGCGGCACATGGAATGGCTTTCGCGCGAGGCCGATCCGGTGCGTTGCGGTCATCTGCAGGGCTTTTCGGCACAGATCGCCGCGCTGCAGAAGACCATCACGCCGCTGCTCGAGAACCTGGCACCGGAACACGACCGTAACTGGAAGGGCTCGCTGATGCGCGGCATCTTCCTGACCAGCGCCCGCCAGGAACCGCTGTCGATCGACGCGCTGCTGCCGGAACTGTCGCGCCGTTTCGCCATGCCGCGCATCGGCATGCTGCCGCCGGATCTCGGCCTCGACGAAGAAGACCAGGGATATTTCATCACCGGCGTTCTGAAACGCATCGTCATCCCCGAAGCCGGGCTGGTTCTGCGCGGCAAACGCCGCGGCGCCGGTTTCTTCGTGCAATGGGCGCTGATCGCGGCGACCGTGCTCGCCTGCCTCGGCAGCGGCTACTGGATCTTCCGCACCTTCGATGAAGAAATCAAGTTCGCCGGCAACCTCTCGGACCGGCTGGCCGGCCTGAAGCCGGTTGCCAATCCGGCCAAACGCGAAGACCTGCCGGCGCTGCTGCAGAGCTTCCGGCAGTTGCGGCAGATCGAGGCAGCACTTGCGACGCCGCGCCTCGCCGTCTCCTATCCGGTTCCCGGCCTTTCGGTGGGACCGCAGCTCGACAAGCGCTTTGTGCTGGCTGAACGCGGCCTGCGGGTCAATGCGCTGGTCTTTCATCTGGCCGCCCGTCTCGAAGCCGACCTGATCGACGTCAACGCCGATGTCGAGACGCTGCGCAAGCGTCTAGCCGTCGCCACCGATGCCCGCAACGTCGATTCGCCGATCCTTCTCGACTGGGTGGCCAAGAACGCCGCAAGCCTTGCGGCCGACGACAAGGCGACGCTCGAAAGCGAAGCGCCGGTCGCCATCCGCGAAGCCGGCGGCCTGCGCATCGGACCCTCATACCTCGAAGCCGCGCGCCGGCTGATCGCCTACAAGGAAAGCCTGACGTGAGCCCGCGCAAGCTCATCAGATGGCTGGGCAACACGTTGCGTCGCCCGGGGGTGCTGATATCCCTTGGCCTGATAGCGCTGGCGCTGCTGATCTGGTTCCTCGGACCGCTGATCGCCTTCGGCGATTTCCAGCCGCTCGGTCCTGTTTCGGTCAGGCTCGCCTGCCTGCTGTTCATCGCCCTTCTCTGGGGCATCGGCAGCCTGTTCTTCCGCACCGTGCGCAGCAGCGAAGAAACCTCGATGCTGGCGGCGCTCCGCAAGCAGCAGGAAGAAACGGAAGTTGCCGAGGAAAAGGAAGGAGCCGCACTCGACGCGGAAATCTCCGCATTCCGGGAAGCGGTTCGCACCGTCGTGCAGTTCCTGCGCAAGGGGCGCGGCAGCCTGTTCGTCAGCGCCCGCTATTCGCTTCCCTGGTACGTCGTCCTCGGCAACGACAGCGCCGGCAAGACGAGCGTCGTCCGGGCAAGCGGCCTTGCCTTGCCTTTCGAGACCGCCTCGCCATCGGTTGCCGGCACCGTGCATTTTCACATCACCGATCGCGCCGTGTTTGCGGAATTTCCCGGCGCATTCCTGACCCAGCCGGAAAGACGCCTGGCGCTGCTCTGGCAGCGCATGCTCGACTACATCAAGCGGCAGCGCGCCCAGCAGCCGATCAACGGCATTCTCGTCGTCACCAGCACCGAAGAACTGCTGGCGATGCAGGAAGAGCAGATCACCGACTATGCCGCCGCCATCCGCAAGCGGCTGGACGAGACCATCACCCGGCTGCGGACCGTGGCGCCGGTTTATCTGCTGGTCAACAAGCTCGATCTCGTCGTCGGCTTCGAGGAGTTTTTCGAAAGCCTGACGGCAGAAGAACGCACCTCTGTGCTCGGCGTGCCGCTGTCGGCGCTGCGCTCCGTCGATGGCGCCAGTGCCAGCGGCAGCTTTGCCAACGGTTTTTCCAGCATCATCGAGCGCTTTTCGCAGCAGCAGTTTCTGCGGATGCAGGAGGAGCCGGACGAACTCCGCCGCCGGCGGATCTTTGAGTTCACCGGCCAGTTCGCGCTGCTGCAGGCCAGGCTCGAACCGCTGCTGCAGCACCTCGCCTCGACGCATCGTTTCGGCCAGGCGCCGAATATTCGCGGCCTGTTCTTCACCAGCACCAACCAGTCCGGCGAGTTTTCCGACCTGCTCGGCCAGTCGCTGTCGACGAGTTTCGGCCAGCGGCGTGGCGGTCTGGCGCTGCCGCAGGATGTCGGGGTGCGGCGCACCCGTCCGTTCTTCCTCACCGGCCTTTTTCGCGACGTCATCATTCCCGAGGCCAATCTCAGCGGCCTGACCAAGCCGGCCCTGCTGGTGACGCGCCTGCAGGACGTGGCGGCCAACATCGTGCTGTTCATCACCCTGCTGGTGCTGCTCGGCATCTGGTGGCTGGGTTTCAGCGAAGGCCGGGCCTATACGGCGCGCATCGACGAACACGTCACCGTCACCCACGCCAACATCACCGAGGCGACACCCGACGGCAAGATCCCGACGAAATTCGAGCCGGTACTCAACGTGCTCGACCGGTTGCGGACGCTGTCGCAGGAAGTGCCGCGCAGCACCACTTTCGGCCTCTACACCACCGGCTCGGTGCGCCAAGCCTCCAGCGAGGCCTACGACCGCGCCCTGGCCAACCTGTTTTTCCCCTTCGTCTGGGCGTATCTGCGCGACGGGCTGGACAATCCGGCCACGCCGGCGGCGTTGCGCTTCCAGCAGCTGAAATTCTACCTGATGCTGACCGGGACACGCCCGACGGACCAGGAAACGGCCGCCCTGATCAGCCCCGATTTCGCTGCCAACTGGCTGACCTACGAGCGCAATGCCGATATCGACCGACGCATCTCGGCGCATTTCGCAGCACTTGCCGGCACGACGGTCACGGCACCGCCCGCCGACCTGGCACTTGTCGATCGCGCCCGCCGCCGCATCGCCGATTATACGCTCGCCCGGCTTGCCTACGACAACGTGCTGGCCGTTTCCGAGGTCCAGCAACTGCCGATCTGGCGACCTGTCGATCACATGGGCCTGCAGGGGCCGCAGGCGCTGGCGCGCGCCAACAATGGCAGCCTGTGGGACGGGATCCCCGGCATCTATACCCGCAACGGGCTGAAGGACGTGATGCTCGGCACCGCCAACCGGGTGGCGCGGCGCATTGCCGACGACCTCTGGGCCATGGGCACGGCCGATAATCTCGTCGAGCAGGAACGTGAGGCGGCACGCATTCGCGACGGCCTGCTCGATCTCTACCGCGTCGACTACATCACCCAATGGGACACGCTGCTGTCGGATCTCAGCCTCGGCGGCGGAACGGCAGCCAGCGAAGTGGCCCGCTCGATGGCAATCATCACCGGCAACCCGTCGCCGGTGAAGGAACTCGTCACCGCCATTGCCGCGGAAACCGATCTGGAAGCAGCCTCGACGACGGTGCTCGATGCCATCCCCGGTGCCGCCGCCAAGTCCGCGCAGGTCAATACGGCCTTGCAGCCCCGCCGCGTCGTCAATGTCGCCAAGACCATAGCGGAACACTACAAATCCTTCCGCAATGCCGTGACCGCGCCGGAAGGCCAGCAGGCACCGGTGGATGCCATGCTGGTGGCGATGCAGCCGCTCTACCGGATGCTCAACCACGTCGCGACCGGCAACGACGTGCTGGAACTCGGCGCCGAGCCGCAGACGCTGCTCAACCAGCTTTCCGAGCGCAACGGCGAGCTGCCGGCATCGCTGCAGCCGCTGTTTGCCCGCATCATGGCGCAGGTGGCGGCCATTACCGGCGGCAGTTCGCGCGAGCGCCTGTCGCAGATCTGGAAGACGACAGTGCTGCCGCTCTGCGAGGCGACCACGACGGCGCGTTATCCCTTCGATCCCAACAGCATCAACGACACGTCGCTGGAGGATTTCGCCCGGCTGTTCGGCCCGAAAGGCGCCATTGCCGGCTTCCGCGAGAATTATCTCAAGCCGTTCATCGACTCGTCGACGCGGCCGTGGCGCTGGAAGACCGGGCAGCAGATCGGGCTGGGCTACGACGACAAGATCCTGGCCGAGCTTGAAAAGGCCGACAACGTCACGACGATCTATTTCGGCGAGCAGGAAAAGCCCTCGGTGCAGTTCACCATCACGCCGGGCAAGCTCGACATGCGCGCCCGCGCCTTCGTTCTCGACATCGGCGGTCCCGCCCTGCTCTACAATCACGGTCCGCCGGTCGACACGCAATATCAGTGGCCATCGGAAAACATCTCCGTCGGCGCCAACATATCGATGATGCCGGAGCTGGAAGGCGAACGGAACATCGTTTCGCGGCAGGGCGCCTGGGCGCTGTTCCGACTGCTCAAGCTCGGCCGTATGCTGGAAAAGAGCCCGACCGATATCGTTACCTACCAGTTCCGCGTCGGCAGCCGGCAGGTTCTGCTGCGGCTCGCCGCGCCGCCGACCCGCAACCCCTTTGCCCGCGATATTCTCGCCGATTACAGCTGCCCGGTCCTGTGACCGGCGGCGCATATCCATGGCCGAAATCGCCTTGATTTGATCGCCTTGACTTGGCGGAAATTCTTCCGCCAATGTCCGTAAAGAGACCAGCGCCGCGGCATCGAGGCCGTGCGCCGTGACAGAGAGGAATGAGCCCGGCCCATGTCCGATGACCTGCTGGTTCACTATAACCGGGAATTGCTGAACATCCGGCGCGCGGCGGCGGCTTTCGCCAGCGAGAACCCGCGCATCGCCGGCCGCCTGCGCCTTTCGGAAGATGCGATCGAGGACCCGCATGTCGGCCGCCTGATCGAAGCCTTCGCCTATCTGACCGCCCGCGTGCGGCAGAAGATGGACGACGATTTTCCCGAGCTGACCAATGCCATGCTCGGCATCCTCTATCCACATCTCGACCGGCCGATCCCGTCGATGTCGATCCTGCAGATGGACCCGAAGCAGGAACTGCAGGATGTCTACCACGTTCCGGCCAAGACGCTGATCGATACGGAACAGGTCGATGGCGAACGCTGCCGCTTCCGCACCGCCTTCGATGTGGCGCTGCATCCGATCACCATCCGCTCCGCCACCCTGACCGGCCGGCCGATCACCGCGCCGGAAACGACGCGGGCACTCAACGCCACCGCCTGCCTGCGCCTGACGCTGGACGTGTCTGTGCCGGACGGCAGTTTCGCCACCCACAGCCCGCAATCGCTGCGCTTCTTCCTCCGGGGCCAGCCGCAGCTCGTCTATCCCCTCTACGAATTGCTGCTCAACGATGCGATCGCCGTGGCTTTTGCCGAAGGCGCCAACGACCCCGATCCGGTCTTTCTCGATGGCAGCGCCTTTTCGCCCGGCGGCTTCGAGGAGAACGAGGGGCTGTTGCCCTATCCGCAGGCATCACATCTCGGGTACCGGATCCTGACGGAATATTTCGCCTTTCCGGAAAAGTTCCTGTTCGTCGATCTCGCCTTCCCGGCGCGGGAACGCCTGGCACGCAAGGGGCGGACGCTCGACGTCTTCGTCTACCTCAACCGCCCCTCGCCGAGCCTCGAACGCTCGCTGACGGCGGCGGCCTTTGCGCTCGGATGCGTCCCGGTCGTCAACCTGTTTCCGCAAACGGCAGAGCCGATCACGCTCAACCAGAAAAGCCCTGAATACCGCGTGGTCGCCGATAGCCGCAGGCCGCAGGCGCTGGAGGTCTACAGCATCGAATCGGTCACCTCGATCGATTCCGACGGCAATCAGAACGACATGCACCGTTTCTACAGCGTCGAGCATGCCGCCGGCGCCGACCGCCTCAAGGAAGGCAGGAAGGACGAGATCTGGTGGCTGTCGCGCCGTGAGGCGGCGGCCGCGGAAAATCCGGGCAGCGAGGTCTATATCTCGCTCGCCGATCCGGATTTTCGCGCCAGCGTGCCGGCCGACGAGGTGCTGGCGATCGAGACGCTGTGCCTCAACCGTAACCGGCCGGAGCGACTGCCTTTCGGCGGCGGCCAGCCGCAACTGCGCATGGTCGAGCCGATGCCGATGGTGAAATCGATGCGGCTCTTGACGGCGCCGACCTCGACATTGCGGCCGCTGTTCGGCCAGGGCGGCCGTTGGCGGCTCATTTCGCACCTGTCGCTCAACCACCTGTCGCTGGTGTCTGACGGCGGCATCGAAGCCCTGCGCGAAATCCTGCTGCTCTACGATTTCCGCGATTCCGCGGAGACGCGGGCACTGATCGACGGCATCGTCGGCCTTTCCTCGAAAAGCGGCACGGCCCGCGTCCGCAGCCAGGGGCAGAGTGCCTTCTGCCGCGGCATCGATGTCAACATCACCTTCGACGAGCCGAATTTTTCCGGCAACGGCGTCTATCTCATGGCAAGCGTGCTGGAGCGCTTCCTGGGGCTTTACGCCAGCGTCAATTCTTTCTCACGCCTCACCGCACTGGTGAAAGGCCGCACCGGGATTTTGAAGACATGGCCAGCACGCGCCGGCGACCGCGCACTTCTCTAGAGGCCGACCTCTTCGAGCAGCCGCAGCTCTACGAACTGTTTCAGGCGATCCGGCTGATCGAGGCGATGGCGGCGCGAGAAAGCCACCGGCTCGGATTACCGCCGGTCGATCCGGTGGGACAAGGCGTCGATCCGACCAACGCCGCCCTCAACATCCGCTCGGCGGTGCCGCTCGGTTTCGCCGCAGCCGAAGTCACGTCCGTCCGCCGGCCGCGCGGCGGCGGTCCCGTCGAACTGACGCAGACCATCGTCGGGCTGACAGGCCCCTCCGGCGTCCTGCCGCATGCCCTGAGCGAGCTGGTGCAGGTCAGCGTGCGTGAACGCAACATGGCGCTGCGGGAATTCTTCGACCTGTTCAACAATCGGCTCGCCGGCCTGCTCTACAGCGCCTGGGCGAAATATCGTATCAGCGTCGAGCGCCAACGCGCCACGATGCTGGCAACCAGCCAGCCGATCGACCATGCGCTGAAATCGATCGTCGGGCTCGGCCTGCCCTCCACCGCCAACCGCACCGCCGCCCCGGATTCCACCTTCGTGTTCTTCGGCGGGCTTCTCGGGCGCCAGGGCCGCTCGGCCATGGCCATCGAAAGGGCCCTGTCGGGCACGCTCGGCCACCAGTTGAAGATCGAGCAGTTTCACGGCGAATGGCTGGCGATCGCACCTGCCGACCGCAGCCGCCTGCCGCATCGCGACGACCGCGACGGCGCTTTCGCGCGCCTTGGCGACGACCTGGTGATCGGCGAACGCACATTCGACATCCGTTCCACCGTGCTGATCTGCGTGCAGGCACTCACCTACCGGGATTTTCGCTCCCTGCTGCCGGATGGCGACCGTTCGCAGCTCCTGAGCGATGTCGCCGCCAACGCGCTCGGCCCGGACAAGGTTTTCCGCATCCGCCTCGAACTCAAGGCGGCCGAGGTGCCGAACCTGCAGCTCGAAGCGGACAGCCAGAGCCCGACCGCCAGCCGCCTCGGCTGGAATACCTGGCTCACCTCGCCGCAGCCGCGCACGGAGGCCGCAACCACCGAATTTCAGCCCCTACCCCATTTGCGATAGACATATCAGGATCCTTCAATGAACGACTGGACACAAGGTTACGTTTCCGACATCGAATACCTGCCCGGCTTCTACGCGGAGCAGACACCGGTTCATCTCGATGCCACCTGCCTGCTGCGCGGCATAGAGCCGCCGGTCGCCCAGGGCCAGCCATTCACCTATTGCGAACTGGGCTGCGGCGTTGCGGAGACAGCGCTGGTGGTCGCGGCCGCCAACCCGGCAAGCAGCGTCTGGGGCTTCGATTTCAACCCCGCCCACATTGCCCGCGCCCGCGCCCTGGCGGATGCCGGCAAACTCGACAACATCCGGCTGGAAGAAGCCTCGTTCGAGGAACTCAACGCCGGAAAAGTCAGCGACCTGCCCGCCTTCGACTACATCACGCTTCACGGCGTCTGGAGCTGGGTCAGCCTGGAAAACCGCCAGCATATCGTTCGCTTCATCGACCGTTACCTCAAGCCCGGCGGGCTGGTCTACGTGACCTACAATGCCCTCCCCGGCTGGGCGACGGTGACACCGATGCAGCGTATGCTGCTGATGTTTTCGACCATGGGACACGAGCGGTCCGACCGGCGGATCGTGCAATCGCTGGACCGCATGCTGCAATTCGTCGAAGCCGGTGCCGTCGGAATTTCGAGCGAACTGCTGGATGGCCTCAAGAAGGAACGGGATAACGGCAATCTCGCCTACCTGTCGCACGAATATCTCAACGAACACTGGTCACCCTGCTTCCAGATGGATGTCGCCAAGGATCTTTCCGCCGCAAAACTGTCCTTCGTCGGCACCGCCAACCTGCTGGAAAACTTTCCGGACCTTTCGCTGACCGGCGAGCAACGCGACCTACTCGCCCAGCTGCCGCCCGCAGTGGCCGAAACGGCGCGCGACTACTTCATGCTGCGGACGTTCCGCCGCGATATCTACATGCGCGGTCCCCGGCCCATCCCGGAGCGGCGCCTGGACCAGCGGATCAGCGAAAAGCGGCTCTCGCTGGTCGTTCCGCCATCGGCGATCAGCCGCACCGTGCGGATCCCGCGCGGCGAGGCGACGTTGAACGAAGGTTTCTACACGCCGGCCTTCGAGGCGCTGACGGAAGGCCCGCAGACGATCGGCGAGCTGCGCGACCTGCCGCACGCGGCGGCCAAAAGTGCTGCGCCGCGCGAAGTGCTCGGCATGATGGTCGGCACGCGCCAGGCGATGCTCGTCGTCAACCCGGTCTCGGAAGACGCCCTTGCCAGGGTCCGGGCCTTCAACCTCGCGCATCTTTCCGCCTGCGCCGACGAAGGTCGCTCGATCTGCGCCATGGCCGCCGTCGCAATCGGCTCCGCGGTCACGGTTCGCCTGATCGAAATGCTCGCTTATGAAGTGCTGGTGACCGGAACGGCACCGGAGACGGAAACCCTGACGCAGGCCATGTGGGGCCTTCTCGAAAAGCGGGGCGACCGCCTGCGCCAGGAAGGTGAATTCGTGGTGGATCCCGAGGAGAACCGGCGCATCCTGCGGGAAAGCGCCGAATCCATCCTCACCGGCGCCCTGCCCTTCTGGCAACGCGTCGGCGCGATCTGATCGCGCCGATGACGGAGACAAGCCCGCCGGCCTGCCTCAAGCTGCTCCGGCAGGCGGGCGGGCTGCGGGTCTACGAAGCCTTGTCCGCCACTGGCCAGCCGATGGTCGTCAAGCATGTCTTTCGAGATACGGAAAGCGCCGACCCAATCGGCGCCCGACGTTTCGAGCGCGAAAAACGGCTTGCCTCGACGCTTCGCCATCCGCAGCTTGCCGTGCTCCTCGAAGAGGGCGGCGACTGGCTGGGGTTCGAATATCTGCAGCCTTCCCTAGCCGCAGCGGGACAGGCGGCGCGGTTCGGCGACGGTAACGCCGTCGGACGGCTGCTGGGCACGCTGGCGGAGGCCGTGGCCTATCTTCACGCCCGCGGCGTGGTCCACGGCGATATCAAGCCCAGCCATATCCTGTTTCGCGGCGAGGAGCCGGTGCTGATCGATTTCGGCATAGCGGCGCTGACAGCAGACGATCCGCTCGGCGCCGTCGAATTCGCCGGAACGCCGGCCTGGATGGCACCGGAACAGCTGTCGGGAGAGGTCGGGCCACCGGCCGATATCTGGGCGTTGTCGGCCGTCGGGCTCTGGCTGTTGACGGGCGAACGGCCTTTCAGCGGCGAGAGCGAGGAGATCATACGAAAAAGACGGCTGGGCGCCGTTCTCGAATTCGATTTTGCCGCCGCCCGGCGGCAGGCGGACCCGGATCTGGTGGCTGCGTTGGCACGCGGCCTCGGCCCCCCGGAAAGCCGGCCGGCGGCAAGAGAACTTGCCGCCATCTGCCTCAGACGATGACGAGCGCAACCGCCGGATGAAGCTTCTTCAGGTTCGGCAGCGACTTCGACTGCCACGGAATACGGGTCGACCCCTTGACCGACAGACCGATGCCCGGCTGCTTGCGCACTTCGATGGTGAACTTCGCCAGCAGGTTGATGCCGGAGCTGTTCAGGAATTCCAGCTCGGTGAGGTCCAGCAGGATGGTCTGCGGCTTGGACGCCATCACTTCCTGCATCAGCTCCAGGATGGGGGCATAGGCTTCGGTGCCGGAAAGGCGCATCGTTCCCTCATAGTGTATCGCCGCGCCGTCGCTCCACACCCGATATTCGCTTGTCTTGATTTCCATATGACTCAATATACTCCAAAAGCCCGACTTCAGACAAAATCAAGGGCGGCAAAAGTTTCTAGACGAATGTTGTTGCCTTCAGCAACGGGGCTGAATCGCCATCCTAATCGGGCGCCATAGTCGCTCATTAACGTCAGAAGGCCAAGCCCCGATCCACTGGAAAATGCGTCTTCCGCATTGGCTTCGATCCGCTCGATCAGCAGGTCCCCGGGATCGCGCGAGGTCAATTCGGCGAGCAGGGGCTGGAAACGATTAGAGGTTTCCACGTTGATCAGATTGGTGACCTTTATCTCGAAATGGTTTTCCTGAAGCGTCGTTTCGATGACGATGTCACCCGGCGCACGGAACTTGATGGCGTTTTCGAGCAGTTCGTTGACGAGATAGCCGATGCTGTGGCGCGCCTCGTTGTAATCCAGGTTCTTCGCGCCGCAACGCAGCGCGAAGAATTCGCCGAGAAATTCCGATGTCACGCTGCAATGATGCCAGTTGAGGTCGATCGGACCTTCCGCCAGCTGCAGCCGATTGCCGAACGACGTCGGCTCGTTCTTGAAAATGATATCGCCGAAATGGATTGTCATGGCCTTTATCTGTGCCTCATCACTACGAGGGTGATGTCGTCGTGGATCTTCTGGGTCGCAATATGTGCCATCAGGTCGGCGATGATGCCCGCCTTGATTTCTTCGGCGCTGTCACAATCCCTGTATTTGAGGGCGCTTTCGCAAAGCCGCTCCAGCCCGAAGAGTTCGCCCGTCGGGCTTTCCGCTTCGGTCACGCCGTCGGTATGCAGGACGATGATATCGCCGCTGTCGAACGGGATGTCGCGGGTCGCGATGAACGGCGCGATATCGCTTTCCAACCCGATCGGGAAGCCGAGATCGACCGTATCGACCCGTTCGACCTCACCCTCCTTGCGAACGACCAGAACCTCTTCATGCTGGCCGGACAGCGTGATCTGCTTGTCCTGGTAGTCGAGGAAGGCAAGCGAAAGATGCTTGTCGGTCTTGGTCCGCTCGATGTTCTTGTAGATCGCCCGGTTGAGCACTTCGAGGAACGTCCGCGGATCTTCGTCGCCCTGCTCCTGCAGCGCGCGGGCAACCGACTGGACCATCAGCATCAGGACGCCGCTTTCCAGGCCGTGTCCGGTGACGTCGCCGATGCCGACCTTGATCCGCGAGCCGTCGTGCAGCACGTCGAAGTAATCGCCGCCCACCTCGTCGGCAGGTTCCATGTAACCGGCAACCTCGATCTTCTGGATAGCGCCCAGTTCCGCCGGCTTCGGCAGCACCATCATCTGGATATGACGGGCGACATCCAGCTCCGCGCCGAGGCGCAGGTTTTCGCTTTTCAGCTTCTGGTTCAGCGCGTTGATCTCGGTGTTGGCATTCGCCAGTTCGTGGGTGCGTGCCTCGACCAGTTTTTCCAGGTTCTCGGTATGGAAGCGGATCTCCTCGGCCATTCGGTTGAAGGCGACGCCGACGGCGCCGACTTCGTCACGGCTCGGAATATTGACCCGCACCGAATAGTCCTTGTTCTGCAGCCGCCGCGCCGCATCGGCGAGCGCACTGAGACCGGCGGTGATACGGCCGGAAATTGCAAAGACCGCGATGAAGACGATCAGCAGGCTGACCAGCACTGCGATGATCTGGTAGTTGACGATCCGGCTCGTGGCCGAAGACAACGCGTCCTGCGCCGCGATCAGCGACTGGTAGATCTCCTGTTCGGAAACAACGAAGCCGAGCGTCATCGTTTCCTTGACGATGCCCTTGCCGTCCCAGAGGTTGGCCGGCTTGAGCTGCTTGAGCACGACAAGATGCGGTATGTCTTCGCCGTTGCGCTTCAGGTTGATGTGCAGGATCTGCGTGCTGCCGTCGCTCGGCAGCGCCAGCGAGGCGATCGCCTCCTGGGTGCTGGCCTTCAGCGACCGGTCGACGCCGGTGACGCCCTGGCCGCTCTGGTCGCTGGACTTGAGGCCGAGCGTTTCTTCGCCGATCTTGCTGGTGGTGATGACGTTGCCGTTCGACATCGCCAGGAAACCGAAGCCGGTTTCGGCGATGTTGACGCTCTGGACGAGGCCCGAAAGCTGGTCGAGGGTGATATCGACGGCCGCCATGCCGTCGACGTCCTTGCGATCGGCCGTCCACAGCGGATGGAAGAAGCTGACGATCAGCTTGCCGGTGATCGCATCGATATAAGGCGCCGTGGTGACGATATCGGTATCGACAGGGCGGGAAGCGGGATTGGCGATCCAGGACTGCCAGCCCTCATAAACGCCGGGGAAGAAGAAATCCCAGAAGTTCGGTCCGTTATTGTGGCCCGGATACAGCTTGTCGAAGGTCTGCGCCTGCTCGGAATAGGGCGTGGCGCGCATGATGGAGGCCGACTTGGGGCCGACATAATACATCTGCAGCTTCGGCGAGCCGGTCTTCATCAGCGCCGGGCCGAGAAGGCCGAGAATCTCGCTGTTGCGGACCTGGTCTTGCGCCGCCGGGACCGGCTGATGGCTGGGATCGAGCAGATAACCCCAGACGCTGACCGCCGAGGCGGCGCCGGCCGAATTCTGCGCCCAGCCACCCGTCTGGTCATAGACCAGCGAGGTCGAAAAGGCCGGGTTCCGCTCCAGCGCCGTGCCGATCGCAGCTTCGAGTTCCGGATGGTCGCCGAGGGTCTGCATCGTGTTGGCAAGCGTGGTGACGTCGGAATGCACCTGCTCCAGGAGCAGGTCGGCGCGCAACGCAGTCGTCTCGATATAGGTCTTCAGGTATTCCTGGTTGGCCTCGGTCAGACCTTCACCCACCTGGTTGGCGGCGTCGCGCGACAGATGCTGCACGTTCCAGATGGCAATGCCACCGCCGAGAAGCAGGTCGAACAGCACGGCAGCGCCGACGACCAGAATGAACTTGGCACGGAAACTGCGCGGGGAAAGATAGCCTACCTTGCCGAGGCTATCTGGTTGAGACTGTATGTCGGTCATAGCGGCTTCCGTCCCGAGGCTACCCAGATCGGCCAGCCGGCATATCCCTTGGGATGCAGTGCCGCGAAGATATGGTCGTCGAAGCCGCGCTTGAACCGCTCGATGAATTCGGGCGTGTCACCGCGCTGGTTGGCCATGTCACCGGCAAACAGGTTCTTCCAGGACTCGATGATATCGGCGAAATCCTGCGGGTCGCCATCGAGATTGGTGACCATGAAGGATTCCATCTGGATCTTGTCGAAGCCGCTGTCCTGCAGCAGCCGGCGGCTTTTCGGGCCGCATTCGATGTCCATGTTGAAGTGATGCCAGAGTTTTGCGACCTCGGTATAGGTCCACTGGATGGAGTCGCCATGCGGCTCGCCCAGGCAATGGGAGTTCTTCTCGTTGGTCACGTAGATGCGGCCGCCCGGCTTGCAGATGCGATACAGTTCCTTGAGGATCAGTTCCGGCCGGTCGAAAACCTGCAGCGCATGGCGGCAGGTGACGAAATCGAACTGGTTGTCCTCCAGCAGCATCTCCGAGGCGTCGCCATAGATGTATTCGATGCCGGAAATGCCAAATTCCTCGGCCACGCCGCGGGCATAGGCCAGGCTCGACTTCGAATGGTCGAGGGCGACGATGCGCGACGGGTTGAATTCCTTCTGCATCAGCACGGCGAAATCGCCGATGCCGCAGCAGATGTCGGCGACCTTCATGCCCGGTTTCAGGCCATGGCGGGGCAGGATGCTGCGCTCGTGGCGCCAGGTCATCTTCGTCTGCGTGCGCAGCACATGGATGAAATCGCTGTTTTCGACGAAGGTCTGGCCAGGATAAAATTCGTTGTCGTATTCCTCGACGATGAGGTTCGCATTGACGGCGCTCAGCACTCCGAACTTCTTCGTCGACCAGCCCACCACGCTGGAGGTGATGATCTTGATCTTCAGGTCCGGCCGTTCCGTCGCGGCATTGACGAGCGCCGCCGCCAGGATGCGAAACGCGATGTTGTTAACCCGCACCAGCCGCTTGACGTTGATATACAGCGTGCCACGCACCAGACGCAGCGACTGCTCGAGCACCTGCAGGCACTTGGCCATGTCGGCTTCGTGCTGCGGCCGCATCGAGCCGATGAGCGAAAGCTCCTGGCTGTTTTCGTCGAACCGGGCCGTATAGGTTGGCGTTATGGTATCGAGCATCACTGGTTTACATCCTCAAGAGACAACTCTGCAACGAGTTGGATAGCGCGGTCCCCCGCAGCTGCTATGGAAAGGCGGGCCTTGTAGTCGACGGCCAGCTCCATCAGGCCGATGGATGGCTGCAGCGGCCCGTCCGAGAAAAGTGCGGAGTGATACCGCTCGGCAAGGTTGTCTTCGCCCAGCGTGCCGACGGCGTCCTTGTAGAACGCGCTCAACTCCGTATTGCAGGGGATGGTCAGCTCGATCCGGTCCGTCGGCCCCTTGCGCCAGATGCGGCAGACGAAATCGCTGCCCGGCTCGTGAATCCGGAACGCCGTTTCCAGCAACTCATTGAATGCAGACGAGAACAGATTTGAATACAAAAGGGAATCCGTCCTGTTATGGCCGATCATCCGTGCCACGAAAGAGGACAGGCGATCACAATAGGCCCAATTGGACGAAAAACCGTCGATCTGCATGTCGAATTGCAACAACAGCGCGAAGTTTGTTTTTTCTGCTGGTTCCGCTCTTGAATTCATACCGCAATTCCAGTGTAGATTGATCGATCACCCGAAAGATAACCGACCGGACAAAGGTTACAGGAAAGCCGAGAATATTTCACTCAAGGCCTGAAACGAAAAAAAGAATACCGCCCGTCGCGAGATTTTTTCTCATTGTTTCAAGTTTAAAGTGTAATCAAGCACTTCTCTCGGCGACTGGCAGCCAAAATCACACAGAAACATGAACGAAATGTCAAATCCTCAGTCTGACCAACAATCTCTGTCTCAAGACGAGAAGCAAGCCGAACTCGACCGTGCCAATGCGGAAATCGAGCGTCTCTCGGCCGAATTCGAGGATCTCAAACTGCTCTACGAAGCCATGATCGAACATGGCGAGGCGGTGGAAGATCAGTTGGCGGAAAAGAACCTGCTTCTGGAAAAAACCCAGGCGCGGCTCGAGGAAGAACTGTCCGATGCCACGCGTTATGTCTTCTCCATCCTGCCGGACAAGAGAAGCCAGGCACCGAAGACGGATTGGCTCTTGGTGCCGTCGACGGAGCTCGGCGGCGACTCCTTCGGTTACCACGCCCTCGACGACGATCATTTCGCCTTCTACCTGCTCGATGTCTGCGGCCACGGCGTCGGCGCCGCCCTGTTGTCCGTCACCGCGATCAACGTGCTGCGTGCCTCCGCGCTCGCCAATGCCGATTTTCGTGATCCATCCCAGGTCATGGCGGCGCTCAACGCCACCTTTCCGATGGAAAAACAAAACAATATGTTTTTCACCATCTGGTACGGCGTCTACAACAAGGCCACGGGAGAACTGCGTTATGCGACCGGCGGCCACCCGCCGTCGATCCTCATTCGCGCCGATGCGCCCGATGCCGAGCCGGAACTGCTCATCACCGTCGGCGGCATAGCCATCGGCGCCTTCCCGGATGTCGACTACGAATGCAAATCCGTCCAGGTCGGCCCGGGCGACCGCCTGCTGATCCTCAGCGACGGGACATTCGAGGTCAACGGCCCGGAGGACGACATGCTCTCCGTCGACGAGCTGGCGGCCTTCGCGGCAAAGACCGGCAATACGCCGGCGGCCATCCACGAATGGGTGCGCACCTTCAACAGCGACGGGCCGCTGCCCGACGATTTTTCGCTCCTCGAAGTGCGCTTCTGACGCCCGGTTTTCACGCGCGCGGTCTTGAAGACACGTTCACCCGAGCAGGCGGCCAAAATAGAGACCAAAAATAGTTGCGGAAAAATGCCCGCGAAAGTTTTTTCTGCGGGCCCCCGAATAAATCCCCACCGCCCTCCGTTGAATGCCCATGCGGTCCTGCAAGGCAATCTTGCGGAGCGCGTTGGCTTAAATTCAGCATTGATTCGTCGGGGACACCTCTTTTGGTTGCAATCACGCATCACGCAGACGGTCGCATGACCATGCGTTGACAAGCCGTGCCGAAGCCGGAAGACTAGACCGATAAACGGGCAGCGTTGGGAGGACTTTATGTCTATGCGCGCACTCATCCGGTTTTCTGCCTTTCTTCTCCTTCTCTTCATCCCGCTTCTTCCGGCAACGGCCGCGGAAACGAAACGCGAGGTCGTCACCGTCAAGGACAGCGACTATTTCGGTTTCGACCTCAGGACCGAAACGGAGGTCTCGCTCGACCAATGCCAGACGATCTGCCTCGGCGATCAGGCCTGCCGGGCATTCACCTATAATCCCAAGGTGAAATGGTGCTTCCTGAAGTCCGACTTCAGCAAGATCAACAGCTTCCCCGGCGCCATCGCCGGCAAGGTTGTCGATGTCAGCGCCGAGAAGGATATCGGTGCCGCTCCCGCCCTGTCTTTCGTCTCCGACGAGCTGGTGCAGCAGGCCCGCGAATACAAGGACAACCTGACTACGGCCGATTTCGCCGACCAGGGCATCCTCGGCCTCTCCTCGATGGGTCTCGCCGAACGCGCCGTATCGAACCTCGAACGGGCGATGATGGCGTTCAAGTCGGCGCTGGTCTACGACAAGGAGAATGTCGGCCTCTGGATCGAGCTGACGCGCACCGGCGCCCGCGCCTCGAGCGGCACCGACCTGTCGCGGCAGGGCACGCTGGCCGGCCTCAACGCCTACCAGGCCAGCCGCACCACGGGGACGCGGGCGCAGGCGCTGGCTGCCTTCGCTTCGGCGCTGGCCGGCTCGGAAAGCTATCGCAACGCGCTGAGCGCCTACAAGGCAAGCCTGGCGCTGGTCGACGATCCGCTCGTCCACTCCGAATATGTGACGCTGCGCGAGCAGCAGGGTTTCCGCGTGACCAACCACACGGTGGATGCCGATAGCGCAACGCCGCGCGCCTGCGTGCAATTCTCCGAGGCGCTGGTCAAGAACGGCACGGATTATTCCACCTTCGTGACCATCAACGGCGCCGCTCCGCAGGGGCTGGAAGCCAAGGGCACGGAAATCTGCATCGACGGCCTGGTTCACGGCGACCGCTACCGCATCAGCCTGCGTCCCGGCCTGCCGTCCTCCGTGGAGGAAAACCTCGAAAAGCAGGTGGATATCGACTTTTATGTGAAGGACCGCTCGGCGAGCGTCCGCTTCACCGGCGACAGCTTCGTGCTGCCGGGCACCGCCCGCCGCGGCATTCCGCTGGTTTCGGTCAATGCCACCAAAGCAAACCTCCAGCTCTACCGCGTCGGCGACCGCAACATCGCCACGCTGCTCACCAACTCGCAGTTCCTGACCCAGATGGACGGCTACAACACCAGCCGTATCAGCGACGAACTGGGCCAGCTCGTCTGGGAAGGCTCGCTGGAGATCAAGCCAGACCTCAACAAGGATGTGGTCACCAGCTTCCCTGTCGATGAAGCCCTGCCGCAGCGCAAGCCGGGCGTCTACGTGCTGACGGCGCAGGTGCCGGAAGCGCACCAGGAATATTGGGATAGCCGCGCCACCCAGTGGTTCGTCGTCTCCGATACCGGCCTTTCCACCTACACCGGCACGGACGGCCTGACCGTCTTCACCCGTTCGCTTGCGACCGCCAAGCCGATTACCGGCGTCAAGCTGCAGCTTCTTGCCAAGAACAACGAAATCCTCGGCGAAGCGACCAGCGACGCGGAAGGCCGCGCCACGTTCAGCGCCGGCCTGCTGCGCGGCACCGCCGCCATGGTGCCGGCAATGATCACGGCGCAGAACGGCGAGCAGGACTACGTCTTCCTCGACATGACCCGCGCCGGTTTCGATCTTTCCGATCGCGGCGTCACCGGCCGCGCTTCGCCGGGCGCCATCGACGTGCTCACCTGGACCGAACGCGGCATCTACCGCGTCGGCGAGACCGTGCACGCCTCGGCGCTCGCCCGCGACAGCGCCGGCCTTGCCATCGAAAACCTGCCGCTGACCTTCATCTTCAATCGCCCCGATGGCGTCGAGGATCGCCGCGTCGTGCGCACCGGCACGATGGGTGGCTACACCTACGACCTCGACCTCCTGCCGAACTCGATGCGCGGCACCTGGTCGATGCAGATCTTCACCGATACGAACGGCACGGCGATCGCCGAAAAACAGTTCCTCGTCGAAGACTTCGTTCCCGATCGGGTCGAATTCGACATGACGAGCACGGCGAAGGAAATCGCGATCGGCACGCCGGCCCAGGTGGATATCGACGGCCGTTATCTCTACGGCGCGCCGGCCGTGGGCCTTGAACTGCAAGGCGCGGTGGGCCTGAAGCGCACCCGCACGACGGATGCCTTCAAGGGCTATTTCTTCGGCCTTGCCGACGAGGATGCCGGCGACGACGAATCCCGCTTCCCGCTGGAAGGCCTGCCGACCATCGGCGACGACGGCAAGGCGGTGATCGACGTCAACCTCACTGAGGCGCCGTCCACCACGCAGCTGCTCAGCGCCGAGATCCTGGTGCGGATGCTGGAAGCCGGCGGCCGGGCCGTCGAGCGGACGCTGACGCTGCCGGTCAAGTCCGAAACCGCCCGCATCGGCATCAAGCCGGAGTTCGGCACGGACCTGGCTGAAAACACGCTGGCCCGCTTCAACGTCATCAGCGTCGATGCCGATGGCAAGAAGCAGGCGATGCAGGGCCTGCAGTGGAAACTCCTGTCGGTCTCGCGCAATTACCAATGGTATCGCGACGGCAACAGCTGGCGGTACGAGCCGATCCTGACGACCAGCCAGATCGCCACCGGCAAGGTTGACGCCACCACCGACGGCGCCAGCATCGCGGCGCCCGTCAGCTGGGGCCGCTACCGGCTGGAGGTCGAGACGGCCGCCATCGACGGCCCGCAGTCGAGCGTCGAATTCGATGCCGGCTGGTATGTCGAGGCAAAGTCGACGGAAACGCCCGACGGCCTGGAAATCGCTCTCGACAAGGAGAGTTATGCGCCTGGCGAAACCGCCAAGCTGAAGGTTAGCCCGCGTTTTGCCGGCGAACTGCTGGTCACTGTCGGCGCCGAGAACCTGCTGACGACCAAACTCGCCAGCATTCCGGCCGAAGGCGGCGAAGTCGAATTGCCGGTGACCGCCGACTGGGGTGCCGGTGCTTACGTGACCGCCACGCTCTATAGGCCGGGCGACGCGCAGGAAAGCCGCATGCCGATGCGCGCCATCGGCATCAAGTGGCTGACCGTCGATCCCGGCGACCGCAAGCTGAAGGTTGCGCTGAGCGCCCCGGAAAAGATCCTGCCGCGCGGCGAACTGTCCGTGCCGATCCAGGTCAGCGGTGCCGATGTCGGCAACGAAGCCTATGTGACGCTGGCGGCTGTCGACGTCGGCATCCTCAACCTGACGCGTTACAAGGTTCCGGATCCGGACGGCTGGTATTTCGGCCAGCGCATGCTGGGGCTTGAAATCCGCGACATCTACGGCCGCCTGATCGACGGTTCGCTCGGCGCCATGGGTCGCCTGCGCACCGGCGGTGACGGCGGGGAAGGCCCGCTGAACGGTAGCCCTCCGACGGAAAAGCTGGTGGCCTTCTTCTCCGGCCCGGTCAAACTCGACGCCGAAGGCAAGGCGACCATCAACTTCGACATCCCGCAGTTCAACGGCACGGCGCGGCTGATGGCTGTCGCCTGGTCGAAGCATGGCGTCGGCCACGCCACCTCCGACGTGATCATCCGCGATCCGGTGGTGGTGACGGCCAGCCTGCCGAAATTCCTCGCCCCCGGGGATCTTTCGGACCTGCGCATCGATATCGCCAATACGGACGCGCCTGCCGGCGACTACCAGCTGCAGGTAACAAGCAACGACGTGGTGACCGTCGACCCGGCCGCTGCCGGAAGCACCATCCGCCTCGAAGCCGGCGGCAAGTCTGACGTCACGCTGCCGCTGATGGGCGGTTATGCCGGCAACGGCCTGATCACCATCCGCCTGTCCGGCGCCGATGGCGCCAGCTGGGAACAGTCGGTCAACATCCCCGTGCGGCCGTCCTCGCTGCCGATCACCACGCGCCGGCCGATCACGGTTGCCGCCAATGGCAGCCTGACGATCAACAGCGAACTGCTGGCAGACAGCATGTTGCAGGGTGCCTCGGTCAGCCTCAACGTCACGCGGTCGGCGGCCTTCGACATCCCGGCGCTGCTGATGAGCCTCGACCGTTATCCTTATGGATGCGCCGAACAGACGACCAGCCGCGCCATGCCGCTGCTCTATCTGAGCGAGCTTTCCAAGCAATCGGACATCGCCGAGGACACGGAAGTGCCGAAGCGCGTGCAGGAAGCGATCTATCGCGTGCTGTCCTACCAGTCGTCCACCGGCAGCTTCGGGCTCTGGAGCCCCGGTTCCGGCGACCTCTGGCTCGACGCCTATGTCACCGACTTCCTGACCCGCGCCCGCGAACAGAAATACGATGTTCCGGAACGCTCGCTGGTGGTGGCACTCGACAACCTGCAGAACGCTGTCGGCTATGACACCAACATCACCGGTCGCGGCAACGAAATCGCCTATGCGACCTATGTGCTGGCCCGCAACCGCAAGGCCGCGATCAGCGACCTGCGCTACTATGCCGATACGGCAATCGACGACTTCCCGACACCGCTCGCCAAGGCGCATATTGCCGCGGCGCTGGCGCTTTACGGCGATGCGCAGCGTTCGCGCCTCGTCTTCGCCAAGGCGCTGGACATGTCGTCGCTGGTGACCAATGTCAGCCTGTCGCGTTCGGACTACGGTTCGGCCCTGCGTGACGATGCTGCCGTACTGGCGTTGGCCGCCGAAAGCCGCCCGGTTCCGGAAATCATCCCGGCACTGTCGACCATCGTCGCCAGGAACTGGGAAAAGTCGCGCTACACCAGCACGCAGGAACAGACCTGGATGCTGCTGGCCGCTCGGGCGATCAAGAACTCCGATACCGATCTGAAGATCGACATCAACGGCACCGAGCACCAGGGCGGTTACCAGAGCCGGATCACCGGCGACGAGTTGCTGCAGCAGCCGGTCACCGTCACCAACCGGACGAACGACCCGGTCACCGCCGTGGTGACCACGGTTGCGGCACCGCTGCAGCCGCTGCCGGCCGGCGGCGATGGCTTCGAAATCGAGCGCACCTACTACACGCTCGATGGCGAAGAGGCCAATGTCAGCCAGGCTAAGCAGAACGAACGGTATGTCGTGGTGCTGAAGATCGTGGAGAAGAACTCCTGGGCTTCGCGCATCCTGGTGAGCGATCTTCTGCCGGCCGGGTTCGAGATCGACAATCCGAGCCTGGTGGACAGCGCCCAGATGACGAATTTCGAGTGGATCGGCGAACAGAGCGCCGCCCACAGCGAATTCCGCAGCGACCGTTTCGTGGCGGCCTACAATCGCGAGGAAGGCGAAAAGAGTGATATCACGCTCGCCTATGTCGTCCGCGCCGTGACGCCGGGCACCTACGATCATCCGGCTGCCAGCGTCGAAGACATGTATCGTCCGCAGTTCTCGGCCCGTACGGCGACCGGCCGTATGGAAGTGCTGAAGGCAGAGTAAGGCGATCATGGCGATCTGGCGCAAGGTCTGCATCGGTCTCGTGGCGGCAGCCGGCATCACCGCCGCTGCCGCCTACGGGCTCGACGCCGCCGACCGCGCCTTCCCGCCGCCGCTCGAAGGGGCGGCGACGGTTTCTGCCGAAGTGCTGGATGCGGATGGTCAGCTTCTTCGTGCCTTTGCCACGCCGGAAGGCCGCTGGCGGCTGAAGGCGACGACCGAGGACGTCGATCCGCAGTTCCTCAAGATGCTGGTCGCTTATGAAGACCGGCGCTTCTACGACCATGGCGGCGTGGATGTCATGGCGCTCGGCCGTGCCGCCTACCAGCTCGTCACCAACGGGCGGATCGTTTCCGGCGCCTCCACCTTGTCGATGCAGGTGGCCCGCCTGATCGAGCCGCGCGACGGCCGCAGCTTCAGTTCGAAACTGCTGCAGATCGTCCGCGCCGTGCAGATCGAGCGGCGGCTCAGCAAGCAGGATATCCTCAATCTTTACCTGACCCGCGCCCCCTATGGCGGCAATCTCGAAGGCGTGCGCGCCGCAAGCCTCGCCTATTTCGGCAAGGAGCCGCGGCGGCTGACCGTGTCGCAGGCGGCCCTTCTCGTCGCGCTGCCGCAACTGCCGGAAAAACGCCGGCCGGACCGGCATCTCGCGGCAGCGGAAGCGGCCCGCAAGCGGGTGCTGAGCCGCATGGCCGTCGTCGATGTCATCGGCGAAGGCGAGGCCGAGCGTGCCGAACTCTCGGCCATTCCGACACGACGGCTGCAACTGCCGGCCTTTGCCGCCCACCTGGCGGAAGCGGCGTTGCGCAAGCAGCCGGGCGTGATCCAGCACAAGACGACGCTGCGCCGCAAGGCCCAGCAGGGGCTGGAAACCGTCGCGCGCGAGGCGGCGGCAAAACTCGGCCCGAAAGTCTCCATCGCCATGGTGATGGCCGATGTGCACACCGGCGAAATCGTCGCCGAGGTCGGCTCGGCGGATTATTTCGATACCAGCCGCTCGGGCTGGATCGACATGAGCCGTGTCTACCGCTCGCCGGGCTCGACGCTAAAACCCTTTATCTACGGACTGGCGTTCGAGCAGGGCATCGTCGCGCAGGAAACCATCATCGAAGACCGGCCGGCGGATTTCTTCGGCTACCGCCCGCGCAATTTCGACATGACCTATCAGGGTGATGTCAGCGTTCGCCAGGCGCTGCAACTGTCGCTCAACGTTCCGGCCGTCCGGCTGCTCGATGCCGTCGGCGCGACACGGCTGATGGTGCGGTTTCGCCGTGGCGAGGTTCAGACCCTGCTGCCCGCCAACGAAACGCCGGGCCTCGCGATCGGCCTCGGCGGCCTGGGCATCACGCTCAAGGATCTGGTGCAGCTTTATGCCGGCCTCGCCAACCGCGGCAAGCCGGTGCGGCTCGGCGACGGCATCCGCGATATTCCCGGCGAAATCGATGGCGAACCGTTGCTGGAGCCGGTGGCCGCCTGGCATGTCGCCGACATCCTCTCCGGCGTCGTGCCGCCGCTCGGCGCCGTCCAGCGCGGCATCGCCTACAAGACCGGCACGAGCTACGGCTACCGTGATGCGTGGTCTGTCGGCTTCGACGGCAATTATGTGCTCGGTGTCTGGGTCGGCAGGCCGGACAACGGCGCGGTGCCGGGCCTGACCGGTTTCGCCTCCGCAGCGCCGATCCTTTTCGAAGGCTTTGCGAAATCGGGGTTTGCCATCACCGCCCTGCCACGGGCGCCTTCCGGCGCCATCCGCATCCAGCAGGCGGACCTGCCGATCAGCCAGCGGCGTTTCTCCATGACGTCGAGCGGCCTGCTGGCCTCTTCCACCCGCGAGGCGGCGCCGCAGATCATCTATCCGCCGGAAGGCGCCCGCGTCGAACTCGGCAGCCTCGCAAGCGGCGAACTCATGCCGCTCGCCCTGAAGCTGCAGGGCGGCCGCGCCCCCTTCCGCTGGCTCGCCAACGGCAAGCCGTTGGAAGAAGCATCCCGCCGGCGGACGGCCCAATGGCTGCCCGATGGCAACGGTTATTCCACGCTGACCGTCATCGACGCCATCGGCCGCGCCGCCACCGTCAGGGTTTTCATCGAGTGATGGCGGCGGGTCTATACATTGATCCGAAAATCAACCACAAGATGCATATATTGCTGCCGCGAGAGGCTTTCCGGCATCCGGAATGTCGAAATTGCGGCCAAAAAGCGTCATATTTAAGCGAAACCCTCTGAGACGAGCGAAAGCGCCTGTATCCTGGGATACACGGCATAGCTGTCCACCATCCTAAAATCCGGGCATATCGGCGTGAAGACGTCCCGTTCCCGCATGACCGGCCCACCGTGCAAACCGCACGGAAATGCCGGGCGCGGACAAGGACGGGACACCACGCAGAAGTGACGGACCGGCCAGGGAACGCGCCCCAAGAGCTTTCCCGACCGTCCGCATGGAGTGTCGGATGCAGAACAGGAAAGACCCGGCTATGCCGCAATATGTCCAGGAACGTACACCCTCCGCCAGCATGGCCAGCGTCATTGCCGGCCTGTTGGTCTACGCCATCGTGATTGGCGTCAAACTGCTCGGCAACGTCGCGTGAAGGCGGGCGCCGGCCTACCGGCGAGACAGGGTGAGCAGGCCTTCCGCGGTCTTGCCGACGGCCAGCGCCTCATAGGTATCCGTCGAAAAGTGTGGTGTGTCATGGGCGCCGGAATGCGTCGTGGTGATGACCACCACCTCCGCCCCGGCGGCCTCTCCGGCCAGGATACCGGCGACGGCATCCTCGAAGACGACGCATTGATCGGCGGCAACACCCAGCCGCTCGGCGCCGAGCAGGTAACATTCCGGGCTCGGCTTGCCGGCCGAGACATCCTCGCCCGTCACCATCACCTTCGGAAACGGAATGCCGGCGGCGATCATGCGCCGATGCGCCAGTTCCCGCGGCGCCGAGGTGACGATCGCCCAGCGATCTTCCGGCAGCGATGCGAGGAAATCCAGCGCACCGGGGATCGGGATGATGCCCTCGACATCCTCCATCTCCGCCTGCAGCAGATCGTCGGCTTCCTTCTCGGCGTCGACGCCCGGCAAGGCGAGATTGCGGATGGTATCGACAGCCCGGACGCCGTGGACCGTCTTGAGGAAAACCTCCGGCTCGAAACCGTGACGCTCGGCCCATGCGCCCCACACACGCTCGACGACGGCGATGGAATTCAGCAACGTGCCGTCCATGTCGAACAGGAAGGCGGCATGCGGGCGGGAAAAGATCTTGCGGTCGGCGGCAGACAAGGGAGTTTCCTTTGCAGGGAGCGGGAGAGACGATCCTGAGCGGACAGGATATCCGGAAAGGATGACATGTTTAGGCAATGTCGCCGGCCAAGTCGAGGGCCGGCTTTTGCCGCTCCGCCGTTCTACGGTAAAATCCTTCTCTGCTTTCCGCCTGCCGGCAAAGGTTGGAACCAAACACGGCCGGTGCCAGTTTTTCCGGGGCAACCGAAAGAGGAGGCTCCCCATGGCCGAGACACCGAAACACCTGCGCGCCGGCTTCACCGGCACCGTCAACGAAGAAAAGCCCAAGGTCGGCGAACGCGCCAGGCAGGTGGCGGCCACGGTTCGCGATGAAGCCTCCGCCGTCGCGGACACGGCCCGCGACCATCCGACCGCAACCACCGGCGCCCTGCTCGCTGTCGGCGTGATCGGTTTCGTGCTGGGTTATCTGCTCGGCAGCGGCTCAAGCCATGCCGACCATTCCCGCTGGTAGAAAGGCCTCAGACCGGGTTAGATGGAAAGGTTGGAAACCGGCGGAGCGGAGACGGCATGACCTACGAACTCTATTATTGGGACGGCATTCCCGGACGGGGCGAATTCGTCAGGCTGGCTCTGGAGGATGCCGGAGCGGCCTATGTCGATATCGTCCGCGGCTCGGAAGCACAGGGGCAAGGCACGACTGCGATGCTGGACATTCTCGGCAGCCGGCAGGAAGCCAACATCCCCTTTGCACCGCCGTTCCTCAGGGACGGCGAGGTTCTCGTTTCGCATGTCGCCAACATCCTGTTCTATCTCGGCCCGAAGCTTGGCCTTTCCCCGCAGGATGAACAGGGCCGCATCTTCGCCAACGGGCTGCAACTGACGCTGACGGATTTCATCGCCGAAATCCACGATTGCCATCACCCGATCGCAACCTCGCTCTATTACGAGGATCAGAAAACGGAGGCCAAGCGGCGGACCGGCAGTTTTATCGCTGAACGCTTGCCGAAATTCCTCCGCTATTTCGAACGCGTGCTGCAACAGAACCCGGCGGGCCGCGCTCACTCTGTCGGAGATGCGGCGACCTATGTCGACCTGTCGCTTTTCCATGTCGTCGAAGGCCTGCGTTACGCCTTCCCGAAGGCGATGACCGCTGCGGAGAAGGACATTCCGCTGCTGATTGCGCTGCACGACGCCGTCAGACAACGACCGAAGATCAAGGCCTATCTGGGATCCGAACGCCGGCTGGCCTTCAGCGAGGCCGGCATTTTCCGCCATTATCCGGAACTCGACCAGCCCGCCGACTGAGATCAACAGGCCTTGCCGACACCCAGCCCGACGTCGAGGCACCTGTAGGCGATCCGTTCGGCAGCCGCATAGGCCTGGCTGACGATTTCCGGCACCAGATCGATATCCGGCAGGCTGCCGAGGCCCAACGGGCCGACGGCATAAAGATCGTCGGTCGGCTTGCCCTCCACCAGCAATTGTCCGGTGGCGTTGACGAGCAGGCCCAGCCCGAGTTCGTCGGGAACAGCCAGCCCGGCCCGCAGCAGATTGGCGAGCAGCGGCGCGGTCAGATCCGGAGCCGCGCAACGGCAATCGATCACCGGATCGGCAGCCAGGAATTCGTCGTTGGCCGCCTCCCGCCACCGAACCGCGACACCCTTGTTCGTCACCCGTCCGGCGCGCCCCTTGCGGACGACCGTGTTGCCGATGGCAAGCTCGCGCTGCAGGCGCAGGTAATGCGGCTCCGGCAAGCGGTTGCGGTGGCTGTCGTAAATGGCCCGGAGATGCCGGTTGAACTGGCGCTTCTGCCGCGCCGGCAGGGACCGCCACAAGGAGCGCGCCTGCTTGCGGAAGGCGTTCATCACCGATTGCCAGTCCTGGCCGGATGCTTCCGCCTGCTGGCAGGCCTGGCGCAGGTGCCGGACGATGTCGCGCAGGTTGGCCGGCAGCGGGGTCGTAAGCTCGACCGGATCGGCCGCCAGCCGCGTATGGCTCTGCGGCAGAAATCCGTGCGCCGTCAGAATGGTGATGCGGCCGGCATAACCGCTGTCGCGCAGCTGGAACAGGCGGTCGACCACGCGGATGCCGCTGCCCAGGAGCAGCGCCTGCGGACAATCGACCAGGCGACGCGCCCGCACCGTTCCTTCATCCGTTGCCTCCGTCGGTGCCGCTACGGCTTCGGTGCCGTAACCGGTCGCCAGCACCACCGTATCATAAAGCGCCGGTTCGCCGTCGCAGGTGGCGATGTGGTAGCGGCCATCCGGCCGGCGATCGATGGTCTCGACGACATCGGTGCAGATGCGCACCGTTACATCGCGCCGCGAGGCGAGCGCCTCGGAAAAACGCCGGTAGGCATAATCGCTAAAGATGCTTTTCGGCACGAAGATCTGCTGGAAACCCGGGATCGCCGCCGAAACGGCGCTGCGGAACTCGGCATTGTCGAGCAGCCAGCGATTGAAATCGTCCGGATCGCCGTCGGCGACGGAAAGATCGCGGACGCGGCTGTTGAGGATTTCGCCGATCTGCAGCGACGCCAGCGCCTGGCCGCCGCTGATATTCGGGTTGGGATCGAACAGTTGCAGGTCGAAAGGCTGCCGCACGACGCGCAGCAGCGCGATCGCCATCATCAGCCCCGAAAAGCCGCGGCCGATGACGGCAAAACGCGGAACGGGCATCCCAGGCTCCCCAAACCGCGCCTGGGGGAGGAAACTGCCATGAAGTGTCATGTCATCTCCTTTTTTCTCGGCAGGCGGCGTCATGGGGCGACAAGAGCAACGCAGAAAACTTCGAACGTCCGCACGCACGGCCTGGTCTATCTTCTTCAGGAAGACTCCGTTTGTGAGGTGGCAAGCCACCTCGCCTAACAATGCGCCACATCGTCCTTGCGTTCCGGCGCATCGCTTGCAGATGATTGCCGGAGCAATCCGGCACGTTCGACCTCTCAATAGTCTATTATTTTAATTATTTATTAAAGGCACGAAACACCGGCCGATTCAACCGCATTGTTCCGACCCTGCGGTAACTGTCTCTGTTCATTGGCGCATTTCTGCATTTCCATGGCAATCCCGCCGGCGGCACCTTATGGCACGGGGTGTTCGGCACTTCCGGCGGCGGGTTGCATCACATTGCCTGCCACCGCCTGACGACGCCGGTCCCGCGCACCGAGAAGCCGCAGCAGTTCATAACCCGCCGGCCAGCGCCCAAAACCGCTGGCAATGTTGATGTGACCGGCCTCCCCGAGGTCGACGACATCGGCCTGCCAGGCCAAAGCGTAGCGGCGCAGCGCATCCGCAGGCATATAGGGATCGTTGCGGCTGCCGACCACAAGCGTCGGAAACGGCAACGGCACCTGCGGCATCTCGCCGAAGCGCAGCAGCCCCGGGTGGAGAACCCCCGTCAGGCCGACATCGCAGGGAGCGACCAGCAGCGCCCCCTTGACCAGCCTCGCCGCCGGGCGGCCGGCCAGATGCGCGATGAGCACCGAGCCGAGGCTGTGCCCGACAAGATTGGCGCCCGGGCTCGCCAGCAGGGCATCTTCCAGCCGCGACAGCCAGTCCCGCAGCACGGGATATTCCCAACGGTCCTGTTCAAGCAAAACCGTATCGTCATGATCGGCAGCCCAGAACCGCTGCCAATGCCCTTCACCCGAGCCGTTCAGGCCGGGCACGAGCAATGTCTTCGACATGGCGCACCTCGCTGATGCGGACCGGCGCATGGTTGTCGTGCCAGTCTCTTTCTGCCTAGTATGCGCGCCGGCGACAAAAGCTTAAGAAATGAAAGTTCAAACTCTATAAGATCGATAGAATAACTTCTCTTATTCCGGCCGCGCGTATCAGGCATGGAAAGTCATCTGACACTGGAGTTGGCCCATGGGAACCGTATCGCATCTTCACGACCGCACACGGCCAGTCGCGCACCGCATCGCCAGCGAGGAGGAAGCCCTTGATATCGCCCGCACTCTTGCCGGCGAATTCGCGCCCGGGGCGAGCGACCGCGACATCAACCGCATCCTGCCCTATGCCGAGCTGGACCTTTTGGCGCAATCCGGGCTGCTGGGCATCACCGTGCCGAGCGAATATGACGGCATCGACGTTTCCAACGCGGTTCTTGCCGATGTCATCGCCATCCTGGCCCAAGCCGACAGCGCCATCGCCGAGGTACCGCAAAGCCATTTCCAGTTCATCGAGGCGCTTCGCCTGGCGGGGAGCGAGGAACAGAAGAAATTCTTCTATGCGCGGGCGCTGGGCGGCGATCTTTTCGCCGGGGCGATCATCGAACAGCCGCATGCGGAGGGCGCAGAGGCGACACGTCTTGCCCCCGATGGCATCGGCCATCGCATCAACAGCCGCAAATATTATTCGACCGGCGTGCTTTTTTCCGACTGGGTCGTGGTCGCGGCCCTCGATCCCCAGGAAAAACCCGTCTTCGGCATTCTGTCGCGCAAAGCCGACGGCGTGCAGGTCATCGACGACTGGGACGGCTTTGGCCAGCGCACCGCCGCCAGCGGCACGACCGTCCTGCAGAACGTCTACATCAATGCCGATTCCGTTGTGCGCGACAGGACGTTGGACCCGCATTCCACCATCGCCGCCATCGGTCAGATCATCCACGCCGGCATCGATCTCGGCATCGCCCGCGCCGCCTTTGCCGACCTTCTCGGCTTCATCCGCAGCAGGGCGGCAAGGGAGGCTGGCGATCCGCTGCTGCAATCCCGCATCGGGCAATTGGCGACCGAACTCGAAGCGGCCACCGCCCTGCTCGAGCGCGCCGGCAAGAAGATCGATTTTGCGCAGATCAACGGCAACGACACCCAGGAGACCGAGGCGACGCTGTCCACCGCTGCCGCCCGGGTCGTGACCAGCCGCATTGCCGCGGAGAGCGCCAATGCCCTGTTCGAACTGGCCGATGCCGGCGCCACGAAGATCGGGCTCAACCTCGATCGCCACTGGCGCAACATCCGCGCGCATTCGGCCAACGAACCGGTGCGCAAGCTTTTTCAGGAGACCGGGCGTTTTCACCTGAATTCATAGTAGCCTGCCATGGGATAGAAGCTCAAACTTGACAAAAGAGAAATCAAATTCGAACTAGACAATAGAATTGACAAAAATAATTCCCTCCATACTATTAACTAATAAAGAGGAGGGGAAAATGACAGTTTATACGGATTTTGCCGTCGCCGGAGCGCCGACGTCATCTCTTTTCGAGATGTCTATTTCCGGATTTAACATCACATCATCTTCCAGCACTTTGATGGTTGTATCCACGCCTTCGAATTTCGAATTGCGGATAACGGGAAACAATCTCTCCATTGATGTCGTCACCAAACCCGATGGCACATTCGAATTCGTTACTGGCGGGACGATCACCGGACTAAGTCGAACGAGCGTCGGCGGCAGCATCGTCTACGAAAGCGTCACCGATGTACCCAACGTTCCTTTCAAGCAACCGGCCACCGACGATCTCAGCGCCCTGGTCAAGGCAGCCTTTGCCGGGAACGACACCTTCGATGGATCCGACCGGGCCGAGAAGTTTTTTGCAGGCAGTGGCGACGACAAGGTGAATGGCAAAGGCGGATTCGACCTTTCCGTCTATAGCGGCGCGGCCGCGGACTACGGCATAGCCAGTCAAAACGGCACGATAACCGTGACCGACAAGACCGCGTCGCGCGACGGCACCGACACGCTGACCGGCATCGAGCGCCTGGTTTTCACCGACGAAATCGTCGCCTTCGACAGCCTGGCCGCACAGGCCTACCGCGTCTATGAGGCGGCCTTCAATCGCACCCCGGACAAGGGCGGCCTGTCCTACTGGGTGAATGCGCTGGATCACGGCGCCAGTTTACGCGACGTTGCCGCAGGCTTCGCGTCTTCCGACGAATTTCGCAGCATTTACGGCAGCAACCCGACGACCGAAGACATCGTCACGCGTTTTTATGTCAACGTTCTCGACCGCCAGCCGGATGCCGCCGGCATCGCCTACTGGGTCGACCAGATCAAGAGCGGGCGCAGCGTTGCCGATGCCTTGCTCGGATTTTCGGAAAGCAGCGAAAACATCGCCAATCTGCAATCGACCATCGGCCTCGGCGTCCATCTGGACCCGACATGGTTCGCCGCCTGATACGGCGATAATGATCGTCGCAAAAGCAGAGGAGACCCCGGCCCAAGAAAGCCGGGGTCTTTCTATATGCGCGATTTAGCGCGCTGCGTTCAGCGCCTGCTTCAGATCGGCGAGGATGTCGTCGATGTGCTCGATGCCGATCGAGAGACGAATGTAACCGGCCGATACGCCGCTGGCAGCCTGTTCGGCTTCGGAAAGCTGCGAGTGGGTGGTGGTGGCCGGATGGATCGCCAGGCTGCGGGCGTCACCGATGTTGGCGACGTGGTAGAACAGTTTCAGCGCATCGATGAACTTGCGGCCGGCTTCCAGGCCGCCCTTGAGTTCGAAGCCGACGAGGCCGCCGAAACCGCCCTTGAGGTACTTGTCGGCGCGCTCGCGGTTAACGCCGCTGTGCTGCGACGGATGGATGACCTTCACGACATCCGACTGCTCGGCGAGGAATTTTGCCACGGCCGTCGCATTCGAGGAGTGACGCTCGATGCGCAGCGCCAGCGTTTCCAAGCCCTGGATCAGCTGGAAGGCGTTGAACGGCGACAGGGCCGCACCGAGGTCGCGCAGCAGCGTGACGCGGGCCTTGATGATGTAGGCGACCGGGCCGAGCGGCTTGACGGCTTCGGACCAGACGGCGCCGTGATAGCTCGGGTCCGGCGTGTTCAGCGCCGGCTGGCGTTCCTTGTGCTTCTCCCAGTCGAAATTGCCGCCGTCGATGATGACGCCGCCGATCGAGGTGCCGTGGCCGCCGATGTACTTCGTTGCCGAATAAACGACGATGGCAGCGCCATGCTCCAGCGGGCGCGTCAGGATCGGTGCCGCGGTGTTGTCGACGATCAGCGGAATGCCGAACTCACGGCCGATGGCAGCCACTTCGGCGATCGGGAAGACGGTGAGCTTCGGGTTCGGCAGGGTTTCGGCGTAATAGGCGCGGGTCTTGTCGTCGGTGGCGCGGCGGAAGCCTTCCGGATCGGCCGGGTCGACGAAGCGGACTTCGATGCCCTGGTCCTTCAGCGTGTTGGCGAAGAGGTTCCAGGTACCGCCGTAAAGATCGGTGGAGGTGACGACGTTGTCGCCGGCACGCGCCAGGTTCTGGATCGCGAAGGCCGATGCCGCCTGTCCCGAGGCGAGCGCGAGCGCGGCAACGCCGCCTTCGATCGCGGCCAGGCGCTTTTCGAGCACGTCGACCGTCGGGTTGCCGATACGGGTGTAGATGTTGCCGAGTTCCTTCAGCGCGAAGAGATTGGCGGCATGTTCGGCATCGCGAAACTGGAACGAGGTCGTCTGGTAGATCGGAACGGCGACGGCACCGGTCGCAGGATCGGCTCGCCAGCCGGCATGGAGCGCCAGCGTTTCGGGACGAAGGTTTTCAGTCATATGAATACTCCCCAAATAGACAGAATGAAAATTCGCGTAGGACTCTCAGCACCGCGTCCTGCCCCACCTCTCGGGCGCCATCTTATCGATATCGCCGGCTTTTCATGGGACGATTGTTGCGATCTTTGCGGCCTGTTTGAAATAGTTGTTGCCGTACCGCGATGGCAAGGAAAAGATTTCCCGAGGCGGCAAAGAAAGCCGCCGCCCAAACGGCAACAGCCGTTTTTTCCGGCGGCGGCATGCCCGAATTTTTTGCATGACCCGGCCGAAATTTCCCGGATTTAACCCGCTCCCGCCGCCAAAGACACGCCGGATAACGGTAAATCTCTTATATTCTGCGCAGCGCTCACTATATGGGGATCGCGCGCACATCATCATCGCGCGTGAGGAGAACTGAATGTTACGTCGTCTTTCGCGTTATTCCGGCCTGGTCGCTGCGCTTGCGATCGGCCTTGCCTTGTCGCTCGCCGCCATCGATGTGGCCGAGGCGCGGCGGGCAAGCGGCGGCTTCGGCAGCCGTGGCAGCCGGACGTTCGATACGCCTTCGGTCACCCGCACGGCGCCGTCCGATGCCTCGCCGATCAACCGCACCATGACCCAGCAGAATTCTGCCCAGCCGCAACGCAATGTCGGCCAGCAGCAGGCACAGCGCCCCGGCCTCTTCGGCGGCTTCGGCAGGACGCTTTTTGGCGGCCTGTTGCTCGGCGGCCTGTTCGGCATGCTGCTCGGCGGCGGCTTCGGCGGCATGATGGGTTTCCTCGGCATGCTGCTGCAGATCGCTTTGATCGTCGGTCTCGGCATGCTCTTGATGCGGTTCCTCGCCAATCGTCGCCAGGCGTCGGCCTATCCCGCCGGCGGCAACATGCAGCGGGAAGCTTATGCCGGTGCCGGCGGCAACAAGCCTGGTTTCCAGATTCCCGGCATGGGTTCCGGCTCGGCAGCCACGCCCCGCGCCACCAAACCGGTGACGCAGGACATCCAGCTGTCGCCGGCCGACCTCGATCGCTTCGAAGCGCTGCTGACTGAAGTCCAGACGGCCTATGGACGCGAAGATTATCCGGCACTGCGCCGTCTCGCGACGCCCGAAGCCATGTCTTACCTCGCGGAAGAACTCGGCGACAACGCCACCAACGGCGTGCGCAACACGGTCTCCGATGTCAAGCTGCTGCAGGGCGACATTTCCGAAGCCTGGCGCGAAGGCCCGCTCGACTATGCGACCCTTGCCATGCGCTATTCCAGCATCGATGCGCTGGTCGACCGCACCACCGGCAAGGTCGTCGATGGCGATGCCGTCAATCCGAGCGAGACCGTGGAGCTCTGGACCTTCGTCCGCAAGAGCGGCACCGACTGGCAGCTTTCGGCCATCCAGTCCGCCTGATTGGTCATTACGCGATGACGGGATAGGCTGCGGCTTCCGCAGCCTTTTCCATATCCAGCAGCCCTTGATAAGCTGCGTCGTCGAGAACGGCGAAGCCTTTAAGCGCCAACGCAGCCCGCGCCGGCGCAAGGCCGGGTGCGACGATCGCCGCGGCAAGCGCCTGCCGCAACATCTCCACTTCCTCGTCGGAAGCTGAAGCTCTGGTCACGAAGGGCAGGCCTGGTCCTTTCGGCGTCTCCCCGATGATCGTGAGGCCGGAAACGCGTTCCGGCGCATGGGCGGAAAAATTGCCGTAGGTGACACAATCGATTGCCGCGATATCGGCCAGGCCGGCGGCAACGGCATCGATGCTGGCCGCATGACTGCCCGTTTCGACCACCGAGGCGAAGAAACGTTCGCCACCAGCCAGCGACGCCACCGAGGCGCGAAAAAGATTGGCGCCCGAATTGCTGTCGTATGCGTTGAGCGCAGCAACCTTCCCTCGGAAATCCGCAAGTCTGGCACCGGCACTGTCCCGGCGGGCAATCAGCAGGCTGCACATCAACGGTCCCTCGCAGCCCGGCCGATCATAAACGGGCGTCGCGACAAGCCGGACGACGCCGCGCAGCGATTTTGCGTAAGGATATCCGCAGGACTGCGCCAGAAGCAGGCCCGGGTCATGCCATGCAGCATCATAAGCAACCGACCGATCGAGCCGCTCGGGCACATCCGCAAGGCCCGCCTGTCTCAGCCAATCCTGCAGAAAGGCCCAGAACTCCTCCTGTGCCCGGGCGACCGGCGGCGGGCTGACATACATGGAGAGGCTGGCGAGACGCATGAGGCAACCGGGATGGAGAGGCGGAACTTTTCGAATGGCGCGCTGTTGATATCACGGTCCGACATGACAGGGGAGCCGCGGATGAGATTGACCGGCAAGGTGGCATTGGTGACCGGCGGCGGTTCCGGCATCGGCAAGGCAACGGCCCTGGCGCTCGCCCGCGAGGGGGCGAAAATCGGGGTGCTGAGCCGCACGGCAGCCGACATCGAACAGACCTGCGCCGAGATCCGGCATCTCGGCGGCGAAGACCTGCCGATTGCAGCCGACATTGCCGACGAAGCGGACATGCAGGCGTCCGTCGAAAGCCTCGTGGCGCGGTTCGGACGGCTGGACATCATCGTCGCCAATGCCGGTATCAACGGCGTCTGGGCGCCGATCGACGATCTTCGTCCTGCCGAGTGGGACAAGACCATCGCCGTCAACCTCCGCGGCACCTATCTGACGCTGCATTACGGGGTGCCGCATCTCAAGGCGGCGGGCGGCGGTTCGGTCATCGTCGTTTCTTCGATCAACGGCACGCGGACCTTCACCACGCCGGGCGCCACCGCCTATACCGCCACCAAGGCGGCGCAGGTGGCGATGGTGCAGCAACTGGCGCTGGAGCTTGGAAAACACCGGATCCGCGTCAACGCCGTATGCCCCGGCCTGATCGAGACCAACATTCCAGACAGCACCACGCAACGGGGCAAACAGGAAGCGGAAATTCCGGTCGTTTGGCCGGAAGGCGATATTCCGATAACCCATGGCGAGGCAGGCAAGAGCGAAGACGTGGCCGACGTCGTGGTGTTCCTGGCATCGGATGCCTCTCGTCATGTAACGGGCAGCCCGATCTGGGTGGATGGTGGTCAGGGCCTGTTGCGGTAATCCGGCGTCAGCGACGGTTTGCCCAAAAGCCTTCCGCGCGCGCTTCGACTGCCGATCTGGCCGCATCGTCTAAGCTGCCGGGTTTTCCGCCGCCACTTCCTCCAATATCCACGCGATGAACGCCGCCACCGGCGCATGCGACATACGCGCATGCGGGGCCACGATGTAATAGGCGCTCGGGCTCTTGACGGCATGCGGCACGGCGACCAGCAACTGGCCACTTTCCAGCTCCGAACGGATCATGAATTGCGGCATCAGGGCAATGCCGAGGCCGGCGATACAGGCTTGCGAGACATTCGAGAATTGCTCGAACCACATGCCACGGCCGGAAGCGGGTTTCAGGCCGAGGGCGCCGAACCAGTGATCCCAGGCGCCCGGCCGCGACGCCATGTGGAACAGCGGCAAGCCGACGAGATCGTCCGGCGCCTCGATCCTGTGTTGGGCGAAAAAGGCCGGGCTGCAGACCGGCACGACAAATTCATCCATGAGGAAAGTCGATACCGCACCCGGCCAATCCGGCTGGCCGATATGGATCGCCGCGTCGATATTCTCGCGCTCGAAATCGAACTGGCCGATGCGGGTCGCGAAGTTCAGGGTGATGTGCGGATGCCGCGCCACGAAACGCGGAATGCGCGGCATCAGCCAGCGGGTGCCGAACATCGGCAGGATGGCGAGGTGCAGGCTGTTGGCCTGGGTCTTTGTCATCGCCTGCAGCGAGGCCTGGCGGATCATTCGCAGCGCCGGGCCGATACTTTCCGCATAGGCCGTGCCGACGGGGGTGAGAAAGACACCGCGGCTGTTGCGCTCGAACAGCCGGGTGCCCAGCTGTTCCTCCAGACCCGCCACCTGCCGGCTGATCGCCCCTTGCGTCAGCGAAAGCTCATGGGCGGCGGCCGAAAAACTGCCCAGCCGCGCCACCGCATCGAAAGCTGCCAGCGCGCTGCTCGAAGGCAGGAGTTTTCGTGGTATACCGATCATCACCTATTACTAGATGGAATAGATCGATGCGTAAACGTGGATTGCGTCGCAGGGGTGTCGGCGCTATTTCATGCTCAACCTTGGAGGCGATGATGACCGAACGTGTGGAATTTTCCTGGAGCGATCCTTTCCTGATCGAAGACCAGCTGACCGAAGAAGAGCGCATGATCCGCGATACCGCGGCAGCCTTTGCGCAGGCGGAACTTCTGCCGCGCATTCACGATGCCTATCTGGATGAAAAGACCGATGCCGAGTTGTTTCGCCTGATGGGCAGCACCGGCCTTCTCGGCATCACTGCCCCGGCACAATATGGCGCAGCCGGTGCCGGTTATGTTTCCTACGGCCTCGTTGCCCGCGAAGTCGAACGCATCGATTCCGGCTACCGCTCGATGATGAGCGTGCAGTCCTCGCTGGTGATCTATCCGATCCAGGCCTACGGCTCGGAAGAACAGCGGCAGAAATACCTGCCGGGCCTGATCTCCGGCGAACTGATCGGCTGCTTCGGCCTGACGGAACCGGATGCCGGCTCCGATCCGGGCGGCATGCTCACCCGCGCCGAGAAGATCGACGGCGGTTACCGCCTGCGCGGCTCGAAGATGTGGATTTCCAATGCGCCGATCGCCGATGTCTTCGTCGTCTGGGCAAAATCGGCTGCACATGACAACCAGATCCGCGGCTTCATTCTCGAAAAGGGCATGAAGGGTCTTTCGGCGCCGAAGATCGGCGGCAAGCTTTCGCTGCGTGCCTCGATCACCGGCGAAATCGTCATGGATGGCGTCGAAGTCGGCGAAGATGCGCTGCTGCCGAATGTTTCCGGCCTCAAGGGTCCGTTCGGCTGCCTGAACCGGGCCCGCTACGGCATTTCCTGGGGTGTTCTCGGCGCTGCGGAAGATTGCTGGCACCGCGCTCGCCAGTACGGCCTCGACCGCAAGCAGTTCGGCAAGCCGCTGGCCGGTACCCAGCTTTACCAGAAGAAGCTGGCCGACATGCAGACGGAAATCACCCTCGGCCTGCAGGCCTCGCTGCGCGTCGGCCGCCTGATGGACGAGCACAAGTTCGCGCCAGAGATGATCTCCATCGTCAAGCGCAACAATTGCGGCAAGGCGCTCGACATCGCCCGCCAAGCCCGCGACATGCACGGCGGCAACGGCATCCAGATCGAATACGGCGTCATGCGCCACGCCCAGAACCTCGAAACGGTCAATACCTACGAGGGCACGCACGACGTGCATGCGCTCATCCTCGGCCGGGCGCAGACGGGTATCCAGGCATTCTTTTGATCGCCGGGGTTGGCAATAGCAACGCCCTCATCTTATGAACATCGGCGAATGGAAACGCCGATGTTCACCCTGACCGAAACTGCCATCTTTGAACAGGACATCAAGAAGAGCCGGTTTCTGGCGATTTGCGGTCCCATCTCCAGCGAGGACGACGCCAAACGTTTCCTCGCCACCCATTCCGACGTTACCGCCAATCACAATTGCTGGGCATGGCGCATCGGCCAGGCTTACCGTTTCAGCGACGATGGCGAGCCGCGCGGCACCGCCGGCAAGCCGATCCTGCAGGCCATCGACGGCCAATCGCTGGATGGCGTCGTCGCCGTCGTCACCCGCTGGTTCGGTGGCATTCTGCTGGGAAGCGGCGGGCTTATCCGCGCTTATGGCGGCACCGCCGCCTCATGCCTGCGCAACGCCGCCAAGGTCGAGCAGATCGCCACCGTAACAGGAACCTTTGCCTGCGGCTTTTCCGATCTTGCGCTTCTGCAGGCGAGGCTTGCCGCCTCGCCGCATGTTCAGGTGCTTTCCGAAGAGTTTACCGCAAGCGGTGCGGACATTTCCATCCGCGTCACGCTGGAATGGGCAGCACCCATCCAGGCGATGATCAGCGATCTGACCCGCGGGCAGGTACAGCTCCGCCTGGATGACTGACCTGCCCTTTCCGTAAGTCACTGTTTACTGTTGCGTGCCGTCAGGCGTTACCTGCTGCGACGCACCGCCGGTGCTTGTCTCCGGCGTGGGATCCCGGTCCGTGGGAACGGTCTGCTGCGTGTCGCCGGCCGGCGTGTTGTTGTCGAAAGTGCCGCTGCCGCTCGGCTGGTTGGCGACGGTATTTTCCGTCGTCGATGTCGTTGTCGTCGTGGGCGCGGCGGCATCACGGTCCTGGCTTTCGCCCCACATTTCGGCACCGCCCCAAGCCAGAAGAGCAAGGATCAGGCCACCGATCAGCACCATCAGAACCGGCCGGCCCAGCAGTCCCTGACGCGCCTCAACCGGGGTCAGCTCTTCCCGCCTGTTGGTTTGCGCGGTCGAAACCACATCGCCACGTTCGTCGATATATTGTGCCATGGTATCACCTCCGGACGCCGGTTTGCCGGATTGCAATTGCGAAAGCGTCCGGATTGGAAACGACGCCCGGCCGTAAATGTTCCTTGTCCGCAACTGATGCGATGGCCCGCGGGGGAGCAAGGCGCCCTCCGAACGCTCAGTTCCAGTAATAAAAGCCAATCACTCAAACATAATAAGAAACGAACAATGATGGTATATAAATCACTATTGAAACCTTTCATTATCCCTTGAAAGTAAATATCCCCCGGCATTGCTTTCCGCATTTACAGCCAATTAGCCGGTCTCAACTATAGATTCCCGCCATATTTTACACCTTGAGGGACACGAAGATGAACCGCCTGAAGCTTGCCTTCCTTGCCGCCACCACCTTGCTTACGGCCACCGCTGCTTGCGCCGAAACAACGACGTTCGAGGATGATGTAGCCGGCCTGACCGACAGCCAGATGGAAAAAACGGTTGAGTTCGCCTTCGATAACGGCCTCTTCTTCCTGTTCCACGAAATGGGGCACATGCTGATTTCGGAATTCAACCTGCCGGTGCTCGGCCGGGAAGAAGACGCCGCCGATACGCTCTCGACGCTGATCCTGCTGGAAATGGACGATGCCGTGTTCGACAAGGCGCTGTCCGACAGCGTCGAAGGGTGGAAGATGTCCTCCGAGGCCGGCGAGGACCCCGATCTCTGGGACACGCACTCCCTCGACCGGCAGCGCGCCTATCACATGGTCTGCATGATGATCGGCAAGAATGCGGAAAAATTCAAGAAAGTGGCCAACGACATGGAAATGCCGGACGACCGGCGCGAGGAATGTGCCGACGATTACAAGAAGGCACATGGCAGCTGGTTCGGCCTGCTTGAAAAGCATGCTCGCAAGGGCGGCAAGGAACCCCGTTTCACCGTCAGCTACCAGAAGCCGAAGGACAAGAACCTCTCCGACTATGCCGAACTGGTGAAGGTGTCCAACATACTGGAAGTCGTCCAGCAGGTCGCCGCCATGTACAAGCTCAAGGACGGCATCAAGCTGACGGCTTCGGAATGCGGCGATGCCAATGCCTATTGGTCGGCGGGCGACCGGGAAATGACCTACTGCTACGAGCTTTCCCAGTGGTATACCCAGGCCATGGCCGGCACCTTCAAGCAGGAAGAGGGCCAGCAAGAAGAAGGAAAGCAGGAAGAGGGCGATGCGGGTAAGATCCTTGACGCAGGTAGCCCGATCGAACAATAGCAGCTTTACGCGAAATCACCGTCGGGCACGTGGATGCCGACGGTGATCTCCACCGCAACAGAAAAAGGCCGGAGCGATACGGTTCGCTCCGGCCTTTGTTTTAGAGCATTTCCGCCTTTCTCCGAAACGCGAAAATGCTCTATCTCTTTGTTTCTACGCAATTCCGGACGCAAAACCGCGACGCACTTTTGCTGGAATTGCTTTAACTTGCCTGCCGTTCGGCCAGACGCATATCGACATAGTTCTTCAAGCCGGCGAAGTCCGTCTTGCCAGAGCCGAGCAGCGGCACGCTGCCCTGCAGGATCTCGGCGGGGATGGCCAGTTCGCTGACGCCCTTGGCGCGGGCATGGGCCAGCAGGTCTGCGCGGTTCGCCTTGGGATTGTCGATGACCAGCACCAGCCGCTCGCCCTTCTTCGGGTCGGCAACGGCGACGACACCCACCGGAATACCCGACCAGACTTCGCCCGCCAGCACCTCGATCGCTGCCAGCGACACCATCTCGCCGCCGATCTTGGCAAACCGCTTGGCCCGGCCGCGGATGGTGACGAAACCATCCTCGTCGATGGTGACGATGTCGCCGGTATCGTGCCAGCCGTCGGCCGGAACTTCCAGCACGCCGGGATTTTCCGCCCGCAGGTAACCGGCCATGACATTCGGACCGCTGACGTACAGGCGACCGCCCTCATCGACGCCCGGCACCGGCTCCAGCCGTGCCGTGATGCCCGGCATCAGTTTTCCGACCGTTCCCGGCCTGTTGTACATCGGCGTGTTGAGCGCGACGACGGGAGCCGCTTCCGTGACGCCATACCCTTCCAGGATACGGATGCCGAACTTGTCCATGTAGGTTTCGCGGGTCGAGCGCTTCACCGGCTCGGCACCGGCAAAGCAGTAGCGGATCGAACGCAGGTCATAGGGATGGGCGGAGCGGGCATAACCGGCCAGGAAGGTATCGGTGCCGAAGATGATCGTCGCATTGCTGGAATAGATCGCTTCCGGAATGATGCGGTAATGCAGCGGCGACGGGTAGAGATAGACCGGAACGCCGCTGGCAAGCGGCAGGATGGTGCCCGCCGTCAGGCCGAAGGAGTGGAACACCGGCAGGACATTGAACACCTTGTCGCCATTGTGGAAATCGACGCGCGCCGCCGCTTGCGAAACGTTGGCGAGAATGTTGGCATGGGTCAGCACCACACCCTTCGGCGTGCCTTCCGAACCCGACGTAAACAGGATCGCCGCACGGTCGGTGGTCTGGCGCGCCTTCAGCGGCCGCGACCGGCCGATCAGGCCACGGATCTTGTCGAGCTTGGAAACGGTCGCCCGCAGGTCGTCGAGATAGACGATGCGGATGCCGCTTTCCGTCAGGCCATCGATCACCGCTTCCAGCCGGGCCTGCTTGACGAAAGCCCGCGACGTCAGGATGGTGCGGATGTCGGCCGCGGTGCAGGCGGCACGCAGATTGGCGAGACCGGCGGTAAAATTCATCATCGCAGGCACCTTGCCGGCGGAGACGAGGCCGAGCAGGCTGACGACCGCGCCATTGGCATTCGGCAGCAGCAGGCCGAGCGTTTCTTCGCCGGGGAACATGCGGTCGAACTTCGTCGCCAGAACCCGCGCACCTGTCAGCATCGTCGCATAGGACAGCCGGCCGCTCAGCGGATCCTCGAGCGCGTTGCGCTTCATGCCGTAGGTGTGGCCGGCCTTGATGATCTCTTCCAGAATGGTGCCGGTCTTGCCGCTGGTGGCGAAGACGAGATCCGACATGATGCGGTAGAGGGCAGCGGCGGCGGCCTGCCGGCGCTTGCGGCCCTTGAGTTCCGGCGAGACGGAGAGTTTCACCGGCTCGATGATCGTCACACGCACCTTGGGGAAAAGCTGCTTGCGAGTATGGAAGGAGCTGAGGCGCGAAAAAATCGTCCGCTCCAGGCCGTCGATCTTGATCGGCACGATCATCGAGCCGGTCTTGTCGGCCACCATCGCCGCGCCGTCATAGACCTTCATCAGGCTGCCGGTCACTGTCAGGCGGCCTTCGGGGAAGATCACCAGCGGTTCGCCACCTTCCACCGCGCGGATCAGCGAGCGGGTGGCCATCGGCCGGGTCGGATCGAGCGGGAAGGCATTGGCGAGTTTCAGGAATGGCCGCACCCACCAGCGCTGGGCAATGTCGGTGTTGATGGCGAAGACCGGCGGGCGCATGCCCTGGGCATCGGACAGCGCCAGCGCCAGCGCGGCATCGAGGAAGGAGACGTGGTTCAGCGCCAGGATCGGCGTCGGGCCGGCTTTCGCAAGATTCTCGATGCCTTCGACTTCGAGGCGGAAAAAGGCGCGCATCAGGATCGAGATGAAATCGCGAAACGGATCGGTCGGCAGGAAACGCAGCATCAGGCCGGCCGCAACCAGGGATGCGACACCGAGGCCGACGGTGATGAGCCACAGCGGCGCGCCGGCTGCCTGGATCGCCGCGACGGCAACCCCGCCGAACGCCATGAAGACAGCATTCAGCACGTTGTTGGCGGCGACGGCGCGGGCACGCTGCTCCGGCTTCGCCCAGGCCTGCAGGGCAGCAAAACTCGGCACGATCAGGAAGGCGCCGGTGACAGCGGCGAGCGCCAGGTCGATGGCGACGCGGACGGCGCCGGGGGTATTGAAGAAGGTGGAAAGGTCAGGCGCAACGGTGGCAGCCGGTGTCAGGCCGGACATGAAGATGCCGAGATCGATGGCGACCACGCCAAAGAGAACTGTGCCGATGACCGCCTGGACCAGCACGATGCGGCCGGCCGACAGCCAGGCGGCAATCGACGAACCGATGGCGATGGAAATCGCGAAGATGGTGAGGTAAGCGGTGATGGCGATCTCGCTGCCGCCCAGCGTCTTGACCAGCGGCGGCAGGATGGAGAGCACGATCGCGCCCATCAGCCAGAACCAAGAGACCATCAGCGAGGTAACCAGCATGCGCCGCTCGCCGCAGATTTCCCGCGTCAGACGCCAGGTGGAACGAACGATGTTGGCATCGATGCACAGGTCCGGCGCGGCACTGCCGGTGCGCGGGATCAGGCAGCTTGCGCCCCAGGCGATGGCGGCAAAACCGATGATCAGCGGCCCAAAGATCGCCGGATGATCGCCGCCACTGGCAAAGGAGAGGCCGGCGAAAATCGTACCGGAGAGGATGGCGATGAAGGTCGCGCCCTCGATCCAGGCATTCGCCGCTGGCAGCTGCTCACGATCGAGATGATCGGGCAGGATGGCGTATTTGATCGGGCCGAACAGCGCCGAGCCGACGCCGAACAGGAACAGCGCCGCCATCATGCCTTCGATCGAGTGGAAAGCAATGGCGCCGACCGCGACAACGGCGGCGGCGATCTCGCCGAGTTTCAACCAGCGGGCGACGACCGCCTTGTCGAAGCGGTCGGCCAGTTCGCCACCGAGGGCGGAGAGCAGCAGGAAGGGAGCGATGAAGATGGCGCCGGCCAGTGTCACCAGCGAGGCGGCCTCGGAGGCCGACATCTTGGCCAGGATGAGGAACACCAACGTGTTCTTCAAGAAATTGTCGTTGAAGGCCGCAAAAAATTGCGTCCAGAACAGCGGCGCAAAACGCCGTGACAGGATCAGCGGCCCGGCTTTCTGTTGTTCTTGCATGCTAACTCCATCCCTTGTTGGGAGCCGCCAACTGCTGGCTCGACACTTGAACTTGAACATCGTTCATTTTAAGATAGAATGAATTTGAACGCTGATCAATCTTATTTTTGATCATCGCTCAAAATAAGATTGATGCAGTTACCCAGGGAACCCTCATGCCGATTTCCGCCGAACAGAAAGAAGAGCTCACGCAACGGATCCTTGACGTGACAGAAAGACAGATTGCCGAAAACGGCCTCGCGGCCGTCTCCACCCGATCGATCGCGCGGGAGGCGGGATGTTCCGGTGGCTCTATCTATACACGCTTTTCCGATTTCGACGATCTGGTGCTGGCGGTCAATTCGCGGGTGCTCGCCCGCTTCGGCGCCATCCTTGCCGAACTGCGCGAGGGCACGCGGGCGCTGCCGGTTGAGCAACGACTCTGCGGCATGGCGGATGCCTATCTGGATTTTGCGCTCGGCGAGCGAAATGCCTGGAGTGCATTGTTCGAGCACCGCCTGCCCGATGGCAGGTCCCTGCCCGATTGGCACCGCGACGATCACTACCGCCTGTTCGCCATGATCGAGGAACCCCTACGGGAACTCGACCCCGGCCTGACGCCGGCCCAGGCAGCGGCGCTGGCGCGAACCATCTATTCCGCCGTCCACGGCATCGTTTCGTTGAGCATCGAGGACCGGCTGGGGCGCGTGGATGAGGCGACCTTGCGGGGTCAATTGCGGCTGGTGGTCCTGGCACTGGCTGCCGGCTTTCGACAGACCTCGCCGAGCGCCGGAATGTGACCGTCCGCCCTAGCATATGCTCGGGTTTTCGCTGTGTCAGGCCTATTTTAACGATTTGCTAACCATAAACACAGAAATCGTTTTTTGGCCGTTGCTAAAGCAAAATACCACTTCACTTGCGTTACAGGCGATTCTTGTCGCCTGTACAAGTCACCGATGTCTGCAATGGATGATCAAAGCGTCCTGTAAGATCGGGAATACCGCCGGGGCTCAGTTCCGCCCCTTGTCCTTGCGATTCGCTTTCAGGAATTGAATGTAAAGCTGATCCAGCTGCGTCGCAACATATTCCCCGAATTCCGGCACGATCTTGTTGTTGAAAACCAGCGACGTCTGGGCACGCCGTGCCTCCAGCCGCGCCGCCTTCACGGTGCCGTTGACGACGACATCGCGGTCATTCGACGCATTTGCGGGCGCGACCGGCGCCAGCGCATCGAACAGCTTGATGAAACGGCCATCGCTATCGGCCATCAGGAATTCGCGTTGACCGGTCAGCGCCTCGGCATTGTCCATGGCATCCGCCACGGTCAGCCGGTCGGCCATGGCCAGCCAGCGGGCACGGCCCGCCTTGGGGGCAGGACCGATCTGGTTCAGCAGGCTTTCGGGGATCATCCGCGCCACGGCGATGTAACGGCTCAGATCCGCCTTGTCGGTGGAGAGTGCCGCCATGATGGTCACGCGGTCAAACCCCTTCTCTTCGAGGCGCCGCGCGAACAGCGCCTTCTCGATATAGGAGAGATCCTTGCGGTCGAGATTTTCCTTGCCCTGGGCGATCACCAGCTCGTTGTCGCTGAGCGGCTGCACCACGGCCTTGACCGCAATGCCGAGATGCTGCGCGGCGCGCAGGCGGCGGTGGCCGTAAGCAACCTGATAGCGCTCCGTCTTTTCCGGATGCGGCCGCACCAGGATCGGCACCTGCTGACCGCTTTCGCGAATGCTGGCAACAAGCTCCTGGAAATCCGGATCGACATCGATAATCAGCCGGTCGTTCACCATCGAGCCATCGACCATGGCCGGCTCAAGATCGATGACGACAGTGCCGCTGGCAATCTGCTCCTTAAGCCTGCTGGCGGCGCGGGCGCCTTCCGTCAGTTCCTGCAAAGACGCGCCCATGGCGGAGACGGCGCCGGTGCGAACGCGCTCGCGCTCCTTCTCCGGTGGCGTCGTGTTGGGAGATCCCAACTTCATCATGAAAAGCGAATTGACGGTGTCTTTCCGGCTCATATCAGGATCCTCGTCGTAACCGCACCCACGACATCATGTCGGGCTTGCACCGCGCTGTTGGGAGCTCCCAACAGCGCGGTGCGTCGATCTTAACGAGAAGTACGTCCCCACGCGGCGCGGATCAAGCCTTCGATTTCGCCATGCACAGCATCCAGCGCTTCGAGGGCACGATCATAGGTGGATCGGGTCATGCTTTCCCTGCCGATTTCATACAAGGTCTGCTTGGTCAATCCGGCATCGGAGACAGCCGCCGACTTCACCATCGGATTGAGCAGCACGGCATCGCCGAAGAGATTGCGCAGCAGGGCGACCACTTTCGTCTGCGGCGCATCCTGCGGTTCGAAGCGGGTGACGAGATAGCGAATGAAATCGTACCGCAGCGTGCCGCCCGCCTCGCGCACGACGGAGAGCAGGTCCTGCGTCATCAGCAGGAACTGGCTCATCGAGGCGATGTCCATCATCTGCGGGTGAATGGTGATGACCATGCCCGTCGAGGCGCAAAGACCGCTGAGCGTCAGGTATCCCAGTTGCGGCGGGCAGTCGATGACGACGACGTCATACTGGTCGGCGACGTCGTCGATGGCCGCTGCGATGCGCGTGAAAAAAATCTCGCCGCCCTTGGCATCACCGGTGGCGAGCGCCCGCGGCGTGGTGTGCTCGAACTCCATCAGTTCGAGATTGCCCGGCACCAGATCGAGACCGTCGAAATAGGTCTGCCGCACCACCTCGCGCAACGGCCGCCGCTCGCCGTCATACCGGATGGCGGCGTAGAGCGTTTCGTTGCTGGCAAGATCGGTTTCCGGCAACACGCCGAAGAGCGCCGAAAGGCTGGCCTGCGGATCGAGGTCGATTGCTAGAACGCGATAGCCGCGCAGCGCGAGATACTGCGCCAGATGCGCCGATGTCGTGGTCTTGCCGGAGCCGCCCTTGAAGTTCGTCACCGCCAGCACCTGCAGATGATCGCCCTCCCCGCGCCGTGGCACGAAGTCGTAGGCATCCCGGCCGCGCGCCGTGCTCGCCAGTCGCCGGCGGATTTCGTTGATCTGCTGCAGGCTGTAGAAGCGGCGGCCGGCCGGGCTGGTGGTCGGCTCCGGCCCTTCGCCGGCCAGCGCCATCTTGCGCAGGGTGGAATCGGAAATCCCCATCAGCCGCGCCGCCTCCCCGGAGGTGAAACGGCGCAGGGTCTTGTGAGAGGTCGGCGGAAAAAACGCTTCGCTCATCGCCTGCAGCTGCGAACTCAGGATCGACGCATGCTGACCGATGGTTTCATCGACGGAGGGAAGATTTTCCAGATGCCTGCGATTGCTCACGCTCATTCTCCCTGATCACGGTTATTTCCGTTATTGGAGATCATTACCGTGACAAGATGAAAACGCAATGATAGCGGCGGCGGCTTCCGTCAGATGTGCAGGGCGTGTCCGAGAATGCGCAGGCTCGCCTCGTGCAAGGCCTCGCCCAGTGTCGGGTGGGCGTGGATCGTGCCGGCGATATCCTCCAGTCTCGCACCCATTTCAATGGCCTGGGCGAAGGCGGTCGAGAGTTCCGAGATCCCGGCGCCGACCGCCTGGATGCCGAGAACCAGATGGCTGTTCGCCTCGCAGACCACACGAATGAAACCGTCCTCCCGGCCCATGGTCATGGCCCGGCCATTCGCCTGGAAGGGGAAGCTGCCGGTCTTGACCTCCAGTCCGGCGGCGCGCGCCTCCTCCGCAGTGCGGCCGACCGAGACGATTTCCGGATCGGTAAAGCAGACGGCGGGAATGCAACGCTTGTCCCAGCCGCGCCTCAGCCCGGCGATGATCTCCGCCACCATCTCGCCCTGCGCCATGGCCCGGTGCGCCAGCATCGGTTCGCCGGTCACGTCGCCGATGGCGTAGACGCCGCGCATGGACGTGCGGCAACGCTCGTCGATGCGGATGAAACGCCCGGCCATGTCGAGCCGGATTTCGTCGAGACCGAACCCCTCGGTCAGTGGCCGTCGACCGACGGTCACCAGCACCCGCTCGGCGGCAATCGTTTCATCCGTGCCATCTGCCCGGCGCACCACCAGCCCTTCTCCATCCGGCGCCAGTCCCTTGGCGGAAGCACCGGTGAGCACACGCACGCCAAGCTCCTGCAGCCGCTTCGCCACCGGGCGTATCAGTTCGGCATCGTAGAGCGGCAAGATCTGCTCCGCCGCCTCGACCACCGTCACGGACGCACCGAGCTTGGCGTAAGCCGTACCGATCTCCAGCCCGATGTAACCGCCGCCGACAACGGCCAGCGTCTTCGGCATCGCCGTCAGCGCCAGCGCCTCGGTGGAAGACATCACCCGGCCGCCGAAAGGCAGCGCCGATAGCTCGACCGGCACCGAGCCGGTGGCGATGATCACGTTTTCGGCGCGGATGATCTGTTCGCCCATATCGGTCTCGGCGGCGATGGTCTTGCCATCGAGGAACCGCGCCGTGCCGAACACGGTTTTCACCCTGGCCTTCTTCAGCAATCCGGCAACGCCGGATGTCAGCCGCGAAACGATGCCGTCCTTCCACTCGACGGTGCGGCGCAGGTCAATGGCCGGATCGGACGCCGTGATGCCCATGGCGCCGCCATCGGCAAAATGCCGCAAACGCGAAAATTCGTCAGCCGCGTGGATCAGTGCCTTGGATGGAATGCAGCCGACCGTCAGGCAGGTTCCCCCCGGCATCTTCTTTTCGATCAGCACGGTGTCGAGTCCGAGTTGCCCGGCCCGGATCGCCGCGACATAACCACCGGGACCACCGCCGATCACCGCCACCTTGCAGGTGATATCCTTCATCGCTCAGCCCTCCAGGAACATCATTGCAGGCGTTTCTATCAGCGTTTTCAATCGCTTGACGAAAACAGCGGCATCCCAGCCGTCAATCACCCGGTGATCGAAGGATGAGGAGAGGTTCATCATCTTGCGCGGCACGAATTGTTGACCGTCCCAATGCGGCCTGACCGCAATCTTGTTGACGCCGACGATTGCCACCTCCGGCCTGTTGATGATCGGCGTCGTCGCCACGGCACCCAGCGGACCGAGGGAAGAGATGGTGATCGTCGATCCGGAAAGCTCTTCGCGCCTCGCCGTACCGTTGCGCGAGGCCTCGGCCACCCGGGCCAATTCGCTTGCCGCAGCATAAAGCCCCAGCGTCTCGGCATGGCGGATCACCGGCACCAGCAGCCCGTTCGGCGTCTGCGTCGCGATGCCGACATGTACGCCGCCGAACTGGCGGATGATTTCCGCCTCGTCGTCGTAATGGGCATTGAGCGCCGGCTGTTCCTTCACCGCCTTGACGATGGCGCGGATCAGGAAAGGCAGCACGGTCAGCTTCGGCCGGCCCGCCACACCCTCGGCATTCATCCGTGTCCGCAGGTCCTCCAGCGCGGTGACATCCACCTCCTCGACGATGGTGATGTGCGGGATATGCGCCTTGGCCTCCGCCATGCGTTCGGCGATCTTGCGGCGCAGCCCGACCATCTTGATTTCGGTGACGGAGAGATCGGCCGCCGGCGTGGCGGAAGGCTGGGCCGTGTCGTCCTGCTGCTGGAAGGCGTCGAGATCGTCATGGGTGATCCGCCCGGCCGGCCCGGAGCCGCGCACCCGGCGAAGATCGATACCGGCCTCGCGCGCCCGCAGCCGCACGGAAGGCGGCGCCAGCGGTTTTTCGCCCTCGGGGCGCCGGGGGCCGGCGCCCGCGAAGGCCCGGCTGGCCGGAGATAAGGCATCCCTCTCAGGCGCAATGGCAGCCGGCCTGGCGATCTCCTGCTGGCGTGCTTTTTCGGGGACGGCAACAGTCACTGGTACCGGTTCCTCGCCCTCATCCTCGGCGTCGTCCACGCCGTGCGCTTCACCCTCCACCTCGATCCGCACGATCTCGGAGCCGATGGCAATCGTTTCGCCGACCGTCGCGCCGAGCCAGATCACCTTGCCGGAAACGGAGGAGGGAATTTCCACCGTCGCCTTGTCGGTCATCACGGCGGCCAGCAGGTCGTCCTCGCGCACCATGTCGCCCAATTTCACATGCCATTCGGTAAGCTCGGCTTCCGCAATGCCTTCGCCGACATCGGGCAATTTGACCGAAAACACACCCATGTTCAGGCCTCCATGATTTGCTGCAGCGCCCGGCCGACACGCTCCGGGCCGGGGAAATAATCCCATTCCTGCGCATGCGGATAAGGCGTATCCCAGCCGGTCACCCGCAGGATCGGCGCTTCGAGATTGTAGAAGCAATCGCGCTGCACCACGGCCGCCAGCTCGGCGCCGAAACCGGAGGTCAGCGTCGCCTCGTGAACGATGACGCAGCGCCCGGTCTTCTGCACGGAAGCGACGATGGTCGGCGTGTCCAGCGGCAAGAGCGTGCGTAGGTCGATCACCTCGGCATCGATGCCGGTGGCTTCGGCAGCGGCCAGCGCCACATGCACCATGGTACCGTAGGCCAGAACCGTCACCGCCTGCCCTTCCCGGCGAATGGCGGCATTTCCGAGCGGCACCAGGTGATGCCCGTCCGGAACCTCGCCGAGATCGTGCTTCTTCCAGGAAACCACCGGCTTTTCATGGTAGCCGTCGAAGGGACCGTTGTAGAGCCGCTTCGGCTCCAAAAAAATCACCGGATCGGGATCGGCAATCGCCGCCAGCAACAGGCCCTTGGCATCCGCCGGTGTCGAAGGCACCACGGTCTTCAGGCCGGCGACATGGGTGAACAGCGCCTCCGGGCTTTGACTGTGCGTCTGCGCCCCAAAAATCCCGCCGCCTGTCGGCATGCGCACCACCAGCGGGCAGGTGAACTCCCCGGCCGACCGATAGCGCAGCCGCGCCGCCTCCGAAACAATCTGGTCGTAGGCGGGATACATGTAATCGGCGAACTGGATTTCCACGCACGGCTTCAGGCCATAGGCCGCCATGCCAATGGCCGTGCCGACGATGCCGAGCTCGCTGATCGGCGTATCGAAGCAGCGAGAGGTGCCGTATTTCTTCTGCAGGCCGGAGGTGCAGCGGAAGACGCCGCCGAAATAACCGACGTCTTCGCCGAACACGACAACCTTGTCGTCGTCGCCCATGGCGATGTCGAGGGCATTCTGGATCGCCTCGATCATGGTCATCTTTGCCATGGCTCAATACCCCGCTTCGTGGCGCTGTTTCAGGAGATGCGCCGGCATCTCGGCATACACGTCCTCGAACATGTCGCGCGGCGACGGCCGGCGGCCGGTATGCAGGGTGCCGATCGCTTCCGCCTCGCGCTGCGCCACGAGCACGCTGTCCAACACCTCGGCCTCCGCTTGTTTGTGCCGTTCCTCCGACCAGAGGCCGCGGGCGATGAGGTGCAGTTTCAGCCGCAGGATGGGATCGCCGAGCGGCCAGGCATCGCTTTCCGTCTTTGGGCGATAGGCGGCCGGATCGTCCGAGGTCGAATGACCGCCGGCACGGTAGGTGACATATTCGACGATGGTCGGCCCGAGATTGCGGCGCGCCCGCTCCACCGCCCATTTGGCGACGGCATGCACGGCAAGATAATCGTTGCCATCCACCCTCAGCGCCGGGATGCCGAAACCATGGCCACGCGCGGCAAAGGTGCCGGAGCCGCCGCGGGCGATGCCCTGGAAGGTCGAGATCGCCCACTGGTTGTTGACGATGTTGAGGACGACGGGGGCCTTGTAAGTCGAGGCGAACACAAGCGCCGCATGGAAATCGCTTTCCGCCGTCGAGCCGTCGCCGATCCAGGCGGCGGCGATCTTGCGGTCGTGGCTGATCGCGGAAGCCATGGCCCAGCCGACCGCCTGGATATACTGCGTCGCCAGATTGCCGGAAATCGAGAAGAAACCATGCTCCTTCGAGGAATAGAACACCGGCAGCTGCCGGCCGTGCATCGGGTCCTTGTCGTTGGAATAGACCTGGCACATCATGGTGACCATCGGATAGCCGCCGGCGATCAGCAGCCCCGCCTGGCGATAGGTGGGGAAGTTCATGTCGCCGGGTTCCAGCGCCATCCGGAAGGCGCAGCTGATCGCTTCCTCGCCCAGATGCTGCATGTAGAACGAGGTCTTGCCCTGGCGCTGCGCCATCAGCATGCGCGCATCGTAAGCCCGCAGCGTCATCATGTGCCGCAGGCCGTCGCGCAGTTCGTCGTCGGTCAGCGTTCCCGCCCAAGGACCGACGGCCTCGCCCTGCCGGTTCAGCACACGGATGATCGAGAAGGCGAGGTCGCGCATATCCTCGGGCTTTTCGTCGATCTCCGGACGGCGGATGGTGCCGGCGCGCGGGATCTTCACATGCGAAAAATCCGGCTGGTCTCCGGGCCGCCATTCCGGCTCCGGCACGTGCAGGGAAAGACGTGGCGCGTCAGGCATCGGTTTCCTCCTCCTCCTCCTCAGGCATTATCAACGCCCACGCCTGCCGGCCGGTTCGACAACGGCGGCAAAAGCTGGCGTCCTCCTCTCACCCGTCTCCTCAAAACGGGTGTGGCTTCATCAAAAACTGTTCGCAACGGCGGGCCGAGGCAATGCGGTTTTTCTGAAGCACTGTTCGAATTGAGCCGAAAACCGCCCTTTTGGCGAGAGCCTTGCGCCCTGCCGTCGATATTCGCAGCAAATGTGCGATTCCGGATCTTTTTGCGATCGTTTCGAACCGGAAAGAGGCTGTCCGCGTTTCTTTCGGACGCCGGCCCTCCGACACCTGCCCGGCGGATTTTCAGAATCGCGTTTCAAAGGAGTTTTTGCGGAAGATGGAGCAGATCATTGCCGACATGTATCACGAGACCCAGACGCCCTATCCGGTCATCTTCGCGCGGCTTGCGGCAGCGATCCTGTTCGGCGGCATCATTGGCCTGGAGCGCGAAGCGCGGGATCGGCCCGCCGGGCTGCGGACCCATATCCTCGTCAGCCTGGCGGCGGCGATGTTTGCGATCATCTCGATCGAAAGCGTCCATATGCCGGGTTTCGCCGACGACCAGGTGCGCATCGATCCGCTGCGCGTCATCGAGGCCGTCACTGCCGGCGTCGCCTTTCTCGCGGCCGGCATGATCGTTTTTTCGCGCGGCGAGGTGAAGGGGTTGACCACCGGCGCCGGCATGTGGCTGTCCGGCGGTATCGGTCTTGCGCTCGGCTTCGGCCACTGGTTCATCGCCGCCTTCGCGACGGGCGCGGCACTGGTCGTGCTCTTCATCCTCGCCCGCATGCAGATCGCCCTCGGCATGGAGGAGAAACAAGGCCCGGCGGCGGTCGACGATGAAAAAGCCGGCGGCTGAAACGAAAATCCCCGCGCCGGCGAAATCCGGCACGGGGAAGATGGGAGAGGCGCGAATTCAGGCCAACGATGCCGTCATCGGTGGTCCGCCAGCAGAAACTGCACCGGAAAATCCAGCCCAATACACCGATTTCCTTGCGGTTACCGGCGCTTGCGCCTCCGTCTGTTCCATCTCGCGACAAAAAGACAAAGTGGCGATACCTCGTCATATCGCCACTTGTTGTTTCAGCCAGATCCCAAACGTTCCGGGATGCCGTTGGTTCCCGAAAAAATTCGACCGGCCGAGATTTTTTCAACCCATGCGCTCGGAAGCGTAAGAGCCGGGGCTCGCCGGGAAGACGACGGTGCGGTTGCCGTTGATGAAGGTGCGGTGGTGGATATGCGCATGCACGGCGCGCGCCAACACCTGGCTTTCGACGTCGCGGCCGATCGAGACGTAATCTTCCGCACTCTGGGCATGGGTGATGCGGGCGATGTCCTGCTCGATGATCGGGCCTTCGTCGAGGTCGGCGGTGACGTAATGCGCTGTCGCGCCGATCAGCTTCACACCGCGCTCATAGGCCTGCTTGTAGGGGTTGGCGCCCTTGAAGCTCGGCAGGAAGGAGTGGTGGATGTTGATGATCTGGCCGGACATCTTCTGGCACATCTGGTCGGAGAGGATCTGCATGTAGCGGGCGAGAACGATCAGCTCGGTGCCGGTCTGCTCGACCACGTCCATGATCCGGGCTTCCGCCTGCGGCTTGTTGGCCTTGGTCACCGGGATATGGTGGAACGGGATGTCGTGATTGACCACCACCTTCTGATAATCGAAGTGGTTGGAAATGACGCCGACGATATCGATCGGCAGCGCACCGATCTTCCAGCGGTAGAGCAGGTCGTTGAGGCAGTGGCCGAAGCGCGACACCATCAGCAGCACCTTCATGCGATGCTCGCTGTTGCGGATTTCGGCTTCCATGCCGAACTGTGCCTTGACCGCCTCAAAACCGGTGCGAAGCTTCTCGAGCGAGGCACCTTCCTGGCTGATGAAGGTCAGGCGCATGAAGAACAGCCCGGTCTCCAGGTCGTCGAACTGTGAACTGTCGCTGATGTAGCAGCCTTCCCCGGCCAGATAACCGGTGATGGCGGCGACGATGCCCCGTGTCGACTTGCAGCTCACCGTCAGAACATAATTCGTCATCGATCTTCCTTTCAAAGCAGGCCTTCGGCGGCTTGCTTAAATCAAATCAAAAGCGCCGGAAAGCCTCCGGCGCCCGCCTCCTGATCGAAATCTTCGCCCTGCCGCAGCGCCGCTAGATATCCAGCGTCGTCTGGCGCTCCCATTCGGTGAAATGCGAAGCGTAGGCGTTCCATTCGTTATGCTTGAGCTTAAGGAAGGCTGCGGAAAATTCCGTCCCCATTGCGTCTTTCAGGCGCTGATCGGCGTCGTATTCGCGCAGGGCATCGAGAAGATTGAGCGGCAGGCGCGGCGCATTCTTCACCAGGTGCCCCTCGGCATACATGTCGATGTCATGGTGAGGGCCGGGATCGGCCTTGCTCTTCAGCCCGTCCAGCCCGGCGGCGATGATCACCGCCTGCAGCAGATAAGGGTTGACGGCACCATCCGGCAGGCGCAGTTCGAACCGGCCGGGACCGGGCACGCGCACCATATGCGTGCGGTTGTTGCCGGTCCAGGTGACGGTGTTCGGCGACCAGGTGGCGCCCGAAGTGGTGCGCGGCGCGTTGATGCGCTTGTAGGAGTTGACCGTCGGGTTGGTGATCGCCGCCAGCGCCGAGGCATGCGCCATGATGCCGCCGAGGAATTCCCGGCCCTCGGCCGACAGGCCGAAATCGGCTGCCTTGTCGGCGAAGACGTTCACCGTGCCGTCCGTATCCCAGACCGAAATGTGGCAATGGCAGCCGTTGCCTGTCAGCCCCTTGAACGGTTTTGGCATGAAGGTCGCCTTCAGCCCATGCTTTTCGGCAACGGACTTGACCATGAACTTGAAGAAGGAATGCTTGTCAGCGGTTTTCAGCGCGTCGTCGAATTCCCAGTTCATCTCGAACTGGCCGTTGGCGTCCTCGTGGTCGTTCTGGTACGGCCCCCAGCCGAGTTCCAGCATGTAGTCGCAGATCTCGGCGATGACGTCGTAGCGCCGCATCACCGCCTGCTGGTCGTAGCAGGGTTTTTCCGCCGTATCGAAACTGTCCGAAATCGCCGATCCATCCGCCGTGATCAGGAAGAACTCGGCCTCGACGCCGGTCTTCACCCGCTTGCCCATGGCTGCCGCTTCAGTGATCAGCCTTTTCAGGACGTTGCGCGGCGCCTGCTCGACCAGCTTGCCGTCCATCATGCAATCGGCCGCCACCCAGGCGACATCCTTCTTCCACGGAAGCTGGATCACCGAAGCGGCATCCGGCAGGGCGAACAGGTCGGGATGGGCGGGCGTCATGTCGAGCCAGGTGGCAAAACCTGCAAAACCCGCGCCTTCCGCCTGCATGCCTGATATCGCCTGGGCCGGCACCAGCTTGGCGCGCTGGCCGCCGAAAAGATCGGTATAGCTGATCATGAAATACTTGATGCCATGCTCCTTGGCATAGGCTGCAAGATCCAGTGTCATTTGTTCCCCTTTTGGATTTTTGAGACACTTATGTTCGATGCGGATGGGAGTGTTCTCCTCACCCTCGCCCTTCCCGTTGGCGGGAAGGGAAAAGTCGTCAGTCATTCATGCCCGCGCCTCGCCTTCCATCTCCTCCCTACGGAAAGCGTGGCCCGGACCGATCAGAACCCGCCTTTTCCGGGTATCCAGCTGGTGCCGGCCAGCGGCACCTGGGCCATGGCCGAGGCTTCGATCGTCAGCGCGCAGAGATCTTCCGGCTCGAGATTGTGGACATGGTTCTTGCCGCAGGCGCGCGCGATGGTCTGCGCCTCCAGCGTCATGACCTTGAGATAGTTGGCAAGCCGCCGCCCGGCCGCGACCGGATCGAGCCGCTGCGACAATTCCGGGTCCTGCGTGGTGATGCCGGCCGGGTCCTTGCCTTCGTGCCAGTCGTCATAGGCGCCGGCCGTGGTGCCGAGCGCATTGTATTCCGCCTCCCAGCGCGGATCGTTGTCGCCGATGGCGATCAGAGCCGCCGTGCCGATGGACACGGCATCGGCCCCCAGCGCCAGCGCCTTGGCCACGTCGGCGCCGGAGCGGATGCCGCCGGAGATGACGAGCTGCACCTTGCGGTGCATGCCGAGATCCTGCAGCGCCTGCACGGCCGGGCGAATGCAGGCGAGCGTCGGCATGCCGACATTCTCGATGAAGACTTCCTGCGTCGCCGCCGTGCCGCCCTGCATGCCGTCGAGCACCACGACATCGGCACCGGCCTTCACTGCCAGAGCGGTATCGTAATAAGGACGCGCGCCGCCAACCTTCACATAGATCGGCTTTTCCCAGTTGGTGATCTCGCGCAGTTCCAGAATCTTGATTTCCAGGTCGTCCGGCCCGGTCCAGTCCGGATGGCGGCAGGCGGAGCGCTGGTCGATGCCCTTCGGCAGCGTGCGCATGTCGGCAACGCGATCGGAAATCTTCTGGCCGAGCAGCATGCCGCCGCCGCCGGGCTTGGCGCCCTGGCCGATGACGATCTCGATGGCGTCGGCGCGGCGCAGGTCGCGCGGGTTCATGCCGTAGCGCGACGGCAGGTATTGATAGACCAGCGTCTGCGAGTGGCCACGTTCCTCCTCGGTCATGCCGCCGTCGCCCGTCGTCGTCGAGGTGCCGGCCAGCGTCGCGCCGCGCCCCAGCGCTTCCTTGGCCTGCCCGGAGAGCGAGCCGAAGCTCATGCCGGCAATGGTGATCGGGATCTTCAGTTCGATCGGCTTCTTGGCAAAACGCGCGCCGAGTACGACGTTCGTCTCGCATTTCTCGCGGTAGCCTTCGAGCGGATAACGCGAGATCGAGGCGCCGAGGAACAAGAGGTCGTCGAAATGCGGCACCTTGCGTTTAGCGCCGCCGCCGCGGATGTCGTAGATGCCGGTGGCTGCGGCGCGGCGGATTTCGGAGGTGGTGTAGTCGTCGAAAGTGGCCGATGTGCGCGGCGTGGTGGGCGGGTTCTGATAGCTCATGGTCTTGCCTCAATAAGCATCGGCATTGTCGATGTGGAAGTTGTAGAGCTTGCGGGCCGATCCGTACCGCTTGAACTCCTCCGGCCGGGCATCGGCGACACCCGCCTTGTCCAGCAGCTCGGCGAGGATTTCGAGATGTTCCGCCCGCATCTCCTTCTCGATGCAATCGGCGCCTAAGCTTTTCACCGCGCCGCGCACGAAAATACGCGCCTCGTAGAGGGAATCGCCCAGCGCCTCGCCGGCATCGCCGAGCACGACGAGATTGCCGGCCTGGGCCATGAAGGCCGACATGTGGCCGATATTACCGTGCACGACGATATCGATACCCTTCATCGAGATGCCGCAGCGCGACGAGGCATTGCCTTCGATCACCAGCAGGCCGCCGCGACCGGTGGCGCCGGCATACTGGCTGGCATCACCCTTGACCACCACCGTGCCGGACATCATGTTTTCGGCCACGCCCGGGCCTGCCGAGCCATGGATGGTGATCGTCGCCTGGTCGTTCATGCCGGCGCAATAATAACCGACGCTGCCCTTCACATCGACGGTGACGGGCTGGTCGACGCCGACGGCGACGGCGTGGTGCCCGCGCGGATTGATGACTTCGAAATGGGTGTCGTTGCTGCCCGAGGTAATATCGTGGAGGGCCTGGTTGAGTTCGCGCAATGGCGTGACCGCGAGGTCTATGACCGGCATGGAGCTGTCCTTGTCGTCTTCTTCAATCGAGATGGCAGGCGAAATAACCGACGAACGGATCACGCCGCCTTTTCATGTTCCCAGAAATAGACCGTCGCCGGCTCCGGTTCCCAGATGCGGGCGGTCTCGATGCCCGGCAGGTTGACCAGGGCGCGATATTCCGAACCGAAGGCGACATATTGGTCCGTCTCGGCCATCACGGCGGGTTTGCAGGCGATGGCATCGCGCAGCACGCCGAAACCGGATTTGGTGCCGACGACGAAGGTGAAGAAGCCGTCGAGATCCTTGACGGCGCCATCCAGCGCCTGCCCAAGATTCTTGCCCCTAGCCATTTCCGCCGTCAGGTAGGCGGCGGCGACCTCGGAGTCGTTCTCGGTCTCGAAGGTCATGCCTTCGCGAACCAGTTCGCGGCGCAGGTTGTTGTGGTTGGACAGCGAGCCATTGTGCACCAGGCACTGGTCGGCGCCAGTGGAAAACGGATGGGCGCCAAGCGTCGTCACCGCCGATTCCGTCGCCATGCGCGTGTGGCCGATGCCGTGCGTGCCGCCCATCGAGCGGATGTCGAAACGGCCGACGACATCCTTCGGCAGGCCGGTTTCCTTGTAGATCTCGATGGTTTCGCCGCTCGACATCACCCGCACATCCGGCCGGATCGAGGCCAGCACGGCACGGGCGACGCCCACCCATTCGGGATCGACGGAAATGACGGCATGGGTGTTCTTGACGATCACCTCGACCGTGTCGCCGATGGCCGCGCCAAGATCGTGTTCGAGGTTCTCGAAATCCCGCGCGGGATAGGGCGATTGCACCGTCAGCTTGGCGCGCACCGGATCGGGCGCCCCGTAGATGGCGATGCCGGCGCTATCGGGGCCGCGATCGGTCATGGTCACCAGCATGTCGGAGAGCAGCGCTCCCAGATGCGGCTCCAGGGCCCGATCCTTCAGAAACAAACCAACAATCCCACACATAGACGATCTCCAAAACCAGCCTCATTCTCGACCTAGCAGCAGCAGGCGAAAAAATCAACTTACAAGAAAGTATATTTCATTAAAAGAAATATACCGCCTCGACCCTTTTCATTTCATCGCCCGCATTCCCCGTGGCGGCACATCATACATCTCCCGGTAACAGCGGGAAAAATGGCCGGGGCTGGAAAAGCCGCAGGCGAAAGAAATCTCCGAAACGGAAAGCGTGCTCTGCTGCAGCAGGTTGCGCGCATGGGCGAGGCGGATGCGCCGGTATTCCGCCAGGAAAGTTGCGCCGCGATGGGTGGCGAAGAGCCTGTCGAGATGCCGCGGCGTAATCCCGGCAAAACGAGCCATCGCCGTCCGGTCGAGCGGTTGCTCGATGGTGGTTTCCATCTTTTCCATCACCGCCAGCAGCACCGGGTGATGCACGCCATGGCGCTCCGCCAGCGATGCCCGTTGCGGCTCGCTGGCCGAACTCACATGCGCATGCAGGTACCAGTCGCTGACCCGGCGGGCGAAATCGGCCCCCATCTGCGCGGCGATCAGCGCATGCATCATGTCGAGAGGGGCGACGCCGCCGCCGCAGGTAACCCGGTTGCCGTCGATGATGTAGCGGGCCTGCTCCAGCCGCATGCCGGGAAAGGCCTCCATCAGCGCCGGCGCATGCTCCCAGTGGAGGGTGAAGCGCCGGCCCTCCAGCAGCCCGGCCTGCGCCAGGAGATAAGGACCGCCCGATATGCCGCCGAGGCGAACGCCGTCGCGGTCGAGCGCCCTGAGCGCCGGGAAGACCGACGGATAGTCCCAGCTGGACGGATGACCGCCGGCGACGACGAAGACCGTGTGCAGCCGGCCGCCCCTGCCCGGCAGGATTTCCGCCGGCACCAGCGTGCCATTGGAGGCGGCGACCATTTCCCCTTTCGGCGAAAAAACCCGCGGCCGAAAGATTTCCCGGCCGGCCAGCAGGTTCGCCGCCCGCAGCGGCTCCACCGCCGATGCGTAACACATCAGCGCAAAACCGGGGATCAGCATGAAGCCGATTTCCTGAACGGTGTTCTGTTCGTCCCTCATGCGCTTCCTGCGGAGCCGTTCTCTTCGACCTTTGCTAACCACATCCCGAAGGTCTGGCCGGGATAGCCGGAAATACACCCGATATTAAGGGGTCTGTCGACCATTTAGAGCGGTCCGGCCTTGCCTCCGCAAGCCGTTATCCGCCCATGCGTCATGAGGACGCTGCCAAAGCCCAGGTGTCCGATGAACATGATCTCCACCGCCACCCCGCAAGCCCTTCGCCGGACAGATGGCACCGCGCCGCTGATCGTCCATGTCACCCGACAGTTTGCGCCGAGCCGCGGCGGGCTGGAGGATGTGATCGGCAATCTTTGCCGGCAATTGCTGAAGCGCGGTTTTCGCGTTCGTGTCGTCACCTGCAATTCGGTGTTCGCCGAGCCCGGCCCGATCCTGCCGGCGCATGAGATCGTCGACGGCATCGAGGTCGTCCGCGTGCCGTGGTCCGGTTCCACCCGTTATCCCCTCGCCCCGCAGGTCTTCCGGCATCTGGCCGATGCCGACCTCATCCATGTCCACGCCATCGATTTCTTCTTCGACGCCCTGTCCTGGGGCCGTCTGCTGCACCGCCGGCCGATGGTGGCGACGACACACGGCGGCTTCTTCCACACGCAAAAATATGCAGCGCTCAAGAAAATCTGGTTCCGCACCGTCACGCGCGCCTCGGCGCTCGGCTACCGGCGCCTGGTCTGCTGCAGCCAGTCCGATGCCGCCCTGTTTTCGCAGATCGCCGCGCAGCGGACCGTGACGATCGAAAACGGCGCCAACACCGAAAAATTCGCCGGCCGCGCCTCGACGACGCCGGCCCGGCATATCGCCACGATCGGCCGCTTCTCGGTGAACAAGCGTCTCGACCGACTGATCGCCATGATGCGCCCGCTCGTCCAAAACAATCCGGATTGGCATCTCGATATCATCGGCGCAACGTCCGACCTGTCGGCGGCAGACCTCGAGACGCAGATCGCGGCAGCGGGCCTGTCGCAAAACATTGCGGTCTTCGCCGGCGTGCCGGATGCCACGATCGCCGAGCGCATCGGCAAGGCATCCTTCTTTGCCTCGGCTTCGGAATATGAAGGGTTCGGTGTCGTCGCCATCGAGGCGATGAGCGCCGGCCTCGTGCCGCTGCTGCATCCCAACGACGCCTATCGCAATCTCGCCGGCCGCCACGACGGTATCCGGCTCGTGGATTTCAGCGAAGCGGAAAGTGCCGCACGGAATTTCGAGGACGCCTATCGGCACGCTCTCGACTGCACCGATGCCGCCAGAAACCGCCTCATCGCGGAAGCCGCCGCCTACTCCTGGGACAGCGTCGCGGATCGGTATGTCGATGTCTACGAGACGGTGCTCGCCGGCCGCCGCCCTTGAAATCAGACCTATCGCCGCTGTCTTGAATGGACACAGCGCCCCGCCACAAACACCGAATTCCGGACAATCCGACACAATCGTCATGCAGAACCTTAAGCTCTTTCGCATAAAAAACGCATCCGGTTACCCCGCGAGAGGACGAGGCCGGCGACAGGCGTTGCAACGGAGGTGGTGCACGAGATGAGCAAGGGCATCATGGCGAATTCGCTGCTGAACGCGGCGGCCGGCTTGACCATGCTCGTCACGGGTTTTGCCTGCTCGATCATCGCCGCCCGCCTGCTCGGCCCCGAGGCCAACGGCATCATCACCTTTTCCTTCTGGCTGTCGACGACGGCGACGATGATCGCCGGCCTCGGCACCGACGTCATCCTGCCGCGCATGCTGCCGCAGTTGAAGGCACGCGGATACGACGCCATGGCCCGCCGCGGCTTCGGCGCCCATCTCGCCCGCGTCGTCGTTACCGTGGTGTTTTTCATCCTCTGCCTCTATGCCGCCAGCTATTATGAAACCGAGCGGCTGCATTGGGCCTCGACGGCACCGGACGTGCTGATCATCACCGGCCTGCTGTTCCTCGTCCAATCGCTCGGCATGATGTCGATCAGCTTCATGATCGGCGAGCAGCAGGTCACGACCTTCTTCAAGCTGACGCTCGTTTCGGCGGCGCTGCAATTGAGCGTCGTGCTGTTCGGCGCCCTTTATTACGGCGCTGCCGGGGCGCTCGTCGGTTATGTCGTCGGCCAAGGCGTGTTCTTCGTCTATGCCATCAGGCTGTTTGCCGTGCGCCCGAATGCCTGCGGCACCCATGCCGGGACGCTTGCCAGCAGCTCCGCCGTCATCTCGCTGCAAATCGTCATCGATTCGATCTTCCTCAACCGCATCGAGCTTCTATTCCTGCAGCAGTTCCATGGCGTCCAGCTCGTCGGCTTTTACGCCATCGGCCTGTCGCTCGCCAATCTGGCGCTGCAGCTGCCGGTGCAGCTGACCGGCACCCTCGTGCCCTATTATACCGAACAGCTGCAGGCCCAGCCGAACGGCAAGCTGCCCGTCCGGCTGTTCGAGGACCTGATCCGCAGCCTTGCCTATTTCACGCTGCCGATGAGCCTCGGGCTTGCCGCCATCTCCTGGGAAATGGTCTCCGAGGTCTATGGCGAGGCCTTCCTGCCGGCCGGCAACATCGTCGCCATCCTGGCGCTCAGCGCCCCGGTGTCGGTCTTTGTCCAGATCGCCACCAAATACCTGTTCGCCATCGACCGCGAACGCGACCGCCTGAAGATCGGCATCGCCGGCGCCATCGCCATGGTTCTCGGCTGCCTCGCCCTCGTTCCCCATTTCGGCGGAGAGGGAGCGGCGCTGACGCGCATCGCCGCGCTGCTGCTCATGAGCGTCCTGCTGGTGCGCCGCATGGATTTCGACGGGTCGCTGGCGCCGATGTTCGCCTCGCTGGTGCGGATCCTCGTCGCGTCGATCGGTTGCGCCGTCGCCGCCTTCTTCGTCGCCGATGCCATCGACGGCCTTGCCGGCGTCGGGCTTGCGATCATCGCCGGGGTGGCGGTCTATGCCTTGGCGCTGCGCCTGCTGCGCGTCGTGCCGCCCGACGACATCGCGCTGATGGAGCGACTGCTGCAAAAACTGCCCGGCCGGCTGAAAGGCCCCGGCAAGCACATGCTCAACCTGATCGCCAGCGGCAAACCCGTCTGAGCTGCAACGAGAGGAGGCCGACGAAACGATGACGATACACGCGACAGTCCAGCCTTTTGCCGCAGCGTCAGGCCTTGGAGCCGCCGCCGGGGGCGCGGCTTTCCCGGTCACCTTCTCGCGGACGGTCGGGCTTTACATGCCGCCGAAAGCCGGTGCCGCCAGCTGCAACATCGCCGTCCTGCTCGTCAGCCCCTGGGGCTACGAGGAAATGTGCGTGCGCAAGCTGTGGCGCATGCTGGCGGAAGATCTGGCGGCGGCGGGCATTGCCAGCCTGCGTTTCGACTATCCCGGCACCGGCGATGCCCTCGATGTCGCCGCCGGCCTCGACCTGTGGCGCGCAAGCATTCTCGACGCGGCGGCGCAGCTGCGCACATTGTCCGGCGTCGGCGACCTCATCCTCGTCGGCCATGGCCTGGGTGCCGCCCTCGCCTGCGAAGCATCAGCCGCCATCGGCGATGTCGAAGGGGTTGCGCTGCTGGCGCCGGTTATCGCCGGCCGCGCCTATCTGCGCGAACTCTCGGTCTGGTCGCGTATGGTCCGCGGCGCGGCGGAGACGGGCGATGGCCTGACCGTCGCCGGCGTCACCATGCCGGAGGCCATCGCCGCCGACATCAAGCAGGTCAATCTCAGCAAACACGAGGCGGCACCGGCCCGCCATTGCTTCGTCGCCACCCGCGCCGACAGGCCCGGCGACGGCGAGCTCGGGGCACGGTTCCAGGCAGCGGGTGCCTCGGTGGAAACCGTTTCCTACGAGGGTTACGACCAGCTGGTCGGCAATCTGGTGTTTTCCAGGCCGCCGCTTGCCGTTATCGAAGCCGTCGTCAACTGGGTGAAATGGGTGGAGGCCGCCAAGCCGCAATCCCCTTCCCTGCCCGTCAAGATACCGGCGAAACCGGAACCGCTGCACGGCGAAACCTTCCGTGAAACGCCGCTGCGTTTCGGCGACAACGGCCGGCTGCTCGGCATTCTCTGCGAACCGGCAGACGGCCAGCGTACCGGCGCCACCGTCATCATGCTGACCACGGCCTATGAACGGATGTCGGGCTGGGGCCGGGTGGCGACGGAAACCGCCCGAAAGCTTGCCGCCGCCGGCATCGCCTCGCTGCGCTTCGACGCTGCCAATGCCGCCGACAGCCCGCCCGTTGCCGGCGCGCCGCAGCAGATCATCTATTCCGATGCGCAATATGACGACGTCGATGCCGCCGTTGACCTGATCATCCACCGCGGCCTCGGCCCGGTCGTCATTGCCGGGCGCTGCAGCGGCGGATATCTCGCCGTCCGCGCCGCCGCGCGGGATGTGCGCATCCGCGGCGCGGTCTCGGCCAATCCTTATGCCTTCTTCTGGGATGGCAGCCACTCGATCGAGGAATTGCTGCAGTTCGTGCCGCAGCAGCTTTCCACCTACGGCGTGAAGATTTTTCGGGCGGATACCTGGCGGCGGATCGCCAGCGGCCAGGTGAACCTCAAATACGCCGTCATCAACACGCTGCGGTCTTTACGCAAACGCAGCCTGAAATTCGCCGGTCCGCTGTTCGAAGCCATCCCCTCGCTGTCGCGCGAGCGCCGCGAGGTGTTTCACGTCTTTCAATCGATGCTGGCGCACGGCACGGAATTGTCGCTGCTCTACAGCCAGGCCGATGTCGGCCTCAACCATTTCAGCTTTCATTTCGGCAATGACGGAGCCGGGCTTACGCGGTATCCGAACGCCCGCTTCATGATCGTCCCCGATGCCGACCACGATCTGACGACACCGCATTTTCGCGCGCTTTATCAGCAGGAGATCGAAGCGGTGGCTGTGAAGTGTTTCCCCGAAGGGCGGGAGGCCTGAACGGCTCCGGCTTGCCGATAACCTCTCTTCCGCCGTCCTCGGGCTTTGCAACAAGCCCGAGGACGGCGGGGTGGAGACCAGGGTTATCACATATGGAATGAGAGGGGGCCATCTGCCCCTTCTCCCCTAGGGGAGAAGGTCGCGGCAGCGGGATGAGGGGGTGCCCCAAGCGAAGGTCTATCCGTTTGGCCCCCTCATCCGACCCTTCGGGCCACCTTCTCCCCGCGGGGGAGAAGGGGAAAGGGGCGATGTCGCGCCACATACGATAGCCCTGGGGTGGAGACGGTGGCGGCTTGTCCGCGGCCTGAGACCGGAACGCTCCTTCTCTTAGAAACGGATGATCCGCCGGCTGCCGATGTGGCTGATTTCGCCGCTGGGCAAGGCGGACGCATCCGTGCCTTCCCGCGGCAGCAGCGTTATACGCTTGCGGCTGCCTGGGGCCAAATGGAACCAGTCCTCCTCGGCCCGGTATCCGTCCGCTTCGATATGCAGGGACTGCGCGAAACGGTTCGTCTCCAGATCGAGGCACCAGCCGGCATCCGATTTCACCAGCGAAACCTGGATGTCGGCATCGAAAAACGCCTTGCTGCGGCCGAGCGGGAAATCGAAGGCTTCGGCCATCACCGCGCCGTCGCCGTCCAGCAGCCGCGCCGTCGTCACCTCGTGGGAGGGCGGGCCGAAGCGGAAGGCGTAGGTGGTGTCGAAAAACGCGCCGAAAAGGTCCGTCGCCGCAAAACTCTCCTGTCCACGCGGGGCAAGCGTCAGGGCACGGCGCCCGGAGACCACCACCTGTTCGCCATTACGCAGGCAGGCGAGTTCGATTGTGCCGGTCCATTGCTGCTGCGTTTCGTTGAGCATATGGACATAAAGACCGTTGGTGCCTTCGTCGGTCAGGATCACCTGCAGTGGGCGGAAGGCGCGGCGCAGGCCGTACCAGACGGGTTTCGGTTCGCCGGTCGCATCGATCACGCCCCAGCCGGCTCCGGGCAGCAGGTCCTGCAGCGTCCAGACGAGCGCGCCATTGCAGGACGAGCCGGGCCGGCGCCATTCGCCATAGACCGCCTCCACCACCTCCGCCGTCACAGCGCGGGAGAGGTCGAGATAGCGATCCGGCTCTTCGCGGCGCAACCGGGCGGGATCGGCGGCAAAGATATCCTGCAGGTAAAAGTCTCTGATGTCCTCGAAATCCCAGGAGGCCGAGCGGTCGCGCGGCACCCGCTCCTTCCAGCGCGGGTGATGCAGCGCCGGCACCGGCAGGTGCTGCGCCAGCGTGCGGGCCTGCGGCACATGCGCAAAGGCAAGGCTTTCGGCGGCAAAACGCACATGGGCGCGCCGCGCATCGTCGAGCGGCCGGCAATAGGCGCCGACACCGTAATAATGGGTCACACCCTCGTTCGGCGAAAAGGGCATGGCGCCGCCGCATGGCGAATTGGCGACATAGGGCACATCCGGCCGGCCCTTGCTACAGACCTCCGGAAGGATCTCTTCGGTAAGCGATCCCTTCCATATCCGTTCCGGCAGGCCGAGCATGGCGCCTTGCTGGTAGATCTCGCTGCCGCCGCAGAGAACGGTGAGTGACGGCGATGCCTGGAGGCCGGCCAGAAGCTGCTCTACCTCCCGCCGCACATGTGCGACAAAAGCCTCGTCCTTCACCGGATAATCGAAATTGGCGAACATCAGGTCCTGCCAGACCATCAGGCCAAGCTCGTCGCAGATCTCGAAAAATTCCGGCGTCTCGTAGGCCATCGTGCCGCCGATGCGCAGCATGTTCATGCCCGCGTCCCGCGCCTGCAGAAGCCACGAGCGATAATCGTCTTGCCCGCCGGGAAGGCGGACGATGTCCGCCGTCGTCCACACCGCGCCGCGGCAGAACACCCGTTCGCCATTGACGATGACGGCAAAATCCTTGCCGTCCGCGCCGCGGTAGATGTCGAGGCTGCGGAAGCCGACCTTGCCGAGCGGAATGGTCTTTCCACCGACAGACAGATGCGCCTCATACAGTTTCGGCTGACCGTGGGTATGCGGCCACCAGGCCTCCACCTGCGGCAGCGTCAGCACCGCCTGCCAGCGGCCGTCCGCATCACGCGTCACGACGCACCTCTGGCCGGCGCATTCAAGATGGACATCCTCCAGATCGATGCCACAGGCAAAGGAGAGATGCAGGATACCGTCTCCGTCGTCGGCCAGTCTGGCCGCCAGCGACAGATCGAAGGCGATGTGCTCCGCACCGTCCCGCCGCAGAAGCGACACGGCTCGCCAGGGGCCGACGGCATCGATCGACGGGCACCAACCCGGCATGTGGCCAAGCGCCGTGGTCCGAACCAGCCGCAAGCCTTGCGTCTCCATCATCTGCGGCCGCCAGCGGGCTCGCGGACCGCTGGCATCGAGAAAGTGTCGCAGCGCCCGGAAGCAGATCGCCAGCCGGTCTTCCGCCCCCGTGAGGACGACGTCCACCGCATGCGCTTCGAACATGCTGCCGGAGGTCAGGATAAGGTCACCGTTCAGATAGACTTCGGCAACGGTCGCCAGCCCCTCGAAGCACAGCCGCGCCGCGCCGCCGCCAAACTCCGTCAGCGGGCGAACATACCAGGCATCCTTGTCATGCAGTGGTTGCGGCTTCTCCCGGTCGAAAAGCCCGGCATTTTCCAATGCTTCCGCCACCGTGCCCGGCACCGGCGCCGGCAGGCCGGCCGTCGCATCGACCGTTTCCGGTCCGGCATGCGCACCGGCGGCGGTCAGCACCAGCCTCCACCCTTCGGAAAGCGGCGTGTGCGTGCCGCCGGACAGAGACAGGCTACGAGGCATGATGAAACGCACTCCGGTTCGACGATGTTGCCGTTCTCGGTGATTCCCGGCCGTCTTGCCAGCCGGCCGGCTCAGTCTATGGGTGAAAATCAGCCGATCCGGCTGCCGAGATCGTCCATGAGGCTATCCCAGGCATCCGCAGCCGGCGCCAGCGCCGTCGCCAGCGGCTCGAATTTTTTACGCGTCACGGCGCGGGCAAGCTGGAATTGCACCGACTTTGCCACCTCGGAAATACGTCTCGCTTCCGTTGCCGCCTGCTCGAATTCGCCCGGTGCCAGCCAGTCCAGATGGCTGCCCAGCAGTTCGAAATTGGCGCCCACCTGCCGCAGCGTGTTGAACGCATATTTGTGGAAGAACCCGAACGGCCGCTCGGCAACCGCCTCCACCTGCTGCGGGAAGACGGCCGAAAAGGCGCTGAGCGGATTGGCCTCCGGCCGGCGGCGGAAGTGGACCTGCAGCAGGCGCCGCGCTTCGTTGCGCTGGTGCTCTCCGCCGGGCGCAACCGCCGGGAATTTGGCGAACTCCGTATAGGGCAGGAACGGCGGATCGTCCTCGCCGAGGTGATGCTGGAACAGCCCGTCGAAATCATCGCCCTGCAGGCCGAAATAGCCGCCATTGTGGAAATATTCGATGGTGCGGCTCAGCGGATCGAGACGGTTGATGGCAACCGTGGTCTTGCCGTGTTCCTTGCGATAGGCCACGCCCTGCGTATCGGGCATGTAAAAACTGTCCATCTCCAGCAGGCACAACCGCCCGCGGGCGATCTGCTGCAGGACATGGCCCTTAACGTCGTCGAAGATCGCCAGTTCCGTGACCCGGATGCCGTAAAGGCTTTCGAGATCCTCCAGCGGCACCTTGAAGAAGGTCAGCTGGTCGCCCTCGAAATCCTGCGTCAGCGTGAAACCGAGCATCGCTTCCGGCGCCGCGCCGAAGGCCGACAACACCTCGATCCACAGATCGACGTAACAATTGGTCTCCGGCCACATCCGCTCGGCCGCATGCAGCGCATGCGGCGCGTAGGCGGCCGGATTGAGCTTGGCAAAGACGGCCTGCATGGCGCCGCTCAACCCCACAGGGCCTTGCGAACGTTGGCCGGCCAATCCTTGACGTCGAGGCCGTGATGGGCAAACAGCGCCAGCGCGATGCGCTCCAGGCCAAAACCGACACAGGCGGTATGCGCCGTGCTGCCGTCTGCCAGCTCCAGGCCCCACTTGGTGCCGAAGGCATCCTGGTGGTAGTTGAAGCTCATGCAGGCGGTCGGCTTGGCCGTCGAGGTGACCGGGATCAGCAGTTCGAACTTCAGGTTCTGGTCACGCTGGTTGTTGGCCAGCATGCGGCCGGCGCGGCCGAAGAACGGGTCGTTGGCAACGTCGATCTCGACGGTCAGCCCGACCGCATCCATCATCTGCACGCCGCGATCCATCCAGCGCTGCCGGAAATCGGTGACGTGGTCCTGCGTGCCCATGCAGACATATTCGCGCATGCGGAACAGCTGCTGGCGAGCCGGATCGGTGGAGGGCTCGTGGCGGAAACAGTAGGACTGCAGGTCGTAAAGCCCGCCGTCTGCCGGCAAGCGGCCGCGCTTGGCGACCGTCGGATAGAGCGGATAACACGCCGCCGGCGTCAGAACGATGTTGGTCGCCTTCTGCTCGCCCGTCCAGTCGCCGCCCTCATCCATGCATTTCATCAGGCTGACGTGATCGAGTTCGCAGCCGCAGAAGGAATGCACCGTGCCGGCAAGCTGCGGAAAGCTCTTCATGTAACCGCTCTTTTCGAAATAGGCGCGGTTCATGCCGGGCGGAAAGCGGATGGCCTCGGCGCCATCGGCCCCGCCGAAGCGGTCGATGAGACGTTCGAAAGCGGCAATCACGTCTTCAAACTGGCCGCTGCGGCCATAAAGGCCCTCGACACCCGTGTCGATGAGCAGACCGGCTTCGAAAAGTCGGTCGAGAAACGATACTTGCATATCCATGGTCTTACCCCAATAGGCTCGTGTCGAGTTTGTGGACGAGCAGCATGGTCGACATGTTGCTCAGGATGCGGTCGTTGGAAATCATCAGCTGCGCCGAATGCGCGTCGCGCAGATGCCGGCCGAGGCTGAAGGGCGTGCCGTTCTTGTAACCCATGATGCCGCAGATCAGCATGGCATGGTTGACGATCGGCAGGATCATCTCCGACGAGCAGACCTTGACGCCGTTCATCGCCACCGAAAAACCCATCGAGGCGAGCTTGTCCGGATCGTCCTTGGCGTCTTCGTAGGCCTTCAGGCCGGCGACGACGTTGGAGCGCAGCGTCTGCAGCATGTTGGACAGCTCGGCCAGACGCAGCGCGCCGGGCGGCATGGCGCCGGGCGATTTGCGTGCGGCGGCACGAACGAAGGCTTGGGCGCGCGAGACGGCATCGGCCGCGATGCCGTGCCAGACGCCGCTCCACAGGAGGTGCGAGGCCGCCAGCATCGATTGCGCCGCGATTTCCGCAAACGGTTTCGGGAAGATCTGCTCGGCCGGCGCCGTTCCCTTGAACAGGAAACCGTCGGAGCAGGTGCCGCGCATGCCGAGCGTATCCCAGACATGCGTCTTCTCGAGCGTGTACTGCTCCTTGAGGAAGACGGTCATCACCTGGTCGGAGGATGCCGCCTCGGCGTTGGAGCGCGAGGTGATCAGGATCGCATCGGCATAGTCGCCGTAAGAAATGACCGTCGCATCCTTTTCGAGATGGCAGACGCCGTCCTTGACCTCGATGGCGCAGATGGAGTTGCGCAGGTTGCCGCCGATGCCGCCTTCGGTCGTCGCCGAGCCCAAAAGCAGCTGTTCATCGGCCACCCGGCGCATGAAGGCCGTGTGCCAGGCGCTTTCGCTGCCATGCTGCACCAGGCTGGAGAGCTTGATGTGGTGCATGGCGAACACCATGGCGCTGGCGGCACAGGCCTGCCCCAGGATCGAGCAAAGCTCGGCGATCTTCGAGAAATCCGCGTCCTCGCCGCCGTGGCTGCGGGGAATCTGGATGCCGAGCAAGCGCTCGGCAATCATCGCGTCGACGGCCTCCCGGGGAAAACACCCCGCGGCATCGACCGCATCGGCATGTTTGGCCGCGATGGTGGCGACACGGGCCGCGCGCGCCACAAGTCCGGCATCGGGGATGCTGACGGACATGTTCATCAGGCGACATCCCTCTGATCGAGGATCTGGGCCAGCGTCGCCGCGATGGCGTTGATGCTGGAGAAGGATTTTCGGTTGAGCAACGTGTCGGGAAACTCGAGGTCGAATGCGTCTTCCAGCCCGAGCATCAGCTGCACCGATGCGAAAGAGGAGAGGCCCGCGCTGTAAAGATCGGCATCGTCTGCAATCTGCTCGACGGCGACCGGCAGGCCACCAAATTTCGTCAGCAGGCCTCGAATTGTCTCGTTCATCTCGACATCCTTCTCGTAACACAAACACCGAAGAACGGCCTGATGCCGTCCGATAGGGAAATGAGTAGAGAAAAAAGCATAAGATTCGTCTAAGCGACGTGGTGAAAGTATCGTCAGAGAATTACCGAGAATTTGAATGAAACCGCCAAATCGCCCCGGCAGCGGCGCAACATCGGCAACAGGCGGCCGATGAAGGCGATTGCAGCGCAGCTTTTGTGCCTGCCCGCATCATTTCGGCACAAAGGCGACCGGGGCCGATCCGGCCCATCTATCCATGTCGGATCATTCCGAACTGTGCCAGAATGACCAGATTCAGAGGGCGGACGGCACAGCCGGCGGATAGAGATGGTCCTCGCCGCGATAATCGGACACCGAATAACAGCCCTCGCCGGTGGCCTTCACCGCTTCCGCGCTGATCGGCACCTTGCCGTAACCGCCGGGAATATCGAGAATATAGGTCGGCTGGCAGAGACCGGATATGCGTCCGCGCAACGCGCCAACAATCGCCCTGCCCTCCTCGATCGACAGGCGGAAATGGCCGGTGCCGGGGGCAAGGTCGGGGTGATGCAGATAATAGGGCTTGACCCGGATCTCGACGAACGCCCGCATCAGCTCGGCCAGGACAGCCGGATCGTCGTTGACGCCGCGCAGCAGCACCGACTGGCTGATCATTACGAAACCGCCATCGACCAGCCGCGCGCAGGCGGCCCGCGCCGCAGGCGTCAGTTCACGCGGGTGGTTGGCATGCAACGCGATGTAGACGGTCTTGCCGCAGGCACGGATTGCGTCGATCAGCGCCGCATCGATCCTGTCGGGCGATACCACCGGCACCCGCGAATGGAACCGCACGATCTTGACGTGCTCGATATCGCGCAGTTCCGCCATGATCGCCGCAAGCCGCCGCGGCGACAGCACCAGCGGATCGCCGCCGGTGAGGATGACCTCCCAGATTTCCGGATGGCTGCGGATATAATCCATGGCATCTGTCAGCTTTTCCGCCGTCAGCGTCCCCTCGCCTTTCGGCCCGACCATCTCGCGGCGGAAGCAGAAACGGCAATAGACCGGACAGATATGCACCGCCTTGAGCAGCACCCGGTCCGGATAACGGTGGACAATGCCCTCCACCGGGCTGTGGGCATGGTCGCCGATCGGATCGGCCCGCTCTTCCGGCGTGGTCAGCAGTTCCGCCGGATCGGGCACGAATTGCCGGGCAATCGGATCGGCGGCAACGCCGGGTTCGATCAGCCGGGCGATATCGGGCGTGATGGCCACGGCATACCGCGCGGCGACGGCCTCGATGCCGACCCGTTGCCGCGGATCGGCAAGCCCTGCGGCTTCCAGTTCGTCCGGAGTGGTGATGGCGCGGGCGACACTCATTGCCCGTACTCCGCAACCGGCGCCCACAAGACCTGGTCGATGCGCGCAGCACCGGTCGCCAGCATCACCAGCCGGTCGAAGCCGAGCGCCGAACCGCTGGCAGGCGGCATCAGCGCCAGGGCCGCGAGGAAATCCTCGTCGATCGGATAGGTCTCGCCATAGATGCGCGCCTTCTCCGCCATCTCGATCTCGAAGCGGCGGCGTTGCTCCGTCGCATCCGTCAGTTCGCCAAAAGCATTCGCAAGCTCGACGCCGCAGGCATAAAGCTCGAAACGTTCCGCCACCCGCGGATCGCGTCCCGAAGGCCGCGCCAGCGCCGCCTCGCTGACCGGATATTCATCGAGAATGGTGGGGCGCCCGAAACCGAGGTTGGGTTCGACCTTTTCAACGATGATCCGGGAAAAGATGTCGGCCCAGCCGTCATCCGCCGCCACACGAATGCCGGCGGCACCGGCGCGATCCGCCAGCCCGTCCCGGTCCGTTTCGCCTGACGGCGCTACGGTTGCCAGCAGGTCGACACCGGCATAACGCTCGAAAGCCTCGGCAATGCTCAGCCGTTCCGGCTCGGCGAACGGGTCGCAGGTCTGGCCACGATAGGTAAGCTTTGCCTGCCCGGCCGTTTCCGCCGCCAGCGCCAGAAGCGCGGCGCAATCGGCCATCAGCGCCTCATAGGTTTCCCCGGCGCGGTACCACTCCAGCATGGTGAATTCCGGATGGTGCAGCGGCCCCCGCTCACGATTGCGGTAGACATGCGCAAAACAGGCCATGCGTTCTTCTCCCGCCGCCAGCAGTTTCTTGCAGGCGAATTCCGGCGACGTATGCAGGTAAAGCGGTGCGCGCCCGCCGCTGGTGGTTATGCCTTCGGTCGCAAAAGCATGCAGGTGCGCCTCGTTTCCCGGAGAAACCTGCAGCGTCGCCGTGTCCACCTCGACAAAATCACGCGCCGCAAAATACCCGGCGAGTGCCACGCGAATGCGGTTGCGCGCCATCAGGAAAGGCCTGCGGTCAGCATGCACGGCCGGTATCCACCAGGGCGACGGTTTGAAGGAAGAAGCTGTCATTTCCAACGGTTTCTTTACGGCTTTCGATCACGGAAGGCTGGCTATTTCCGTGGATTTGCGGTAGTGGCGCCCCAGAAAAACAAATAAAGCGTCTCCGGCATGGCTGTTGCCAGTCCTCTACGACGCCATGACGCGAGTTACAAGGAAGTCTTATGGTCAAGATCATCGCCTCTTCGGTCCGCAAGGGCAACGTTCTCGATGTGGACGGCAAGCTTTATGTCGTTCTCACCGCCCAGAACTTTCATCCCGGCAAGGGCACGCCGGTAACGCAGGTCGACATGCGCCGCATCGTCGACGGCGTGAAGGTTTCGGAACGCTGGCGGACGACGGAACAGGTCGAGCGCGCCTTCGTCGAAGACCGCCCGTTCCAGTTCCTGTATGAAGACGGCGAAGGCTTCCACTTCATGAACCCGGAAAACTACGACCAGGTCGCCGTCGACGTCGATACGGTCGGCGATGCCAAGCCCTACCTGCAGGAAGGCATGACCGTCACCCTGTCGATCCACGAAGGCGTGGCGCTGGCGCTGGAACTGCCGCGTCACGTCATTCTCGAGATCGTCGAGACCGAACCGGTCGTCAAGGGCCAGACGGCATCGTCTTCCTACAAGCCGGCCATTCTGTCCAACGGCGTTCGCACGTCCGTACCCCCACACGTCAGCGCCGGCACCCGCGTGGTGATCATGACGGAAGACAATTCCTACGTGGAACGCGCCAAGGACTGATTTCAGTCGGATATTGCTTTCACAAAGCCTTCGGAACCCATGGCTCCGGAGGCTTTTTGTATTGGTGTAGAGGCAGATGAAAAATTTCGACGCTTCTTGGCCAAGTCAGCTATGCTCTGCTGCACATCGCAGGAGGCGTCTATGCAGGTCACCATTCAAGCGGCGAAGAAAAATCTTTCGAAACTGATCGAGGCCGCACTTGCTGGTGAAGACGTCATCATCGCCAGAGGGCGAACGCCGGTGGCTCAACTCGTACCTATTCGAAAGTCCGAATTCAAATTCGGCTTGCTGAAGGATCTCGTTACCGGTCCTGTGCCCGATTTCATCACACCCATACAGTCAGACCGCGATATGGAAGAGCAGCAAGCCTTCGGTCTCTGGGCCGACCATCCCGCCGACGGCCTTGCCTATCAGGAAAAGTTGCGCGGTGAATAAAAAAGCCCCGGAGCCATCCGGGACTCAGACTGCTGACAAACCGCCGCTCTCCTGATCACGTCATCCTCGGGCTTGTCCCGAGGATCTGCCTTCGGCAACTAAGACATTGACGGCAAAGGATATATCCGCCGTGCTTGGACCCTCGGGACAAGCCCGAGGGTGACGAAAGAGAGATTTTATGACTTTGTCAGCAGTCTGGCTCCGGATCGCTCCGGGGCTTTTTAGTCAACTCACTCGATGCCGCCGAGGCAGAGATATTTCAGCTCGGTGTAATCCTCCAAGCCGTACTTGGAGCCTTCGCGGCCGAGGCCGGATTGCTTGATGCCGCCGAAGGGGGCGACTTCGGTGGAGATCAGGCCGGTGTTGATGCCGACCATGCCGTATTCGAGCTGTTCGGCAACCCGGAAGATCTTGGCAACGTCCTTCGAATAGAAGTAGGAGGCCAGGCCGAATTCCGTGTTGTTGGCCATTTCGATGACCTGCTCTTCGGTATCGAACTTGAAGAGCGGTGCCACCGGACCGAAGGTTTCCTCGCGGGCAACCATCATTTCGGAGGTCACGCCGGTCAAAATGGTCGGCTGGTAGAACAGGCCGCCCTGCGCATCGCGATTGCCGCCGACGGCAACCTTGGCACCCTTGGAAACGGCGTCGGAAATATGCTCCTCGACCTTCTTTAGGGCGTTCTGGTCGATCAGCGGGCCGGCGTTGACGCCTTCCGACATGCCGTCGCCAACCTTCATCTTCGAAACCCGCTCGGCGAGCTTGGCCGCAAAGGTGTCGTAGACGCCTGATTGAACGTAGATGCGGTTGGCGCAGACGCAGGTCTGGCCGTTGTTCCGGTACTTGGAGATCATCGCGCCTTCGACGGCGGCATCAACATCGGCATCGTCGAAGACGATGAACGGGGCGTTGCCGCCGAGTTCCAGGCCGAGCTTCATGATCTGGTCGGCACCCTGACGCATCAGGATCTTGCCAACATTGGTCGAGCCGGTGAAGGTGACCTTGCGGATCTTCTCGTTCGAGCACATTTCCTGGCCGACCATGGCCGACTGGGTCGAGGTCACCACCGAGAAGACACCGGCCGGAACACCGGCGCGTTCGGCCAGCAGCGCCAGGGCAAGTGCCGAAAGCGGCGTCTGCGCGGCCGGCTTCGAAACCATGGTGCAGCCTGCGGCCAGAGCCGGCGCCATCTTGCGGGCCAGCATGGCGTTCGGGAAGTTCCACGGCGTAATCGCGCCGACGACACCCACCGGCTGGCGGATGACGATGATGCGCTTGTCGGCCTGGTGGCCGGGGATGGTGTCGCCGTAGACGCGCTTGGCCTCTTCGCCGAACCATTCGACATAGGATGCACCGTAGAGGATTTCGCCGCGGGCTTCCGCCCAGGGCTTGCCCATCTCGATGGTCAGGATGGTGGCGAGGTCGTCGGCATTGGCGACCATCAGGTCGAAGAGCTTGCGCAGGATTGTCGCGCGCTCCTTGGCGGTCTTTTTGGCCCAGGCCTTCTGTGCGGCATGGGCGGCATCGATCGCCTTGGAGACTTCGGCCTTGCCGAGGTCGGGCAGAACGGCGATGACGTCGCCGTTTGCCGGGTTGGTGACTTCGAAGGTCTTGCCGCTTTCACTTGCGGCAAGCCACTGGCCACCGACAAGCGCCTTGTCGGGAGCAAGCGACGGATCCTTCAGCTTGGAAGACAGTGCGTTGGAGATGCTCATGATTATTTCGCCTCTGCGGCGCATTCGCGCATGGATGCTTCGATGATGTCGAGACCTTCCTGGAAGACGCCGTCCTGGACGGTGATCGGCGACAGGAAGCGGATGACGTTGCCATAAACGCCGCAGGTCAGCAGGATCAAGCCCTTTTCGAGTGCCTTGAGGCGGACGGCATTGGCGAAATCGGCATTCGGCTTTTCAGTGCCCGGATGGTTGAATTCGACAGCAACCATGAAACCGGGGCCGCGGATGTCAACGATCTGCGGAACGCCTTCGCGCAGGGATTCGAGACGCTGCTTCAGGCGGTTGCCGAGCAGGTTGGCGCGGTCGCAAAGCTGTTCTTCCTCGATGACATCGAGAACGGCATGCGATGCGGCGATGCCAATCGGGTTACCGGCATAGGTGCCGCCCAGACCGCCCGGGCCCGGTGCATCCATCAGCTCGGCGCGGCCGGTGACGGCAGACAGCGGGAAGCCGCCGGCGAGACCCTTGGCCATGGTGGTGAGGTCGGCGACGACATCGTAGTGTTCCATGGCAAACAGCTTGCCGGTGCGGGCAAAACCGGTCTGCACTTCGTCGGCGATCAGCAGGATGCCGTGATCGTCGCAGAGCTGGCGCAGAGCCTTCATCAGCACGCGCGGCACTTCGTAGAAACCGCCTTCGCCCTGGACCGGCTCAACAATGATCGCGGCAACGCGCTTCGGATCGACGTCAGCCTTGAACAGCTTGTCGAGAACGTCGAGCGCCATGTCGACGGTGATGCCATGCAGGTCGACCGGGAACGGCACGTGAAACACGTCGCTCATCATCGCGCCGAAGCCGACCTTGTAAGGAACGACCTTGCCGGTCAGCGCCATGCCCATGAAGGTACGGCCATGGAAGGCGCCGGTGAAGGCGACGACAGCCGAACGGCCGGTGGCGGCGCGGGCGATCTTGATGGCATTTTCAACGGCTTCTGCGCCCGTGGTCGCAAAAATCGTCTTCTTGGCAAAATTGCCGGGAACGGCCTTGTTCAGGCGTTCGGCAAGCGCCACGTAGTTTTCGTAGGGCACGACCTGGTGGCAGGTGTGGGTAAAGCGGTCGATCTGGTTCTTGACCGCCTCGATGACCTTGGGGTGGCGGTGGCCGGTGTTGACCACGGCGATGCCGGCGGCGAAATCGATGTAGCGGCGGCCTTCGACGTCCCAGATCTCGGAGTTTTCGGCACGGTCCGCATAGACCTGTGTGGTCATGCCGACGCCACGCGAAATGGCTTCATTTTTGCGTACTGCAATATCGACGTTCTTCATCCGCTTCCCCATCTGTTGATCGCCGGAGCAGGACGCTCCGCGACGTCGGTTCGCATGGAGGTATGAACCCAAATCCGAACCTTGGCAACGGTCGCGACGGCTTTGACAGAAAATTTCTTGCAGATTTACTGCAAAATATTTCCACTCCGCCCTTCCCCGCCAAGCGCCCTGATCATCGGGTAGACCGAGAAGCGTCCGGCCTCGGCTTTTCCGGTCAGATCGCGCAGATATCCTCCGGGAGAGCGGATATCCGTGCCGCGCTGGAGAATGGCGGCAACGGTGACGGCCGCGCCAAGATCTCCCATCGCCCGGCGGGCTTTCCCCCAGGCCTCCTGTGAGATCCCCAGCATGCCGCGGACGAAATCGGCCGTGTGGGCGACATCGTTCCAGCTGCGGATCGTATCGCGGTTATAGGCCGAAAGGTCCGGGCACGCTTGCAGGAATTGTTTGAGCGAAAGCTGCATGTCCTGCGTCTCAGCCACGGCTTGCCGTTCGTCTGGCACGATTTTGGCTGTCGATTTTTCCGGAGCCATCGATTCAGATTTATATTCTATATTTGAATCTTGAATATGCCGCTCAAAATCGGATTCACTGGCGCTCATTTCCTGTTCGCTCAGGCTTTCGAGATAGGTGTTTTCCACCTGATTTCGCAGCGAAAGAAGCGCATCACGGCGCATTTTCAGGCCATCCATGTCCGCTGCACGGGAAATCCGGCCGGACAGTGCGGCGAGCCGGTCGGCAAGATCCGTCCACTGTCCGGAGCGCTGTTCCATCAGGGCGGCCTGAATGGTCTTGGCGATATCGCGCAGGTGCAGGGTGATTTCCATGCGCAAGGCCTGCATCGCCTTGGCACGGGCGCGGGCAGTTTCCGCGTGGGCGTGGATCTCGGCGGCCAGCAGCGCCAGCGGTGCCAGGTCGAAGCCGAAGGCGCTCTCCACTGCGCCGTTGTCGTCGCGGCGGCAGAAACGTTTGCCGTTGGCGCTGTCGCGACGCATGATCAGGCCTGCCTCGACCAGCAGGGCCAGATGCCGTCGCAGCGTTGCCGGCGACATGCCGCGGGCACGCAAGGACAGTTCCGTATTCGAGGGAAAGACGATGATCGGATCGCGGCCGTCGAGCACACGTTCGCCGTGGAAACTCGTCAAAGCTTCCAGCACGCAAAGCGTTCTGTCGGAAAGGCCATAGGCGTCGCGCGCCTCGGTCAGAGCCCGCAGCAGTTGCCATTTGTCGGCACTGCCGCTGTCGTCATTACCCTCGCCCTTTTTCAGAACCTGCTGCCGCCGGGCGATAGCGGCCTGCAGGCTAAATATGTCCGCACGCATGCGTGCGCCGCCAAAAGGCGTCGTCGCTAATCTTTCCATGCCAATGGGTCCTCTTCGAAAGAGGCAAGAGGCACCCGTGACGGACATTTCAGGGCAAAAGGAATCATCCCGTCAGCAAATGATGCTGGCGGCGCTTGACTTTGATTGCTGGAAGTGATTCTCTTGAATTGCTACATAGAAGAGGGCTTCCGAAATGGCGACGTTTTGGGGGCCTTTTTTCTTGCTCTCGATGTTCCTTTCTCAAGCTCAATTCGGTTTAAACGCGGTGTACCAAGACATCTGTCATGGTAGCACGGAAAATTGGTGCGGGGATCAGCGACCCCACGCGGTGTGAATCAAACGCTCTATTTCGCTGTTCACGGCATGCAGTGATTCCATCGCGCGGTCGTAGGTCGCGCGGGTGAAATTTTCCCGTCCGACCTCGTAAAGCGTCTGTTTCGTCAGGCCGGCATCGGAAATTGCCGTTGATTTCAACATGCTGGCAGTCAGGACCCGTTCGCCGAACAGCGAGCGCATGAAACCGACGATCTGCGCCTGCGGCCCGTCATTCGGTTCGAAACGGGTGACGAGGTAACGCAGGAAATCGAAATTCAGTTGCCCGCCTGCTTCGCGCACGACGTTCAGCAGATCCGAGGTCATGAACAGGAACTGGTTCATCGAGGCGACGTCGAGCATCTGCGGATGCACGGTGACGACGACCGAGGTCGAGGCGCAGAGCGCGGAAAGCGTGAGGTAACCGAGCTGCGGCGGGCAATCGAGCACGACGACGTCGTAATCGTCGGCGACGCTCTGCAGCGCCGCGGAAATACGGGCGAAAAACAGCGGGCCGGCATCCTTGCCGCTATGACGCTGGCTGAGCGCCTGTGGCGTCGAATGTTCGAATTCCTGGAGTTCGAGGTTTCCCGGCACCAGGTCGAGACCGTCGACATAGGTCTTGCGGATCAGCTCCTTCAGCGGCCGTGCCGAACCGTCGTAACGGATGGCGCCGTAAATCGTGTCGTTGCCGTCGAGATCCAGCTCCGGCTGGTAGCCGAACAGGGCCGACAGCGACGCCTGCGGGTCGAGATCGACCGCCAGCACCCGGTGGCCGGTGAGCGCGAGATACTGGGCAAGATGCACCGAGGAGGTGGTCTTGCCGGAGCCGCCCTTAAAATTGGTGACCGAGATCACCTGGACATGTTCGCCCCGCGCCGCATTGCGCCAGGGCAGATAGGTGCGCGCCTTGGCGGCATTGCCCTTGGCAATGGCCTGGTCGGCAAGATAACGGCGGAGCGCGTTGATATCGGCCAGCGAATAGAAGCGGCGCCCGGCAACGCCGATGCTCGGCTGCGGCCCGTCGCCGGCCAGCGACAGCTGGCGCAGATAGCCATCGGACACGCCGATCAGTTTTGCCGCCTCGCCGGAGGTGAAGCTGCGCAGCGATTTCTGCGATGTCGGCGGAAACAGTCGCTCGCGCATGGCCTTGAGCTGTTCGGACAGTGCGCGCGCATCGGCGGCAATCGCCTCGTCGGCGGGCAGGCGCACGTCGCCTTCCGCGTCCCGGCTTGCAAGCTGTCTCGATACCGATGCCATATGCATGCTTCTCCGTTATCCACCGCCGGTGTCGTCAAACCGCAGCCTTCCCATGAAAGCTTGCGAGTTCGCCTTGTCGTGCGATTCCATCACTCGTGTAAATACGCTGGACAGTTACTCTAACAGACGATCCATCCGGTTACGCCGGAACGAGGAATCTGCGTCTTTTTCCGTTAGAGCGTGGTGAAATTGTCGAGTCGCGTCAAGAGCGTCGATCAATTCGTTATTTTTCAATGACTTACAGTAGTGTCACAAAGATAAAAACGGCTGATTCCATCAAAAGGCGATGGAATCAATTCGTCAGGAAAAGCCGGCTGAAATGTCAGCCGCGCCTCACGTTTTCAGCCGCTGGCTGCGATCCTTCAGGCCGGGCGTTGCCAGGAAATCATCGGCGCCCTCGACAAAATCGTGGAAAAAATCGTCGTCGGGATATTTGCGCGACATGCGGGCGGCGTAGTTGCGCATGTCCTGCAGCGGGTAGAGGTCGGGGTCGGGCCGGCGGGTGAGAAGCAGGCGCACGCCGTGGCGGGACGGCCAGTTGGTGCAGACTTCCTCGAGGAGATAACGCAGCTGCTCGGCCGATTTGGACAGCGCCTTCTGGGTGAATTGCAGCAGCGTCTTGCGGTCGAGGCCGAGCGACAGCAGACGATGGATATCGACAGTGGCAAACCACTCCGCCGATCGCTCCGCCGGCACCGACGACATTCTGAGATAGACTGTGGAAATGCCCTCCACCAGATCGTTTTCGCTGAAGACGGAGGGTTCGCGCGACTTGCCCTTCGCCATCAGGCCGAGCTGTTCGGCAAAGACCTCGAGAACGATGAGAACGGCAAAGGGATTGACGCCTTCCTTGAGCGTCAGGCCGGTCAGCACCTCCACCGGATGCTCGCAGCGGGCAAAAAGCCGGTGCAGCTCGCGGAAGGCGCTTTGATGCGTCATGCCGAAACCGGCGGAGACGGCCGTGTCATCGAGTTCGAGCAGTGCGTTCAGCAGGCCGACAGGTTCGGGGCCGCCGGGCAGCAGCCGGTCCAGCCCGTCGAGGAAAGACAGGAGCAGTTGCTTGCCGTCCGTACGGCGGCGCGACAGCAGCGTCTGCACGTAGTTGCGCGCCTTCGGCAGGTCGCTGCCGATCTGCCGGACATAGCCCCATTCTTCCTGGGCGATGACGTCGGTGTTCGGGAAGGACTGCAGGTAACATTCCCATCCCTCCCAGCTGTAGAGCGGGTAGCGGGTGTCGAGTTCGTGCAGCCGGTCCTTCGGGTCCGGTGCCACACCGCCCAGCGCCTGGGCGACGTTTTCGAACGTGTGCGCCAGTGTGTCGGCGACGGCGTCGCGATTGATCTTGCTTGCCTGGGCGATGCCGGCTGCGATGAAGGCACGATCCTCGGCATTGACATCGGAGGTCGACATGCCGATCCGCGGGTGAAAATAGATGGCGTGGCGCATGATCCAGTCGAACACGTCGCGTTCCTTCAGGCGCAGCATTTCCATGCGCATCAGGTCGGTGGTGCGGATCGAGCGGCCGGTGGCTGCATCGGCGAAGACCAGCGCATTGCGCAGGCGCCCGACGTCTCGCGGCGTGGTGAGCAATACCCGGCGGCGCTTGAACGTCTGCAGCAGGTCCTGCCGTTCGTTGGCGTCCAGCGGAGCGCCAAAAATATCGCCGGCATGCGCCAAAAGGGCTTCGAGCAGCCGCTCGCCGGGCACGCGCGGCAGGTCGAGGTCGACCTGGACGATCTTTTCGAGGAATTTCGGCAGGCCGTTTTCGTCGCCGTCCTCGCCGAGCGCCTTGTCCAGCACCGAGCGGTCGTAACCGATGAGATAGGTGATGTTCGGCAATTGGCCGATGGCCTTCATCATCGACAAGAGCGACCGCACCTCGTCCGGGCGCAGGCGATCGATATCCTCGATAACCACGAGGATGCGGCTGTTCTTGAGCTTGTTCAGCTGTGCCGCCAGCTGGTCGCGGGCTTCCTGCAGCGTATCGGGGATCGGCGTCGCCGTCACCTTGCGGAACAGGCCCTTGAGGAAACCGGTGCGCTTGGCACCCTCCTGCTTGTCGGCCAGCGGTCCGCCGCCGCTGGCTTCGGCGTAGAGTGCCAAAAGCCGGCCCATGCCGGAAGAGGATTGCCGGGTCAGATCCATGAAATCCGCCAGCCGGCTGGCGGTGGCGCGGATGTAGAGGCGGATTTCGTCGTCGAGAACCTCGTCCAGCCGGTCGCCGAGGACACGGAAGAAATCCGAGACCAGCGTATCGTGGCCGGACGCCAGCCAGGGATTGTAACGCACGATCACCGTCTGCCCGCCGGCCGATCCGCCCCATTCCCGCTCCAGCGCCGTCAGGTGGCGGGCATGGTCATCCGGGTGGACCCGGCCGATCAGCGTGTCCATGGCCTGGATCTCGTCGCGCTCGGAGGCGGCGTAGCGGTCGAGGCCGGCCTTTTCCATCGCCATCAGCCAGGCGACCGCCATGTTCAGCACGCTGGTCTTGCCGCCGCCCCAGACGCCGTTCAGGCCGACGACCATGTTTTCCCGCGCCTGCGCCGTGCGCAGCACCCGTGCGAGGCGCTGCGAAAAGGGCGAGAGCGAGAACAGGTCCTGCTCCGGCGAAAAGATCGGGGTATCGGGCAATTGCTGCATTGCGGTCACTCCTTGCGTGCGCGAATTGAATGGCAACACGGCGCCGGACGCAATCTGCAAGGCGTCGCTTTCCGGCACTTTCAACCGAAAAATCACGCATTCGGAACATGTTCATATGCGCAGGTAACGGCGCATGGCGGCGTGCGGCAAACGTGACGGATGTCACACGACATGGTGCAGCCGCAATGGCATCGAAACTTCGCCATAAAACCGGCCGCACACTATCCCCCGTCGATATTGCTTCAGGGGAGATCGCCACATGCCGCTCACACGCAATCTTTTGACGGCTGCCCTTCTGGGCGGCTCGTTGTTTTCACTGCCTTTTCCAGCTCTCGCCTCGAATGGCGCCCCACGCATCGAAGTCGCCTTCGTGCTCGATACGACCGGGTCGATGGCCGGGCTGATCGATGGCGCCAAACGCAAGATCTGGAGCATCGCCAATACCATCGTCGATATCAACCCGGATGCGGATATCCGCATGGCGCTGATCGGCTACCGCGACCGCGGCGACGCCTATGTCGTGGAGACGCATGACATGAGCCCGGACCTGCAGGGCCTTTACGGCAAGCTGATCCGTTTCGAGGCCGATGGCGGCGGCGATACGCCCGAATCGGTCAACGAAGCGTTGGATACCGCCGTGCGCAAGCTCGGCTGGGATCGGGGCGAAACAACCCGCCGCATCGTCTTCCTGGTCGGCGATGCGCCGCCGCATATGGACTACGACAATGCGCCGCTCTATCCCGACGTGCTGAAGACGGCGGCGGAGCGTGATATCACCGTCAATGCCGTGCAGGCCGGCGACGATCCGGATACCCGTTCCATCTGGCGGGAAATCGCCCAGATGGGTCATGGCGAATACATTCCCATTCCGCAGGACGGCGGCGAAATCGTCGTCATCGAGACACCTTATGACGACGAGATCATCCATCTGCAGCGCGAGATCGACGGCACGGTGATGCCGTATGGCGATGCGGAAAAGCAACAGGAAGTCCGCAGCAAGATGGAGGAGAAAGCCGCCGCTCCTTCCTCGGTCGTCGTCGAAAATTCCGAATTCTATTCCAAGCGCGCGATTTCCCGCGAAGTCATCACCGGCGGCGGCGACCTGGTCGCCGACATCAAGAACGGCGCGAAACGTCTCGACGAGGTGTCGGACGATGCGCTGCCCGAACCGATGCAATCGCAAACGGCCGGCGAGCGCGAAACCTATCTCAAGCAGAAGATCGAAGAGCGCGACCAGCTGGAAAAGCGCATGGCGGACCTGGTGAAGAAGCGGGATGAATTCACCGTGGAAAAACGCAAGACCGAGGACAAGAAGGACAGCTTCGATTCCGTCGTCGCCGAAACCTTGCGCAGCCAGCTTCGGTAAGGGCTTTAGGGCGGCCGGCGTTGACACTAGTGGCTGCCCCTCACCCCGCACGCGGCAGGGTTATCGCATATGGAATAAGAGGGTGCCGCCTGCCCCTTCTCCCCAGCGGGGAGAAGGTCGCGGCAGCGGGATGAGGGGGTGCCACACGGCACAACCCTGTCCGTTTGGCCCCCTCATCCGACCCTTCGGGCCACCTTCTCCCCGCTGGGGAGAAGGGGAAATGGGCGAAGTCCCGCCAGAAGTGAAAGCCCTGCCGCACGCGGGGAGAGGGTTAGTATCACGGGCCTTTCACCAGTTGAGAATGGCCGCCGCCCACCTCAGATCGCAAACCCCCGCAACCGCTCCGTCAGCCGGCCGATCGTCTCCGACGTGGCATTGGCGAAGGCAAAGCGCAGATAGGCATCCTGTGTCGGGCCGAAATAGACGCCCGGCAGGCAGACGACACCCGCCTCCTTGGCCAGCTTTTCGGCGACCCTGGCAGATGAAACGCCCTCGAACGGATGGCGGATGAAGGCGAAGTAGGCGCCGATGGCATCCATCTTCCACGCCGGCAGCTCGGCCATCACGCCCTTCAGGGCGGCGGCGCGGCGCATGATTTCGTTGCGGTTGCCGTCGCGCCATGCCTTCAACGCCGGCAAGGCCTTGGCGACGGCGGCCTGGGCCGAGCGCGGCGCGCAGATCTGCAGGTTGTCCATCACCTTGGCGACCTGTTCGACCACATCAGGGCCTGCGGTGACGGCGCCGAGACGATGGCCGGGGATGCAGAAGGATTTCGAAAAGCTGTAGAGCGAGATCAGCGTGTCCTGCCAGCCGGCAACGGCAAACAGCCCATGCGGCTGCTCCTCTTCGGCCGGAAGGAAATCGCGGTAAGTCTCGTCGAGGATCAGCCACGTGCCACTTGCCCGGCAAAGATCAAAGATCTGCCGCAGCAGGCCGGACGGATAGATCGCCCCGGTCGGATTGTTGGGCGTGACCAGCACCAGCGCCTTGACGCCGGTGGTCAGGGCCGAACGGACGGCATCGAGGCTCGGCAGGAAGCCGCCGGCGTGATCGCATGCGATCGTCACCGGCTTGATGCCCAGCATGGCCATCGTCGTTTCCTGGTTGAAATAGAAGGGGTTGGTCAGCGCCACGCTGTCGCCGTGCCCGGCAACGGCCATCAGCACGCTGATAAAAGCCTGGTTGGCGCCGGAGGTGATGTGGATGTTATCGGGCTCCAGCGGTGCGCCATACAGCGCCGCCGCATGCGCGGCATAGGCCTGGCGCAATTCATCCTCGCCCTCGATGGCGCCATAACCGGTAAACCGCCGTTCGCCGGCCGCCTCGGAAAGCCAGGCCAGCATGTCGGGATGCGGCGGATAACCCGGCACGGCCTGGCTGAGATCGATGAGCGGCCCTCGGTCGCCCTTATATTCCCTGGCCCAGGCCAGCACGGAAGGAACCGGCGGTGCGGACAGGGAGCGGATCAGCGGATTGAGGGTCGGCAAGGGCATGGCGGTTCCTAGAGCACATAGGGAATGAATGAAATCTCGGCATGACGGCGCGGCGCGCAAACCTTTGCGGTTTCGGCAGCGGCTGGTGGCAGCGTGCCGTCATAGCATCTTCCTGGCATCAGGAACCATGCGGCGTCGGGTTTTCCACCGCCTCGGCCTTTCCGGCGCGGCTGCGGACGATATGGCGGGCAAAACCCTGCGGTTCGGCAAGCCGCTCGCTTTCGAGGCTGGCAAACAGCCAGTCGATGAACACCTGGGCAATCGGCGTCGCCTTGGCGGCGGGGCGGCAGGCGACATAATAGGCATCCTTGGCCGGAACGGAGAGATCGAAGGGGATGATGAGATCGCCGCGGCCGACCAGCGTGCTGGCGGTGATCGCATCGCCGAGCGCCACACCCTGCCCGTTGAGCGCGGCCTCCGTCGACAGCCGGGCGTCGCTCATGAAATGCTGCTGCGTCCGCGGCAGGTCGAGCGCGTCGGCGGCGGCCAGCCAGGTCTGCCATTCCCCGCCATCGTCGCCATGCAGCAGCACGTGGTCGCGCAGGTCGCGGACGGAGCGCAGCGGCCGACTGCTGAGCAGTGTCGGGCTGACCACCGGAAACAGCTCGAAACTGCTCCACAGCCGCACCCAGGCCTCCGGCCAGCGGCCGTTGCCGTAGAGCAGGCAGAGGTCGACGTCGGCGGCATAAAGTAGCGCCGGATCGTTGGAGGCGACAAGGGTGAGGCTGATATCGGGAAAACGGCTGGTGAACTGGCTGAGGCGCGGCAAAAGCCAGAAGGACAAAAGCGCCGGAACGCAGGCGACCTTGAAGGCGCCGCTGGTCTGCGGCCGGGCGAGCAGCGCCGTCGCCGCGGCGATATCCTCGAACGCCTTGGTCACCGCCGGAAACAAAAGCGCGCCTTCCGGCGTCAGCCGTAGCCGCTTGCCACCGCGTTCGAAAAGTCGGACGGCAAGCGTTTCCTCCAGCGTCTTGATCTGGTGGCTGACGGCGCCGTGGGTGACGGTGAGTTCGCGCGCGGCAGCGGAGACGGAGCCACGCCGGGCGGCGGCCTCGAAGGCGCGGAGTGGGTTGAGCGGCGGCAGGCGGGCTGACATCGGATCGGTGCTATCCGTGAATTTTTCTCACACGAAACGCTACAACAATATCAATTGCCTTTCCAGATGAGTTGCCCCCTAATGTCGCCAAACCCATCCGGAACGCCCGTCGTTCGACGACAAGCGTTCCCCAAGCAAAGAGGTGAACGACAATGACATGGGACAACAGCAAGCTTGATGCGCTGCGCTCGAAATATGCCGATAGCCAGGCGGGCGAAATCTTCGATCCGGCCTTCGCCAAGGTTGCCGACAAGATCTTTTCGAACGGCACGCGCGTGGCGCCTTATGCCGGCGTGCCGACCTTTCTCAGCGCGCCCTACCAGCCGATGGATGCCACCAATCCGGATTTCGGCGACCTGCAGGTGGCCATCACCGGCGTGCCGATGGATCTAGGCGTCACCAATCGTCCGGGTTCGCGCTTCGGGCCGCGGGCGCTGCGCTCCATCGATCGCATCGGCCCCTACAATCACGTGCTGAAATGCGCCCCGGCCTTCGACATCAAGGTTGCCGATATCGGCGACGTGCCGTTTGCCAGCCGTTATCGCCTGGAGATGAGCCATGACGATATCGAACGCCGCATCGGCCAGATCGTCGAGGCCGGCGTGCTGCCGCTCTCCGTCGGCGGCGATCACTCGATCACCCATCCGATCCTCAAGGCGGTCGGCAAGAAGGCGCCGGTGGGCTTGATCCACATCGACGCGCATTGCGATACCAGCGGCCTGTTCGACCAGACGAAGTTCCACCACGGCGGCCCCTTCCGCAATGCGGTGCTCGACGGCGTGCTCGATCCGACGCGCACCATCCAGATCGGCATTCGCGGCCCGGCCGAATATCTGTGGGAGTTCTCCTATGAAGCCGGCATGACCGTGGTGCATGCCGAAGAAGTGACCGGCCTCGGCATTCCGGCGATCATCGAAAAGGCGCGTGCCATCGTTGGCGACGGCCCGACCTATGTTTCCTTCGATATCGACAGCCTCGATCCGAGCTTTGCGCCCGGCACCGGCACGCCGGAGGTGGGCGGCCTGACCACCCGCGAGGTTCTGGAGCTTCTGCGCGGGCTGAAGGGCCTCAACATCGTCGGTGGCGACGTCGTCGAGGTTGCGCCGCAATATGACGCGACCTTCAACACGGCCCAGGCCGGCGCCCAGGTGCTGTTCGAAATCCTCAGCCTGATGGTGTTCAGCCCCGCTTTGCGCCGTTGAGGGTGGTGATTTAGTTGGCCGCGCTTGCGGGGTTGCCCCTCACCCTAACCCTGTCCCCGCAGGCAGGGAGAGGGGACTTGCCATACGCGGCGTTGTGTGTGGCGGAAGGGCGCGGCACATCCCCTTCTCCCCGCGTGCGGGGAGAAGGGGCCGGTAGGCGGATGAGGGGCCATATCGACAAACTGAACAGCCGCCGGTGCGCTCCGCACCGGCGGTTTTTTATCGTTTGCCGGCTCAGGGTTCCGCGTTGCACCAACACGATGTTGTGAATCCCAACTTCGCCCTCCGCCATTGCCGTCGCCACTATGACTTCCTACTTCCACCCCGTTGCCGATCTTGGGAAGGAGCCCGTCGACAGGGAGTGCTTCGGAAAAAATCAACTTTTCACGATGCCGCCTCCTTTTCGTCATCAAATGGAAAAAAATTCTATCTAAGGTCTTTTTTGCCATTGAACGGGAATCGGGATTGAGTTAGATAGTTCGAGCTGATCGAGTGTCTATCGATCCGGGGTCAATCCGAGCGCAACACCAACTGGGGAGAGTGACATGTTCAAAAAACATTCAATGACGTCCATCCTTGGACAGTCGGCGCTCGTGGTGAAATGCTCGTACCCCACCTCCCGTTCGTCCTGTCGAATGTCGTCTTAAGTCCACTTCCGGATTTTTCACACGTAAATTCGCCTAGTCTGCGCCGTTGCGCGGAGGGAGTACGCATATGCAAAAGCAAGTTATTGAATTCGCAGGGATTCCTGTGGGAATTGTCATCCCGGACGATGATCGTCTGAAGTTTATCGCCGTGAAATACCACGTTCATGCTCTGGACGAGCAGCTTTTCGATTCTCCGGCAGCGGTCAAACGCGCCATCGCCAATCTGCTCGCCAGCAAAGACGAAGCTGCGCCTTACGCTTGATGTGTCGCGGCATACTGTGCTCCGGTTGTGCCGGGGAACGGCTATTTTCGCCTTTGCACCGGCCGTTTCCGGGAAACGGCGGCTATAGACTAAAGGTTTAGGGTTGGAATATTTTTTCAGGGCGATGGAACTTTTTCCATCGCCCTTTTTGATGTCATTCGACGCCGTGGAGGGCGGCGAGGCTGCTCATGCGGCGGATCGCCAGGTCGGGCTTGTCGAGCACGTTGGCCCGGTCGGCGAGACGGAAGATATCTGCGTAGTGGTTGATGCCGCGGGCCGACTGCATGCCGGCCGGCATGGTGAAATGATCCTGGTGGCCGTTCAGCCAGGCGAGGAAAACGACGCCCGCCTTGTAATATTGCGTCGGTGCCTCGAAAATTTTGCGGGACAGCGGCACGGTGGGTTCGATCACGCTGCGGAACGTCGCCGTGTCCCCGCCGGCCAGCGCGGCCAGCGCCTTGGACGCCTGTGGCGCGACAGCATCGAAGATGCCCAGCAGCGCATGGCTGTGGCGCTCGCCGTCGCCTTCGATCAGTTCGGCATAGTTGAAATCGTCGCCGGTGAAGCACAGGACACCGTCCGGCAGGCGTTTGCGCAGTTCGATCTCCTTGGCATTGTCGAGAAGCGAAATCTTGATGCCTTCCACCTTCGACCGGTTGTCGGCGATGATCGACAGCACGGTTTCCAGCGCCGTCTCGAAGCTATCGCCGCCCCAATAGCCGGCCAGCTGCGGGTCGAACATGTCGCCCAGCCAGTGCAGCACCACCTTGTCCTTCGTCTGGCCGAGGATGCGGCCGTAGACGGCCGCGTAATCGTCGCCGGAGCGGGCAACGCGCGCTAGCGCCCGGCTGGCCATCATGATGGTGCGGCCGCCATGTTTCTCGATGAAGGAGACCTGGGTTTCATAGGCCCGGATGACATCGTCCAGCGTCTTGGTGTCGGCCGGCGACAGGTGATCGGTGCCGGCGCCGCAGGCGAGATCGGCGCCCTCGACGGTTTTTGCCTCCGCCAGCGACTGCCGGATCAGCTCCTGCGCGCCGGCCCAATCGAGGCCCATGCCGCGCTGTGCGGTATCCATCGCTTCGGCGATCTGGAAACCCAGCGACCAGAGATGATGGCGAAAAGCCATCGTCGCCTTCCAGTCGATTGCCGGACGGTTCCACGGATCGAGTTCCCGTTTCGGATCGGACACCACATGGGCTGCTGCATAAGCGATGCGATTGAATGTCGGCACGGCAGCCGGGCGTTCGGTCGGCGTGCCCGTCAGGCTGTAAGTCTCGACCGTCCCATCCGCCTTCGGGAGCTTCACATGTGTCATCGATTGGGTTCCTCCGCGATTTTGGAGGGTGATAATTTAGATCGTTCCAAATTGCAAGAGTGAGTTGATGGGAATGGCGAGATGGGGTGCGGGAGGTGTCGGGTGCAACCCCCTCACCCGTCCGGAAAATCCCCGCAGGTGTTTGCGTCTGCCTCTGTCCTCCCCTCAACCGTCATCCTCGGGCTTGTCCCGAGGATCTGCCGAGGTCAAATTCATGGAGTGATACCAGTCAGTTAGAATACAATCATGCGCGTGTTTGGATGCTCGGGACAAGCCCGAGCATGACGGCGTGGGGTGGGAGAGTGTCGTGTCCACGTTGGCCTTGCATTCCTTGAAGGGTGTTTTCTCTTCATCGTCCGAAAGCCTGAAAAACCCCTCCATCCCCACTCGTCTTTCATTTTCACGCTTGACAAATTTGGATCGATCCAATTAATACCGACACAAAGGCCGGGAGGGCCGCGGAGGAAGCGATGAGCAAGGGACGGGTGACAGTTGTCGATATCGCGCACGCCGCCGGCGTGTCGAAGTCGACCGTTTCCCTCGTCCTGCAGGGCAGTTCGCTGGTCAACGAGGCGACGCGGGCGAAGGTCAATGCCGTCATCCGTGACCTCGGTTACGTCTATAACCGTGCCGCCGCCAACCTGCGCCAGACCGCCTCGTCGAAAATCATTGGCATCGTCGTGAACGACCTGACCAACAGCTTCTTTGCCGAACTCGCCGTCGGCGTCGACATGGTCGTGCAGTCGGCGGGCTATGTACAGTTCCTGTCGAACACCGGCGAAAGCATTGATCGCCAGCGCGAGGTCATCGCCTCGATGCGTGAGCACGGCATTTCCGGGCTGATCATTTCGCCCGCCCGCGGCACTGAAGCTGCGGATTTCAAGCCGCTGGTGGCAAGCGGCATCCCCGTCGTGCTGACGGTGCGCAACATTTCCGGCGCCAAGGTGTCGTCGCTTCTGTCCGACAACCGTATGGGTGCGGCGCAGGCGGTGGCGCATCTGGCCGGCCTCGGCCATCGCCGCATCGCCTTTCTCGGCGGCTTTCCCGATACGGCCGTCTTCGAAGATCGCCTCAAGGGTTTCCGCGATGGCCTGGCGGCAGCCGGCCTGCCCTTTGCCGATGAACTGATCGTCGGTTCGGCACCGTCGCGTGCCGGCGGTGTCGAGGCGATCGAGCGCGCCATGCTGATCGCCGAGCGGCCGACGGCAGCGCTCTGCTTCAACGATGCGGTCGCCTTCGGCGTCTGTGACGGCCTGCGCGCCCGGCGCATGGAACCCGGCGCCGATTTTGCGGTGATCGGCTTCGACGATGTGATCGAGGCAAAGACGGCGGTGCCGGCGCTGACCACGGTCAATGTCGATCCGCAGGGCATGGGTCGGCGGGCGGCGCAGCTTTTGATGAAGCAGATCAATGCCGGCAAGGCCGAGCCCGAGGCAATCGTCGGCGCGGTGCGCCTTGTGGTGCGCCAGAGCTGTGGCGCGAGAAATCAAAAATGGAGGAGCGCGGTATGACGCGGTGGGGTTTGATTGGCGCCAGCACGATTGCCCATGAATGGGTTATCGATGCCATCCGGGCGGTCGGGGGAGAGATCGTCTCAGTGATGAGCACCAGCGCTGAGCGCGGCGCCAAATATGCCGCCGATCACAACATCCCGAAATCGGTCACCACGCTGGAGGCGCTGGTCGGCGATCCCGAGGTCGATGCCGTCTACATCTCCACCACCAACGAACTGCATCGCGACCAGGTGTTCGCCGCCGCCAGGGCCGGCAAGCACATCCTCTGCGAAAAACCGCTGGCGACCAGCCTGGAGGATGCCCGTGCCATGGTCGAGGCGGCACGCGCCGCCGGTGTCGTCATGGCCACCAACCACCATCTGCGCGGCGCCGCCACGCACCGTGCCATCCGCGATGCCATTGCCGCCGGCAGGATCGGCAAGCCGATCGCCGCCCGCATCTGCCATGCCGGTTACCTGCCGGAACACCTGCAGGGCTGGCGCCTCGACAAGCCGGAAGCCGGCGGCGGCGCGATCCTCGACCTGACCGTGCACGATACCGATGCCCTGCGTTTCGTTCTCGGCGAAGATCCGGTCGAGGCGATTGCCTTCACCCAGCATGGCGGCATGGCGAAAGCCGGCCTCGAAGATGCGGCGATGAGCGTGCTGCGCTTCCAATCCGGCCTGATCGCCCATTTCCACGATGGTTTCACCACCAAATATGCGGTGACGGCACTGGAAGTGCATGGTTCGGAAGGCTCGCTTCTCGGCAGCCATTGCATGACGCAAAAACCGGTCGGCACCGTGATCCTGCGCAATGCCGAGGGCGAGCAGTCCCTGCCGCTCGACCACCGCAATCTCTACGAAAACACGCTGATCGCCTTCGACGCGGCCATTGCCGGCAACGGCAAGCCGCTCTGCACCGGCGAGGACGGTCTCTGGTCGCTGGCAACCGGCCTTGCCGTCGCCAAAGCTGCCGAAACCGGCGCGACCGCCAAGATCGAACCTGGACTTTGAGTTGTTGAAATGAACAAGCACATCACCCCCTCTGAAGCCGCAGCCCTGATCCCCGATGGAGCGATCGTTTCCGTCTCGTCGTCGAGCGGCCTCGGCTGCCCGGACCTGATGCTGAAGGCCATCGGCGAGCGTTTCGACGCCACCGGCCATCCGCAGGATATCACCACGCTGCACCCGATCGCCGCCGGCGACATGAGCGGCATCAAGGGGGTGGATTACATCGCCAAGAAGGGCCTGCTGAAGAAGATCATCGGCGGTTCCTATCCTTCCGGGCCGTCCTCCGCCGAGCCGCCGCTCATCTGGCAGATGATCACGGGCAACCAGATCCCGGCCTACAACATCCCCTCGGGCGTGCTGTTCGACATGCACCGCGAGGCGGCGGCCAAGCGCCCCGGCGTCATCACCAAGATCGGCCTGGATACCTTCGTCGACCCCTCCCGCCATGGCTGCGCCATGAACGAGGCGGCGAAGGCCGAGGCGGTGGTGGAAAAGATCACCTTCGCCGGTGACGAATACCTCTATTTCCCGGCTATTGCGCCGCAGGTGGCGATCATCCGCGCCACGACGGCGGACGAACGCGGCAACCTGACCTACGAGCATGAAGGCGCTTATCTCGGCGGCCTCGATCAGGCGCTCGCTGCCCGCAACAATGGCGGCATCGTCATCGCCCAGGTCAAGCGCATCACCAAGGAAGGCTCGCTGAAGCCGCATGATGTGCGCGTGCCCGGCATGCTGGTGGACTACGTCATCGTTGATCCCGACCAGAAGCAGACGACGCAGACGCTCTACGACCCGGCGATCTCGGGCGAAATTTTTCGCCCGCTCGACAGCTTTCGCGTGCCGGAATTCAACGTCCAGAAGGTCATCGCCCGCCGCGTGGCGCAGGAGCTGGAAGCGGGAAGCTGCGTCAATCTCGGCTTCGGCATTTCCGCCAACGTGCCGCGCATCCTGCTCGAAGAAGGCCTGCACGGCGCGATCACCTGGGTGATCGAACAGGGTGCCGTCGGTGGCGTGCCGCTGCTCGATTTCGCCTTCGGCTGCGCCTCGAATGCCGATGCCTATATGCCCTCGCCCTACCAGTTCACCTATTTCCAGGGTGCGGGTTTCGATGCTTCGCTGCTCTCCTTCCTGGAAATCGGCCGCGATGGTTCGGTCAACGTCTCAAAACTTTCCTTCCGTCCGCATGTGACGGCCGGCGCCGGCGGGTTTGTCGATATCACCGCAAGGGCGAAAAAGATCGTCTTCTCCGGCATGTTTAATGCCGGCGCCAAGCTCGCCATCGAGGCCGGCAAACTGGTGATCGAGAAGGACGGCAAGCTGAAGAAGCTGGTGAACGAGGTCGAACATGTCACCTTCTCCGGCCGCCGCGCCGTCGAGCAGGGGCAGGACATCACCTATGTCACCGAACGTGCGGTGATGAAGCTGACGCCTGAGGGCATCGTGCTCACGGAAATCGCGCCCGGTGTCGACCTGGAGGCGCATATCCTCGACCAGGCGGAATTCCCGCTGATCGTTTCCGACACGCTCAAGACCATGGATGCAGCGCTGTTCAGCGAAGCCCCACTCCACCTGACGCTGCCGATCAAGGCGCCGCGCACGCTGACGGGAGCGACCCATGGCTGAGAAGGGCGTCCGCATCGAGGTTGAGGGACCGGTCGCGATCATGACCGTGTCGCGCCCGGAAAAACTCAATGCCTTCGACATCGACATGCTGAAGGCGCTCGCAAGCGCCTGTGACACGGTGGAGGCCAATGCCGATATCCGCGTCGCCATCCTCACCGGCGAGGGCAAGGGTTTTTCCGCCGGCGGCGACATCAAGGCCTGGGGCGGCATGAGCGCCAACGAATTCGGCCATCAATGGGTGCGTTTCGGCCACCGGGTGTTCGACCGGCTGGCGACGTTGCGCATGCCGCTGATCGCCGCCATGAACGGCCACGCGCTGGGCGGCGGTTTGGAACTGGCGGGTGCCGCCGATATCCGCATCGCCGAAAGCCAGATCCGCATCGGCATGCCGGAAACCTCGCTCGGCATGGTGCCGGGCTGGTCGGGCACGCAACGGCTGGTCAAACGTTTCGGGGCGCAGATCGTCCGGCGCATGGTGCTGGGCGGTGAGATCTTTTCCGCGGCAGAAGCCTTGCAGAATGGCTTGACGGACATGGTGGTCGAGACCGGCACCGTCGTCTCCGCCGCAAAGGAATACGCTGCCCGCATCGCGACCCGCGGACCGGCAGCGCTCGAAATTTCAAAACTGATGCTCGCCGTTGCCAACGGTGAAGACAATGGTGCAGCCGTCGAGGCGCTGGGCTCCATCCTCGTCGCCAAGACCGGCGATCTGAAGGAAGGCGTCGCGGCCTTTTCGGAAAAGCGCGCCGCACATTTTACGGGAGAATGGTAATGACGATCGAAATCCGCCCGAAGCCGACGGCAGACCTGAAGCTGCGCGAATTCTCCATGCTCATCGGCGGCACTTGGGGCAAGGGTGCCGAGGGCCGCACCATCGAGCGCGTAGCGCCGAGCCACGGCGTCACCGTCAGCCGTTATCAGGCCGCCACGAAGGTGGATGCCGAGCGCGCCATCTCCGTCGCCCGCGAAGCCTTCGACAACGGCCCCTGGCCGCGCATGACTGCCTCGGAGCGTTCCCGCATCCTGTTGAAAGCCGCCGACCTGATCGCCGAGCGGGCCGAAGAACTCGCCTTCCTCGATGCCATCGAGGCCGGCAAGCCGATCTCCCAGGTGCGCGGCGAAATCGCCGGCTCCGTCGATATCTGGCGTTATGCGGCAGCCCTTGCCCGCGACCTGCACGGCGAGAGCTACAACGCGCTGGGTGACGGCACCCTCGGCGTCGTGCTGCGCGAGGCGGTCGGTGTCGTCTCGATCATCACGCCGTGGAATTTCCCCTTCCTGATCGTCGGCCAGAAACTGCCCTTCGCGCTCGCCGCCGGCTGCACGACGGTGGTCAAGCCTTCGGAACTGACCTCGGGTTCGACCCTGGTTCTGGGTGAAATCCTGCTGGAAGCCGGCGTGCCGGAAGGCGTCGTCAACATCATCGTCGGCACCGGCGCCGAGGTCGGCCCGACTTTGACCAGCCATCCCGATATCGACATGGTCTCCTTTACCGGCTCCACCGGGGTCGGCCGGCTGACCATGGCCAATGCGGCCCAGACGCTGAAAAAAGTATCGCTGGAACTCGGCGGCAAGAACCCGCAGATCGTCTTCCCCGATTGCGATCTCGATGCCTTTATCGATGCCGCCGTCTTCGGTGCCTATTTTAATGCCGGCGAATGCTGCAATGCCGGCTCGCGGCTCATCCTGCACAAGAGCATCGCCAGCGATGTTGTCGCCCGCGTTGCCGAACTGTCGAAGAAGGTCAAGGTCGGCGATCCGCTCGACCCGTCGACCCAGGTCGGCGCGATCATCACCCCGCAGCATCTCGACAAGATCAGCGGCTATGTATCGGGCGCGATGCAAAACGGCGCGACCATGGCCTTCGGCGGCGGCACGCTCGATCTTGGTCTCGGCCAGTTTATGGCGCCGACCATCCTCTCTGACGTCAAGCCGGACATGGCCGTTGCCCGCGAGGAAGTGTTCGGGCCGGTGCTTTCGGTGCTGACATTCGAAACGACGGAAGAGGCGATCCGCATTGCCAATTCGGTCGACTACGGCCTGTCGGCCGGCGTCTGGAGCCGCGATTTCGACACCTGCCTGACGATCGGCCGCAAGGTGCGCGCCGGCACGGTCTGGATGAACACCTTCATGGATGGCGCCTCGGAGCTGCCCTTCGGCGGCTACAAGCAGTCCGGCCTCGGCCGCGAACTCGGCCGCCATGCGGTGGAGGATTACACCGAGACGAAGACACTCAACATGCATATCGGCAGCCGCACCGGCTGGTGGATGCCGCGGTAATTTTCAGGAATAGCAACAGGCTCTTCAGAGAAAGGAGGGACAAGATGACAGGAAATGCCGGGCGTCTTACGCCCTCCTCACGTCGCGTCGCGAAACGGCCCTTCGGGACAGAGCAGCATCTGCAACTCGCGCATATCCGTCTCGCCGGCGATGCGTTTCTGCAGGATGCGGCCCATATGTTCGCCGGTCGCCATCAGGTCCTCGTAGATGCTTTCGACCTGCGGCTGGATGGCGGAGAGAAGCTGCGAGGTCTGCTTGGCAACGATGTCGTATTCGACGCCGAGCGTCAGGCCGCAATCGCTCATACCAGTGATCGTCGCCAGCGCACAGACTTCGCCGCCGCACATATAGGCATCCGGCGCATCGCCCTGCCGATAGCGTGTGGCGATCCGGTCGCGGATGACGCCGGCCGGATGGTCGAGGTCGATGTCGGAAATGATCTCGTAGGGGCAACCGGCCTCGCGCACGGCGGTCATGAAGCCGTGCAGGATGTGGCTGGCGAAGGTGAATTGCGACGGGCCGCTGATCAGCGCCGGCTTGCGCCTTCCCTTGGCGATCAGCCGCTTGGTGGCCTCATAAGTGAAGGTGAAATTGTCGTAGTCGACGTAGGGATGGGAACTGGAAAGTTCCGTCCGTCCGTGGGTGACGAAAGGAAAGTCATTCTCCATCAGCAGTTTGACGCGCGGATCGAGCGGCTCGGTGCGCGAGATGATCAGCCCGTCGGCCATGCCGTTGCGCATGATGTAGCTGACGGCCGCCATGTTGCTGGTGTGCAGCAGGTTCGGCATGACGATCAGGTGGTAGGCGGTGCCCTGCATCGCCTTGGCGACGCCGGCCATGATCGAGGTGCCGTATCCGAGGATTTCCTCGTGCGGCTCGAGCAGCACGGCGATGACATTGGTTCGCCCCGTCTTCAGGCGCTGGGCGGCGCGATCCGGGGAATAACCGATCTCGGAGGCCACCTGGTGAACGCGCCGGCGCGTCTCGGCGGAGATCTGCGGCGCATCGCTGAGCGCCCGGGAAACGGTGGTAACGGCAAGGCCGGTCAGCTCCGCGATGGTGCGAAGCGTCGGCTTGCCCTTCCTGGCGCCACCCTTGCCCTCTCCGGCAGGAAATTTCGGTATGCTGGACACGTGGCTCGTCTTCTCTCTTCGCATTTGCGGCGGCACCTTAACGCGGTCGGGCATCCCAGGCAATCTTGCGCTGCAAACGATTTAAATTGTGCAATGCGGTACGTAACACATAGGGCGCTGACACCAAAAACGATGGAAATTCAAGAGTTAACGATGGTCAAATCAATTTCCGGAGGCAGCCCCGCCGGACCTTGACTTGATGGGATTTATAACGTTTTAAATGGCACCAACGGCCGGGAGGCCGTGGCCCACTCGTCCTCGGGAAGGACGCGATGAGCACAGCGGCGGAGAGGGAGTTTCCGCCGACACAACTTGCAAACGGGAGGTATACGATGCGCAAGTTTTTGACGACGACGGCAGTAGCATTGGCAATGATGGCAGGCGCCGCACAGGCTGCCGAGAACGTGGAAGTTCTGCACTGGTGGACATCCGGCGGTGAAGCTGCCGCTCTCGACGTCCTCAAGAAGGACCTCGAAGGCAAGGGCATTTCCTGGACCGACATGCCTGTTGCCGGCGGTGGCGGCACGGAAGCCATGACCGTCCTGCGCGCCCGCGTTACGGCCGGCAACGCGCCGACCGCCGTGCAGATGCTCGGCTTCGACATTCTCGACTGGGCCAAGGAAGGCGCACTCGGCAATCTCGATGACGTCGCTGCCAAGGAAGGCTGGGACAAGGTCATCCCGGGCGCCCTGCAGCAGTTCTCGAAGTATGACGGCCACTGGATCGCCGCTCCGGTCAACGTCCACTCCACCAACTGGATGTGGATCAACAAGGCTGCCCTCGACAAGGCCGGTGGCAAGGAGCCGCAGAACTGGGACGAACTCGTCGCCCTGCTCGACAACTTCAAGGCCCAGGGCATCACGCCGATCGCTCATGGCGGCCAGCCGTGGCAGGACGCGACGATCTTCGACGCCGTCGTTCTCTCGCTTGGCACCGACTTCTACAAGAGCGCCTTCATCGATCTCGACCCGGCTGCTCTGGGCGGCGACAAGATGAAGACCGCTTTCGAGCGCATGACCAAGCTGCGCTCCTACGTTGACGACAATTTCTCCGGCCGCGACTGGAACCTGGCATCCGCCATGGTCATCGAAGGCAAGGCCGGCGTGCAGTTCATGGGCGACTGGGCGAAGGGCGAGTTTGTGAAGGCCAAGCAGGTGCCCGGCACCGACTTCGTCTGCATCCGTTATCCGGAAACTCAAGGGTCTGTAACCTTCAACTCCGACCAGTTCGCGATGTTCAAGGTTGCCGACGACAAGATCCCGGCGCAGATGGCGATGGCTTCGGCCATCGAAAGCCCGGTCTTCCAGTCCGCTTTCAACGTCGTCAAGGGTTCGGCTCCGGCACGCACGGACGTTTCCAACGAAGCCTTCGACGCTTGCGGCAAGAAGGCCATGGCCGACCTCGCAGACGCAGACAAGAACGGCAAGCTGTTCGGCTCGATGGCCCACGGCCATGCCAACCCGGCTGCTGTCAAGAACGCCATCTACGACGTCGTGACCCGCGAATTCAACGGCGAACTGTCTGCTGAAGACGCCGTGAAGGAACTGGCTGCTGCCGTCGAGGCTGCGAAGTAAGCATCAACACCCTGCCGGGTGAACAGGCTTCACCTGGCAGACGCTGGAGAACTTCCCCCTCACCCTGCCCTCTCCCCGAGGGGAGAGGGGATGTCGAGCGAGCCGCAAAGGCCTTCTCCCCAGCGGGGAGAAGGTGGCGGCAGCCGGATGAGGGGGCTTACTCTCCACTTTCTTTCAATAAAAGCGCCCGCAGAGGCGCATCCAGGTGGTGATCGACATGGACAGTCGCAGCCGATTGCAGGAGTTCTTGCCCAAGCTGGTCTTGGCGCCGAGCTTCGTTGTCATTCTGATTTTCGTCTACGGCTTCATCGCCTATACCGGCTATCTGTCGCTGACAGACAGCAAGATGCTGCCTTCCTACAACCTGATCGGCTTCACCAACTATTCGAAGCTCTGGGCCTTGCCGCACTGGTGGCGGGCGATCAGCAACCTGGCGATCTTCGCCTCGCTCTACATCATCATCTGCTCGGTGCTCGGCCTGTTTCTCGCCATCCTGCTCGACCAGAAGATCCGCGGCGAAGGTTTTTTGCGGCCGATCTATCTCTACCCGATGGCGCTCTCCTTCATCGTGACGGGCACCGCATGGAAGTGGTTCCTCGATCCCGGCATCGGCCTTGAGAACACCATGCACATCTGGGGCTGGGAAAGTTTTTCGTTCAACTGGATCAAGGACCGCAACTACGCCATCTACTGCGTCGTCATCGCTGCCGTCTGGCAGTCCTCCGGCTTCGTCATGGCGATGTTCCTCGCCGGCCTGCGCGGCGTCGACAACGAGATCATCAAGGCCGCCCAGATCGACGGCGCCTCGACGCTCACCGTCTATCGCCGCATCATCATCCCGCTGATGCGCCCGGTCTTCCTCTCCGCCTTCGTCGTGCTCGCCCACCTCGCCATCAAGGCCTATGACTTGGTCGTGGCATTGACCGGCGGCGGACCCGGACAGGCGACCGAACTGCCGGCGACCTTCATGTATTCCTACACCTTTACCCGCAACTCGATGGGTATCGGCGCCTCTTCGGCGATCATCATGCTGGCGATGATCTTCTCGATCATCATCCCCTATCTCTATTCCGAAATCCGTGGAGGGAAACGCTGATGAGCGGAGCCGCCAATCCCCAGAATGCCATTTCCCACGGCCACCTGACCCGCACGCTGATCTATGCGGCGCTGATCCTCTTCGCCGTCTATTACATGCTGCCGCTCTACGTCATGGTGGTGAATTCCTTCAAGCCGCTCGACGAAATCCGCCAGGGCGGCATGCTGAACCTGCCGCAGGTCTGGACCATCGAGCCGTGGATTTCCGCCTGGTCGACGGCGCAGATCGGCGTACAGCCGACCGGCCTGAAACCGTTCTTCCTGAACTCCATCCTGATGGTCGTGCCGGCCGTCGCCATCTCGACGATCATCGGCGCGCTGAACGGCTACGTTCTGACCAAATGGCAGTTCAGGGGATCGAACATCTTCTTCGGCCTGCTGCTGCTCTCCTGCTTCATCCCGTTCCAGATCGTGCTGATCCCGATGGCGCGCATCCTCGGCATGCTTGGCCTTGCCGGCTCCATCTGGGGGCTGATCATGGTGCACGTGATCTACGGCCTCGGCTTCACGACGCTCTATTTCCGCAACTATTACGAAAACTTCCCGACCGAGCTGGTGCGGGCGGCGCAGATCGACGGGGCGAGCTTCTTCCAGATCTTCTACCGCATCCTCTTGCCGTCCTCCGGTCCGATCATCGTCGTTTCGGTCATCTGGCAGTTCACCAATATCTGGAACGACTTCCTGTTCGGCGCCTCCTTCTCCGGTGCCACCTCGACGCCGATGACCGTCGCGCTCAACAACCTCGTCTCCTCCTCCACCGGGGTGAAGGAATACAATGTCCACTTCGCAGGCGCGATCCTCGCCGCCCTGCCAACGCTGATCGTCTACATCGTTTCCGGCCGCTACTTCGTCCGCGGCCTGATGTCCGGCGCCGTCAAGGGATAAGAACCATGTCGTTCCTGAAAATCACCAATCTGCGCAAGTCCTACGGCGCGCTCGAAATCCTCAAGAACATCAACCTGGAGATCGAGGAAGGCGGCTTCCTGGTGCTGGTCGGCCCCTCCGGCTGCGGCAAGTCGACCCTGCTCAACACCATTGCCGGCCTGGAGCCGATTTCATCGGGCGAGATCGCCATCAACGGCCGCAACGTCGCCGACCTGCCGCCGTCGAAGCGCGACATCGCCATGGTGTTCCAGTCCTACGCGCTCTATCCGAACATGACCGTGGCGGGAAACATCGCCTTCGGCATGGAAATCCGCGGCGTGCCGAAGGAAGAGCGGGAAAAGGCGATCAAGGAAGTCGCCGAGATGCTGCAGATCGGCCACCTGCTCGACCGCAAGCCCGGCCAGCTCTCCGGCGGCCAGCGCCAGCGCGTCGCCATGGGCCGGGCGCTGGTGCGCAATCCGCAGGTCTTCCTGTTCGATGAGCCGCTGTCCAACCTCGATGCCAAGCTGCGCGTCGACATGCGCACGGAAATCAAGCGCCTGCACCAGCGCATGAAGACCACCATCGTCTACGTCACCCACGACCAGATCGAAGCGATGACGCTGGCGACCAAGATCGCCGTGCTGCGCGACGGCATCCTGCAGCAGTTCGGCTCGCCGGCCGAGATCTACAACAACCCGGCCAACATGTTCGTTGCCGACTTCATGGGTTCGCCGGCGATGAACCTGCTCTCCGCCACCATCGAGAAAAACGGCGATGCCCTGCAGGTGTCGCTGGACCGGCCGAATGCGACGCCGCTGAAACTGCCCGTCGCCCCCGGCCGCGAGGCGCTCGCCGGTTATGCCGGCAAGCAGGTGATCTTCGGCATCCGCCCGGAAGCCCTGACCGACCCTGACGGCGCCGACCGCAACGCCCAGACGATTGCCGAAGGCGACTGCGCCATCGAGGTCGTCGAGCCCGCCGGTTCAGATACCTTTGCCGTCACCAAGCTCGGCATGAAGGAAGTCGTCGCTCGTCTGCGCGCCGACGTGCGCATCGCCGCAGGCCAGACCGCACGCCTCGCCTTCAATCTCGACAAGGCGGTGTTCTTCGACCCGCAGAGCCAGCTGCGCATCGCCTGAGACGAACCATGAGCAAACAACCGGATATCGTCATCATCGGCTCGGGCATCGGCGGCTCGACCGTCGCCGCAGGGCTTGCGGCGACCGGCGCCGATATCCTGATCCTCGAAGCGGGAAACCACATCGAGGATCGGCCGGAAAACCGCGACCAGCGCGCCATTTTCCAGCGCGGCCACTTCCGCCCCAAGGAATTCTGGTACGAGGCGGATGGCACCGCCTTCAACCCCGGCAACTATTACAATGTCGGCGGCAACTCGAAATTTTACGGCGCGGTGCTGGTGCGCTATCGCAAGGAAGATTTCGAGGAGATGGCGCATCTGGAAGGCGTCTCGCCCGCCTGGCCGTTTCCTTATGAAGAGCTGGAGCCCTGGTATTCGCAGGCCGAGCAGATGTACCAGGTGCGCGGCGCACTCGGAGAAGATCCGACAGAACCCGCCCACTCCCTCCCTTACGCCTTCCCGCCTGTTCCCGAGGAGCCGGCCATCGCCAAGGTGCGCGCCCGGTTGAAGGCGAACGGCATCCATCCTTACTCGCTGCCGCTCGGTGTCGATATCGATCGCTGGCTATCCAAGGCGAAAACGCCCTGGGACGCACATCCCAACAGCGCCGATGGCAAGATGGATGCGGAAACCACGGCGCTGGCGCTCGCCCTGCAACATCCGAACGTCCGACTGCAGACCGGTTCGCGGGTCACGCGGCTTGTCACCGCTGCCGATGGCGGCGCCATCGAAACGGTCGAATATGAAAAGGCCGGCGAGCGGCACAGCATTTCGCCGAAACTGGTGATCCTGTCGGCCGGTGCCGTCCAGAGTTCCGTGCTGCTGCAGCGCTCGGCCAACGACAAACATCCGACTGGCCTTGCCAACGCCTCGGATCAGGTCGGCCGCAATTTCATGAACCACAATTCGAGCGCCGTCATCGCGCTTTCGCCTTTTTACAAGAACGATTCCGTCTATCAAAAGACGTTTGGTTTCAATGACTTTTATCTTTCTGACGGCGAAGGCGGTCCGCCGCTCGGCAATGTCCAGCTGCTCGGCAAGGTTTCGGGAAAAATCCTCAAGGCCAACATGCCTGCTATCCCGGAATGGCTGCTGGATCGCGTCGCATCGCATGCGATCGATTTCTACGCCATGAGCGAGGACATCCCGCATCCGGAAAGCCGCATCATGGTCGATGGCGACCGTATCGTGCTGAAATGGCACCGCACCAACTGGCAGGCGCATCTCGATCTCGTCTCGAAGCTGAAGGGCGTTTTGCGCGCTGCCGGCTTCCCCATCGTGCTGTCGCGCGCCTTCGACAAACGCACGCCGTCGCATCAATGCGGCACGGTGGTGATCGGGACCGACCCTGCGCAGGCGCCGCTCGATGTCTATTGCCGCGCCTTCCAGCACCAAAACCTGTTCGTCGTCGATGCCAGCTTCCTGCCGACCTCGGCCGCCGTTAATCCGGCGCTGACGGTTGCGGCACAGGCCCTGCGGGTCGCCGATCACATCACCAGGACGGAGTTTCGCGCATGACCCGTCCCGTCGCCATCGTCACCGGCGGCCGGCGCGGCATCGGCCTTGGCATTGCCAGGGCACTGGCCAGCACCGGTTTCGACATCGCGCTCACCGGCGTCGGCCCGGAAGATCCGGCGGACCCGGCCGTTCGGGAATTGCGGGATCTCGGCGCCCAAGCCATCTACGTCCAATCGGATCTCTCCGACCTCGCCACACATGAGGCCGCGGTCGATACCGTCATCGGCCGCTTCGGTCGGATCGATTGCCTCGTCAACAACGCCGGCATGGCGTCGGTCGTCCGCGGCGATTTCCTCGATCTGACGCCGGAAAATTTCGACACGATCCTAGCGACGAATCTGCGCGGCACGGTGTTTTTCACCCAGGCCGTTGTCAAGCGGATGTTGGGAGCCGCCAACTTGGATGGCGCCCGCTCGATCATCAATATCACCTCCGTCTCTGCCACACTCAGTTCGCCGGAGCGGCTGGATTATTGCATCAGCAAGTCCGGACTGGCTACCTTCAGCCAGGGACTGGCGCTCCGGCTGGCGGAGGATGGCATCGGCGTCTTCGAGGTCAGGCCGGGCATCATCCGCACCGACATGACATCAGGCGTTGCCGGCAAATACGACAGGCTGATCGAAGGCGGGCTGGTGCCGATGAAGCGTTGGGGCGAGGCCGGCGATATCGGTTCGATCTGCGCTGCCTTGGCTTCCGGCCAGTTCGCCTTCGCGACGGGGTCGGTGATCCAGGCGGATGGTGGCTTGGCGATCGGGCGGCTTTAGGCGTTGCGGATCTGCCCCTCACCCTAACCCTCTCCCCGCAAGCGGGGAGAGGGGACTTGCCAAACCCAACGTCGAGATCGGGGAAGACAGTGCGGCATACCCCCTTCGCCCCGCTTGCGGGGAGAAGGGGCCGGCAGGCGGATGAGGGGCTTTCTCCGCCAGGACAATTTGAGGAACGACGACATGACCTATGATTACATCATCACTGGAGCCGGCCCGGCCGGTTGCGTGCTCGCCAACCGGCTGACCGAAGATCCCGCCATCAAGGTGCTGCTGATCGAGGCTGGCGGCAGCGACTGGAACCCGCTGTTCCACATGCCGGCCGGTTTCGCCAAGATGACCAAGGGTGTCGCCAGCTGGGGCTGGGAAACCGTGCCGCAGAAACACATGAAGGGCCGGGTCCTGCGCTACACCCAGGCCAAGGTCATCGGCGGCGGCTCGTCGATCAACGCCCAGCTCTATACCCGCGGCAACGCCGCCGACTACGACCTCTGGGCCAGCGAGGATGGCTGCGAGGGTTGGGATTACCGCTCGATCCTGCCCTATTTCAAGCGCGCCGAGGACAATCAGCGTTTTGCCGACGATTACCACGCCTATGGCGGCCCGCTCGGCGTTTCGATGCCGGTGTCGGCCCTGCCGATCTGCGATGCCTATATCCGCGCCGGCCAGGAGCTCGGCATCCCTTACAACCACGATTTCAACGGCCGCCAGCAGGCCGGTGTCGGTTTCTACCAGCTGACGCAGCGCAATCGCCGCCGCTCCTCCGCCTCGCTCGGTTACCTGTCGCCGATCCGCCACCGCAAGAACCTGACCGTCAAGCTCGGCGCCCGTGTTGCCCGCATCGTGCTCGAAGGCCGGCGGGCGGTCGGCGTCGAGGTGGTGACCTCGGGCGGTTCGGAAGTCATCCGCGCCGAGCGCGAGGTGCTGGTTACGTCAGGCGCCATCGGTTCGCCGAAACTGCTGCAGCAATCCGGCATCGGCCCCGCTGACCACCTGACCTCCGTCGGCGTCAAGGTGAACCACGACCTGCCCGGCGTCGGCTCCAACCTGCAGGATCACCTCGATCTGTTCGTCATCTCCGAATGCACCGGCGACCATACCTATGACGGCGTCGCCAAGCTGCATCGGACTTTGTGGGCAGGGCTGCAATATGTGCTGTTCCGCTCCGGCCCCGTCGCCTCGTCATTGTTCGAGACCGGCGGCTTCTGGTACGCCGATCCGGAGGCGCGCTCGCCCGACATCCAGTTCCACCTCGGCCTCGGCTCGGGCATCGAGGCCGGTGTCGAAAAGCTGAAGAATGCCGGCGTGACGCTGAATTCCGCCTACCTGCATCCGCGCTCACGCGGCACCGTGCGCCTCTCCTCCTCCGATCCATCGGCCGCGCCGTTGATCGACCCGAACTATTGGTCCGATCCGCACGACCGGAAAATGTCGCTGGAAGGCCTGCGCATCGCCCGCGAAATCTTCCAGCAGGCGGCCTTGAAGCCATACATCCTCGCCGAACGCTTGCCGGGACCGAAGGTCAATACGGAGGAAGAGCTGTTCGAGTATGGCTGCGCCAATGCCAAGACCGACCACCATCCCGTCGGCACCTGCAAGATGGGCACCGATCCGATGGCCGTGGTCGGCCTTGACCTGAAGGTGCACGGGCTGGACGGCCTTCGTGTCTGCGATTCCTCCGTCATGCCGCGCGTTCCCTCCTGCAACACCAATGCGCCGACGATCATGGTCGGTGAGAAGGGAGCCGACATCATCCGCAACCGCGATCCGCTGCCGCCGATGATTTTCAGCCATGAGCGCAACGATGCTCGCCCCCGCGCCCGCGCCGATATAAGGTGACGCCGAAATCCTGGAGCGGGATGAGGTATCTCTCGCTCTAACCTTTTGTTTTCATGCATGATCTTTCCCTAAAGCCTGCCGCTTTTCGGGATCGTGCTCAGACAGGTGATTCCGTGACGTCCATCGACCCCCGCTCCTTCCTGACATCGTTGTTCGAAACCGCCGTCATCGCCGCCGATCCGCTGGCGGCGATCCGCGCCCATCTGCCGGCGAAACCGAAAGGCCGGACGATCGTCATCGGCGCCGGCAAGGCCGCGAGCCAGATGGCAGCGGCCTTCGAAGCCTGCTGGGACGGACCGATCGAAGGTGTCGTCGTCGCCCGGCATGGACCTATCGAGGCGTGCCAGCGGATCAAGGTGCTGCAATCCGCCCATCCCGTGCCCGACGAGGCTGGGCTTGCCGGTTCGGCGGCCTTGCTGAAGCTGGTCGAGGGGCTGACGGAAGACGATCTCGTCATCGCCCTGATCTCCGGCGGCGGATCGTCGCTGCTGCCGGCGCCGCCCGAGGGACTGACGCTGGCGGACGAAATTGCGGTCAACAAGGCGCTGCTGGCCTCCGGCGCGCCGATTTCGGCCATGAACGTCGTGCGCAAGCATGTCTCGCGCATCAAGGGTGGCCGGCTGGCTTATGCCGCTGCACCGGCAAGGGTGGTCAGCCTCATCGTTTCCGACGTGCCCGGCGACAACCCGGCTTTCGTCGCCTCCGGCCCGACCATTCCCGACGGATCGACGGCGGAAGATGCGCTCGCCATCATCGCCGAATACCGGATGGCGTTGCCGCAGGCGGTGATGGACCATCTGCGCTCGCCGGCAGCCGCCGCCCCCGGCCCCGATGACGCCGCCTTTGCAAACCACGAATGCCATGTCATCGCTTCTGCGCGCGTCTCGCTCGAAGCCGCCGCCGAGCGCGCCCGCGAAGCCGGCGTCGAGGCGGTGATCCTCTCCGACGCCATCGAAGGCGAGGCCCGCGACATCGGCCGCATGCATGCGGCACTGGCCCGCGAAGTTGCCGGCCGCAACCGGCCGTTCCCCAAGCCGGTCGTCATCCTGTCCGGCGGCGAAACGACGGTGACGATCACCGATCGTTACGGCAAGGGCGGCCGCAACAGTGAATTCCTGCTCTCCTTTGCCGTGGATATCGAAGGCACCGAAGGCATTTTTGCGCTCGCCGCCGATACCGATGGCATCGACGGTTCGGAAGACAATGCCGGCGCCTTTGCGGATGCCGCCACCGTGTCGCGCATCCGGGCAGCCGGCGGCGATCCCCGCGCCTTCCTTTCCAGTCACGATGCCTGGTCGGCTTTCCAGCTGTCCGGCGATCTGTTCGTTCCCGGCCCGACCGGCACGAACGTCAACGATTTCAGGGCGATATTGGTGGTCTGAGGGCGGGCAACTCTGTCCCCTGCCGGAAAGCGGCGGGGGATTCGTTTGGCCGTGTCATCGTCCGGGCCAATATGATAAGGAAGCTTATGAAAAGCAGGCTTTCTTTCTCATGAGCGTTACCCCCACCCTCGGTTTTCTGCTGCACGATGTCGCGAGGTTGTTGCGCAAGCGTTTCGAGCAGCGGGCCCGTGAGCTTGGCCTGACACGCTCGCAGTGGCAGACGCTCGCCTATCTCGCCAACAACGAGGGCATCCACCAGGGCGGACTTGCCGATATCCTCGAGGTGGAGCCGATCACGCTGGTGCGCATCCTCGACAAGCTTTCCGGGCGCGGGCTGATCGAGCGGCGCCAGCATCCGACCGACCGGCGGATCTGGCTGCTTTACCTGCGCGAGGAGGCTCGGCCGCTGCTCGACGTCATGCGCGATATCGGCGATGTCACCCGTGGAGAAGCGCTCGAAGGCATCTCCACGGACGACCGCGAAAAACTGTTCGGCATGCTGGCAACAATGAAGGTCAATCTTCTGGAAGCATGCCGCATGCCGGTCGACGGGATGTCCGGGGACACCTGAGCCGCCGCGAACACATTGTCACTCCAGCGGAAAATGACAGGCGACTTCTCGGCCGCTCGTTATGGTCGTCAGTGGCGGCCGCACCTCGCGGCAGATATCGCGGGCATAAGGACAGCGGCTGGAGAACTTGCAGCCAGCGGGCGGCGACAGCGGGCTCGGAATTTCCCCCTGCAGCAGGATACGCTGGCGCTTGCCGCGATTGTGCGGCTGCGGAATGGCCGAAAGCAGGGCTTCCGTATAGGGGTGGTGCGGCCGGGAATACAGCGCCTCCGTCTCGCCGGTCTCGACGATGGAACCGAGATACATCACCGCCACCCGCGTCGAGACATGGCGCACCACAGCCAGATCGTGGGCGATGAACACATAGGTGAGGTTCAGCTTTTCCCGCAATTCGCCGAACAGGTTGACGACCTGTGCCTGCACGGAAACATCGAGCGCCGAAACCGGTTCGTCGGCAACGATCAGCTTCGGCTCGACGGCCAGCGCCCGGGCGATGCCGATGCGCTGCCGCTGGCCGCCGGAAAATTCGTGCGGATAGCGGTCGAGATATTCCCGGCGCAGGCCGACAAGCTCCATCAGCTCTTCCAGGCGCGCGTTGACGGCGGCGCCTTCGCGGATGTTGTGGACGCGCAATACCTCGCCCAGCATGTCGCGGATGCGGCGGCGCGGATTGAGCGAGGCGGACGGATCCTGGAAGATCATCTGCATATTGCGCCGCACCGGTTTCAGCGCGGCGGTGCCGGCCTTGGTGATGTCGGCGCCGTCGAAGGTCAGCTGCCCGGCGGTGATATCGTAGAGCCGGGTGAGACAGCGCCCGAGCGTCGATTTGCCGGAACCGGATTCGCCGACAAGGCCAAGCGTTTCAGCCGGATAGACGTCGAGGCTGATGGCATCGACGGCATGCAGGGTGCGGCCGGAACCCGGCTTGAGCGTCTTGCCGACGATGAAGTTTTTCGTCAGCGTGCGTGCCGAAAGCAGCGGCGCCGGAGCGGAAGTTTCCGCGCTCATAGGGTTTCCTCCAGGGGAAGGGCTGCCTGCCTGAGGGCCGGGCGTTCGGTGTCGTCGATGATGCAAAGTGCTGCCTGGTCGCCCGAGCGGCGCAGCGGCGGCCGTTCGGCGCAGGCCTCTTGCACGAAGGCGCATCGCGGGGCGAAACCGCAGCCCGGCGGGATGGTCTCCGGGGTCGGCGGCATGCCGGGTATCGAGCGCAGCCGCGGCAGGCGGGCGCCCGAGAGCGGCGGGATCGAGGCCATCAGCCCCCAGGTATAGGGGTGCATCGGCGCCGAGAACAGCTGCTCCGTCTGGCCGCGCTCGACGATGCGGCCGGCATACATCACCGCCACCTCATCGGCCACTTCGGCGACGACGCCCATGTCGTGGGTGATCAGGATGATGGCGGAGCCGAAATCCTTGCGCAGCCGCAGGATCAGGTCCAGCACCTGCGCCTGTACCGTGACGTCGAGCGCCGTGGTCGGTTCGTCGGCGACCAGCAGCACCGGGTTGCACGACAGCGCCATGGCGATGACGGCGCGCTGGCGCATGCCGCCGGACAGCTGGTGCGGATAGCGGTCGACGGCCTCGCCGGGATTGGAAAGGCCGACTTCGCCGAGCAGTTCGATGGCACGCTTGCGGGCGGCGCGGGCGGAAATCGCCTCGTGCGCGCGGATCTGTTCGGCGATCTGCCAGCCGATCGTATAGACCGGCGTCAGCGCCGTCATCGGGTCCTGCGAGATGAGGCCGATCTCCTTGCCCCGGATCGCCCGCATCTTGCTGGCCGGCAGGTCGAGCAGATGTTGCCCGCGGAAGGACACGGCGCCCTGCACCTGCGTCGTCTTGCGGTCGTGCAGGCCGAGCAGTGACAACAGCGTCACCGACTTGCCGGAGCCGCTTTCGCCGACGATCGACAGGATTTCGCCTTCGTGTACCCGGAAGGAGACGTCGTTGACGGCGCGGACCATGCCGCGGTCAGTGGCAAAGGACACCGACAGGCCATCGACGTCGAGAAGGATGGGTTTGTCTTTCTGTTGCATCGTCTCAATCCGCCCTGACCCGCGGGTCGATCAACACATAGACGACGTCGACCAGCGCATTGGCGAGCACGACGAAGAAGGAGGCATACATAACGGTGCCGAGGATCATCGGCAGGTCGAGGTTGAGCAGCGCCTGGTAGGTCAGCCGGCCGACGCCGTTGAGGCTGAACACAACCTCCGTCAGCAAGGCCGCGCCACCGACCAGCACGCCAAAATCCAGCCCGAACATCGTCACGAAGGGAATGAGCGAGGTGCGCAGCGCATGGCGGATCATCACGCGCGCCGGGCTGAGGCCCTTGGCGCGGGCGGTGCGGATGAAATCTTCCTGATAGGCCTCGACCAGATTGGCACGCAGCACGCGGCCATAGATGCCGATATAGAGCACGGCCAGCGTGAACCATGGAATGATCAGCGTCTTGAACCAGCCGATGGGATCGGAAAACAGCGGCTTGTAGCCAAGCGCCGGCACCCAGGAAAACATCCAGGTATCGTGAAACCGGCTTTGGGTGATGAGGTTCATCACCTCACCCAGCCAGTAGACCGGCATGGAGACGCCGATCAGCGCCAGGGCCATCAGCCCGCGGTCGATCCAGCTGTCGCGCGTCAGGGCGGCGACGACGCCGACGAAGACGCCGCCGATCAGCCAGAGGATGGCAGCACCGGCCACCAGCGACAGCGTTACCGGCGCTGCCGAGGTGACGGCGGGCACGATCTTGTAGCCACGGTTGACGAAGGAGGTCAGGTCCTGGGTGATGAACAGCCGCTTCATCATGATGGCATATTGCACCGGCAGCGGCCGGTCGAAGCCGAATTCCTTGCGGACGGCCTCGACCGTTTCCGGCGAGGCGTTGCGGCCGGCAAGGCGTGCGGCCGGATCGGAGCCGGGCGTGGCGAAGAAGATCAGGAAGACGAGCGCCGAGATGCCGAACATCACGAAGATCATCTGGCCGATGCGCTGGAGAACAGCAAAAACCATAAGACCCTCCTCAGACCAGTTTCGTGCGCGGATCGAGCGCATCGCGCAGGCTGTCGCCGAGCACGTTGAGCGAGAGCACCGTCAGGACGATGGCGATGCCCGGCGCCAGGGCCACGGCGGGCCGGGTGTAGAGCAGCGTCTGGCCGTCCTGGATGATCGTGCCCCAGCTGGCATCAGGCGCCTGCACGCCGATGGAGAGGAAGGAGAGCGAGGATTCGGTGATGATGTTCAGCCCCATCATCAGCGGCACGAAGACGATCAGCATGGTCGAGACGTTGGGCAGGATGTCGTAGACAAGGATGCGCCAGGCGGGAATGCCGAGGCCACGCGCCGCCAGCACGAATTCGCTTTCCTTCAGCGACAGCACGCGTCCGCGCACCGGCCGGGCGACATAAGGCACGTAGATGATGCCGATGATGAAGATCGGCAGGAGCAGGCTGTCGCCGGTGATTTCCACCGGGCCGATGACGATGCCTTGCGAAATCAGGACGATGGAAAGCGAGATCGCCAGCAGGTAGACGGGAAAGGCCCAGAGAATGTCGAGGATGCGCGACAGCACCTTGTCGACGACGCCGCCAAAGAAGCCGGCGGATATGCCGACCACCGCGGCGAAGAAAAGACAGATCGCCGTGGAGGATGCGGCAATCAGCAGCGAATTGCGGCCGCCATAGAGCAGCCGGGCAGCGACGTCGCGCCCCTGCGTATCGGCGCCGAGCAGATATTGCGGCCCCCAGGTCGGCCCGATCGGCGTGACGCCGAGGCCGAGACCTTCCGTCGAGGCCTGCATGACCTTGGTCCGCTTGCCGTCGATGGTAATGCGGGCGCTGAGATTGGAGCGGAACGGATCGGTGCCCGAGACGTAGCGGGCGTAGAACGGTGCCGCCAGGCTCGACAGGATGATGAGGATCAGCACGGCGGCGGCCAGCAGCGTGGCACGGTCGCGCTTGAGAATGCGCCAGGAGCGTTGCCATGGCCCGGAGGCAGTGCGAGCGGCCACTGCCGCCGGGACGGCGGGGTCGGTCAGAACAGGATTGGAAGCGTCAGTCATTTCTTATCCGAAGGTCCGGATGCGCGGGCGGCGCGGAGCGGGAACAGGCGGCGCGATCACGCCGCCTGTCTTTCGTAGTTACTGAACCCAGGACTGCGAGACAATCCACCGGTTCTGCTTGTTGAACAGGTAGTTACCCAGTCGTGCCGAGGTGAAGTTGACGCTCTTCGGCGTAAACAGCGGCGCCATCGGCGACTGTTCCATGAAGCCCTTGTCGACTTCCGCCCACTTGGCGTTGGCGGCGGCCGGATCGGTCAGCGCCAGCGTCATGGCTTCCTTCATCTTGGCATCCAGGTCCTTGTTGCAATAACCGGAGATGTTGATGGAGGAATCGCTGCCCGGCGTAAACGACGAGCACGACAGCAGAACGTTCAGGAAGTTCGAAGCGGCCGGATAGTCCATGTACCACTGCGAAATGCTGATCTGCACGTTGTTGTTGGTGTTCTGGATGTAGGTGAACTGGATGTTCGGCGAAACCGCCTTCATCGAGGCGTCGTAGCCGAGTTCCGACAGAACGCTCTGGATGTAGGTGCCAATGCCGCGCGCAACGGCATTGTCTTCGGCAATGACGGTGACCTTCTGGCCCTTCGTGCCGGATTCCTCGACGAGCTGCAGCGCCTTGTCCATGTCGGGCTCAGCCCAGGTCGGGCCGGGTTCCTTGGTGTAGAGGCAATCGTCGACATGGCCGGGGAAGTCCGGCGGCAGGATCTGGCAGGTCGGCTGGGCCAGCACTTCGCCGCCGAACAGGCCGACGAGCGAATCGCGGTCGAGCGCGTAGTTCAGCGCCTGGCGAACCTTCGGATCGTTGAAGGGCGCGAGGTTGGTGTTCATCGGCGCGTACCAGAAGGCGGCCAGCGGGTCGATCTTGATCTGGCTTGCATATTTCGAGCCGATTTCCGGCAGGCGGTCGGCTGGCGGCGTATCGAACAGCCAGTCGAGCTGGCCGTTGATGATGGCGTTGATCGCCGCCTCTTCCGTCAGGCCGAACTTGTAGATGATCTCGTCGGCATAACCATCGGGCTGTGCATCGGCGCTCCACTCCTTGAAGTGCGGATTGCGCTTCATGACCAGCTGTTCGTTGGGATTGTAGCTTTCGAAGAAGTAGGCGCCGGTGCCGGGAATGGGCGTGGTGCCGGCATCGGCCAGCGGTGCATCGGCCGGCAGGATCGAGGCATGCGGCACGGCGAGCTTCGAGAAGAACTCGGCATCCGGGGCTGTCAGGTTGATCGTCACCGTGCCGGCCGCGTCGTCGGCGGTCACGCCGCCTTCGAGCGTGCAGGTCTCCGCCGTCTCGATGCACTTGTCGGCGCCGACGATGCCGCCGTAGAAGCTGCCGGTCGTCGGGCCCTTGACCTTGAAGATACGCTGGAACGAGGCCAGCACGTCGGACGGCGTCACGTCCTTGCCGTTGGAGAACTTGATGCCCTTGCGGATCTTGAAGACATAGGTCTTGCCGTCGTTTTCGGCCTGCGGGATCGCCTCGGCGATCGACGGGACGATCTCGAAGCCATCGGTGCCGCCGGCCTGCTTGAACTTGACGAGGCCGTCATAGGTCATCTGGTAAAGCTGCCAGAACTGGGCGGTATAGTTGATCATCGGATCGATGGTGCCGGCAGCCGAAACGGCGGCGAGCGTCATCGTGCCGCCGCGATGTTTTGCCATCAGTTCGGCACGGTCTTCGGCGAGTGCGACGCCGCACAGCGCCGTCTGCGCCAGCAGCGCGCCGGCCAGCAATTGGCCGGTCCTGCGGGTAAGGAAAGAAAAATTGAGACCCATACTATCGTTCCCTCTTGTTTGAATGGAATTCTTCACTGGGCGCCCTTTGCGGGCGGCTTGTTGGGACTTTCGTCCGGCAGGCAAATTTTAAGAGGCCTTCTCGTCGAGGAAGGAGGCGACTTCCGCCATGCAGGCCTCGCGCTCCTCGACATGCGGCATGTGGCTGGATTCCTCGAAAATGCGCCAGCGCACGTCGGGGATCTCCTGCGAATAGGGCATGACGCAGGCTTCGGTCGCCTCGTCGTAGCGGCCGGAAATCAGCAGCGTCGGCGCCGAGATGGTCGAGAGCCGTCCGACGATGGACCAGTCCTTCATCGTGCCGATGACGTGGAATTCGTTCGGGCCGTTCATGGTGTGGTAGACGGTCGGATCGGCGTCGATGGCATCGAAGGTGCGCTTGACCTCCGGCGGCATCGGCACGACGCGGCAGACATGGCGCTCGTTGAAGACGTCGGTCGCCGCCTTGTATTCGGCGCTGCCGGTGGTTTCTGCTTTTTCATGACGCAGCAGGGTCGCCTGGACATCGGCCGGCAACTCGTCGCGCAGGCGGTTGGCCTCCGAGATCCAGGTGACCATGGCGGCCGGCGAGTTGGCGATGATCAGTGCCTTCAGGCCTTCCGGCCGGTCGACGGCAAATTCCGCGCCCAGCATGCCGCCCCAGGACTGGCCGAGCAGACAATAGGCGGAGCGGATGCCGAGATGGTCGATCAGGTTGTGCAGTTCGGCCTTGAAGAAGGCGACGGTCCAGAAATCTCCGCCCTTTTCCGGCAGGTGGGTCGATTTGCCGTTGCCCACCTGGTCGTAATGGATGACGGCGCGGCCGGTGGCGGCGATGTCCTTGAAGCTGTCGACGTAGTCATGCGTGCAGCCCGGCCCGCCATGCGCCACGATCAGCGGCGGCTTGCCCGAGGTCAGGTCCCCCGTCACGCGGTACCAAGTCTTGTATTCGCCGTAAGGGGCAAAACCTTCCGTAATCGACACTTTCATTCTCCTTGTTCCACTCTTTATCAGGCGCCGCTTCGCGTGCGCCGTTCATCGCGGCAGATCGATTCCGCCGCCTCCTCCACGGTCATTCCCCAGTCCATGGCAATCTTGCGCAGCCGTTTCCAGGCGCCGGCCTCGTCGGAGCGGCTCTGCTGCATCAGTTTCAAGACGGCGTGCACGACGGCAGGCCGCTGGCGCAACCTGTCCTCCAGCGTGCGGATATCGTCGGCCTGCCTGCTGGAAAGCTGGTAGGCATGCGCCGCGATCAGCAGCGCGCTATAGGCGCCCGTCGAACCGATCGGCTTGAGCAGATGGGCGTTCGATCCCTGCGCCAGCGCCCATTCGACACGGCCCGGCGCCTCCGAACCGATCAGCGCGATCATCGGCATCGGCGCAAAGCCGGCCGGCCAGGGAAACTGGCCGTCATGGCCCATGTCGGCATCGAAGAACACGACATCGGCGCCGGCATCCGTCTCGTCCAGCTGCGGCCAGACGACGCTGACGCGGATGTGCATGAGTTCGAGCTGTCGCTTCAGCGCGTCGACGGACGGATGCTCCCGGTGCAGGGTGATGGCGCGCCAGGTGGCCAATGGAAGGCGGTCGCTGCGGTTCATTTGATCACCTTCAGCACCGTTCCGGCGGCGGTATCCGTGCCGACGGCAGGTTTGCCAAGCGCGTGGACCAGAAACGGATCGGCCTCGATGGCGGACGGCGCGCTGCTGATGATGCGGAATTCGCCGTTCCGGTCCGAAAATGCCAGGTGCGGCCGCAAGGTGGCGTGCTGTGTGCGCGGATCGATGCCGACCTGACCGATCGGCGTGTCGAAGAGCCGCGAGGTGACGGCACCGCGGATGGCATCCGGCGCATCGGTGGCGGCATCGGCGATGGCGCGGGCCAGGATGGAGACGCTCATGTAGGCGCCGACGAAGGAGGTGGTCAGCCGCCGGTCCTGGCCGTGCCGCATGGCCATGCGTGCCTTGAAATCGCGGTTTTCCGGCGTATCGAGATCGTCGAAGTAGATGGATGTCGAGATATGCCCCGCCCGGGCCGGCGTGTTCAGGTTCTCGAGTTCCAGTTCGGTGACATTGCAGGTGGCGATGGTCGGCATCGGCGTGCTTTCACGGCGGGCGTGATAAGCGTCGAAAAAGGCCGTGGCGGATTCGCCGACGAGGTTGCAGAGCACGAAATCCGGCTGTTTCTGATGGATCTCGGCGATCAGGTGCTCGATTTCGGTCGAGCCGAGCGGCACGAAGCGTTCAGCCACCACCTGCCCGCCGGCCGCTTCGGTGACTTCGCGGGCAAGCCGGTTGATTTCCCAGCCCCAGATGTAATTGGAGCCGATGATGAAGGGCCGCTGGCCGTAGCGGGGCAGCATGTGATCGAACAGCGGCAGCAGATGCTGGTTCGGACAGGCGCCGAGATAGATGGCGCTCTCGCTCGCCTCGTAACCCTCATAGGGAAAACCGTACCACAGCAGCGCGCCGCGGCGCTCGACGACCGGCAGCACGTCCTTGCGGCTCCAGGAGGTGATCGTGCCGATGATGTGGCGACAGCCGTGGTCGCGGATCGCGGCGTCGGACAGCAGTGCATACCGTTCCGCCCGGCCGGCGGGATCGTCGATCCGCGGCTCGATCCGGAACGAAAGGGCGGCATCGGAATTGACCTCCGAGATTGCCGCCATGGCGCCGGCCAGCGCCTCGCGGCCGAGGCTGGCATAGGAGCCGGTGGTCGAATAGAGGATGGAGACCGGAATGGTTTGGCGGGTCATCGGCCCGGCACCTGTCGTCCGCACGCCTGAAAAGGCGTTGCGAAATCCATCAATGCCGTATCCAGCCTCATCGCCAAGTTCGGTTCCCTTTTTTATCGACGGCTTCTTAGCGTACCAGAAACGCAAAAAGCCCCAAACCGCGTTTGCGGTGTCGGGGCCCTATTGCCGTTGGCAGCTTTTGCCGATTTCGAAAGCAAGGCTAGAACATGGCTGGGTTTTAGTCAATTCTCTGGACTGCCTAAAAATTGGATTATATTGCCTTGCAATCTCACGGCACGCTCGACGCCGAAATGCCGGCGGCGCCGGCAAGCAGGCATGCGTTTTCAGGCCGCCTGGGTGGCGATTTCCGGCATGACGACACGATTGCGGCCACCGTGTTTGGCCGCATACAGCCGCCGGTCGGCTTCGCGCATCGCTTCCATGATGGCGGTGCCCGGCCGGCAGACTTCACCGCCAATGCTGACGGTGAGCGCATGACGCTTACCTTGAGAGGGTACGAAGACCAGCTTTTCCACCCGCTGTCGCAACTGTTCGGCAATGTCGGTGGCAACCTTGAGGCTGGCTCCCTTGAGGAAAACACAGAATTCCTCGCCGCCGATCCGGCCGACCTGATCGGTTTCGCGAAGCGAGCCACGGATCGCCGACGCGATCATCATCAGGGCATCGTCGCCGGTGAGGTGTCCGTAGGCATCGTTCACCTGCTTGAAGTGGTCCGCATCGACCATCAGCAGGGCGCCCCGGCTGCCATTTTGGTGCGCCCGTTCGATCGCGGAAAGGAACGCTTCCCGATTGAGGAAGCCGGTCATGGCATCGCTGCTCGCCTTTTGCTCCAGGGTCGCATTGGCAGCGGCCAGGGAGGCATGGGCAATCTTTAACTCACGATTGAGCCTGCGCAGCCTCTCCTGCTGGTAAAAATTCCAGAAACTCCCCGGAAAGGCGCATAACAGGCTGCAGGCGATCGGCATCCATAAGGTCATGCCGGAAATTTCGACACCGAAAGCCGCCATCGCCCCGATCGATGCGACGATGGAGACGACTGTGACGATGATAGATTTCCGAAAGATCCTGCCCATGGTTCATTGTTGCGCAACGACAATGAAACGGTCGTTAACGCCACGAAGGAATTGAGCTTTTTTGAAAATTTTGCGGGGAGGGTTTTCCCCCTCCCCGCCGATGGATCAGGCCAGCGTGTAAGCGGTCTTGACGGTTGTAAAGAACTCGCTCGCATACTTGCCCTGCTCGCGCGGACCGAAGGAGGAACCCTTGCGGCCGCCGAACGGCACATGGAAATCGACGCCGGCGGTCGGCAGGTTGACCATCACCATGCCGGCTTCGCTGTTGCGCTTGAAGTGCGTCGCATGCTTGAGGCTCGTCGTGGCGATGCCGGCCGACAGGCCGAACGGCGTATCGTTGGCAACGGCAAGCGCCTCGTCGTAATCCTTGACGCGGATGACGGCGGCGACCGGGCCAAAAATCTCTTCACGCGAAATGCGCATGCTGTTGGTCGCTTCGGTGAACAGCGTCGGCTGCAGGTAGAAGCCGGGCGTCTCGTTCTTCACCAGTTCACCGCCGAAGGCGAGCTTGGCGCCTTCCGACTTGCCGATTTCGATATAGTCGGTGTCCGTCTTCAGCTGCTTTTCGTCGACCACCGGGCCGATATGCGTGCCGGCCTTCAGGGCGTTGTCGACGGTCAGCGTCTTCAGCTTTTCGGTGAGGGCGGCGACGAACTTGTCGTGGATGCCTTCGGTGACGATCAGCCGCGATGATGCCGTGCAGCGCTGGCCGGTGGAGAAGAAGCCGGAGTTGGCAGCCGCTTCGACGGCGACGGTCAGGTCGGCATCGTCGAGAACGATCATCGGGTTCTTGCCGCCCATTTCCAGCTGGAACTTGCGGTTATGCTCGATGGAAGCAAGGGCGACACGCTTGCCGGTGCCGGTGGAGCCGGTAAAGGTGATGCCGGCGAGATCCGGGCTGTCGAGCATCGCCTGGCCGACGACCGAGCCCTTGCCCATGACGAGGTTGAGCACGCCCTTGGGCAGGCCGGCGCGGTGGAGGATGTCGACGATGGCCCAGGCGCAGCCGGGCACGAGGTCGGCGGGCTTGAAGACGATGGTGTTGCCGTAGGCAAGCGCCGGGGCGATCTTCCAGGCCGGGATGGCGATCGGGAAATTCCACGGCGTGATGATGCCGATGACGCCGAGCGGCTCGCGGGTGATCTCGACGCCGATGTTGGGACGCACCGAGGGCAGCACCTCGCCGGCGAGGCGCAGGCATTCACCGGCGAAGAAATCGAAGATCTGGCCGGCGCGGATGGTTTCGCCGATGGCTTCGGGCAGGGTCTTGCCTTCTTCGCGGGCGAGCAGGCGGCCCAGCTCTTCCTTGCGGGCGATGATCTCGTCGGAGGCCTTCTTCAGGATCGCATGGCGCTCCAGGATGCCGGAACGCGACCAGGCCGGGAAGGCGGCCTTGGCGGCGGCGATCGCCTGGGCGACGTCGGCGGCCGATGCGCGCGCATAACGGCCCACCACATCGTTGGTATCCGACGGGTTGATGTTGTCGCTGGCATCCACGCCGGTCCATTCACCGGCGATCAGGTTCTGATGGATGGTCATAATGTCTTTCCGATCGAATTAGATAAGCTGACGAGCGGCGAGGTTGCGCATGAGCTGGGATGCGCCGAACGTCCATGGAGCGCACTCCGTGGAAAGCCGCACACGGTTGGTCAGGGAACCCAAGAGGTCGTTGGAAATCGTCACGATATCCCCGACCTTGTGGGTGAAACCCTGACCCTTGGTATCACGGTCTTCCGTGGGTGCAAACAGCGTGCCCATGAACAGCATGAAGCCATCAGGATACTGGTGATGGCGGCCGATGGTCTGGGAAACGAGATCCAGCGGATCGCGGCTGATTTCCTTCATCGAGCTCTTGCCGTGCAGCACGAAACCGTCCTCGCCCTCGACCGTCAGGCTGAGATCGGCATTGCGGACGTCGTCGATCGAATAGCTGGCATCGAACAGGCGGATGAACGGGCCGATCGAGCAGGAGGCGTTGTTGTCCTTCGCCTTGCCGAGCAGTAGGGCCGAGCGGCCTTCGACGTCGCGCAGGTTGACGTCGTTGCCGAGCGTGGCGCCCTGCACCACGCCCTTCGAATTGACGGCAAGCACGATTTCCGGCTCGGGATTGTTCCACTTGGAGATCGGATGCAGGCCGACATCGGCGGCATAACCGACCGACGAGAGCACCTGCGCCTTGGAAAACACTTCCGCATCCGGGCCGATACCGACTTCCAGATATTGCGACCAGACACCTTCCTCGATCAGCGCTTCCTTGACCTTGGCGGCCTCCGGCGAACCGGCCTTGAGGTTGCGCAGGCTGTCGCCGATGATCTCGGTCACTTTTTCGCGGATCTTGACGGCGAGATCCGGATTGCCGGCGGCGCGCTCCTCGATGACGCGTTCGATCATCGAACGGGCGAAGGTCACGCCGCAGGCCTTGACGGACTGCAGGTCGTTCGGCGCGATGAGGTGCAGTGCCGCCGTATCGAGTGCGCCGGCTTTGGCAGCAAGGAGATCGGCCAGGCTGGCGACGACAGGGCCGGTCGCCTTGGCGACATAGGCTGCGGGGTCTTCCAGCTCAAGCAGGTCGCGCATCGTCGGCACGGCCTTCGAGGTGATGTCGACGACATCGTTGCCGCGGATGGCGACAAGCAGCGGACCTTCGACCTTCGGGTCCCAGACGCGACCGACGAAGGTTCCGGCCTTGGCGAAATCGGATGACGACATGAAATGAGTGCTCCCTGAAATTCTTTCGTTTTTTCGCAATGCCGAATGCAAAACCGCAGCGCAGTTTTCCCGGAATTGCTTTGGGCGCGACCATAGCGCGCCCACACAGCTGAAACCAGCCTCAGCGCCGCTTGAAAACGGGCGCGCGCTTTTCCTTGAAGGCGGCCCTGCCCTCGGCTGCGTCGGCGGTGGCAAAGCAGATGGTCTGCAGGTCGCGTTCGTATTCGATCGCCTTTTCGAGCGGCATCGAGCTGGCGGCCTTGAGGTTGAGCTTGGCGGTTTCCGCCGCAATCGGCGCGCGGGCAGCGATCACCTCGGCAATGGCGCGGGCACGCGAGAGCAGGTCTGCCTGCGGCACGACCTCGCTGACGAGGCCCCAGGCGAGCGCCTTGTCGGCCGGGATCGGATCGCCGGTCATCAGCATCAGCGCGGCATTGGAGGCGCCGATGGAATGCATCAGATGCGCCGCCATGCCGCCGCCGCCGATCCAGCCGAGCTTGATCTCGGGAGCGGCGAACTGGGCGTTGTCGGACGCGATGCGGATGTCGCAGGACATCGCCGTCTCCAGCCCGCCGCCGAAGGCATAACCGTTGACGGCGCAGATGGTCGGCTTCAGCAGTGCGCGAAAAGCGTCGCAATAGTCGGGGCGGTTGCGGAACTGCCAGGGGGTCTCGTAGGTATCGAGTTCGCGGATATCCGAACCGGCGCAGAAGGCGCGTTCGCCCGCACCCGTCAGGATGACGCAGCGGATCGTGTCGCTGTCGTTGCAGGTCTCGACGGCCGCAACGATGGCGTCGGCCATGTCAGGCGTGACGGCGTTAAGTTTTTGCGGCCGGTTGAGGGTGATCGTCGCAACCGCGCCGTCGATGGTGAAGAGGATGTCTTCGGTCATTGTTATCCTACCTTTCGCCACCGGCGCCGCGATGGTCGGTATAAAGTGCCTGCAGGCGGTCGAGCACGGCATCTGCCGCCGCCCGTTCCTCGAATGCCTGGCGGAGAAGCGCCGAAGCTGCGCCCTGGAAGGCGATGTAGCCGTTGTGGCGCGGGCGCACATAGGCCTGCTCCAGCGTATCGGCGGTGTTTTGGTAAAAATCGCCCCAGCGGCCGTTGACGCCGGCATCGTGCCAGGCCTCTCGCCGGGACGGCTGGCCTTCGTGGCCGGGAATGAAGCCGATCTGCGCGTCGGTGCCCATCAGCCAGAGCAGGTGCCGACGCAATTCCGGCGTCACGCTGCAGCGGCGCGAAATGCCGATGCCAGTGCCGCCAAGCGTCGAGCCCGGCCTGTCGCCGACGGTTTTTCGCGGGGCATTGTGGAAGGCGATGGGCTGGCCGGCGTGCGGTGCGGCGTAGTTCACATAACCATAGACGAGCGGGCAGAGCACCACGTCGTCATGGGTTGCCATGTGGCCGAGGATGCCGATCGGGTTCTTGTCCCGGACTGACAGCGGGCTTTTCGCCGCAAGCTGCAGCATCAGGTCGTAGACCGCCCTGCCCGTTTCCGGCGAGACCAGCAGGTCGGGATCCTTCTCCGCCGGCGGCTCGCCGAAGGCGGCGGCTATGGAGAGGAAAGAGAGTGCTGCATGCGGGCCTGCCAGGGACAGAGCGACCTTGCCGGTCTTTTCCGAAAGAGCAACAACCTCATCCCAGAGAACCGGGATGCCGTCGATCAGGTCGGCGCGTGCTGCCATGACCTGCGTCGCCGCATCGAGCGGCAGCGCCCAATGCGATCCGGCAAAACGATAGCTGCGCAGCGATGGGCCGATACTGTCCGCCTCCAGCCCGGCGATCACCTCGGCACCGAACACCTCTTCCAGCGGCTGCAGGCAATCGCCGGCAACGGCTTCGCCGACATGCGGATGGTCGAGGACGACGAGATCGTAGCGGGCGCAGAGATCGGCGATCGGATGGGATTCGAAGCCTTCCAGCGGCTGCTTGTCCCACTGGATGGCAAGGCCGGATTCGGCCAGTTCAGGGCGCTGGGCAGCCGCCGCCAGCGCATTGTAGCCGCGTGGATGATCCCACGTCAGCGCTTTCAGGCGTTGCATGGTCAGATCTCTCCCGAGGCGATGGCGCCCGCCTTTTCCAAAGCGTCGATGCGGGCGTCGTCGTAACCGGCCTCGCGCAGGATATCGCGGGTGTGCTGGCCGGTGACGGGTGCGCCGCGCTCGACGACGGAGGGCGTCTTCGAGAACTTGATCGGGAAGCCCGGCGTCTTCACCAGGCCTTCGGTTGGGTGTTCGTATTCGACGAAGGTGCCGTTGTGCTTGATCTGCTCGTCCTCGACGAGATCGGCATATCCATAGACGGGACCGCACCAGATATCGGCGGCGCGCAGCAGTGCCAGCCACTCCTCGGAGGTCTTGGTCTTCAGCTTTTCGCGGGTCTTGGCGAAAATCTCGTCACGGCGCGACCAGGTATCGACTTCGTCGACCATGGTGAGGAAACTGTCCTCGCCGATCACCTCGCCGAGCGTCTTCAGCTTCGGGAAGGCGACGATGATGAAACCGTCGCTGGTGGCGAAAGCGCCGTAGGGGGCGCGGATGTAGACATGCGCATGCGGCTCGGCGGAGCGTGTCTGCGGCTTGTGGCCGACGGTGTAGACCGAAAGCTCCTGCATCTGGATGGTGGTGATCGCATCCAGCATGTTGACCTGCACGAGCTGGCCTTCGCCGGTGCGCTCGCGGTGGAAGAGCGCTGCCAGTGCGCCTTCGAAGGCGGTGTAGGCGGTGATGGCGTCCACCAGATATTGACCCGCTGCCGTCGGCGCCTCGCCTTCGCGACCGGCCGACAGCATCGCGCCCGACATGCCCTGCAGCACGAGATCCTGGCCGGGGCGGTGGACATAAGGACCGTCCTCGCCATAACCGGACATCGAGACATAGACGAGGCGCGGGTTGAGCTTCGACAGGGTTTCGTAATCGACGCCGAGGCGTTTCGCGACGCCGGGACGGTAGTTCTGCAGGAAGACGTCGGCGGTCTTGACGAGGTCGAGCAGCACTTCCTTGCCCTCGGGCGATTTCAGGTCGATTGCCAGCGACCGCTTGTTGCGGTTGAGCGACAGGAAGGAGACGTTGACCTTGTTGCCTTCGGCGCCGCCGGCGGCGACATGGCGCTGCCATTCGCCTGTCACCGGCTCGACCTTGACGACATCGGCGCCGAGATCGCCGAGGCGCTGCGCCGCAAACGGTCCTGCCATCGCGATCGAGCAGTCGAGAACGCGGAAGCCGCTAAGAATACCCATTGTTTTCAAGTCCTTGTATTGAACGAACGGTCAGTGCATCACCCAGCCGCCATCGACGTTCAGCGTCTGGCCGGTGATGAAACCTGCGGCATCGGAAATCAGGAAGGTCAGCGCATTGGCGATATCGGCGGGGCTGCCGCGACGCTTCACCGCCTGGTGGTCGAGCACGTGGCGCGTATAACCTTCCGGATCGGGATGGATCTTTTCCGCATCGGTCGGGAAGGCGCCGGGCGAGATGGCGTTGACGGTGATGCCGTAGGCGCCGAATTCGCGCGCCCAGCCGCGGGTCAGGCCGACAAGCGCGCCCTTCGACTGGACGTAGGGCGAAAGGTTCGCCCAGCCGCCGTAGAAGGTGACGCTGGCGATGTTGACGATGCGGCCCCAGTTGTTGGCGCGCATATGCGGCAAGGCCACCTGCACGCAGACGATGCCGGCATCGACATTGACCCGCTGCACCGCCTGCATTTCCTCGATCGTATAGTCCTCGAAGGGTTTCGAGGGATAGATCGCCGCATTGTTGATGACGACGTCGAAGCCGCCGACTTCCTTGGCCACGGCTTCCAGTTCTTGCCGCAGGGCGGTCAGATTGGAGAGATCGATCGCCTTCACCGTCAGGCCCGTCAGGTTTTCGCGGGTGGCGGCTTCGAGAAGCCCGGCCGTCTTTTCCGGGTTGTTGTCGATGGCCACGACCTTGGCACCGGCGCGCAAAAAGCTCAGCGTCGTTTCGGTTCCCAGCCCGCCGGCGGCGCCGGTGTAGAGGATGACTTTGCCCGCAATCGACATCATCGATGCCTTCTCCATGGTCTGCGTCAGCTGCATGTTCATGCCCGGCCCCCGATCGGCAGGTGATTGCCGGAAGGCTGCGGGTATTCTTCGGCCGGCTGCTTCGCCAGCGCCGTGATGCGGGCCTCGCTTTCGGCAATCGCCGCGGCATCGCCGAGGATGCGCAAGGTCGTGTCGTAACGACGCTCGTCGCCATGCTCCAGCCAGATCAGTTCGCCGCGTTCGCGGGCGGCGGTGTGGCCGAGCACGTGGTTGGTCGAGGGTTCGATACCCAGCGCATACTGGCCGGACTGCAGGTTCTGCCACTCGTACATGCAGGGGAACTGGTCCTTGCGGGTGGTGACCTCGAAGCCGATGCCGAGCGCGTCGTTGACCAGCGCCACCGGCACTTCGCCGTTCGCATCGGCTGCCATTTCGTGCTGCCAGACCTGTTCGTGGAAATTCAGCTGCGGCGCCGGCAGCGTGCGGTAACCGACGCCCTGTTTGCGGTAGTCGGCGCCGGCATGGGCTGCCCAGACGACCTCCTTGAGCGGCGCGATGTAGCGCGAGTTTTCCGACAGCACGGGGTGGCCGACATTGATATGGTAACAATACATATGCGGCGTGCGGTAAAAGCCGCGGTTGACGACGCGGTCGGTCAGCTTGATGTCGTTGGTGCCGGCCTTGATCTCGATGCGGCGGATCAGCTCCAGGTGTTCGCCGAACACCGTGCCCTGGGTCACGACGCCTTCGCACCAGAGGATACAGTCGTCGCCCTGCCATTCTTCGCCATAGCCGGTCAGTTTGCCGGGAATGGTGCCGATGCGGCCGTGCAGCGAGTGGCTGATCGTCTTGCGCGGGCCGTAGACATAGCTGTCGCCCGGCTCGTCGTTCATGAACAGGATGTGGTCGAGGCCGCAGGTGACCATCAGGCCGGAGAAGGAGCGCAGCCAGGCAAGCCCGCCCTCGCCTTCATATTCGGCAAGGCCCGGATGCTTGAAGCCGGCGGGCGAATTCCAGCCGATCGCCATGCCGCGATACTCGCAATCGGCAATGTCCATGGCACGGTCGATGAGAACGGTGAAGCGCAGGCCGGTGCCGCTGCGGAACTCCAGGAGGCGGATGCCGCGCTCGACACCATCGCCGAGCGTCATCAGGCGGACGCCGGCAAATTGCGAAAAGGAGCCGGCGCTGGCGGCGATATCGCGGCGCGACCGCGCCTTCCCGTAGAGTTCGACCATGGTCTTCTTCCTGTTTGTCGTCGCAAGCGGCCTTGCGTTTCTGGTGGTGAGGCGCCGGGCGGAAGGCCCGGCACTTGTTTGTCTAGGGAACCAGCCTCCCTCTCGTCATGCTCGGGCTTGACCCGAGCATCTGCCGCACGGTGCTTGGATCCTCGGGTCAAGCCCGAGGATGACGGCAGGAGAAGGCTTTGGCAGCCGGACCGAAGGCCCGGCCGCCGGATGCATCAAAGACCCAGCGCGCGCAGCTTGCCGTCGAGGAACTTCTTGGCGCGCGGAACATCGCTTTCGTCGAGGTGCTCGATGATCATCGGAATGTTCGGGTGCTTCTGCGCCAGGCGCTTCAGGTACAGGTCGTAGTTCAGCGAACCGAGGCCGGGGGCCGGCAGTTCGATTTCGCCGACGCCGCGGAAGGTGTGGCTTTCGAGCGCATCCGAGTCGCCGATATCGGCATGCTTTTCGGTCTTGTCGTCGCCCGAACGCTTGACGTCCTTGGCATGGCCGATCTTGATCTTGTCCGACAGCGTGTCGAAGACCTGGTTGAGGATCTGGTCCATGCGGTCGATGTTGTGGGACTCGAAATAGTTGGTCGGGTCCATCAGCAGGCCGAGGCCGGGATGATCGACCTGGGCGAACATCTTCACGGTCTCCTCGACCGAGCCGACGACGTTGTTGACATAGGTTTCGAGCAGGAAGACGGCGCCGTGGTCATAGGCATGCTGGGCGAGGTCGGCGATGACCTTGCGGCACTCCTCGAAACCTTCTTCCGTCTTGTTCTTCGGGTGATGCACCCAGTCGGATTCGGTGTTGTAGGTGCCGGTTTCGGAAATCACGTAGGGCGTGCCGAGATATTGCGCGTTGGCAATGATTTCCTTGAGGTAACCGACGCGGCGGGCGCGCTCGTCCTTATCCGGATGGATGATGTTGGTGTAGCCGGAAATGCACGAGATCGGCAGGTTGTGATCGCGGAAGGTCTCGCGGATCTTGACGCATTTCTCCTTGGTGATCTGGCCGGCCGAAACGTCGACATCCTTGAAGTGCATGTCGAGCTGGACGGTGTTGAAGTCGAGCGCGCGGATCTTCTTGGCGGTCTCTTCAAGGCCGTACGGGAAGTAACCCGTGAAAATACCTGACTGCATCATGATAAAAATCCTCCCTTGGAATTAGTTGATCGAGATTTCGGAAAGCTTGACCGTGCGCCCCTCGGCGATGGAGCGGTAACCCGCTTCCACCAGCGCCACGGTCTTGACGTTGTCGGCGACGGAAAGTGCCGGCGGTTCGCCGGATTTCACAGCGTATTGCAGTTGCTCCATGACGCCGACGAAGGCCTGCGGGAACCACATCGTCTCCCAGGTGGGGGTGACCCACTTGCCGCCGGTGGTGGTTTTCGAAGCGTAGGACAGGGTGGACGGCGAGCCGTCCGGCCAACCGATCGTGCCCTGCGCCACGCCGTCGGTGCCTTCGACGCGCCACTTGATGTAGATGTCGCTGTCGAAACCCTCTTCGCGCGGGCCGGACCAGACGTCTTCCATCGACACGGCGAGAACGCCGCTCGGGAAGGTCAGCGTCGAAACGGTGATGCCGTCCTTGTGGTCGAACTTGGTGCGCGGATCGGTGCGGGTGACGGTGGTGATGGCATCCGGATCGCCGAACAGGAAACGCAGCACGTCGAGATGGTGCACGCTCATGTTCGACAGCGTCAGGCGGTCGTAGTCTTCGAGGAAGGCCTGCCAGTGCGGGATGGCGCGCATCTCGATGGTGGCGATGACGATCGTGCCGAGTTCGCCTTTGTCGAGGATCTGCTTGAGCACGCGCATCGACTGGTCGTAGCGCATGTTCTGGTTGACAGAGAGGATCTTGCCGGCGGCGGCGGCTTCGTCGCGCAGCGCCTTGGCTTCGTCCAGCGTCAATGCCAGCGGCTTCTGCGCCAGGATCGCCTTGATGTGCGGCTGCTTCAGCGCTTCGCGGATCAGCGCCGGCTGCTGGTCCGGCGGATAGGCGATGTCGAGGATCTGGACATCGGCATCGGCAATCAGCTCGGACGGCGTGGCGTGAACGGTCGGGATGCCCCAGCGCTCGGCAACGGCCGCGGCCTTCTCCTGCGTCCGCGAGGCGATGGCGGTGACCGGGAAGCCGGCTTCCTTGTAGGCGGCGAGATGGCATTCCGCCATGATCATGCCGGCGCCGATGCAGCCGATGTTGAACTCCTTCGCCCGCACCGGCGGGTCGGGCACGAAGCCCTTGGCATCACTCATGGTATCCTCCCATTTCATATGCTTGTTCGTTCGAGCTTACGCACGCAGCGCCTCGCCCGCTGCTCCGAAGAAATGTACCCGTGCCGGGTTGCAGCTCAATGCCACGGCGCTGTCGAGCGCAATCTGAGGTTGGCCGCGCATCAGCGCCCGGAGTTTTTGCGCACCGGTATCCAGCGTCACGACGGTGTAGCCGCCGAGCGGCTCGACTTCGTAGACCTTGGCCGGCTTGCCGGTGTGGCGCTCCGCCCATGGCTCGACCTTGAGGTCTTCCGGGCGGATGCCGAGGCCGGACACGCCTTGCGGCGCCGCATCCAGCGGCAGCACGATGGTGCCCTCGCCGGCTTCGATCCGTCCCGATGTCGTGGCGTTCATGATGTTCATCATTGGCGCGCCGAGAAGCTGGGCGACGTAGCGGCTGGCCGGCCGGTCGTAGATATCCACCGGCGTGCCGATCTGGCGGATCGAGCCCTGTTCCATGATCGCCATGCGGTCGGCCACCGACATCGCCTCTTCCTGGTCGTGGGTGACATAGATCAGCGTCTGGCCGAGATCGCGCTGGATGCGCTTCAGTTCGACGCGGGTCTCTTCGCGCAGGCGGGCGTCGAGCGCGGAGATCGGATCGTCCATCAGGTAGGCGACGGGATCGCGCACCAGCGCACGCGCAATCGCCACGCGCTGGCGCTCGCCGCCGGAAAGCTGTGCCGGCGGCTTGTGCAAGAGGTGGCCGATATGCAGCTTGCCGGCCACTTCATCGACACGCGCCTTGATCGTCGCTTCCGGGATTTTCCGCTCGACCAGCGGGAAACGCACGTTTTCGCCCGCCGTCATATGCGGGAAAAGCGCGAGGTTCTGGAACACCATGGCGACGTTGCGGCCGGCCGGCGAGACGTGGTTGACCGGCTTGCCGCCGATCAGCACCTCGCCCTCGTCAGGCGTTTCGAGGCCGAGGATCAGCTTCAGGATCGTCGACTTGCCGGAAAGCGGCGGGCCGAAGAAGCAGAAGAATTCGCCTGCCTGGATATCGAAGCTGGCATTGTCGACGGCGACGGTCTTGCCGTAGCGCTTGGTGACATTGCGGAAGGAAATGCCGGCCATCGTCATTCTCCCTTGATGCTGGCGCCGCTCTGGGCGTCGAAGAGACGGACCGAACCGGCTTCGACGGCGATATGGGCCGTGCCGCCGTTCTCCACCGAGACGTCGTTGTCGAACACCGCCTTGACCCGCTGCTCGCCGTCGCCGAGATGGACGACCGTGCGTGCGCCGATGCGCTCGACGAAGGTCACCGGCAAAGCCAGACCCTCGCCGGCAGCCGAAAGCGTCGCCCGTTCCGGACGGAAGCCGTAGACGACGTCCTGCACGCCGGCCTTGCGGGCGGCTGCAGCAAGCGCCGCATCCAGCGGCGCGCTGCGGCCGAGGCCGCCGAGATCGACGATCAGGCCGCGATCGCTGTCGGCGAGCTTGCCCTTGATCAGGTTCATGCCCGGCGAGCCGATGAAGCTGGCGACGAAGAGATTGTTGGGGTTGTTGTAGACCTCGAGCGGCGTGCCGACCTGCTGCAGGACACCGTGGTCCATGACGGCGATGCGGTCGGCCATGGTCATCGCCTCCAGCTGGTCGTGGGTGACGTAGACCATCGTCTGCTTGAACTGCCGCTGCAGGTGCTTGAGTTCGGTGCGCATGACGGCACGGAAGGCGGCATCGACGTTGGACAGCGGCTCGTCGAGCAGGAAGATCGCCGGTTCGACGATGGCCGAGCGGCCGATCGCCAGGCGCTGCAGGATATTGACCGACAGCTTTGCCGAAGGCTGCTTCAGCATCGGCGTCAGCTGCAGGAAATCGGCGATCGCCTTGACGCGGCGGTCGACTTCGCTGCTGGCGACGCCGGTGACCTTCAGGCCGTAGGCCAGATTGTCGTAAACGCTCATATGCGTGAAGATCGCATAGTTCTGGAAGACGAAACCGACACCGCGGCGGCCCATCGGCACGCCGTTCATGTCGCGGCCGTCGAACAGGATCTTGCCTTCGGAGGGTTCTTCCATGCCGGCGATCATGTTCATGGTGGTGGACTTGCCGCAGCCGGAAGGACCGAGCAGCGCCATGAATTCGCCGTCGCGGATTTCCAGGTCCATGGTCTTCAGCGCCGTGAAGGCCCCGAACTTCTTGACGAGGTTGTTGAGGTGGATCGAGGTCATGGATCAGGCTTCCTTCCGGTTCATCCGGCTGATCGCCAGCGATACGACGATGGAGAGCGCGATGAGGATGACAAGGGCGATCGCCGCGACATAACCCCAGATCAGGTCGTTCTGCGTCACCTTGTAGATGTAGACGGAGATGGTTTCGGTGGCGACGCCGGGGCCACCGCCGGTCATGATATAGAGCGTGTCGAAGATCTTGAAATTCTCGATGACGCGGATGGCGAGTGCGATGATGATGATGGTCTTCATCTTCGGCAGCACGATGGTGCGGAAACGCTGCCACCAGGAGGCGCCGAGCAATGTGGCGGCCCGCACCTGGTCCTCCGGTACGCCGACGAGGCCGGCGAGCAGGATGAGGAACATCAGCGGCGTCCATTGCCAGATATCGGCGATCATCACGGCAATCAGCGCGGTTGTCGGGTTGGACAGCCAGGCGAGCGTGATCGGCTGGCCGGTCAGCGTCGACAGGATGTCGTTGATCGGCCCGCCCGACTGGAACAGCATGAAGAACATGTAGCCGGCGACGGCAGGAACGACCATCATCGGGATCAGCATGATCGAATAGAACACCCGCTTGCCGGCGAAATCGTCCATGAACAGGATGGCGAGGCCGAGGCCGAGCAGGAATTCCGCCGGCACGCAGATCGCCATCACCAGCGCCGTGCGTCCGAGGGCGTTCCAGAAGCGGGTGTCGCCCATCAGGTCGGTGTAGTTGGCAAAGCTGTTCCAGGATTCGTAGGCCTGCCACCAGCTGACGCCGTCGAGCGGCGACCAGTCGGTCAGGCTGATATAGAGCTGCATCAGCAGCGGGAACACGGCGATGAACAGCACGAGGATCTGCGCGGGCAGCGTCAGCATGAAGCCGAGCCGGCGTCCGCCATCTTCGGCGTGGGGTTCTGTCCTGGCGATATCGTTGGCCACGGGCATTTTCTCCTCAGTTACCAGCGCGTTCATTGTTTCAGCGCTCCGAAGGTCAGTCCGCGGACCAGATGTTTCTGGATGGCGATGCCCATGATGACGGGCGGAACGGCGGCGATGAGGCCGAGGGCGGCCTTGGCGCCGTAGAGCTGGCCGGTCATCGACGACGACAGCGAGGCCATGTAGACCGGGATCGTCACCCATTCGCGGGTCGTCAGAAGCAGGGCGATGAGATAGTCGGACCAGTTGAGGATGAAGACGAAGAGGGCGGAGCTGGCGAGCGCCGGGCGCATCATCGGCAGGGTGATCTTCATGAACACCCGCATCCGCGAGCAGCCTTCGACAAGCGCCGCATCCTCGATTTCGCGCGGCATGTCGTCGAAGAAGGTCTTCATCAGCCAGAAGGCGAAGGGCAAGGTGACGATGCCGTAGATCAGCGCCAGGCCCCACCAGGTATCGACCAGCCCGAAGAAGGCCCACATGATCATCACGGGAATCATCACCGCCATCGGCGGGAAGAGACGCAACTGGATCAGCGCCAGCGGCAGGTTCTGCCCGGAGCTGAAGCGCGACAGGCCGTAGGCCGCAGACGTGCCGCAAACCATTGCGATGATCGTGCCGAAGACGGCCGACAGCAGCGACGACAGGATCGGCTTGCCGGCGGTGCGGTCGAGCGCGACGATCAGGTCGCTGGTCGAGGTGCCGAAGATGAAGCGGAAATTGTCGAGCGTCGGCGCCTTGGGCCACCAGGTGAGATCGGCGCCGGTGGCCGACCATTCCGCGATCGGCTTGAAGGCCATCGAGGCCATCCAGAGCGTCGGGATCAAGGTGACGGCCAGCGCCAGAAGGATCGCCGCATAGCGGAAGATTTCAAAGGGTATGGAGCGGTTCATCGGATCTACAGCAGCATCGGTGCAAGGGTCCGGGATGCCGGCGGGAATTTTTCCCGGCCGGCATCCCGACGATCAGCGGTCGGCTTAGCCGGTGACGGAGTCGAGCACGGTGGGCCAAGCCTCCTTGTTGGCCTTGACGGCCGAGATCAGCTTGTCCTCGCCGATGCGGCGGGCAATACGCGTCCACTGCTTTTCGGTGTCCGCCATCGCTTCTTCCGGCGTCTTCGCCTTGGTCAATGCGGCGACGAGGTTTTCGTCAAGCGCATTGTGGAAGGCCGTGGCACCCGGATAGTTGATGGTCGGCACCGTGCGGGCCACCGTGTCGCGCACCACGTCCATGTGGTAGTCGTGATAGGTTTCGCGCACCAGCGGATCGGCGAAGTTCGACAGCTGGAAGGGGTCGAAGTAGCCGCCCGGATTGGCCGTCATCCACGAATAGATGCGGCTGGAGCCGAGCCACTGCAGCAGCAGGTAGCAGGCTTCCGGATGCTTGCTCTGCGACGAAACCGAGGCCGAGAGGTTGAGCCACAGCACCGAGCGGCGCACCAGCTGGCCGTCGATTTCGCGGCCGGGCGGCAGCATCGAGCCGATCTTGCCGGTGACCTTCGAGCCTTCGTTCGCCTTGTTGTCGAGGAATTTCGGCAGGTTGGAGAAGGCGCAGGTCATGGCAGCGCCGGCGGAGGCGAAGTTGCCGTACTGTTCCGGCCAGCCCCAGGAAATGGCGTCCGGCGAGTGGTAGGACAGCGAGTCGACATATTCCTGCGTTGCCTGGAAACCGGCTTCCGAGTTGATCAGCGGCTTGCCGTCGTCGCCGAACAGGAACTGGTTGGGCGAACCCATCGAAACGTAGCGCTGATACCAGTTGGTGTAGCCCCAACCCTGGTTGCGCAGGTCGGTGCAGCCGAACAGGCCCTGGTCCGGGCGGTGGAAGAAGGCTGCGACTTCGTCGAGCTGCTTCCAGGTCCGCGGCGCTGCCAGTTCGTAGCCGTGCTGATCGGCGAAGGCCTTCTTCTCTTTTTCGTCGTTGAACAGGTCGGTGCGGTAGTTCCAGGTCTGGAAGTCGCCGTCGAGCGAGACGCCGTAGGTCGAGCCACGATACTGGTTGAGCAGCGAAACGCCCTTGGCGCCGTTGACGTAACCGCGCTCCGGGTCATCCCATTCCGGCTTGTGGGCCGAGACGAAATCGTCGAGCGGAATGATGCCGCCGGTTTCCGCGAGGTCGCCGAGGCGGTTCCATTCGACGGCGTAGATGTCGAACGCCCCACCCTTGGTGGAGATGTCCTGCATCGTCTTGGTGAATTCCTGGCCGTTCGGCACGCCGACGATGTCGAGCGTGATGCCGGTTTCTTTCTCCCACAGTTCCTTGATCGACGGTGCGCCGGCCGGGAACGGCTGCGTCAGCTGGCCGATCGAGCCGTCGGACAGGCCGAGAACGATCTTGTCCGGCGCCTTGCCGGCACCCTTCAGCGCCTTGATGGCCTCGATGGCGCGGCCTTCCGGCGTCTCGGCGCCGTACTGGTAGCGCTCGGCGCCGGCAAAGCCGGTCGGGCCGCCGATCATACCTTCGGCAAGCGCGTCGGCTGCGTAAGCGCGGCCCGGACGAATGAATTGCGGCGCGATGCCGGCGGCGGCGGTCAGCGCGAAAGCCTTGGCGCCGGTCGACAGCAGGCTGCGCCGCGACATGCGGATCAGATTAGACATATTGAGCTCCTCCCCATCCGGCAGCATTCCTCCTCTGCCGATGTGCGCGGATTATTGACGCGCAAAATGATCGAAGTCAACATCATAATAAATCATTTTACATCATAAAATTCTTCAATAATGATGTTGATGGGAGTCTCAAACCCATCATGGAGGTGATGGATTTGAGGAGGAGGAGATTTTTTCGGTGAAAAACAATAGGCTATACGAAAGAATTCGAGCGAATTGCTCGAATGACCCCTTGCATCGCGCCAAAATGGAAATACATCAATTTACATCATTTGGCGGAAGGGAATCGCTTTGCGATCAACATTGACGGACATCGCCCGCGAGGCTGGTGTTTCGAGCGCGACCGTGGACCGGGTGCTGAACAACCGCTCCGGCGTCAAGGAACGGACGCGTGAGATCGTCATCGAAACGGCCCGCAGGCTAGGTTATCTCGGCAACGGCGCGCCGGCGTTGATGACGGAGACGCGCGTGCGGCTGGATTTCGTGCTGCCGGCCGGCACCAACACCTTCATCGCCAACCTGCTGCATCAGCTGGAAAAGCAGGCGGCGGCGCAGCCGGACCTCGACGTTCACATCCATTCCATCGAAGGCTTCAATCCCGATACGCTGGCACAGACGCTGCATGACCTGCAGGGACAGACCATGGGCGTCGGCGTCATCGCGCTCGACCATCCGACCGTGCGCGAGGCGATGCGGTCGCTGGCCGCCTCCGGCGTATCGATCGTCACGCTCGTCTCCGACATCCTGCATGTGTCGCGCATCGGTTATATCGGCATCGATAATCGTGCGGCCGGGCGTCTCGGCGGCTACCTGCTCGGACGTTTTCTCGGCAGCGGCGTCAAGCGCAAGATCGCGCTGTTTGCCGGCTCGTTGTCCTATCGTGGCCACGAGGAGCGCGAGATGGGCTTTCGCCACATCATCGGCGAGGATTTTCCCGATCTGGAAATCGTCGAATTGCGGGAAATCCGCGACGACCGCACCAAGGCATACGAGGAGGCCATGGGCCTGTTCAAGCGCCATCCGGATCTCGCCGGCATCTATAATATCGGCGCCGGCAACACCGGCATCGGCCAGGCGCTGGCGGAAATCGGCCGGGCGAAAAACATCATCTTCGTCGGCCACGAACTGACCGAGCACAACAAGAGCCTGCTGCTTAACGGCACCATCGATGCCATCATCGACCAGAACCCGCGTGTCGAGGCCCGCGAGGCGCTGTCGATGCTGAGCCGCGCCGTTCGCGGCCAGGCGATCGATTACCACCCGCCGCGGCTGCAGGTGATTTTTCGCGAGAATATTCCGGAAAGCTGAGGTTTGGAGCAATTCCAGCAAAAGTGCGCAGCGGTTTTGCGTCCGGAATTGCGTAGAGATAAAATGCTCTATTCCTCGGCAGGTCCCTGCAAGCCTTTCGACTGCAGCAGCGTGACGTAGCGGTTCGAGAGCCGTAGCAGGTCTTGTGCCTGCGCGGTGGCAAGGGATAGGCGCCCTGCCCCGTCGCCCGCGGCCGCCAGCGCGCTCCAGATGGCGGCCGATTGCTCGGCAAGGCTGCGCAGTTCGGCGATGATGGCGGGGTCCGCAGCCACAGTAGCAACATGCTGCGCCGTTACCTTGCCGACACCCGCTGCACTCTTGCTGCCGGCATCGACGAAACCGTCGGGCAACGTGCCCTTGCGGTTCATCACGCGCCGATGGCGGATGACGTCGAAGATCTGGTCGACGGCCTGCTTGGCGCCGGCAACGCGGGAGGGATGATCCGTATCGGCCGCGGCATGCGGCAAAAGTTCCGTCTTGCCGGGGTGGCGCGTTGCCAGCGGCAGATAGGGCAGCATCGGGCCGGACAGTTCGCCGGTGACGGCATTCTTGAACAGGTCGGCATCGATGGCCGCATGCCGCACCCTGCCGCTGGCAAGGGCTGCGTCGAGCGCGCCCGTATCCACGACTTCGCCGCGGTCGTAATTGACCAGCACGGCGCCTTCGGCCAAGGCGTTCAGCACCTCCTCACCGATCAGGCCGGCATTGGCGTAGCGCCCGTCCGCTCCAACGCCGCCTAGACCGGTATGGACACTGAGGAAATGCGCGCCACGCGCCGCCTCGACGGTGGTGGACGCATAGTCGAAACCTTCCGACTCGATCCAGGACCGATGCCGTTCGCGGGCGTAGATCGTCACGGTCATGCCAAAAGCCCGTCCGAGCTTGGCGACCTCGCGGCCGATATTGCCGTAGCCGATGACGGCGAGCCGCTTGCCTTCGAGTTTTTCCGTCGGAAAATCGCGTAACTGCCGGCCGGTGTCGAAATCGCCGGCGGCGACCAGCGCATGCAGCCGGTCGACCGGCAGGTCCGGCGAGACCTTGAGGATCGCCTTCATGACCATCTGCGCCGTGGCCCGGCTGTTGAAGCCCGGCGTGTTCATCAGGGGAGCGATGCCGCCCTCGCCGTTGCCGCCGCCCCAGGAGGCAGAACCCATGTTGCCCGTTCCCGCACCGATGCGGACGCCGCCGAGATCGAAACGCGCGGCCTTGGGGATGAAGGTCGCCGCCGCAATCAAGGCGTCGTAGCGGCCATCGGCAGTTTCAGCGAGAAGTTCGGCTTCCGCGCTCAGGTCCGGCTGGTAGAAGAAATGGATGGCGCCGGCCTGCAGGGCGCCTGCGCTGTCGAGCGGACCGGCGTGAAAGACACCGCCTTTTTCCTCGATATAAGCACGAACCTCGCCGGGATCGGGCTTGCCGTCGGGGCCGAATGTCAGGCCGACCAGGTCGGCGATCAGCACCGTGTAGGCGCGGTCGGTGTCGTCGAGCCGCATCCGCTGTTCGTGTGCCTGCATCTGCCAGTCCTCCTCAGTCGTTTAGGAGGATCTAGACCAAAATCGTAACTGCGTGAAAGCTCTCCGCAGGCGGAAAGCGTCCGCTTGGTCGAAAAAAAAGCGCGCCGGTGAGTGACGGCGCGCCAAGGGAAATGAAGGGCGGATAGGTCAGGCCGCCAGCCGCAACAGGTTCTTTTCGATTTCAGGAACCGGCATCTGGGCATAGTCCTTGGGGATTTCCGCCGTGATGGCCGTGCCGGCCGCTGGCCCAAGCGATTGCCGCAGAATGCCCAGCGCCGTCGGCGGCGCGACAAGGACGATGCGTTGCGTTTCGGCCTTGCTGGCGATGTCCGTGATCCTGCCGGCGACCTCCTTGAGGAAATCCTCCTCGGCCTGGGCATGCCAGTCCGTCTCTTCCATCGCGCTGCGGGAAACGCCGGGCGGGGAGTAGGCGCGGCCGGGCCGGTCTGTGCCGATCTCGCTGGTCTTGTCGTTGGGCTGTGTCAGCGTATCGACGACCTTGAGGTTGATGAGGTCGGCATCGCCGTCGTTGCGCAGGATGAGCGCCTTTGCGCCGTCGCAGACGACGACCCAGGATTTCCAGGGGATTCGGATCGGGTCCATCAAATGTCTCCATTGGTTGGCCGGATCGCATGTCTCTGCGCCAAACGCAGGTGCGGGCCGGTCGTGGACTGCGGCCGCCTCTCAGGACGGCCGCACCATGGAGTAACTCGCCTTGTGGGCGCAATGTTCCCGCCTTTAGGCGGTTGCTTCTTCCGTCGGGGTCTCCGCCTCGACGCGCTTACGGCGGGCCGTCCGCCAGTCGCCGAGGAACAGCAGGATCGGCGCGGCGATGAACACCGACGACGATGCGGCGACGACGATACCGAAGACCATCGGCACGGCGAAGCTTTCCACTGCGCTGCCGCCCCAGATCGCCATCGGCAGCATCGCCAGGAAGGCGGTGACCGAGGTGTAGAGGCTTCGTGCCAGCGTTTCGTTGATCGACAGGTCGATCAGCTCGCGCAGCGGCATTGCCTTGTAGAGGCGCATGTTTTCACGCATTCGGTCGTAGACCACCACCTTGTCGTTGACCGAGTAGCCGACAAGCGTGAGCAGCGCGGCGATGGCCGTCAGGTTGAAGTCGAGCCCGGTCAGCGCGAAGAAGCCGATGGTTTTCGTCACGTCGAGCACAAGGGTGACGATGGCACCAACGGCGAATGGCCATTCGAACCGCACCCAGATGTAGACGAGCATCGCCAGGCTGGCGAGCACGACGGAGAGGATGCCGGCCGTTGCCAGCTCGCCGCTGACCTTCGGGCCGACGACTTCCGTGCGTTCGACCTTGGCGGTCGGCTCGATCTTGACGACTTCGGCCTTCAGGTGTTCGACGGCCGCCGTCTGTGCTTCCTCGCCGCCCGGCTGGCGTTCGACGCGAACGAGCACGTGGTTGGCATCGCCGAATTCCTGCAGCGCCACTTCGCCGAGGCCAAGCTCGTCGAGACCTGCGCGGAACTTGGCAAGATCCGCCGGCTGCTGGGTGACGACTTCCATCTGGATGCCGCCGCGGAAATCGACGCCGTAGTTGAGGCCCGGCGTGATGAACAGGATGATCGAGGCGATGGAGAGAAAAGCGGAAACGCTGAGGCCGATGAACCGGCTCTTCATGAAGTTGATGTGCGTACCGTCGGGGATGAGGTTGAACGGCAGCAGCGGCTTGATCTTGATCGACTTCAGCTTGTAGCGGCCGGCGATGAAGATCATGGCGACGCGGACGATCGAAACGGCCGTGAACATCGAGATGGCGATGCCGAGGCCCATGGTGACGGCGAAGCCGCGCACCGGACCGGAGCCGAACCAGAACAGCAGCACGGTGGCGATCAGCGCCGTGACGTTACTGTCGACGATGGTGGAGTAAGCGCGCTTGAAGCCGGCGTCGATGGCGCCGAACACCGTTCGGCCCTTGCGCGTCTCTTCCTTGATGCGTTCGTTGATGAGAACGTTGGCGTCGACCGCGAGGCCGATGCCGAGCACGATACCGGCGATGCCGGGCAGCGTCAGTGTTGCACCGATCAGCGTCAGGCCGGCGAAGGTCAGGATGACGTTCAGCGCCAGCGCGAAGTTGGCGAGAATGCCCCATGCGCCGTAAAGCACGAACATGAAGGCGACGACGAAGGCGAAGCCGAGAAGGCCGGTATAGACGCCCATGCGGATGGCGTCGCTGCCGAGGTCGGCACCGACGGTGCGTTCTTCGATGACGGTCAGCTTGGCGGGCAGGGCGCCGGCGCGCAGCAGGGCGGCGAGCGTGTTGGCGCTCTGCACCGAGAAATTGCCGGAGATCTGGCCGGAACCGCCGGTGATCGGCTCGCGGATGACCGGAGCGCTCAAGACCTTGTCGTCGAGGACGATGGCGAAAGGCTTGCCGACATTGGCGCGGGTGATATCGGCAAAGCGGACGGCGCCGGCATTGTCGAAGCGGAAGTTGACCACCGGCTCCTGGGTGTTCGGATCGAAGGAGACACGGGCATCCGACAGGCGGTCGCCGGAGAGTTCGACGCGGTCCTGGATCGGATAGCTGGCGCCTTCCTCGTCCTTCAGCACGGTGACGCCGCGTTCGCCCTGGTTGCCCAGCATGTGGAAGCTCATCTTGGCGGTCGAGCCGAGAAGGCGGCGCAGCTGCGACGGATCTTCGGCGCCCGGAAGCTGGACGAGCACGCGGTTGCCGCCGACGCGCTGGATCGTCGGTTCGGACACGCCGACCTGGTCGACACGCTGGCGGATGATTTCAAGGCTCTGCTCGACGGCAGCGCTGATATTGTGCTCCAGGCCGGCCGGCGTCATGGCCATGCGGACACCGCTCTCACCGTCTGCGGTAATCGCCAGATCGGACTGCCCGGCGGTGAGGCCGATGCCGACAGGATTGGACAGCTTGGTCAGGGCGTCGATGGCGGCCTGGCGCTGGCTGGCATCCGTCAGCGTGATCAGCAGGTAATCCTGGACGCGGCGAACGGAGGTGTTCTGGATGTTGGCTTCGCGCAGCGTGCGGCGGGAATCCTGGATCAGGCTCTGCAGCCGCTCCTTGACGAGATCGGCCGCATCCACTTCGAGAACCAGATGCGAGCCGCCGCGCAGGTCGAGACCGAGGGAAACCTGGTTATGCGGCAGCCAGGAGGGGAATTTTTCCAGCGTTTCCTTGGAAACGACGTTCGGGAGGGCGACGAGAATGCCGATCACGATAATGATCGCATAGGTCATCACCAGCCAGGGTGAATTGCGCATGGAGAAGTCCTTGAAAAGACGATTGCCAACCGCTTTGTTCACGGCCGGCTGAAAAGGAAGATGGCAGGGGGCGCCAGGCGCCGCGCTCAGGCGATCGTCGGCGGGCCGCGGGGCAGAAATCCGTGCGGATCGGGATGCAGCCGGGCGGGTGACACCGCCACGATGCCTTCCGCAGCCTTGCCGGGGAGAAGGTAGAGAAGAACCTGGCCGGGAGGCAGGATCGGCTCGTCACCGTTCCAGCCGGTCTGCGGCAGGTCCTTGCGCTCGGCGACCAGCACCAGGCGATTGGCGTCGCGTGTTGCGACCTGGGACCCTTGTGTCGTCCGTTCCGTGCCGGTCGAACCGGCGCGTGCGGCGGAATGGATGACCTGGACGTTGCCGAGGGTGAAGCTGAAGATCGCGAAGAGGAAAACCAGGAAACTCGGCGCGAGCGGCGCAGGCGAGATCAGGGCGCGCCGCAGCCTCGCCGTCCTCGCTCTCACGTTTCTGCCCACCTGGCTCAAAACAAGCTTTCCGTTCGTTTTTTCGCGGTCAATCCCGTCGCATTATACGTTTCGGCTGCGGCGGGCAAGCTTGGCGGCGGAAATCGCCGGCCCTATACCTTGAAGGATGGCGGTTGACCTTCCAGATACTGGAAGGTTTAAAGCAATTCCAGCAAACGTGCGCAACGGTTTTGCGTCCGGAATTGCGCAAGAAGAAACGAAATATCCTCGTGGGCACTCGACAGGGAGATACGCCATGAACATCGGCAGCGCCGCGCGCAAATCCGGCCTTCCGGCCAAGACCATCCGTTATTACGAAGAAATCGGCCTTCTCAAGGCAGATCGCGCCGCAAACGGTTATCGCGACTATTCCGCCGCGGATGTGAACCGGCTGCAATTCGTCCACCGCTCGCGCAATCTCGGTTTCAGCGTCGAGGAATGCCGGCAGCTTCTCTCGCTTTATGACGACAAGCAGCGGGCAAGCGCGGAGGTGAAGGCGATTGCCGAAGCCAAGCTCGACGATATCGACCGCAAGCTTGCGGAACTCACCAGCCTGCGCGAGGCGCTGCGGCACCTCGTCGACCATTGCCATGGCGACAATCGCCCGGATTGCCCGATCATCGACGGCCTGTCCGGCGCGGTTGCCGCCTGCAAGGCGCATTAAATTTGGATGAAAACCGGACCGGAAAACGTTTGAAGAAGACAGAAGAGATTTTTACAACCCTTGTCCGGTGACTTCTTCAGGAGAATTGGGACGATGCTTGGCAATTTCTCGATGACGGGGCGAATGGCTGCTGGCGCAGTGGTGTGCCTTTTGGTCGGCATGGCGTTTTCGGCCATGGCTGCGGACGATCCGAACGCGCAACCGGTGCCGAATTCCACGAGGGAACTGCGGCTGCCGGACGCAACGAGCGAACCCGATATGCCCGAGGAGGCCGAACCGGACATGCCTGACGAGGCGGAACCCGTCTTCGCCGTCCGTCCGGCCCGCAGCGGAGAAAGCTGCCAGCGGCAGATTTTCACCGTCGGTTCGGCGACAGTCTGCGTCAGCTCGATCCTCGAGCCGCAACTGGGCAGCCGCTACGGCTCGGTCAACCTCACGGACGGCAGAGGCAGCACGGCCTGGGTCGAAGGTGCTGCCGGGGACGGCATTGGTGAATACATCGCCATCGAGTTCGACGCGCCGGTATCGATTTCCGGCATGGAGGTTGCCAACGGCTACGGCAAGAATGCCGACCTGTTCGAAAAGAACAGCCGTGTGCGCAATTTTAGCCTTTCGACATCCCGCGGCGACCGGCAAAGCATCGCACTGAGGGATGAAAGGGACTGGCAGACCATCGGCATGTCGTTGCCGGAAAAGACGAAGTGGCTGGTGCTGACCATTTCTTCCGTCTATCCGGGCTGGAAATATCAGGACACCGCCATATCCGGACTGGATCTTCGATGAGAAGGTGTTCGGCCATGCTTGCCCTTACGCTCGGCATGGCGGTCGGCTCTTTTGCCGCGGCAGTGGAACGGCCGGAGGGATTTGTTGCCCTGCGCGCCGTCGATCCGACGATCCGGCAGGATATCCGCTATGCCACCAACGGCAATTTTACCCGCAGCGTGGTTCCCGGCTATGTGTCGCCGGCCTGCATCCTGGCGGAGCCGGTGGCAAAAGCCCTGGCCGAGGCGCAGGCGGCATTGAAGCCGCAGCAGCTTGGGCTGCAGGTCTTCGATTGTTATCGCCCGGCGCGTGCGGTGAAATTTTTCGTCGAATGGGCATCGGAAAAAGGCAAGCCCGATCCGGATTATTATCCCGATGTGGCGCGCAACAAGCTGATCGCCAAAGGCTACATCGCCGCCCGCTCGGGCCATTCCAGCGGCGGAAGCATCGACCTGACCCTTGGGCGGTTGACGTCAACGGGTTTCGAAGCGCTCGACATGGGCACGGATTTCGACTTTTTCGATCCGCGCAGCCACACACGCTCGAAAGCCGTCAGCAAGCAAGCCTCTGAAAACCGCCAGCTGCTAGTCAAGGCGATGGAAAAGGCCGGTTTTGCCAACTACGATCGCGAATGGTGGCACTTCCGTTTCCGCAAGGAACCCTTCGCCGGCAAGACCTTCGATTTCGAGGTCCGCGAGTAACCCTTACCAGCCCTCTTCCAGCACCCGCGCCAGGCAATCGGCAAAGAAATCGGCGCTTTCCCGCGTCAGGCAGAGCGGCGGCTTGATCTTCAGCACGTTCAGATGGTCGCCCGTCGGCTGCATGATGACGCCGAGCGCCAGCAGCCGGTCGCAGATGGCGGCGGTTTCTTCCGTCGCCGGCTGCAGCGTCTGACGGTCGCGGACGAATTCCAGTCCGAGATAGAGGCCCATGCCGTGGACGGCGCCGACGATGGGGAAACGCTGACCCAGCGCTTCCAGCCGCGCCTTGAGATAATCGCCGGTGTCGCGGGCGTTTTCCTGCAGTTCCTCGTCGGTCATGATGTCGAGCACCGTCATGCCGACGACGCAGCTGACCGGGCTGCCGCCGGCGGACGAGAAAAAGTAACCCTCCTTCTCCAGCGCATCGGCAATGGCGCGGCTGGTGATGACCGCGCCGAGCGGATGGCCGGCGCCCATGCCCTTGGCGATGGTGATGATGTCGGGCACCACGCCCTGCTGGTCAAAACCCCAAAAGTAGTGGCCGAGCCGGCCGTAGCCGACCTGCACCTCGTCGGCGATGCAGATGCCGCCGCGCCTGCGCACCTCGGCGTAGATCTCCTGCAGGTAACCCGGCGGAAGCGCGATGCCGCCGGCATTGCCATAGACCGTCTCGCAGATGAAACCGCCGAGCTTTTCGCCCTTGGCATCCAGCGCGTCCAGCGTCGGACGGACGGCCGCGACGTAATCGGCGGCGGAATCCGGCCCGCGATAGGGGCCGCGATAGGTGTTGGGCGCCATGACCGGATGGACCCAGTCCGGCCGGGTCGTCAGCGCCTGCGGATTGTCGGCGATCGAGGTGGAGACGGCGTCGCTGCCGACCGTCCAGCCGTGATACCCTTCAAGCAGGCACAGCATGTTGCGGGCGCCGGAGGCGGCCCAGGCAAGCCGGAGCGCCAGATCGTTGGCCTCAGAACCGCTGTTGACGAGGAAGACGGTGTCGAGATTGTCCGGCGCCAGCCGCGCCAGCCGTTCGGAAAAGGCAGCGACCACTTCATAGTGGAAGCGCGAATTGGTGTTGAGCATCGACCATTGCTGGTACACCGCTTCCGCCAGCCGCGGATGGCCATGGCCGACGGTGGCGACGTTGTTGACCATGTCGAGATAGGTGCGGCCGGTGACGTCGAACATATGCTGTTTCCAGCCGCGTTCGATCTGCGGCGGGCGGGTGTAGTAATTTTTCTGCGGCCGGGCGAAATGGCTCTCGCGGCGCTCCAGGATTTCGGCGCTCTTGGGCTGTGGCGCGTCGCAATCGACGCCCAGCAGCCGGGAGGGCGACGGCGACAGCCGCGACCAGGCGGACGCATGCGACGGACGCGCGAAGAAGGGCGGCACCAGCCCCGCTTCGGTGGCAAGCTGGATGCGCAGCAGGCCGAAATGGCCGCTGGAGCCTTCCACCGTACCGAGCGGTTCGCCTTCGGTCAACGACATGCCGGCTTCGTGCAGGCAATCGAGGCCGAGCAGATGCAGGCGCACGGTTTCGCCGGCAAGCACGGTGCGCTCGCCATACCGCTCGACGCGGCCAGCAAAGGGCGCTGCCGCCTGGAAACCGGCGGGCAGGCAGATATCCATGTGCAGCGCGTAGGTCTGCGGCTCGCTGGCGGAGTTCGGGATCGTTTCGCTCAGCCGGTATTCGCCGTACCGGGTCACGGCAATGCCGGTTTCGCGGGCAGCCGATTCCAGGAGCTTGAGTTCGATGCCCGGCCGCGACCAGTTGTCCTGCGCCAGATGCGGGCTGAACAGGTCGAGTTCCAGCAGACGGATCGCATCGGGGCTGACGCCGGGTAGTAGCAGGCCGAGCGAGGATGTCTCCGGGGCGGGTGTTTGAAGCCCGACCGCTTCGAAGATTGCATGCTCCATCAGCGTCAGCGGCACCGAGGTCGCCACCTCGAAGATTTCGCGTTCATGGGCGGCGTTGCCGATGACGTATTCGTTATCCGGATCGATGGCGAGCTGCTGCTCGGTGCTGGCGATCAGAATGCAGGCGCGGGCGACGATCAGCGGCCACAGCACCTTCAGCTCCGTTTCCGTCAGCGGGTTGACGGCATGGTAGGCCTTGACGGCCGGCAGAATGAAGAAGGGATCGCCATCGGCGTGGTGCAGCAGCGCCGCGCAGGTCACGGCCAGGTCTGCCACCAGCCAGCCGTTGACGATATCGCCGAAATCGATGACGCCATCGACGATCGGACGGCCGCTGGCATCCGGCTGGCTGACGACGTTGTCGTCGGTCACGTCATGGTGGATCGGCTGGATGCGCAGGGAGTCGCCAAGCGGCTGGATGCGCCGGACGGCGGCGACCATGACCTTGGCGATCCGGTCGCGGGCCTGCTGGTCGGTCACCGCCTGCAAGAGATGCAGCGCCACGGGGCCGGCGCGGCGCAGGTCCCATTGCAGGTCGCGGTCGAGGCCGGGATGGGTGAAATCGGCGAGATTGACTGCGATACGTGCCGTCATCGCGCCGAGGGCTGCGACTGCCGGTTCCGCCAGATATTTGCGGCGCGTCAGCGGCTCGCCGTCGAGATAGGAGAGCAGCCGCACCTGGTATTCGTCGCCGCCAACGGCCAGGAAAAGAATGTCTTCGCCATTGCTGGCCGGGATCGGCTGCGGCACGCGCGGGCTGTCCGGCTTGGCGGCGAGATGGCGCATCGCCGCATTCTGGGCTTCCAGTTCGACGGTGGCATAATCGACGCGGCAGATCTTCAGGACGTAACGGGCGCTGCCGGTATCGATCCGGTAGTTGCGGTCCTGCTGGCTGCCGAGTTCCTTGATGTCGCCCCGGAGGTCGTAGAAACTTTCGAGGATCGCTGCCGCTTCCTCAGCCGTCACGTCGGGCCGAGGCAATTGCGTACGGTGAAAAAGCGCATCGTCCGGCATGGATATCCCCCGAGAATCAGTCATTTGCGACTCTAGACCGGAGCATCGGCCAAAGAAAAGGTGCGAGCCTTGCCGCCTCGCGGCGTTCCACGGCGAATTGCGCCTAGGCTATTGTTTTTGAGGCTTATGCACGCCGGAAACAGGCAAATGCGGCTCAGGAGGCAATGGCGGCACGCGGGCGGAGGCCGAGAACCGAGCGGTCTATGGCGGCCAGCGCCCGGTTGAGATGGCCCTGGAAGACGAGATTCTGCTCGTCGGCCGCCACCGAAAGCGGCGGCATTCCCTCCAGGCGAACGATCTGCGATTGCGACAGCCCCTCTTCCATTCCCTTCTGCAGCAGGTCGAAATAGCGTGTTCCCGGCCCGGTCAGCACCACCGGCATGCGGTCGTGCAGGCTGAACATGCGGGCAAGCCCGTTGCCGAGGGCAAGCCCGGCCTGCCGAAAGGCAAAAGACGCAATGCGGTTGCCCTGGCGGGCGCTGGCGGCGATCTTGTCCATCTCGGCCAGCGGCACGAATTTCGCCGGAATGGTGTCCGTCGGCACCTCGAAGGCGCCGCGCAGCACGGCATAAAAACCGGCATAGGCTTCGATGCAGCCGCGCGAGCCACAGCGACACAAGGCGCCATCGGGCATGTGCAGCATGTGGCCGAAGTTGAGCGCGCTGACGTGATGGTCCGCACCGCTCTTCGATACGATGCCGAGGCCGATGCTGTGGCCCAGCGACAGGGCCGCCAGCGAGCGGAAACCGGGATGAAGATCGCCTTTCTCCATCGTCGTGCCGAGCGCGCTTGCCACCAGCAGGGTTTCGTTGGCCAGCATGATCTCGGCCTGCCAGTCCGGCCGCAAGGCGGTGGAAAAATCGAGCCGGTCGGCGCCGAGGACCGGCGACCAGATGAGCACGGGGCGCCCGGGGTCGACGATGCCCTTGCTGCTGATCGAGATGACGACGATACGGTCGCGCTCGATGCGTGCTCGCCCGGCCAGCCGGTCGAGACCATCGCGCACCGCGCGGGCAAACAGGTCGGCGCCGGCAACGGACGGACGAAGCTCCGAGAACCGGTCGATCAGCCGACCGGAATAATCGACAAGGGAATATTGCACGGCATCGGACGAGACCACCACGACGGCAAGATAGGCGCAGTCGCGACGCTGCTCGAAAAGCACGCGGGGCCGCCCCCGGCCGCCGACCGGCTGCACTTCCGTGCGCTCGATCAGCTGCGCCCGTTCAAGGTCGGCGGTGATCGCCGAGACCGTTGCAGAGGCAAGCCGCGTCTGATCGGAAATCTCCGTATGTGCCAGCCGGCCATGGCGCCGCAAGGCAGACAGCACAAGCATGCTGTTCTGCTGGCGTACCAGTTCCGTGCTCGATTTCGTCAGTATGACGCGCTCCCTGGCCTTGCATGCGGACGGCTTGCCGCCCCCTTCTGTAACGCTCCTCCGAGAGCAAGAACAGCCGTCCGACATCGCGGAATTGCCGTGTTGACAGCCTCGAAAATCTCTGACATCTAATTTCTCGACTGTCGAGAAAAAACTTTTTGGAGGTTTCGACAGCTTGTTGGGAGCGGCAGCGGGGAGACCATGTGCGCCCGGCCGCATGTCACTTGGGAGGACACAATGAATTCGTTTCTGAAGCTGATGGCCGGCGCGGCCATCGTCGTCACCATGCATTCCGCAGCGGTTGCCGCCGATCTGGTGGTCGGCGTTTCCTGGTCGAATTTCCAGGAAGAGCGCTGGAAGACCGACGAAGCCGCCATCAAGAAGGCGCTTGAGGCTGCCGGCGCAAAGTACATTTCCGCCGACGCCCAGTCTTCCGCTGCCAAGCAGCTGACCGACGTCGAATCGCTGATCTCGCAGGGCGCAAACGCCCTCATCGTTCTGGCGCAGGATTCTGACGCCATCGGCCCGGCCATCGAAAAGGCCACCGCGGAAGGCATCCCGGTCGTCGGTTACGACCGCCTGATCGAAAACCCGGCCGCCTTCTACATCACCTTCGATAACAAGGAAGTCGGCCGCATGCAGGCGCGCGAAGTCTTCAAGGCCAAGCCTGAAGGCAACTACGTCTTCATCAAGGGTTCGTCGTCCGACCCGAATGCGGACTTCCTGTTCTCCGGTCAGGTCGAAGTCCTGAAGGAAGCCATCGACGCCGGCAAGATCAAGAATGTCGGCGAAGCCTACACCGATGGCTGGAAGCCGGAAAATGCCCAGAAGAACATGGAGCAGTTCCTGACCGCCAACGACAACAAGGTCGATGCGGTCGTGGCTTCCAACGACGGCACGGCCGGCGGTGCGATTGCCGCCCTCGACGCCCAGGGCCTTGCCGGTTCCGTTCCGGTGTCCGGCCAGGATGCCGACAAGGCAGCGCTGAACCGCGTCGCGCTCGGCACCCAGACCGTTTCCGTCTGGAAGGACTCGCGTGAACTCGGCAAGAATGCCGCAGAGATCGCCCTGGCGCTGGCCGGCGGCAAGAAGATGGACGAAATCGCCAACGTCACCACCTTCACGGGTGGCCCGAAGGGCGCTGAAATGAAGTCGGTCTTCCTCGCTCCGCTGCCGATCACCAAGGACAACCTCAACGTTGTCATCGATGCCGGCTGGATCAGCAAGGACGAAGCTTGCCAGGGCGTCAAGGCCGGCTCCGTGGCTGCCTGCAACTAAGAGCGATCGCCCAGGCTGATCGAATTGCCGACGCTGCAGCGCCCCGTTGCAGCGTCGGATCGTATGGGAAGCGCCATCACGCAGAGCGTGTGCTGGCAGTTCGATTGCCCTGGCCTATCTAATGATGAAATGGCGCGGCGGCGTTGGCGATGATGGTTTTTCCTGTTCGCCTGCCAGCGTCCAAAATGGGGGGAACGGCAAAGAAGATGGCCGATACGCTACATTCCACCACATCCAGCGGCGCCCGCCAGGCGGAAGCCAATCCGGTAACGCGCTTTTTCCGCGCGACCGAAATCGATACCCGCCTGCTCGGCATGGTCGGCGCGCTGCTGATCATCTGGGTCGGTTTCCACATCATGACCGGCGGCCTGTTCCTCACGCCGCGCAACCTCTGGAACCTCTCGGTGCAGACCGCATCGGTGGCCGTCATGGCGACGGGCATGGTGTTGGTCATCGTCACCCGCAACATCGACCTTTCGGTCGGCTCCATCCTCGGTTTCTCCGGCATGATCATGGGCGTGCTGCAGGCGCAGATCCTGCCGCAGCTGATGGGCTTTAATCACCCCGCGACCTGGATCCTGGCGCTGGCCGGCGGCCTGCTGATCGGTGCGGCCATCGGCGCGCTGCACGGCTCGATCATCGCCTTCCTCAACGTGCCGTCCTTCATCGTCACGCTCGGCGGCCTGCTCGTCTGGCGCGGCGCCACCTGGTTCGTCACCAGCGGTCAGACGGTCGCGCCGATGGATGCCAGCTTCCGCCTGATGGGCGGCGGTACCGAAGGTTCGATTGGCGCCACCGCCAGCTGGGTGGTCGGCGCGCTCGCCTGCATGGCCATCGTCGTCGCCATCATCAATGCCCGCCAGCAGCGCAAGCGGTTCCATTTCCCGCGTCGGCCGCTCTGGGCCGAATATTTCCTCTGCGTGCTGAGCTGCGCCATCGTCATGGGCGCGATCTTCGTAGCCAACAGCTACTATTGGCCGGTCAACATCGCCCGCAAATATGCCGAGGCGAACAATATTCCGTGGCCGGAAGCCGGGCTGTTCATTCCCCACGGCATCGCCATTCCGGTGCTGATGGCGATTGCGGTCGGCATCGTCATGACCTTCATCGCCACGCGCCTGCGCTTCGGCCGTTACGTCTTCGCCATCGGCGGCAATCCGGAGGCGGCGGAACTGGCCGGCATCAAGACGCGCTGGGTCACGGTGAAGATCTTCACGCTGATGGGTGTGCTCTGCGCCATCGCCGCCGCGATCTCCACCGCCCGCCTCAACGCCGCCACCAACGCGCAGGGCGAACTCGACGAGCTTTACACCATCGCCGCAGCCGTGATCGGCGGCACCTCGCTTGCCGGCGGCACCGGCACCATTGCCGGCGCCATGTTGGGCGCCCTGGTCATGCAGTCGCTGCAGTCCGGCATGGTGCTGCTTGGCATCGACACGCCGTTCCAGCGGATCGTCGTCGGCATCGTGCTGGTGATGGCCGTCTGGCTCGACACGATCTACCGCGCGCGTGCCAAGTAAGAGGAGTTCCAGACAATGACGGAACATCGCACTCCACTCGTGGAAATGAGAAACATTTCCATCTCCTTCGGCGGTATCCACGCGGTCGACAACGCCTCGATAGACCTCTATCCCGGCGAGGTGGTCGCCCTGCTCGGCCATAACGGCGCCGGCAAGTCGACGCTGATCAAGATCCTCTCCGGCGCCTACAAGCGCGACAGCGGCGAGATCCTGATCAACGGAGAGGCCGCCGAGATCCGCAATCCGCGCGACGCCAAGAAATATGGCATCGAGACCATCTACCAGACGCTTGCCGTCGCCGACAATGTCGACGCCGCCGCCAACCTCTATCTCGGCCGCGAGCTGCAGACCCGCTGGGGCACGCTCGACGACGTGGCGATGGAGGCCAAGGCACGCGAGGTGATGGGCAGGCTCAACCCGAACTTCAAGCGCTTCAAGGAACCGGTCAAGGCACTCTCCGGCGGCCAGCGGCAATCTGTGGCAATCGCCCGCGCCATCCTGTTCGACGCTCGCATCCTGATCATGGACGAGCCGACGGCAGCGCTTGGGCCGCAGGAAACGGCACAGGTCGGCGAGTTGATCAAGCAGTTGAAGAAGGAAGGCATCGGCATCTTCCTGATCAGCCACGACATCCACGACGTCTTCGACCTCGCCGACCGCGTGTCGGTGATGAAGAACGGCCAAGTGGTCGGCCATGCCCGCACCGAAGACGTCACCAAGGACGAGGTGCTCGGCATGATCATTCTCGGCAAGGTGCCGCCGAAGGCGATCCCCGGTCCGGGGGCGATGAAGATTTAGGACCGCTCGGATTTGCCCCTCACCCTAACCCTCTCCCCGCTAGCGGGGAGAGGGGACGTGCCCCACCCATGCGTTGAACATGGCAGACACGGTGCGGCATATCCCCTTCTCCCCGCAAGCGGGGAGAAGGTGCCGGCAGGCGGATGAGGGGCTTTCTCCGGTTTATTCCGCTGCGTGGGCATGTCCCAGTTCGCGTTCGCGCCGGTTGTGGCGGATCGAGGCCCAGAAGGAGATACCGATCAGCGTCGCGCCGCCGAGGCCGGTGATGACTTCGGGGATGTGGAACAGCGTCTGGACATACATGATCACCGCCAGGATCAGGATGGCGTAGAAGGCGCCGTGTTCCAGGTAGCGATATTCCGCCAGCGTGCCCTTTTCCACCAGCATGATCGTCATCGAGCGGACGTACATGGCGCCGATGCCGAGGCCGATGGCGATGATGAACAGGTTCTGCGTCAGCGCGAAGGCGCCGATGACGCCGTCGAAGGAGAAGCTGGCATCGAGCACTTCGAGGTAGAGGAACGCGCCGAGACCGCCGCGCGCCGCCTCGCTCATCGTCCGCTGTGAGAAGTCGAGGAAGCCGCCGATCACCTCCACCGCCAGGAAGGTCAGAAGACCGTAGATGGCGGAATAGAGGAAGGTGGTGGCATCTTCGCCTTCCAGCAAGGCTGCGAAGATCAGGATGGTCAGCAGCACCACGGCGATCTCGATGCCCTTGATCGAGGAGAAGCGTGCCATGTGCTTTTCGATGAAGACGATCCAGTGCACCTCTTTCTCATGGTTGAAGAAGTAGGTGAGGCCGACCATCATCAGGAAGGTGCCGCCGAAGGCGGCGATCGGCAGGTGCGCATCGGTCATGATGCGGGCATATTCGTCCGGATTGGCCGCGGCCAGCAGCAACGCGTCGATCGGGCCGATCTGGGCGGCGATTGCCACGATGGCGAGCGGGAAGACGATACGCATGCCGAAGACGGCGATGATAATGCCCCAGGTCAGGAAGCGATGCTGCCATTCCGGCGTCATGTCCTTCAGCTTGTTGGCATTGACGATGGCGTTGTCGAAAGAGAGCGAAATTTCCAGCACCGCAAGCACGACGCAGATGAAGAACACCGTGGCCATGCCGCCAAGCGTGCCGGTCGTGGTCCAACCGAGCCAGCCGCCGAGGATCAGGCCGGTGATCGTGACGATGAACGCCCATTTGAAGTAGCTGAGGGTTGTCTTGGTGGCGGCGCTCATGAGCGGACCTCCAGGACAAGGGTATGGAAACGGGAGGAAATGCCAGAATCCGCCATGCCAAGAGGGGCACGCGGTTGACGCATGATGAGACTGATCATGATTTTTGAATCCGCCGGCTAATTTGCAGGCGATACCGACATCACGAGAGCGCCGTAAAAACTCTCGCCAGAGGGGCCCGGCACCAGGTTCTGTCCGCAGGCCGATGTCTGGCGTGCGGAAACGCGGTAGTAGTTAAAGGCAATTTCCAGAAGGTCAAGACCCCATGCACTCTGCACCGATGGTGCGCGGCTGGCATGGTTAAGCTTTTGACTGCCCGTTCATTCGGAATTTCCGTCATCCAGGCGTGGCGAATTTAGCAAGCTCAAATGCTTATGCCGACAGGCTCTGGATGAGGGATCACCCCATGGCGCCGGCGGCCCGCCGGGCCTTGCCGCGGACTGGCGACCGCCGCGGCCCGGTTTACGGTTACCCGAGTGGCAAAATCCGGGGAAATGGCTGCGGGGAAGCTCCTTCGCAGCCATGTTTGCGAGCCGGCCGCTGGGCGGAATGCTTTAGCGAAGCCCGTCCTTGCCCTCGATCTCGCTCGTCTTCAACCCGCCGACGCGCGGCAGCGGCCGGCCGCTGTCGGTTATGGCAACGGCAACCATGATCTCGTTGGCGCGGGGTGCATCGTTGAGGCTGACTTCCATGCCATCGAAATGCGAGCGGACATAGGCCGCATCCTTGTGGCCTAGTGGAATGTCGAGCACCTGCCCCGGCCCGCCCCGCTTCTTGGACGACGGCACGAGGGCCGCGCCCTTTTCCACAGCGGCGCGCAACGGCTTGCCGAGGGTAGGATGCAGGAGGGCTGCGGCATGTTCCAGCTCACCGTTTTCTCCGACCAGCGCCGCCTTGCCGTAGCTTTCGGCCTGGGCCGGCAGGATGCCGAGGGCTGCAACGCATTTTTCGCCGAGCAATCCGCCGAGTTCGGCGCCGATATCCATCAGCAGGGTGAGATCCTCGACATATTGCCCCGCAAACGGGTTTTTGATGACGGCGACGGCGGCTGCCTTGCGGGTGGGCGGCGAAATGGTCTTGCCCATCTCGCTGTGCACCTCTTCGACGAACACGGCAATCTTGCGGATTTCGGCTTTCATCGCAGACCATCCTCTCCCTTGATGTCTTCGGCACGCAACCCGCCGACGCGGGCGTGGATACGCGACCCGGTCGTCATCACCAGTGCCACGACGATCTCGTCGGCACGCGGCGCGTCGGCAAGGCCGACTTCCATGGCGTCGAAATGGCTGCGGACGTAGGACGCATTGATATGGGTCACCGGCACGTCCAGCCGGGCGCCAGGGCCGCCGACCTTCTTGGTCGAGGGAACGATGGCCTTGGCATCGCCGAGCGCGCCGCGCATGGCGTAACCGCCCGGTACATGCCAGAGCGCGCCGTGCTCCAGTTCGCCGCCCTGCCCGACGATGGCGCCCTTGCCGTAGCCCTGGATCTTGTCCCTGCCGCCAAGCGCTTCGACCAGTTTGTTGGCCATCGAAAGCCCGAGCGGCTCGAGGTCCTTCATGAAGCCGTCGATGTGCTCGTGATAGCTACCGGCGAACGGATTTTCGATCACCGCGAGGATGGCGCCGCGCTTCAGCGGCGTTTCCACCGGCGTGCCGCCCTCGTGGTAGACGTCCTCGATAACGGTCAAAAGCTTGCGGACTTTTGGTTCAGGCATCTGTCATGCTCCATTGCTGATGGTTCGGGCATCAGGCGGGATGAAGGGCGCGAGGCCCCGTGGGACCTCCGCGATCCTCGCCTGATCCTGCAGGAAAAGTGCTGCCCTGGCGATATGCCCGGCCGCGATAAAACGGTCCGCTTCCTCGACGCCGCGGGCGAGCGCACTTTCGACCTCGCCCGACGCCAGCCGGCCGCAGGCGCGCACGACGAGGCGAGAGCCAAGGTCGCTGTCATCGATAAGATCGATCGCCGGCACACGCTCGATGGCCGGATGGCCGGGCAGGTCGACGGCATTGCCGACGAGGCTTGCCGCGGCATCGGCAGCGGCGGCATTGCCGGCCAGGATGGTGACGCTGTCGGCGATGCCGAAGGAGAGGCTGCGCCCGCCCCGGCCGCTGGTGGCGATGCCCCTCTGCGGGCTCGACCCCTCGACGCGGAAATAACCGAGCGTTGCGCCATCCTCGCGGGCGATCTTTACCTGAAACGAGGCCTCGGCCTCCAGATGCAAGGCGATATCGCCGCCATTGTTGACGTAGATGCGGGCTGGCCGTTCTCCTGACGCAAACGGCATCAGCATCGCGTCGAGAATTTCGTCCGCCACCGCGCCGGCGACGGCAGCCATGGGGGTGATGAAATGTGTCGCGGCAAACGGTCGGACGGCCTGCTGCATTCGCCGCGCGACACTGCCTTTCAGCATCGCCGTATCCGCCCGCATCTCGGCTTTCAGCATCGGCAGTTCGGCAACCAGTTCCTGCAGGACCGTCTGGAAACGCTGTTCCGCGGCGGAGAAAGCCGCGTGCCTGCTGTCGTCACCGCAGCCATCGACGCCGATGATCAGGTCGATCGGGCCGTGCTGCAGATGCAGCCGGCCATCGGCCCGCTCGTCATCAGGCAGGAAGCGTTTGCCCGGCCCGATCAAGGCTCAGGCCCGCCACTTGAAGTTCTGCTTCTCCGTCGGCCAGGGGGCGTGCTCGCGCGGATCGACCGTGCGTTCGGCCACTTTCAGCGCATCCTCGATCGGCACGACCGCCTCCATGTGACCACCAAGCGCGCGATAATCGTCGAGCCGCATGGTGAACTCGATGGGGGCCACCAGCGCCGGTGTCGGGACGTAGCCGAAGGAGTTGGCCGGCATCTGCGTCACGTCGGCCATGACGGTGATGCCGCCGCCCGGCCAGACATAGGCCGGCGCGCCGCCGCAGGAGACATAGGTGATCGCATCCTTGACCGAGCGGGTCAGTTGCACCGGATTGCGGGTGACGCCGGCGCGCAGGCTGCCGCCGGCACCGCCCATGAACAGCACGGTGGCGACCGCCGGTTCGCAATTGTCCTCGACCAGTTCCACCGTCTCCCGCACCGCCGTGGGCAGGTCGGTCTGCAGGATGGGCCTGAGGTTTTCGTCGAGAATGTAATAGCCGGATTGTTCGCCGGTGGTGGACACCATCAGCATCCGCAGCCCCGGATAGGCGACCTTGGAATCGAAATCGCCGATGATATCGAGCGGATCGGTGATGTTCGTGCCGCCCCAGCCGGTGCCGGGTTCGGCCACCTGGAAATAGCGGCCGGGCGTCGAGCGACGGCCCTTGATCTTGATGCCGGTCGGCTTGACGTCGAGCAGTTTGCCCGCCTGGTGTTCGGACAGCACGCCGGTGATGTGGTCGTCGACCACCACCACCTCATCGAGGAACGGTGCCCACTGCTTGGCGAACATGCCGATCGTCGCCGAGCCGCAGCCGACCCGCATGCGTTTTTCCTCGACGCCGTTGATGATCGGGGCAGCGCCCGCCTTGACGGTGAGCTGCGCGCCGCCATCGATCACCATCTCGACGGCCTCGCCGTTGCACAGCCGCATCAGCGCGTCGCAGGTCACCCGGCCCTCCTTCTTGGAGCCGCCGGTCAGGTGATGCACGCCGCCGAGCGATAGCATCTGCGAACCGTATTCGCCCGTCGTCACATGGCCGATCTGCTCGCCCTCGACGCGCACGGCCGAGGCTTCCGGGCCGAGGAAGCGGTCGGTATCGATCTTCACCTTGGCGCCGCAATAGCTGAAGATGCCTTCGGTGACGACCGTCACCATGTCGACGCCGCGTTCCTTCTGGCTGACGATGAACGGCGCCGGCTTGTAGTCCGGATAGGTGGTGCCGGCGCCGACGGCGGTGACGAAGCTGCGCTTGGCCTGCACCAGGTCGCCGTCCCACTCGTCGCTGTCGCTGCCCGGCAGGAAAGGCACGACCTTGCCGCCCTCGCTGATCGTCGCCTCGATGATGGTGAGCGGATCGACGCGGATCAGGTCGCCGCCCATGTTGGCGTATCGATCGCAGGCGCCTGACTTGCCGTCGGCGATGTAACACATCACCGGGCAGGCGTCGCAGCGGATCTTGCCGTTGACTGCACTTTCGGTGCCGAGCTTGACCATGGTCGTCTTCCGTTACTTCTGCTGTGCCGCGCGGATGGCGGCACGGACTTTCGCCGGGGTGGCCGGCAGGTGATGGATCTTGGCGCCGCTCGCATGCCTGATAGCATTGAGGATCGCCGGTGCGGTGGGGATCAGCACATGTTCCCCCAATCCCTTGGCGCCGTAGGGGCCATGGGCATCGCCGGTCTCGACGATGATCGTCTCGATCGGCGGAATGTCGCCGAAGGTGGGGATCAGGTAGTCGTGCAGGTTTTCGGTGCGGCCTGGGATGAATTCCTCCATCAGCGCCAGCCCGACGCCCTGGGCGATGCCGCCCTGCACCTGGCCTTCGACCAGCATCGGATTGATCGCCTTGCCGACATCATGGGCGGCGGTGAATTTTTTCAGCTTCACCGTGCCAAGCGCCAGGTCGACGTCCAGCTCCACCACATGCACGGCATAACCGAACACGGCGTAAGGGTTACCCTGCCCGTTCTTGTCGAGCGGCGAGGTCGGCGGATCGTAGCTCGCTTCCGCCACCAGCACGTAACCTTCGGCATTGGTAGGCATCGCCTCGGCGATGGCCACCGTGCGGCGTTCGCTGCCGTCGATCAGATGGATCTCGCCGTTTTCGATGCGGATACGCGCCTGTTCGGACACATTGCCGAGGCGAAGGATTTTCGCCCGCATTGCTTCGCCGCATAGGCGCGCGGCATTGCCCGAAACATAGGTCTGTCGCGAGGCCGAGGTCTTGCCGGCATCCGGCGTGATGTCGGTATCGGCGCCGAGAAGTTTTACCGACGTCAGCGGCACGCCGAGCGCTTCGGCGAAGATCTGGGTGATGACGGTGTTGGCCCCCTGGCCGATATCGACGGCGCCCTGGTGCAGCACCACGGTGCCATCCGGCCGGATACCGGCCTTGATCGTCGAGGGGTTGGGCAGCGAGGTGTTGCCGCAGCCGTACCAGCCGGAGGAAACGCCGACGCCCCGGCGCATGGGGCTGCCGCTTGCCTCGGCTGCGGAGTTCAGCCGCGCGGCATCGCTCAAGGCTTTGTCCCAGGCGGGTTGCACCGCTTCCAGACAATCGGCAATGCCGACGCCGGTTTCGAAAATCTGCCCGGTGACGGTCGGCTGGCCATTTTTCAGCGCATTGAGCCGGCGCAGCGCCAGCCGGTCGATGCCGAGCTGCAAGGCGAGCTCGTCGAACAGCTGCTCCTGCGCCACGGCCGATTGCGGCACGCCAAAACCGCGGAAGGCGCCGGAGGGCGGGCAATGGGTGTGGATGGCGCGGCTCTGCGCCAGGTAGTTGTCGATGAGATAGGGGCCGGAGGCATGCACCGGCACGCGGTTTGCGACGGTCGGCCCCCAGGAGGCATAGGCGCCGGTGTTGAAATCGCCCTGGAAATGGAAGGCGGTGATCCGCCCGTCGCGCGTCGCGCCGATCTTCAGGTTGATGGCGCTCGGATGGCGCTTGGTGGTCGATTGCATGGATTCGATGCGGCTGTAGGTGATCCGCACCGGCCGTTTCAGGATCCAGGCGGCAAGGCCCATATAGGGCTGCATGGAAATGTCGAGCTTCGAGCCGAAACCGCCGCCGCAGGCGGTGGGCACGACACGCACCATCTCCGGCGCCAGGCCCATGATCTCGGCCATGCTGTCGCGATCCATGAAGGGCGCCTGCGTGCAGCCGTAGATCTCCAGCCTGTCGCCGACGCGCAGGGCATAACCGGCTTCCGGCTCGATATAGGCATGCTCGATGAAGCCGGTGGAATAGGAGCCTTCGACGATGATGTCGGCACTGGCAAAACCGTCCTCGACATCGCCTTTCTTGACCAGGCCACGGCACATGATGTTGCCGGTACGGCCCTCATGCAACTGGGCTGCCTCGGAGGAAAGCGCCTCCGCGACGGTCATGGCCGGCGGGCGCGCTTCCCAGAGGATCGGGAAGAGGCCGAAATCGAGCGCGTTGACGGTGTCCGCGTCGCCAGCCACCGCGGCAATCGCCTCGCCGCGAAAGCGGGCAATGCCTTCGGCAAACACCGGCTGGTCGGCAAACGGCGGAATGACGCCGAAACAGTTCTTGCCCGGAATGTCCTTGGCCGTGAGGATGAGATGGATGCCGGGGTGACGGCGGCGGTAGGCATCGAGATCGCCAAAGCTGAAGGCGGCATGCGGATAGGGCGAACGCACCACCCGCACCACCAGCGCATCCGCCGGTGCTGCATCGTCGCCGAACACTTCGGTGCCGCTGATCTTTGGCAGGCCGTCCAGCCGGGGGACGGAGGCACCGACGATGGCATCGGCGTTTTCAACCGGCTCTTCGGTTGCCGGCGCAGGCAAGGCGCCGCCGGCATCCATGATGGCATCGATGATCTTGCGGTAACCCGTGCAGCGGCACAAAACGCCGCCGAGCGCATCCTGCACGACGGTTTCCGTCAGCGCTTCGCCGGAGCGCAACAGCGCCGCCGCCGTGACCATCACGCCCGGCGTGCAGATGCCGCATTGCGCCGCGCCGTGTTTTTCGAATGCGGCCTTGAGATCCGCGGCCATGGCATCGGTCTCGACGAGGCCGCGCAACGTCTCCACCGACCGGCCGGCGACCTGCGCCGCTGCCGTGGTGCAGGAACAGACGGGTGCACCGTCGATCAAAACGCTGCAGGCGCCGCAATCGCCGGCATTGCAGCCGACCTTGACGTCCCGGCAGCCCAGTTCTTCGCGCAGCACCTCGGAGAGGCGGCGGGCCGGCTGCACATGGGTTTGCACGGACTTGCCGTTGAGTTCGAGGGTGATCGGCATCACGGCCAGCGCCGTATCGAGCGAAATGACCTTGTTCATGCGGCCATCTCCCTTGCGGAACCAAGTGCCTGTTGCAATGCGCGTTTCACCAGTTCCTCCACCACCTCGCGGCGATAGGCGCCGTCGGCGCGAACGTCGTCGATCGGGGAGAGGACGGAAAGATGCTCGGCCCGGACCGCGGCGGCCAGTGCCCCACCCTCCATCGGCAAGCCGACAAGCGCTGTCTCGAGGTCGGGAAGACGCCGCGCCACCGGCGAACAGGCGCCGACGGCCACCCGTGCCGCCTTGACGCGGCTATCGGCGTCGGCCTCGATGGTGCAGGCGACCATGGCAATCGAGATGACCAGATAGCGGCGGGCGCCGAGTTTCAGGAACGCGGAACGGGCATCGACATCGGGGATGAGGATCGCCGTCACCAGTTCGCCGGGCGAAAGGTCGATTGACCGCACACCCTTGATAAAATCCGAAAGCGGCACCGTGCGCCGGCCGGTCGGGGAAAGGATTTCCACCCTGGCATCGAGCGACAGCAGCGGCGGAACGCCGTCTGCGGCGGGCGAGGCATTGCAGATGTTGCCGGCAATCGTCCCGGCATTCTGGATCTGCGCCGAGCCGACTTCGCGTGCGGCGGCCTGCAGGCCATGGAAGGCCGGGGGCAGCTTGGCGCGGGCGACGGCCGTCCAGGTCGTCGTTGCACCGAAGCGCCAACAGTCGCCGGAATGTTCGATGCCGCGCAGTTCGGCAATGCGGGAGATGTCGAGGATATCGGCAGGCGCCGGCCGGTCGCGCAGCGAAGGATAGACATCCGTTCCGCCAGCCAGGATCGTGAACGGGCCGGAGGCCAGGGCCTCGACAGCTTCCTCGGCGCTATGCGGCGAAAAGTAACGCATTATCGTTCCCATTTTTTTATTTGTATGCAAACGAGTATCGGACCGGATCGGTCCCCTGTCAAGTGATCTCATGCAAAAGGGAGTATGTCGGGAATTCAGAATATCTATCTGTTTATAAAGGAAAATTTTTATCTTCGTGCTTGGTTGCGGCGAGTTTTCTATCGAAAGGCTGGATTTCCGGCCGAAAAACACATAAAGAATTTCCAACAATCCGCGCGCCGGTTCGACTACCGGCACGAACGGATGGGGCAGGCTTTCTTCATGCCTTGCCAGGCGACCGGCAGAGGGTGTCGGCGTTCATCCAGGGAGCAGCATTGCAGTGACGGATACGGTAATGGAAACAATGAAGACCGAGGCCGAGCCACGGGACTATGCGCTGCACGAACAGATCGGTTTCTTTCTCCGTCAGGCAAACCAGCGGCATGTGTCGATCTTCGCCAACCTGATCGGCGACAAGCTGACGACGACGCAGTGGGCGGCACTCAGCAAACTCAAGGAAATCCAGCCCTGCTCGCAGAACCAGCTGGGGCGCGAGACGGCCATGGATGTCGCCACCATCAAGGGTGTCGTCGACCGGCTGGCGAAGCGCGGTCTGCTGACGACGTTGCGGGACGAGACGGATGCACGGCGCCTCGTTCTGTCGCTGACCGAAGAAGGACACAAGGCGATTGCCCGCAATGTCGATGCCGCCCTCGACGTTTCCGAGGAGACGCTGAAGCCGCTGACGACGGCGGAACGGATGATGCTGGTGGAATTGCTGCGCAAGATCAGCTGACGCCGACATAACGCTCCAGCAAGGATGGATCGTCTCTCAGTGCCGCAACCGGAAGGGCCGGATGCGCCTTGCCGTTTTCCACGAAACACACCCGGTCTGCCACCGAAAGCACCGCATCGACGCGCTGTTCGACCAGCAGGATCGCCTTGCCCTGGTTGCGCAGCTGCAGCACGACATCGCGGATCGTCGCAATCATCGACGGCATCAGCCCCTCGGTCGGTTCGTCCAGCAGGATGACGGAGGGATCGATGCACAAGGCCCGGGCGGTGGCCAGCATCTGCTGTTCTCCGCCGGAGAGCGTGCCTGAAACCTGCCCTAGCCGCTCCCGCAGCCTCGGAAACAGCACTAGTGCCTTCTCCAGCACGTCGCGGCCGGTCTTGCGGGTCATCAGGCCGATTTCGAGGTTTTCCTGTACCGTCAGCTCGGAAAACAGCCGCCGGCCCTGCGGCACGTAGCCGATACCCTGCTTCGGCACCTCATAGGGCCGCAGACTGGTCAGTTCCCGGCCTTCGAGCCGGATGCTGCCCGATTGCGCCGGCAGCAGGCCCATGATCGATTTCAGCGCCGTCGTCTTGCCGGCGCCGTTGCGGCCGAGCAGGCAGAGCACCTCGCCGGCATTCAGCGCCAGGGAGAAATCCTTCAGTGTTCGGCTGCTGCCGTGATAGACGTTCAGATCCGTGATTTCGAGCATGGTCACGATCCCAGATAGGCCGCCTGCACGGCGGGATTGGCGCGGATGTCCGCCGGCGTGCCGCTGGCGAGGATTTCGCCGGCATTCAATACGGTGATGCTGTCGGCAAGCTGCATGACGACGGGCATGTTGTGCTCGATCAGCAGGATCGTCGCATTTCGGGCGATATCGCGCACCAGCGTGCAGAAATTGTCGATTTCGGCATCGGAAAGCCCCTGGGTCGGCTCGTCGAGCATCAGCAGTTTCGGCCGCAGCGCCAGGCCCATGGCGACCTCCAGCAGCCGTTGATGCCCGTAGGACAATTCCCCGGCCTTCATATAAGCGCGGTCGGACAGACCGACCTTTTCGATGGCCTCGGCGATGGCGCGGTCGAGGTCCTTCTTCTTGACGGCGCCGCTGCGGCTAAGGGCGCTCTGCGCCGCCAGCGCTACGTTTTCGTGAGCCGTGAGCTTGGCGTAGACGCTGGTGATCTGGAAGGTATAGGCAATGCCCTTTCGCACGCGGCGCCAGGCGGGGTCGCCGGTCACCTCCTCACCTTCGAAAAACACCTGGCCTTCGCTGGGAACGATCCGCCCCGACAGCAGCGAGACGAAGGTGGTTTTTCCCGCACCGTTCGGGCCGATCAGCGCGCGGATCTCGCCCTGCTTGAGGTCGAAATCGACGTTCTGCACCGCCTTCAGCCCGCCGAACCGGCGGCTGAGGCCTTTCGTGTTGAGCAAGGTCACGGCAGCCATGTCATCCACCTTTCCCGGATGGTCCCCAAAATGCCCTTCGGGAAGAACAGAACCAGGGCGACCAGCGCGATGCCGGTCACCAGCAGGTAGGCGGCTGTAAAGCCGCTGACGATGTCGATCAGGTAGAACATCGCGAAAGTGCCGAAGATCGGCCCGAGCACCGTGCCCGCGCCGCCGAGCAGCGTGAACAGCAGCGCCTCGATGGAATACTGGATCGAGGCGAAGGACGAACCGACATAGGCAAACAGCAGCGCATAGGCGGCCCCGGCGACCGAGGAGATGGTGCCCGAGATGACGAAGGCCTTCAGCTTGATCACGAAGGTATTGTAGCCGAGCATCAGCGTGCGCGGTTCGTTTTCGCGGATGGCGATCAGCACCCGGCCCATCGGTCCGCGCACGACGATCAGGATGACGATCAACGTCACCGACAGCAACAGCAAGGCGATGTTGTAGCGCAGCGACGGATCGGTGAGGCTGAACGTAACGCCAAACAGCTCGAAATGCCGCGCCGCCTCCGGCATCACCAGCCCCTCCTCGCCCCGCGTGTAGGTGGTGAAATAGAGGCTGGCGAGATAGGCGACCTGTGAGAACATCATGGTGACGATCATGAAGGCGACGCCGCTGGTGCGCAGCGCCACGACGCCGATCACCAGCGAGGCGAAGAAGCCGGCGCCGACGCCGGCGGAGAAGGCGGCGGGCACGCTCCAGCCGAGATGGAAGGCCGTCAGGCCGGCGCCGTAGAGGCCGGCGGCGAAAAACAAGGCATGGCCGAGGCTGAGCAGGCCGGCATAGCCGAACAGCAGGTTGTAGCCGAGCGCGAAGATCGCCAGGATCATCACGCGGGTGACGGCGAGATGGTGGTATTCGGGCAGCACGAACTGCGCCAGGAAAAACAGGACGATGACGGCGAGGTGCAGGCCGACGACCTTGAATGCCGAATGTTGCCTCATCGCGCCTTCGCTCCGAAAAGGCCTTCCGGCTTGAAGACGAGCACAAGCGCCACCAGGAGCGTCGAGAGCATCTTCGCCAGCGTCGGCGAAAAGAACACGGAGATGATGCCGTCGCTGAGGCCGATGATCAGCGCCGCGACCACCGTGCCGCGCAGGCTGCCGAGGCCCCCGATGATCACGACGATGAAGGAGAGCAAGAGCGGATCGAGCCCCATCAGGTAGTGCGCCTGGCGGATCGGCACGATCAGCACCGCCGCGATTGCGGCCAGCATGGCGCCGGCGGCGAAGACGTAGCCATAGACCTTGTCGACCGGGATGCCGAAGGCCTGCGCCGTCTCGCTGTCGAATTGCGTGGCGCGCATGATCAGGCCGAGGCGGGTGCGTGTCAGGATGTACCAGCAGCCGATGAGCAGCACGATCGCGGCACCCATGACGAAGAGGTTATAGGCGGAATAACCGAACCACGGCAGGCGAATGCGATAATAGAAGGGTGCCTCCACCGGGCGCGCATCCGGCCCGAAGCCGATCAGCACCACCTGCTGGATGATGTAGAGCATGCCGATGGTCGCGACGATGGTGGCTTCCGGATCGTATTTCAGCCGCTTGAGGATCAGCCGTTCGCTGCCATAAGCGACGACGCCGACCAGCAGCGGACTGATGACCAGCGCCAGGAAAAAGCCGATGGCGGGATGCAGCGAAAGCAGCGACGCGACGAACCAGGCGATCACTGCGCCCAGCATGTAGAATTCGCCATGCGCGACGTTGACGATGCGCATCACCCCGAAGACCAGCGACAGGCCGAGCGCGATCAGCGTCAGCACCGCCGCCTGCAGCAGGCCTTCCAGCGTCGCCAGCATCAAAAAAGGACCGAGATCCAAACCGAAAATCCTCCGCTCTCGCCATGTCCGCCTGTCCTGCAAACCGACCGGAAACGACGTCCGCCGTCAACAGGGTCAGGTCACGGCCGGCCGAAAACAAAACCGCCCAGCGCCGCGGCGCATCTTGCCTGCGCCCGGCCAAAATCACGCTCCGGTGATTGTGAAGTCCCGCACTTGGGCGGGAAGGACGGCGGCTTTTCCGGGCCGCCGTCCGAACCGTCGGCTCACATCAGAGCGACATCTTGGTGTAGTCGGCCGTCACTTCGTACATGCCGTCCTCGATGGCGGTCTTGTGCACCACATCCATGCGGCCGCCGGCGACCTTGGAGATATACTGGCTGCCATAGACCTGGTGGTTCTTGCCGTTGAAGGTTTTTGCGCCCTGCGGGTGCTCCTTGCCTTCCTCGAAGGCGGTCAGCGATTCCATCGCCTCGACGAAACCCTGCTTGTCCTTGGCGGTCTGGCCGGAATAGCCGCTCATCTCCATCGCCTTCTTGATGACGTAGAGCGTTTCCCAGCAGCCGAACATGTGGGCGTAGGTGGAGATGTCCTTCGGGTCGCTGGCGCTGGCGCCGTTGGCATCGACGCCGACCTTCTCGCGGTAGAACTTGTCGTGTTCCGTCTGGTTGGCCTGCGCATACCGCGGATTGCCTTCCCAGAAATAGGTGCCGTCGAGGAATTCCAGCTGCGGCGTCTTCAGGTCGACGGCTTCGAGGCTGTCGATGAAGCCAAAGATCTGCGGCCGCTGCGAGCCGTAGAAATCGCCGAGTTCCTTGACGAAGGTGAGGACGGCCGGGCCGACCATGACGTGGTAGAGCACTTCCGTCGACGACGGGATCTGCGGCAGGTAGCGGGTGAAGGAGGATTCCGTCGGCGGAATGGCGATCATCTGCACGATCTCGCCGCCCTGCGCCTTCATCGCCGCCGAGAAATAGTCGCGGTGGTCGTGGCCGAAGGCATAGTCTGGGAAGATCATCGTGACCTTCTTGCCGAGGTTCTGCGACACCCAGGGCGCCATGGCGCTGACCTGCGAGCGCACGTCGGTGATGCCGGGCTGAAAACAGTAGCGGTTCAGGGCGCCGGAAGCGACGTGATACCCTTCGGACACCACGACATACGGCATCTTCAGTTCGCCGGCGCGCGGCGCTGAGCCGATGACGACGTGCGAGAACAATGTCCCGTAGATCAGGTCGACCTTGTGCTGTGTTGCGAATTTTTCGACGACTTCGGCGCCGCGCTTCGGATCGGTGCCGTCATCCTCGATGATGACCTCGACGGGCCGGCCGTTGATGCCGCCGGCATCGTTGATTTCCTTGACGGCGGCGGCCGTGACGCGCTCGTACCAGCGGCCGTAGGAGGCGCCGATGCCGGTGCGATGCAGTTGCAGGCCGATCTTGATCGGCTCTGACGTCTGGGCCTGCGAATAACGCACGAAACCGGGCATGACCTGGGAAGCCAAGCCTGCGCCGGCCGCTGCACCCATTCCGAGCAGCGTCGAGCGTCTGGTAAGGCCTTTCTTGGGCGTAATGATTGTCTTGGACATGGTTTTTTCCCTCTGCTGGAAGCGAACGTCTGCCGTTTGTTTATGCCGTGTCAGATCGTTCGTCCGCTAACAGAACACGAGACATCCGCCTTGACAAGTGGTGATGGTGTGCCCGGCATGCGCGCACCGGGCAGCGCCGGGCCGCCGCTTCGGCGCCTTGTGTTCCCGGCCGGGCGGCATTGGTTCGGGAATGCGGGATCGCGACCTTGCCGCGGCAAGGAACCATACGGGCGCCGTGCGGAGAAAACAGTGTGGAATCCCGCGGCATTCCGGCATTTTACCGCATCGTGACGTGTTCGCGGCTTGACGCCGGTTCTATTTTGCCAATGCGTGTGTACGTATCGTTTGCTGTTGTCCTGCACACGCGAACCGCTGCCGGCACATATGCCTGATGCCGCGATGTCGTCCGGGCCGTCCGTTCGCTGTATTCGCATGCAAATGAATTTGGGGGTGTTGATGAGGCGATTTGTGCGGCGTGCGGACTGGCGGCGGGAGCAGATGCTCCCTTCTGTGGCAAGATGCGGCCTGCCGTTGGTTGCCTGGGCGTCGCTCGCGCTTCTTTCCTCCGCCGTTTCGGCCATGGCGCATGGCAGCGAACGCGGGCTGGTGATGCTGCTGCCGACAGGGTTTGCCCAGGCAGGCGGGGCAATCGTTGTTGCGCTGTCCTTCGTCGCCCTCGCCATGCTGCCGGCACGCTGGATGCGGGCGGTGTTTGCCGCAGAACTTCCGCTCTTTCCGGCCGTGATGGCCGGGCGCACCGTGTTGAGCTGCCTTTCCTTCCTGTTTCTTGCCTTGCTTGTGGGCATCGGCCTGTTCGGCACGCACGATCCGCTCCGCAATCTGCTGCCGCTGACCATATGGACGATGTGGTGGGTGGGGTTTACCCTGCTGCAGGCCGTCGTCGGCAATCTCTGGCCCTGGCTCAATCCGTGGACCGGGCCGCTGGCGGTGCTGCGTGTTTTGTCCGGGACGCAGCTTGGCCGCGTGCCGTTCTTTCGGTTGCCGCAGTCTTTCGGTTATGGCCCTGCCATCCTGTTGTTCTTCCTGTTTGCCTGGTACGAGCTGATCTCGCTGTCGCCGCAGGATCCGCCGGAACTGGCGGTGGCCGTCGGGCTCTACTGGCTCGCCACCTTCTGCGGCATGATCCTGTTCGGCGGCACTGTCTGGCTGGAACGCTGCGAACCCTTTTCGATCTTTTTCCGGTTCATCGGCCTGCTGGCGCCGCTGGTGCGGATTGCCCAGCCCGGATATGCCGGCCGCCGGTTCCTGGCCCTTGCCTGGCCGGGTGCCGGCTGCATCCGGCGCAAGCCGCTGCCGGTCAGCGCCACACTGTTCATCCTGCTCGGACTTTCCAGCGTGTCTTTCGATGGCCTCACCTTCACCTTCCGGTGGCTCTCCTTCATCGGCATCAATCCACTGGAATTTCCCGGTCGCAGCGCCGTGACGGTCGCCAACAGTTTTGGACTGGTCGGGGCGGCGTTGCTGCTCGGCTCGGTCTTTTATGTCGCCGTCGCGCTCGGCAACCGGATGGCGGGCATTCGGGGCGGCGCGATGCTGCGCGTCATGGCCGGCCATCTCGTCTATTCGGTGATCCCGATCTCGATCGCCTTCCATTTCAGCCATTACCTGACCATCCTGCTGATCAATGGCCAGTATTTCGTGCTGGCGCTGGCCGATCCGTTTTCGCTCGGCTGGCAATGGACCCCCGGTCCCCTGCACGTCACGACGTCCTTCACCAGCAATCTCGACAGCGTCACGCGGCTATGGGCGATCCAGACATCGGTGATCGTCGGCGGGCATGTCGTCGGCATCCTGCTGGCCCATATGATCGCCGTCGAACGGCTGGGAGCCAGTTTCAAGGCGGCGGTCAGCCAGGTGCCGCTGGCGGCGGCCATGGTGCTTTATACGGTATTCGGCCTCTGGTTGCTCTCCACCCCGGTTGCGGGCTGAGGCTCAGACCGCGACGAGCAGGAAGACATAAGCGAGAACGGTGACGACGAGGCCGCGGAAGGCATAACCGGCAAAGCTGTATTTGGCCCTGGCGATCTCGGACAGCGTATCGACGTTGGAAACATATTCGTTGAAAAGATAATGGGGATCGTTCATCCGCGCTGCCTGCAGGAATTCGATGCGGTGCTGGCCCCAGGCGCCCCAGAACAGCGAGCTGGTCTTGGTGCTCTTGCGCGGCAGGACCACACAGATGGCGCAGATGATCGAGAATACCGAAGCGGATGCAAGCAGCGCCGAAGCAATGATGCCGGGAAGGCTGCCGTTGGTATAACGCTCCATGGTAAATACGCCGCGTCCTTCGCTCGACGATACAAGGAAGGCCAGCATGAAAGTAAAGATGTAGGCGGCTTTCTGGTCGGATATCTTGATCTGGTCGTAGAAGATATCGTTGATCTTGCGGATGTGGTCGAAATACTCTTTGTGTTTTTCGAAATCCAGACCCGTTTCGTCCAAAAGTTCCGTTGGACCACCTGCGTCGATATCGGCCAAAACACGTCTCCCCGGCTTGTTTATGTAGCCCTCATAATACACTTGGCCTGCAAAGCAACAGCCGGTGGCTTGTGCTTATTGACTTTTCCGGCCCCTCTCTTCAGTGATGACCAATGATCTACTGGGGGTGGTGATGCGGTCGCACTGGGCGAGAGTTTTGCTTGCGGGAGTGGCATTGTGCCTGGCACTGCCCGCCATGGCGGAGCCGGTCGAGCGCGCGCAGCCTGCCGCAGGCGCCGTCATCGCCCGCAAGTCCGGCGAAGAAGTGCGCTTCGTCGATATCAGCAACTGGCAATATGTCGACCTGCAGCAGAGCCTGCTCGCCGGCGACGTGCTGCGCACCAATGCCACCGGCCAGCTCGCAGTGCTGTTTTCCGACCGCACGCAGGTGCGCCTCGCCCGCAACACGTCGCTGCTGGTCAAGAACATGAACGGCGGCAGCGCCGAAACCGGCCTTGAACTGCAATCCGGCACCATCTGGGCGCGCGCCGAGCGCGGCGGCCAGGGGCTGGCCGTGGATACGCCTGCCGCGACCGCCGCGATCCGCGGCACCGACTGGACGCTGACGGTGGATGCCAGCGGCAAGACATCGCTGATCGTGCTCGAAGGGCTGGTCGAACTGAAGAACGCCCAGGGCAGCGTGCAGGTGGCGCAGGGCGAGGCAGCGGTGGCCGCCATCGGCCAGGCGCCGCAGAAGGTGGTGATCGTCGATCCCAAGGATCGCGAGCAGATGCTGTTTTACCTGCAATTGCGCGATTCCTTCGGCTGGATGCCGGCTTCGCCGCTGCCCGTGCGTGGCATGAGCGCCGAAAAGCAGCGGATCGAAGCGACGGCGCCGCAGGCGCGGTCGGCGGAAGACTGGCTGACGCTGGCGGAGATCGGCATGACCCTGAACGGTCGCCGCGATGCCGAAACCGCCCTGGCGGAGGCGGAAGCGCGTGGCTTGAACGGGCAGCAGCGGGCAAGGGCGGCGCTGATCTCCGGCCTGATCGCCGGCTCTGAACGCCGTTATGACGATGCCGCAAAACTGTTCCGCCTCGCGGCTTCGGGTCTCGACCCGCAACGCCGGGCGATTGCGCAATATGGCGGTTATTATGCCCGTTCGCTGCGCGATCCCAATCGTGTCGAGCAGCCGCCGGCTTCTTATGCCGGGCCTTACGGCGCGTTGGCGGAAGCCTGGACGGCCGGCTTCCTGAAGGATATCCGGGCAGCCGTCGATATCCTCAAGAAGGCGGAGCAGCGCTTCCCCGACGATCCGACCTTGCCGGCGGCGCGGGCGCAGTTTGCCCTGCTGATCGACGACCGCGAGCAGATCATGGACGCGACCAACCGCGCCCTCTCCCTCGATCCGACACATCCTTTGGCGCTTGAGGCGCGGGCGCACTACAAGGTGGGTTACGAGGCGGATCTGAAGGGCGCGATTGCCGACCTGAATGCCGCCCTGGTGGTGGCGCCGGGGTCGACTTCGGCGTGGAATTCATTGGGCCTTGCGCTTTCGGCCATCGGCGATAATCGCAAGGCCGAAGAGGCGTTGAAGACGTCCATCGAACTCGACCCCCAGGACCCGATCTCGCACATCAACCTGTCGATCCTCTATCTCGACCAGGGACGGGTGAAGGAGGCGAAGAAAGAAATCGATATCGCCATGGCGGCGGATCCCTCCTTCGATCTCGCCTTGATCGCCCGCGGCCGCTACTACATGCAGACAGGCGAAATGGACAAGGCGATGAGCGACCTTCTCGCCGGCTCCACCGCCAATCCCGGCTATTCCCAGGCGCAGCTCATGCTGGCTGCCGTCCATTACGAGACCGGCAACCGCGATGCCGCCGCCCAGGCGATCGACAATGCCGACCGCCTCGATGCGAACGATCCCGTCGTCTCGTCCGTCCGGACGGCGATTGCCATCGACGATTACGATGCCGAAGGCGCCATCCGCTATGCGCAGGAATTCTTGCGCCGGGCGCGCGCCCGCGGCGGCGATTACGGTGCGCTGAGCGCCAACCAGGATGCCGGCTCGACGCTCAACAACGCGTTTCGCCTGCAGGGGCTGAATGCCTGGGGGCAATATTACGGCGACGTCGTCTTCGATCCGTTCGCCGGCAGCAGCTACATCGACCAGACGTTGCGCGGCAGTCCCAATCCGTACTCCAACAGGTTCGGCTACGAAGACAATACGGCCGCCTATTCCGACAATAGCGCCAGCTTTTCTTCGTTCATGCAAGGGCTGATGCTCGATCCGCATATGCTGACGGGACGGTCGCGCACCGCCAATCTGCTGCGGCGCCCCTTCCTGGAAGGATCGATCGGCGGCACGCTGACGCGGCCGGATGGCGAAGGAAAGGATGGTCGCGTCAAGGAAGCCGAACTGCAGGGCTACAGCAACACGCCCTTCCCGGTCAGTTTCTACGGCACGGCGAAATTCGAGACCAATCCGGATACCCGCGTGTTCGAAGGTCTGGACGGCGGTTTCGTCAGCGAGACCGACATCAAGAGCGGCACGGCATATGTGTCCGCCTCACCGACACCGGACGACCATGTGGTCGGCTTCTTTTCGCGCAGCAAATCCGAGCAGAGCGTCGTTTCGCCGCTTTTCATCGACTTCGGGCTGGGATTTCCTGTTTTGGTTGGTGTGAGCAGCCTCTACAATCAGGATTCCACCAATGCCGGTCTGGCTTGGAGCCATTCATTCGGCTACCAGAATAATCTGAACGCGGCCGTCTTTTATGGCGATATCAAGAAGGACAGCCGGGAGATCGGCGTCTTCGAAACTGTGCCCTTCAGCGTCAACGATGGCCTGGATACACAGAAAAATATCGTCGGTGCGCTGAACCATACAGTCGGCAACGGCGACGATCTGGTGTGGCGGTACGGTATAGAAGGCGGGCGCATGGATATACACAGCCAGCGGAGCCAGATCCTCGCTGACTTCAATGGTGGTCCACCCGATGTCACCTTCAACGAAGCCGAAGACAAGATCACCGTCGGCCGCGCCTATGTCGATGCGCTCTACGAGGTCACGCCCGACCTGAAATTCGAAGGTGCGCTCTTCGGCCGCTATCTCGATGGCGATACCGTGCAGGTGTCGCGGCTGGAGCCGCGTGTGGGGGCTGCCTGGTCGCCGGCGGAAGGGCACTGGCTGCGTGCCGGCATCCTGCGCGAAGGGTTTGACCTCAACATTCCGACGCTGGCGCCGATCGGCATGGTCGGCATGCAATCGAACCAGCAGCAACTGGGCTTCGATGGCTACACCGACACGTTTGCCGCCCGCTGGGAAGCGGAGTGGAACGATCGTTTCTTCACGGCGGTCGATTTCCAGCACCAGCAGATGCACAATATGTCGATCGACATTCCGTTGACGACCAACACCATCGATCTGGAAAAGGGCCGTATCGACCGCGTCAGCGTCACGGCCAACCTGGCGCTCGACTATGGGTTCGGGATTTCGGCAACAGCCGTCTATGCCGATTCGGAAAACCAGGATCGTGGCAGTTTCGGTTATGGCCAGGGCCTGCCCTATGTTCCCGAAACCGCCGGACAGGTGGCGCTCACCTGGGTCAACACCAACAACCTGAAGACCACGCTTGCCGCAAATTACACCGGCAAGCGCCAGGGCGACGACGTGGGAACGAAGCTCGACGGCTACTGGACGGTGGACGCCAAGCTCGAATGGGAGCCGCTGGACAAGCGCTTTGCCGTCAACCTCGCCGTCTATAACCTGCTCGACGAGGATTTCCTGGTCTCGACCTTCATTCCCGGATGGGGCCGCACCTATATGGGCTCCCTCAAAGTCCGCTTCTGATGGTTGCGATCTTTCGCTCCGCCGAGCGGGCCGCGCCGAGCACGCGGCGGCGTTACCGGTTGATCGAGCTGGCGGTGCTTTTCGTCGCGACCGTGGCTATCGTTTCGGCACTCGCCTTTACCTCGCCGTGGTCACTGATCGAGCTGCGCAGCTACGATTACCTGACGACGCTCGACAATCCGCCGCTGCCGGAGAAAGGGCCAGTGATCGTGGCGATCGACGAGCCGTCGCTCGGCGAGATCCAGCATCAATGGCCGTGGCCAAGGGCGCTGCATGCGCGGCTGATCGAGCAGTTGCGCGCCGCCGGCGCCAAGGCCATCGGCCTCGACATCATCTTCTCCGAACCGGCGGCAGCGCCTGAAAACGACGATGCCCTGCAGGCGGCGCTCGGTCCCGATGTCGTGCTCGCCGGCGACGAGACGCTGATCACCACGCCGCAGGCCGACCAGCTGGTGCGCACCGAGCCGCTGCCGCGTTTCATCGATGCCGGCGCCCGGGTGGGTATCGCCTCCGTCGGTCTCGACGGCGACGGCGTGCTCCGTGAGATGCCGCATTACGACGACAGTTTTGCGGCCGAGACCGCCCGGGCGGCCGGGTTTTCCGTGCCGCAGCCCGGCGGCAACACCATGATGCAGTCCTTCGGACCGGCGCGAACCTATCCGACGGTTTCCTACTACCAGGGCCTCGATCCGAAAAATTTCCTGCCGCCGGATTATTTCCGCGACCGCATCGTTCTCGTCGGCCTCAGCCTGCAGACGGCGCCGGACGTCAAGGCCGGCGCGCCCGATACGTTCGCAACGCCGTTTACCGTCCATACAGGGCGGTTGACGGCCGGCGTCGAGGTGCAGGCGACGATCCTCGACAATCTCGTCAATGGCCTGTCCATCCGCCACGCGGGCGTGACGGTGACGTTGCTGCTGGTGCTGTTCGGCGCCCTTGCCGGCAGTCTGGCGGTCTATCGCGACACCACCTGGTGGACCGCTGTCGCCGGCCTTCTTGTCGTAACGCTGTTCGTTGCCGGCAGTTATGCGGCGATCCGGCTGGGCCAGGTCTTCGCCTCCCCCGTTGGCCCTTCGGTCGCGTTCCTGATGGTCGTGATCGGCCAGGCCGGTTTCGATTATGCCGCCGAGCGCCGCAGCCGCAAGCAGATCATCCGCGCCTTCTCGCAGTACCTTTCTCCGGCCATGGTCGAGCGCCTTGCCGGCGACCCGACGCAGCTCAAGCTCGGTGGCGACACCCGGACGCTCTCCATTCTGTTTTGCGACGTGCGCGGTTTTACCACCATCGCCGAGCGGATGAAAAACGATCCGCAGCAGCTGACGACGCTGATCAACCGGCTGTTGACGCCGCTTTCGGAGGAAATTCTCGCCTGCGGCGGCACCATCGACAAATATATCGGCGATTGCGTCATGGCCTTCTGGAACGCGCCGCTCGATGACCGGGAGCATGCCGTCCATGCGGTGCAGGCATCGCTGCAGATGCTGGACGCCATGGATCGTTTCAACGAAGAATTGCGGCTGGAGCTGGCGGCGCGTGGCGAAGAACCTTACGGCCTGCGGATCGGCATCGGCGTCAACACCGGCGATTGCGTCGTCGGCAATATGGGTTCGTCGAGCCGCTTCGATTATTCGGCGCTCGGCGATTCCGTCAACCTGGCCTCGCGGCTGGAGGGCGAATCGAAAAATGTCGGACTGGCCTTGCTCATCGGCGAAGAGACGGCCCGGCAGGTTAGCGAAGCCTATTGCACCGTCGAACTCGACCGCATCACCGTCAAGGGCCGGACCGAGCCCTCACCCGTATTCACCGTCTTGCGGAACCGGCCCTCGGCCGAAGATCTCGCAGAACACCAGCGGTTCCTGTCGGCAAAATACGAAGGCACGCTGTCGACATCCGATCCGCTGCTGGATCAGCTCTCGCAAGCCATGCCGGCGCTGTCGCCTTATTATGCGATGATCCGCAGCCGCTTGCCCTGACGCCGGGTTTGCTCGCCAGCAGAGGCTTCGACGGGCAAGGGTATGGCATTTTATAAAATCCCCATAACTCGCGATTATCGTTCAAGAGTTGCGCCCCTGCGCGAAGTTTTTTCGCTCAATAGACGGGGGCTTTCCGATATCCTTCCGGCGACAGAAGCATAAACGAGAGAGGTCAGCCATGAGCCTGCGCATCAACGAAACCGCACCCGATTTTACTGCCGAGACGACGCAGGGAACCATCAATTTCCACGAATGGATCGGCGATGGATGGGCGATCCTGTTTTCCCACCCGAAGAATTTCACGCCGGTTTGCACCACCGAGCTTGGCGCCATGGCCGGCGTCGAAGGTGAGTTCCGCAGCCGCAACACCAAGGTGATCGGCATTTCCGTCGATCCGGTGGAAAGCCATGGCAAGTGGAAGAACGACATCAAGGTCGCCACCGGCTTCGACGTCGAATATCCGCTGATCGGCGACCGCGACCTCCAGGTCGCCAAGCTATACGACATGCTGCCGGCAGAAGCCGGTTCCAGCTCGGAAGGCCGCACGCCCGCCGACAACGCGACTGTTCGCTCGGTCTACGTCATCGGCCCGGACAAGAAGATCAAGCTGATCCTCACCTACCCGATGACCACCGGCCGCAATTTCGCGGAAATCATCCGCGCCCTCGACTCGATGCAGCTGACCGCCGCCCACAAGGTGGCGACGCCGGCGAACTGGCAGCAGGGCGACGACGTCATCATCACCGCAGCGGTTTCCAACGACGAGGCTACCGAGCGTTTCGGCAGCTTCGATACCGTCCTGCCCTACCTGCGCAAGACCAAGCAGCCGGCGCTCTAAGGATTAACCCCGCTTCGCTCTCAGGGCGGAGCGGGTCCTTCCATTTGGCTCACGGAGGCTGAAGACGGAAATTGCTGCCTTCGGGCAGAAGCTGGCCGCCGTCGACGACGATGGTGGTGCCGGTAATGTAGGCCGCCTCGTCCGACGCGAGGAAGAGGAAGGCATTGGCGACATCCCGCGGGCTGCCCAGCCGGCCGAGCGGAATGGCATCCTCCATGTTCTTGATGAAGGCCGGGCCGCGGTGCAGCTGCATCGCTTCCGTCAGGATGTTCCCCGGCTCGACGCCGTTGACCGTTATCCCGTATCCCGCAAATTCCAGCGCCGCGGCGCGGATGAAGCCGTTGATGCCGGCCTTGGTGGCGGAATAATGCCCGTGGCCGGGGCTGGTGACATGCGGCCCGGTGATCGACGAGGTGAAGAGGATGCGGCCGTAATGCTGCTGCTTCATCGGCGTCAGTGCGGCGCGGGCGGCGTTGAAGGAGCCGCGCAGGTTGACCGCCATCACCTGGTCCCAGTCTTCCGGGGAGGTGTCCTCGATCAGCTGCCAGGGATAGACGCCGGCATTTTGCAGGATGATGTCCAGCCGGCCGTAATGTTTTAGCGCCAGCGCCACCGCCGCTTCCGCGTCGGCCATCTGCGAGATGTCGGTGCGGATGAACGGCGCGTCGAATTCGTCGGCTGCGAATTTGCCGCCTTCCGCTTCGAAATCGGCGATGACCAGCTTTGCCCCTTCTTCGTGAAACCGCTTCGCCGTTGCCTTGCCGATGCCGCGGGCGCCGCCGATGACCAGCGCTACCTTGTTTTCCAGTCGTCCTATCATGCGAGCCTCTGACGCAGTCGTTGCTTGAAGGTATCGAGAAGCACGGCGGCCAGGACCAGGAATCCATGGATCACCTGGGTGAAGTTCGCCGGCAAGCCCATCAGGTTTATCGCCGTGTTGATGGAGGAGAGCAAGAGCACGCCGGCATAGACGCCGGGCAATGCACCAATGCCGCCCTTGAGGCTGACGCCGCCGATAACGACGGCGGCAAAGGCGTTGAACAGCAGGCCGACGCCGAGATTGGCGGTGGCGCCGGAGGTGCGGATGGCGAGCAGCCAGCCGGACAGCCCGGCGATGGCGCCCGCCAGCACGAAGGCGATGATCAGGTTGCGGGTGACGCGGATGCCGGCGCGGAAGGTGGCGGTCTCGTTGCCGCCGATCATCATCAGGTGGCGGCCGAAACGCGTCTTGGCCATCATCACGGAAAAGGCGACGAAGCAAAGGATGGCGATCCAGGCGGTCAGCGGAATGCCGAGCAGGCGCTGGATGGCGAACCAGCGGATGGCGGGGGCCAGATCCTGCGCCGACCGGCCGCCGGACACGGCAAGCACGACGCCGCGCACCCAGATATAGGAGGCAAGCGTGATGATGAAGGCGTTCATCTTCAGCTTGACGATCAGGAAGCCGTTGAACAGGCCGATCAGTCCGCCGACGGTGAGCGCCACCAGCAGCGACGCCGGCACCATCAGCCATTCCGGCGACAGTTTTATCCCGAGGCCGATGCCGGCCGAGCAGAACAACACGCCGACCGCCATCGCCGAAAGGGCGGCGACGGATTCGACCGACAGGTCCATGTGCCCGGCGATGATCACCAGCGACAGCCCGATGGACATGACGCCGAGAACGCTGGAGGCCTCGATGATATTGGCGAAGATACCGAGCTGGAAATAGTTCGGGATCAGCGCCGAAAAGACGATCAGCACGAAAAGCAGCATGAACCAGACGAGATTGTCGAGCACGAATTCCAGGGTTTTGCGCGTACGTGGTGTCATGCGGCTGTTCCGGTTTGAATAGTTTGGTTGGCAAAAAAGCGTCGTGTTTCCGATCGCGCGCTCCCCGCACATGGCAGGGCGATCGCATGAGGCGTGACGTGGCTCTCCCCTTCTCCTCCATGGGGAGAAGGTGGTCCGCAGGCTCGGATGAGGGGGAGGCCAACGGACAGGTTTTGCCGCGGGGCGCCCCCTCATCCCCCTGCCGGGACCTTCTCCCCGCGGGGGAGAAGGGGCAGGGTCCTTACGGTACGGACTTCACTTCCGCTGTCGGCGGCTTCAGGTTGCCCCAGAAGGCCGGGTCGTCAACGTTATCCTTGCTGATGGCGGCACCGGGGATCTTGATGTTCGGACCCCAGGCTTCGATCGTCACCGTGCCCTTGAGGCCGAGGACGTCATATTCGCCGGCCTTGATCTCCTGCTTGCCGGCAATCTTGTCCATGAAGATGGCGACGGCGGCGGCCTGTGCGTAGAGCGGCTGCTCCACTTCGACGTTCAGCCAGCCCTTGCGGATCAGGTCGAGGCCGACGGGCGCGCCGTTCGAGCTCATCATCATCACGTCGCCCGGCTTCTTGCCGGCGGCTTCGAGCGAAGCGACGGCGGCAACCGAAAGATGGGCGGCATGGCTGAAGATCAGGTCGATATCGGGATTGGCGAGCATCTGGTCGGCAACGATGGTGCCGGCATTGCTGGCTTCCCACTGCATGGCCGGAACGGAGACAATGGTCACGCCCGGAAACGCCTTCATCTTCTCCTCGAAACCCTTCTGGATGTCGAGCGTGTAGGGATCGCCCGGATCGCCGAGAACCTGCAGCACCTTGCCCTTGACGTCGCCATGCTTGGCCTTGAGCAGGGCTTCGGCCTGTTCGGCGGCGACATAACCGATCTCGATGGTGCCGGCGACCGAGGTGAAATCCGAAACCGTCGAGGTGATCTGGCGGTCGAATTCGACCACCGGGATGCCGGCGGCACGCGCTGCTTCAATCGAAGGCTTCAGCGCGTTGAAATCGACGGCGGCAAGGATGATCGCGGCCGGCTTCAGCGCGATGACGTCGTTCATCTGCGACTGCTGCGCATCGGTCTTGTTATCGGCGTTGAGCGTCTTCATCTCGTAGCCGGTCTGCTTGAGGAACATCTCAAGGGCGCTGACCGAGCCGGTCTGGAACTCGTCGAGCAGGGTCGGCACGAGGTAATAGACGACGCCCTTCGATTGCGCGAAGGCGGGTGTCAACATCGACAAGCCGAGGGCCAAGACGGCCATCACGGCTAAAACTATTCGCTTCATAGCGTTCTCTCCTGTTTTGCGCCGGACCCTCTTTGATTATTGGCCTGCCGGTCCGGCGCCGGCGAGGTTTTGTCCGGTGATCATTTCGATCACCGCGTCTGGACTGGTTTTCGCCCGCTCCACGTCGCCGGCGACGACACCCTGGCGGATGACGACGATGCGGTCGGCGACCTGGAAGGCCTGCTGCATGATATGGGTGATGATGACGACGCCGATGCCCTGGTCGGCGACCTGGCGGATCATGTCGAGGCCGCGGCGCGTCTGCTCGACGCCAAGCGCGGCAAAAGGTTCGTCGAGCAGCACCAGCTTGCCGCCCCAATGGACGAAGCGGTTGAGCTCGATCGCCTGGCGCTGGCCGCCGGAGAGGTGCTCGACCTTGGTGCGCAGCGAGGGGATGCGGGTGCCGGCATTGGCGAGCGCCTTCTGCACCACCGTTTCCATCGCCTTTTCGTCGAGGAAAGGCACGCCGAGAATCTTGCGGGTGATCTCGCGGCCCATGAAGAAGTTGGCGACCACATCGACATTGGTGCACAGCGACAGGTCCTGGTAGACCGTCTCGATGCCGGCATCCTTGGCTTCCGCCGGTGTCTTCGCCTGAAAATCCTCGCCTTCGAACAGCATGCGGCCGGAACTCGGCTGCAAGCCGCCGGAGATGATCTTCACCAGCGTCGACTTGCCGGCGCCGTTGTCGCCCAGAAGCGCCACGACCTCACCCTTGCCGATGGAAAAGGTAATGCCTTTCAGCGCTTCGATGGCGCCGAAATTCTTGCGGATATTGTCGAGGACCAGAAGCGGCTCTCTCATGCGGCAATGCCTTTCTCGTCGGCGGTCGAAAACATCTGTCCGAAGCGGGGCGACAGCACGCCGGACACGGCAAGCGCTGCGGCGCCGCGCAGCACCGATTGCTCGCAATCGCTGGCGACGACGATGCGCGGCTGCGTGCGGTTGCTGCGGGCGGCAACGGAATTCGGCAGGTCGGTATTGGCGGCGACCAGCTGCTCGATCAGCGCCAGCGGCGCCAGGCCGCCGAGCACGATGGTCTGCGGGTCGAAGAGGTTTTCGATGGTGCGGACGGCATTGCGGAAGATCGGCGCGATTTCCGCCACCCATTCCGCCTCCGAAACGCCGCGCCGGTTGAAGGCCTCGAGCGAGAGATAGCGTTCCAGGCAGCCGCGATTGCCGCAGGGGCAAGGCTCGCCGTCGAGCACGGCCGGAATATGGCCGATTTCGCTGGCATTGCCCCAGGCGCCACGCATCACCGCGCCCTCATGCACCATGGTGCCGCCGAGGCCGACGCCGAAATAGAGGTAATAATAATCGGAAAGCTGTAGGCCCAGGCCGTAAAGCTGCTCGCCGAGCGCGGCAGAGGCCGTATCGGTTTCGATGAAGGCCGGCAGGCCGGCCGCTTCCGCCAGTCGCGCACGAATATCGACGTTCTTCCAGCCGCTCATCGTCGTCGGGCCGACAAAACTCATGGATTCGACGCCGAACGGTCCCGGCAGCGCCATGCCGGCGCCGAGCATGCGGCTCTCTGCCCGCGTCGCCCGCATTTCCGTCACCAGCTCGCCGATCAGGGCAAAGGCATCGTCCGGCGCAACATTCGGCGCCTTGCGCATCGCCCGCTCGACGATGTCGCCGCGCAGGTTGACCAGTGCCGCATCGATGCCGAGCGGGGTCAGGTGTATGCCGATGGTATAACCGCCTTCGGGATTGATGCTGAGCGTCGAGGGCGGAATGCCCCTGCCCTTCGGCTCCTCGCGGGTGGAGAGGATATAGGCCTGCTCCTCCAGTTCGCGGACGATGGTGGAGACGGTCTGGACGGTCAGCCCGACACGCTTGGCGATCTCGCCACGGGTCGTCGGGCCGTTCAGCCGGATCGCTTCAAGCACGATCCGGCGATTGTAAGGCCGTCCCGATTCCTGATTGGTTCCCCGCAACGTCATGTCACCCGTCCCTTGGATTGGAGCGAGATTGACACCGGCTGCGGATTTAGTCAAATGGATTTCAAAAAAGATCGGCAGAACGAAAATGCGGGTTCAAGCGCTTTTCGGTTTGTAGGCGACGCAGTCGATTTCCACCTTGCAATCCACCATCATCGAGGACTGGACACAGGAGCGCGCCGGCGGATGGGCACCGAAATAATCCTGATAGATCTTGTTGAAGGTCCAGAAATCGCGGGGGTCGTCCAGCCAGACGCCGACGCGGACGATGTGTTCCGGCCCGTAATCCGCTTCCTTGAGGATGGCGAGCAGGTTGGCGATGGTCTTGTGTGTCTGGGCGATGATGTTGCCGTCGATGATCTCGCCGTTTTCCATCGCCACCTGACCGGAGACGTAGAGCCAGCCATCGGCCTCCACGGCGCGGGCGAAGGGCAGCGGCTTGCCGCCGGCGCCCGTCTGTCCGGTCCCATAACGTTTGATGCTCATGAAGCGGTCCTTCCCTTTTCGTTGCGATGGTCGATTGACAGCCGGACGGCGCTCGGCAAATCCTCCCGCAACCGTGGGGGATTCTCCCGCCCGTCCAAACCCAGCCGGAGCATAGATCATGCTGCACGCCCGTCCATATGAAATGCTCCCCAAGGTCGGCGACCGGATCGCCGATATCGCGACGCCACGACCGGTCATCGACGAGGACGTAATGGCGGCGAACATCGCCCGTATTCAAAGCTATATGGATGAACACGGCCTCGCCTTCCGCCCGCATATCAAGACGCACAAACTGCCCTCGATTGCCGCCGCACAGGTGGCGGCCGGCGCGCGCGGCATCAATTGCCAGAAGGTGAGCGAAGCGGAAGTCTTTGCCGATGCCGGTTTCGACGACATCCTCATCACCTACAACATCCACGGCGCCCAGAAGCTCGACCGGCTGGCTGCGCTGAACGAGCGCCTCTCCAGCCTGAAGGTGGTGGCCGACAGCCGCGAAACGGTGGAAGGCCTCTCCCGCCGCTTTGCCGGGCAGAAGCCGCTCGCCGTGCTGGTCGAATGTGATACCGGCGCCGGGCGCTGCGGCGTGCAGACGCCGCAGGAGGTTCTTGAACTCGCCCGTCTGATCGTCGAGTTGCCCGGCCTGAATTTTGGCGGTCTCGCCAATTATCCCAAGCCGGGTGCGGCTTCCGCCGTGCAGGCGTTTCTCACCGAAAGCATCGCGCTGCTGCAGCAGGCCGGCATCGCCTGCCCCATCGTCAGCAATGCCGGCACGCCCAGCCTTTTCGACGCCCATCTGGTTCCGGCGGCGACCGAGCACCGCGCCGGCACCTATGTCTTCAACGACCGCGGCATGCTCAAGGCCGGCCATTGCACCGAAGCGGATTGCGCCATGCATGTGCTGGCGACGGTAGTTGCCCGCCCGGCCCCCGGCCGCGCAGTGATCGATGCCGGCGCCAAGACGCTGACGCCAGATCTGTTCGGCTTTCAGGATTTCGGCCTCGTCGTCGGCCATCCGCAGGCAGTGATCAAGGGGCTGTCGGAGGAGCACGGCGTGCTCGACATTTCCGCCTGCAACGACACTTTTCCCGGCATCGGCGCGACGATCCGCATCATCCCGAACCACACATGCGTGGTGACCAACATGTTCGATACGATGGTGTTCCACCGCAACGGCATCGTCACGCGGGTGGAAGACATCGCCGCGCGCGGTCTGGTCTGGTGACATCGGCTGCTGTGTGGGCTGCCCTTCCCTTGCCGCGTTTCATTCCTAAATAGAGGCTCAGGGAAACATCAGTGGCGCGGCATGACGGAGCATCATCACTACAGCGACGGGGACGGTCTTGCGCGGCAAGGCCTGCCGGCCCGTCTGAAATGGGCGTGGAAGCGCATCGCATCCGCGGTGACGCGGCCCGATGATGCCGCGCCTCTCAGCGATCGCTTCGCCCACTATACCTTCTGGCACTACAAGGGCGTCGTTTACGAGGTCGACCGGCATCGAACTTCGGCGCGCGGCGTGCCGACCATGGATTTTTCGCTGCGCCGGGAGGAAGGCGATATCCATGTCGAGATCGCCGGTTACGATTTTCCCATCGCCGATGGGCATGAGGTGACCATCGTCTGCGCCCGGGGCATCAACGTATCGGTCGGCCATACGATCTGCTACATCAACCGCAACATGCGCATTTCCACGATGATGGTCAGCTATCTCCAGCGTGTCGCGCGCGAGGCGGGCAGCGGGCGGAAGCGGCTCGAACATGAATTGCAACGCTACATGCAAACGCTGGAGCCGCGGAAGGACTGATCGTCCGCAAGCGCCAGCCGTGATTTGCTGAATAATTTTCCAGAACTGTCGGAGCCAGCAATGCCGGTTCGTCTTGTTGATGAACAGCATGATGTCGAACGCGAACCGGGTACTTTCATGACCACAGAACAATCCTTGCCGACCAGTGACTTGCCCGCCGATGCGATGCCGCACGCCGCGTCTGCCGATCACCGCGCCCGCAACCGGCTGGTCATCGGCCTGCTGCTGGTCTCCACCTTCGTGGTGATCCTCAACGAAACCATCATGGGTGTGGCGCTGCCGCACCTCATGACCGATCTTGGCATCAGTGCCAGTGCGGCCCAATGGCTGACGACGGCCTTCATGCTGACCATGGCCGTCGTCATCCCGGTGACCGGTTATCTGCTACAGCGGCTGAATACCCGGCCGGTGTTCATCCTGGCGATGAGCCTGTTCTGTGCCGGAACGCTGCTCTCGTCGCTGGCGCCGGGATTTGCCGTGCTCGTCGTCGGTCGCATCGTGCAGGCATCCGGCACGGCGATCATGATCCCGCTCCTGATGACCACGGTGATGAACCTCGTGCCGCCGGAAACGCGCGGCAAGACCATGGGCAATATCTCCATCGTCATTTCCGTGGCGCCGGCCATCGGCCCGACGCTTTCAGGCTTCATCCTGTCGATGCTGGACTGGCGCTGGCTGTTCATCGCCGTGCTGCCGATTGCCGTGGCCGCGCTGGCGCTTGGTGCCGCGAAGATCGAAAATGTCACGGAGCCGACGAAGGCGCCCATCGATGTGCTCTCCGTCATTCTTTCCGCCATCGGGTTCGGTGGTTTCGTTTACGGGCTGAGCGGTCTGGGGGAAATGGCGCTGCATCCGCCGCAGGTCTCGCCGTGGATTCCGCTCTGTATCGGTATGGCGGTGGTGGCGGTCTTCGTTCTGCGACAGTTGCAACTGCAAAAGCAGGAACGCGCGCTTCTCGACCTGCGCACGCTGGCGACAGGCACCTTCACCATTGCCACCGTGCTGATGTCGATCCTGATGCTGGCGATGTTCGGGACCTTCATCCTGCTGCCGATCTACATGCAGAACGTCCTCGGCCTGTCGACGCTGCAGACCGGCTTGCTGCTGCTGCCGGGCGGCCTGATCATGGGCCTGTGCGCTCCTTCCGTCGGCGGGCTTTACGATCGGTTCGGGCCAAGGCCGCTGGTCATTCCCGGCGCACTGCTGTTTGCCGTCGTCATGTGGATGCTGACGCTGTTGCTGCAGACGGATACGCCGGTCTGGCTGCTGCTTGCCGCCCACATCCTGTTCAGCATCGCGCTGGCCCTGATGTTCACGCCGCTCTTCACCGTCAGCCTCGGTTCGCTGCCACCGAACCTCTATTCGCACGGCAGCGCCATGGTCGGCACGACGCAGCAGGTGGCGGGGGCGGCCGGCACGGCGCTGTTCGTCGCGATCATGACCATGCAGGCCGGGGCGACTGCCGGGGATGGAGCGGCGGCGCTGACCGCCGGTATCCGCGCCGCCTTCTTCTGCGGCGCGCTCATCTCGATCGCCGGCGTCATCGCGGCGCTCTTCGTTCGCCGCTCCGCCTCCGAAGGCGCGCCGCATGCCGGGGCGCACTGATCTGCCTGCCTGAACAAGCAAAAGCCCGGACACGATGTCGTGCCCGGGCCAGATGGAGTGGCGATGTTGATGGCGGAGGATTATTCCGCGGCAGCCGCTGCGGCGCGCTTCGGCAGCTTCCAGTTCGGGCGCGGGAAATGGCATGTATAGCCGTTCGGATAGCGCTCCAGATAATCCTGGTGCTCCGGCTCCGCCTGCCAGAAATCGCCCACCGGCTCGACTTCCGTCACCACCTTGCCCGGCCACAGGCCGGATGCATCGACATCGGCGATGGTCTCTTCGGCGACGCGCTTCTGGGTGTCGTCTTCATAGTAGATCGCCGAGCGGTAGCTCAGGCCGATATCGTTGCCCTGGCGGTTCGGCGTCGTCGGGTCGTGGATTTGGAAGAACAGTTCCAGAATGTCGCGATAGCTGGTCTTTTCACGGTCGAAGATGACTTCGATGGCTTCCGCATGGGTGCCGTGGTTGCGGTAGGTGGCGTTCGGCACGTCGCCGCCGCTGTAGCCGACCCGGGTCGAGACGACGCCCGGATAGCGGCGAATCAGATCCTGCATGCCCCAGAAGCAGCCGCCGGCCAGCACTGCCCGTTCGGTCGATGTCGTCATAACGTCCTCCTTGGGTTTTCTCATGGGCGTAAGATGGCGATCCGCGCGCCGATCTTCAACGGTCTTTTTGCACGACTTTTCCAAGCGCCGGGCGATTGCCTTGCTACCGTCCCTGCCGGGTTGGCTGTATAACTGCCGCTCACGCAGGAGGCATGCCATGTCGGAAGAAGAGTTCCAGCAGCGTTTCGTCGCGCATATGCTGACACAGGCCGGGATCGTCCATTTCGAGGACGGCACGCCGGTGCGCTATTATGCCGAGGAGATGGCGCAGATCTACTGGCAGGACCCGGATTTCGAAACCATGTCGCCGGAAGAATGCGCCGAAGACGACATGGCCGGATGGGAAACGGCCGAAGAAACCGAATGACGGCTGCGCCGCCGCCGAAAGGCAAAGCCCGGCGCTGGGCCGGGATGACCGGTCAGAGGAACGGATTGCCGCTGGCGGCCTGAACGAAGGTCGCGGCAACGACTGCCATTCCGGCAAACGTTCCGAGCCAGATCCCCAGGCGTGCCCTCTCCGGCGAAAAACGGTCGAGCATCAGCCCGAGCAGCGGCAGGGCCTGCATCAGGTGCGTGGCGAAAAAATGCGGGACGCGGAGGTCGCCGCCGCTGCGGGACCAGCCGACGAGGAACAGGCCCTCGGCATCGCTGCGCACGCCGCCGACCCAATGACCGGGCTCCGCCAGCGCGCCGCTCGACAATATCCCGGCGGTGATTACCGTCAGCACGGCGCCGATCATCAGGCCCGAAGCCGCCCCCAGCCGCAGGCCGATGCCGGCATCGCGGCGCCCGGAGCGCCAGATAACCCATCCCACCACAAAACAGCCGACGACGATCGATACGGCGCCGATGCCCATCAGGCTGTAGGCCACGCTTTCGGCCGGCGTTTCGGTGTTGAAATGCGAGGCGCGTCCGCGTGCCGCCTGCACCACGATGTAGGCGATCTCCAGCGTTGCGGCGATGGCGATGACATGGCTCGACCAGCGCACCGCACGGCTCGCCCGCTTTGCCGCATCCAGCAACGGCAGCAGTATCACGACGGTGGCCACGGTGATGATGATCGACAGTTCGAATTTCAGCGGCTTACTCCAGACGCTGACGCCATCGATCTGCCGTTGGTCCAGGAAATAGGCGATGGCGCTCGGCAACATGAAGGCAATCTGCAGGCCGATGGCGAGAAGCAGGATGGTGCGGGCCGTATCGGCCGGCGAGCGCTCACGCGCGGCGATAAATCCGGCCTGGGAAAAGTCCGTTTGAAGGAAAGACATCGGCTCAGGTCCTTGCGGTGGAGGGAGCGGCAAACAGCGTGGCGCGGCTGGCGAGGTACATCAGCAGCCCGACCGGCCCGAACATGAAGGTCGCAAGCAGGATGGGTGCCTGCAGCAGCCGGCTCATGCCGACCTGGTCTGCCTTCCTCGCGATCCAGATGCCGACGAAGAGGTCGAAGGCGAGATAATGAATCCAGCCGGCGAGCAGTCCGCCGTCTGAGAGAAACAGGGCGCGCACTTCAGCGATGGAATTGAAGCCGCCGCCTTCGATGCCGAAGAAAAACAGCATGATCAATACGGCATAGGTGACCGACAGCGCGCCGACGATCCCGTAACGCAAGGCGATAATCACTGAGGGCCAGCGCGGCAGGACGAGCAGCATGACCCATCCCGTCATAGCCGTTGTGCCCGCAATCTGGAAAAGCTGATCGAATGTCATGGCGATCTCCCAATCTTGACAGCGTCAGGATTGCAATATGAGACTTGATCTTGTCGCCGTCAAGATTATTCTTGTTGCCGATATTGCGGAAAGAATTCGACATCCCATGCCAAGAAAAAAATCCTATCACCACGGCGACCTGCGCAACGCGCTGCTGACGGCAGCGCTGGAGCAGATCGAGGAGCACGGGCTGGAGGGCCTGTCGCTGCGCAAGGTCGCGGCGCGCGTCGGCGTGTCGCATGCAGCACCCGAGCACCACTTCCCCACCCTGCGGCACCTGATGAATGCCATGGCGACGAAGGGGTTCGAGCTGTTCACCCGGTCCATGGCGGACGAGCGGGCGGCGGCTGCCGATACGCCGGAAGAGCAGATGCGGGCGGCGGCGCGCGGTTATCTTGCCTATGCGCGGGCGCATCCCGCCCTGTTCCGGCTGATGTTCACGCAGAACCTGCTCGATTGGACGGATCAGGTTCTCAAGGAGCAGGCGGCTCTCGGTTATGCGCAACTGGTGGAGATCTGCGCGCCGGCGGCGCAATCCATGGGCTTGAAGGACGATGCGGAGCGAAGGGCGCTGGAGGGGCTTGTCTGGTCGCAGGTTCACGGCCAGGCGCACCTGGTGACCGACAGCAAGCTGCCCGACATCGATGACCCCGATTGCCCGCAGCCGGCGGGGCATTTCGATATCGCGGCACTGATTTTCGGGTCGCTGCGCCGATAAGACATCTGCGGCGGGTTTTTCGCGCCGCCGCAGTTGTTCGTCAGTCTGAAGCGTTTCCACCTTTCTCCGAAACGCGAAAACGCTCTATCCTTTTGTTTCTACGCAATTTCGGACGCAAAACCGCTACGCACTTTTGCTGGAATTGCTCTATACCGGCCGCCATTGCGGCACCGGCACGGTTTGCACGATCGGTCCGGGTACGCTCATGCCGAGCCTCGCCACCACGTGGCCGTTTTCGATCATCGCCGGCGGCGTGTGGATCGGCAGCAGGTAGCGATAATTGTTGAGCAACTTCTTGATCGCGCCCTTTTCCGCCCGTTTCGAGCCGGCGTGGTTGCCGGTGACGCGCGGTTCCATATCATTGACCCGCCAGCGATCCGAGACGATCTGGTCGTTGAAATCGTAGATGACGTCGCCGCAGATGCAGGCGAGGCCATCGGCCGTTTCGACGATCACATTGGCTGAGCCTTCAGTGTGGGCATTGGCCGGCTCGCACCAGACGCCGGGAATGATCTCTTCGGCGCCGGTGATCTCCAGATCGAGGAAACGCATGGCATCGCGGGTGTGGATGCGCTCGATGAGATGCTGGATATCGGGTTTCGGATATTGCGGATGCATCAGCCCGGAGACGGAGCACTCCATCTCCCGCCGATTGACCACCACCGTGGTGTTCATCGGGAAGATGTCGTCCTTGCCGGCATGGTCGATATGCAGATGAGTGTGGACCACGTAACGAACGTCACCCGGTTTCACCCCATGCCTGGCGAGCTGGTTCTGGATCAGGTTATCGTGGAACTGCAGCCCGCGCATGCCCAGGCTTTCCATGATCGCATTGTCGCGGTAGCCGGTGTCGACGACGATCGGGTATTTTCCGCCGAGGATCAGGAAGCCGTAGACCGGCACCCGGCGAATCCGGCCGCATTCCAGGCCGAGCACCAGAAAACTGGTTTCCAGTTCGATATCGCCATAATCGAGCAAGTGAATCTGCAGCGCCATCCTCGTCCCTCCTCCTGTCGTCCGATGCCCTGCACAGAGCATGGTGCGGCAACCGGGCCCTCCCGGCCCGGCATGTCGAGATCGATTTACGCGGAAGAATTTTCACCGTGGCAAGACGAGGCCCGGCCACCGATGACGAAAATCATACTGGTTGCTATATCAGCGCCGCCGCCGGACATGTCGCCGGTGCCGGCAGAGGCTCACTTGGCGACGGCCGCGGAGACAGCGATTGGGGTTTCCCCGAGGCTGAGCCATTGTGCCGGATCGGCTGCCGCCTGCCGCTTGACGAATGTGTACGGCGTCTGCGTCCAGAGTTTGACGCTGTTGTCGAGATTGTCGAGGATGAAATCGCCGGTATCGAGATGCACGGTCAGCACGGCATGGCCTTCGCCATCGGCCTTCTTCACGGTCGTCAGCAGCAAGGCACCGGCCGGCAAGCCTTTTTCGATCAGCTTGCGGCGCTTGAGCAGGGCAAAATCCTCGCAGTCGCCGGCGGTTGTCGGATAGGTCCAGAATTCCTGCTGGCCGTAGAGCTTGATATCCAGCACCGGCTTGATCGCGGCATTGACCTCACGATTGACAGCATCGATCATCGCCAGGGAATCCTGTGCGGAAACGGTGGTAGTGCTGGCCTGGTCCGGCTGGCGCAGGCATTCCAGCGGATGCGACTTGCAGAAATTGTAGTGGCCGATGGGAACCGTGGTGGCTGGTCCGGGCTGCATCCATTTCGAGGTTTCACTGGCGGCATTGGCGGAAACGGCGCTGGTCAGCAAGGTGGCAGCCAGAAAGACAACGAGCATGGAATTCTGCATGAAGGCGTCCCGAACATCGAAGTTTTCGGCGACTCCGCAGAGCCGCTTCGTTAACCGATCTTTAATCGATCGGCAGGTGACAGCTATTCAAAATTCTTGCCCCCAATTTCTCACGCCGGGCTTGCGGCACCCTTACGCACCCGAACCCCGCATCGCAGATCACAGCAGGGCCAGCCGGGTCAGGAGCATTGGCCGGCCCTTTCCGGCCCGCTCGAAGAATGCCCGGTTGCGCATCATCGCGTCTGCTGCAGCACGCACCACCTCACCATTGCCCGCCCCTGCCCGCTCCAGCCGGCCCGCGGCCCGCAGAAGTGCGGCGGGAACCTGTTCCGGCTGCTCGGCAATTCGTTCAAGCCGGCGCAGGGCCAGGCGGATGCCGCGCCTGGCGCCTGCCGGCAGCGAAGCGTCTTCGGCCTGGGCATGCATGGAAATTGCCGCCAGCCCGAGCGCATGAACCGCCAGGCCGCCATCGGCGGGCGAAAACCTCCGTTCGCCCGACGTCTGCGCCAGCCGCACAAGCCGCAGCAGCCGGTGATACAGGCGGGCACGCCAGACGGGCCGGTGCTCTACGGCATCCGGCGCGGCGGCGATGCTGCCGATTTCCCGCACCATCATGGCAATCAGCGTCTCTAGCCGACGCCGGGCATCGGTCGGGAACACCAGCCGGTAGGCCAGCAAGGCGATGGCAGGGGCAACCACCACCGCAGCCGCGATGGAAAGCGAGGCGGAGAAAGTGCCGCTGAGCGGATAGGCCGGTTGCGACAGCAGGAGCAGGATCATGATGTAATCGGTGCCGCCGAGCATGGTGCGCCGGTGCGAAATCGGCAGCACCCCGCTAAAGATGAACGGCATGATCAGCAAGACCAGCCAGATCTCGGATGGGGCGAAGGGCCAGACCAGCCAGCGGCAGATCAACGCGGCAACGGCGCCGGCAAGCTGACCGGCCAGCACATTGCGCATCATGAAGGCCGGGTTTTCGAAGGTGGAGAACAAGGAAATCATCACCGAAGTGCCCAGCAGCACGTAAGGCCCCGCATGCCAGCCCGTCGCCACCCAGCCGAGGCCGACGAGCATCATGACCCCGAATGCCCGGAGTGCGGCCTGGCGTGCGCCGACCCAATCCCGGTGCAGGACGACCGCATGCAGCAGCCGGTCGCGTTCCTCGCGCAGTGCGGCAGTATGATCGGGATCGAAGAGGTCGCGCCCGCTCCAGTTCCGCAATGCCGCCGCCTGGCGCTGCAGGATCTCGCGCAATCCGGGGTGACCGTCGGCAAGCCGGGCGGCCTGCTCCAGCGCCACGGTCGCTGCTGCGATATCGGCGCTTTCCAGCGCCTCGCCGGCGCGGTCGAAAATCTCTGCCAGCGTGTTGCCGAGGGACACGGACCGGGCCGTGCTCAGATGGACGACGGCGGAAACCTGGGCGGCGATGACGGCGCGCAGGGCGCGGGCGGATTGGCGCGAGGCCAGCGAGCCGGCGCCGTGCGGGTCGATGCCCTCGTCGATCTCCGCCATCTCGGCCAGCAGGCTCGCCTTGATGTCGGCTGCCGGGGGCTGGCCGTCGCGGGCGAAATCGGCCATGGCCCGCAGCACGCGGGCGGTGAGCCGCCGCGTTTTGCCGGCGATTTCGGCCTCCGTTTCTTTCGGCAGAAAGATCATGGCGACGATGACGCCGGTCGCCACGCCGACGAGAACCGTCAGGGCGCGGTCAAGACCAAGCGCCCAGAGATGCCCCGGATGCGCCGTTTCCAGCAGGGCGACCATCGCGGCGGAATACCCGGCAAGGATTGCACCATAAGAAACAAACCCGCGCAAAACATTGCCGAGGCCGGCGCAAAGACTGACCCAGAGCGCCAGGCCAACCACCAGCAGCCATGTATCCTGCCCGGCGCCGACGATGAGGCATATGCCGACGAGCACGCCGGCGACGGTGCCGAGCGCGCGGAAAAAACTCTTCTCCACCAGCATGTTGCGCACCGGCTGGGCGGCGGCGAACACCGTCATCGCCGACCATTGCGGGTGTTCGAGGCCGATTGCCCAGGCAATCAGCAAGGCCAGGCAGCCGCCGAGGGCGGTGCGCAGCGCGAAGGGAAAGCGGGCGGGCAAGAAATCCCAGCGGGCGGATCGTTCGCTCCAGGTCACAGATCGTGCTCCGCCTGATCGAGATGCGGTGCCACCCGGGTTAGCACGTCGAGCACCAAAGCGAGTTCCTGATCCGAAATCCCGGCCAGGAATTCGGCTTCCGTCCTGTTGAGTTCGATGCGGATGTCCCGCACGGCGGCGCGCCCTGCTTCCGTCAAATAGATCTTTTTTGCCCGCCTGTCGGTTTCGTCGGTGCGGCGTTCGATCAAGTCCTTGTCGGCAAGGATGTCCAGCAGTCGCACCAGCGTCGAACCGTCGATGCCGACCAGGGCGGCAAGCTCCTTCTGGGTGATGCCGTCGCCATGCGCGGCAAGATGCACCAGCGGCGACCACGTGGCATCCGTCAGGCCGGACGCTTCCAGCTTCTTGTAGATGACACGGCGCCACTGGCGGGCAAACAACGAGAATTGCAGTCCGAAACGGGCGCGCAGGGGGAGATCTTTGAGCAGCATGAAATGACTTAGCATCAAAATAGTTTGAATATCAAATCATTTGTATATGCATGTAGTGCAATGCTGATGTGCGTCGATCTCTGCCCGACGGTTTCCGGGCGCGCATTCAAAGAAAAAGCGCAGCAAAAGATCACCGAATGTTGCTGCGCCTGGACAGCCGACAACAGTGGAAGACCTCGCTCTTCCGTCATCCTCGGGCTCGTCCCGAGGATCTGCCTGCGCCAAACCGAGTCATCGACGATGAGGGATTGTATCCGACGTGCTCAGATCCTCGGCTCAAGGCCGAGGATGACGGCGTAGAGATCACCGTTGCCTGTCTTTAGCGTGGCGCAGCAACACCTTTCCAGACGTTGCTGCGCCTCTGATGGCAGGCGGTCTGCTTATTTCAGGAAGCCGCCGACGTTTTCGGTCGTGACGCGGTCGAGGCCGGTGTAGATGATCTCGTCGACCTTTTCGCCCTTCTTGAGCTTCAGCAGGGTCTGCATGGCGACTTCACCCATCTCGTGCGGACGCTGGCCGACGAGCACGTGAACGTAACCGTCCTTCAAGAGCTGCAGTTCGACCGGCAGCGTGTCGGCGGCGACGAGTGCCAGCTTCTTGGAATCGACGTCTGCCTTCAGCGGCTCGACGAAGTTTTTCCAGCCGTCCGGAGCAAACAGCGGCCAGCCGCCCACCGGCACGATTGCGCCGATATCCGGGTTGGCGGTCTTCAGGTCGGAAGCCTGCTGCACGGCAAGCGCGATGTCGTCGTTGGAGAAGGTCGGCGAGCCGGAAACTTCCGTCCACTTGGAGCCGGTCAGCGCTTCGCGAACGCCATCGACACGCTCGGCAAGGTTCGGTGCAGCCGCGCCGCCCGAGATCAGGCCGTAGGTGCCGCCTTCCGGCTTCAGCTTCAGCAGTTCTTCGCCGAGCGCCTTGCCGAAATCCTTGTTGTTGGTGCCGACATAGGCAGAGCGCTTGGAATCAGGCGCATCGGAATCGAAGGTGATGACGACGATGCCAGCCGCGACCGCCTTGTCGATCACCGTCGATGCGGCGGCGATATCGGAAACCGAGATCGCCAGCCCGTCCACGCCCTGGGTGATCAGGTCGTCGATGATCTGCGCCTGGGTGGCCGGCTCATGCTCGACCGGGCCGATATAGATGCATTCGACATTGCCGAGCTTGGCGGCTTCGGCGACGCAGCCATCCCGCGTCAAGTCGAAGAACGGGTTGTTCATCGCCTTCGGAACGACGGCGAACTTGTAGCTGTCGGCTGCCTGCGCACCACTGTAGATCGCGACGGACGCCAAGGCGGCGAGCGCGAAGAGTTTTAGAGATTTCATTTTTTCTTCCTCCACTTTGTGCCTGGAAATAGAGCCAGGCTCCCTTTCTCGAGGCGGTTTGCCGCCTTTTTCCCCCGCGCGTTTATCCGTTGCGGAGAGATCTGAAACGGTCGACGAGGACGGCCGCGACGATGATGCAGCCGACGAGAGTCTGCTGCCAGTAGGGGTCGACCCGCGCCAGGACCAGGCCGTTGCGGATCACTTCGATCAGCACGCAGCCGATGATCGCGCCGGCAGCGCCTCCGATGCCGCCGGCGAGATTGGCGCCGCCGATGACGGCGGCGGCGATGATGGTCAGCTCATAACCGGTGGCGAGGTTTGCAGGTGCGGACCCCAGCCAGCCGGAAATGATGATGCCGTTGATACCGGCACCCAGCGCGCACAGGACGTAGACCTGGATTTTCACGCGGTCGACCGGCACGCCGGTCAGCCGGCCTGCGGCCTCGTTGCCGCCGATGGCATAGACATGCCGGCCCCAGGCCGTGTGGTTCAGCACGACCCACATGATGACGGCGATGAGGATGAGGTAGATGAAGCCGACCGGAATTCCGGCGATGTGGCCGGAGGTCAGGGCAAGGAACAGGTCCTTGTCCGGGCCGCTCGGGCTGGTGCCGCGCCCATAGGTGGCGACATAGGTGAGGCCGCGCACGATCGACAGCGTGCCGAGCGTGGTGACGAAAGGTGATAATTTCAGCTTGGCGATGGCGACGCCGTTGCCGAAACCGATCAGGGCTGCGACCGCAAGGCCAGCGGCGATGGAAACGATCAGCGCGAAGCCGGGAAAGGGGTGGAACGCCGCCTGGCCGAGGCCGGTCATGGTCAGCGAGGTCACGGTCGCCGTCAGCGCGATGGTCGAGCCGACGGAGAGATCGATGCCGCCGGTGATGATCACCAGCGTGATACCGAGCGTGGCGATGGCGATGAACGAGAAGTTGCGAACGATGTTGCCGATGTTGCCGCCCGTCAGGAAGTTCGGCGAAGCGAAACTCATGAAGATGATCAGGACGATCAGGGCGGCCAGCACATAGGCCGACTGGCTGGCGAGAAAGCCGCGCTGCCAGAAGCGCGTGCGCCGGACATTCGAAAATCCCTGGGGCGAAGAGGCTTGAGTCGTATCGGTCATCATGCGGTCTCCAGCGCACCGGTGATCAGCGCGGTTACTTCTTCGGGAGAGGTGTCGGCGATGCGCTTGTCGGCGACCTTGCGGCCGCGGCGCATGACGATCACCCGTTCGCAGACCGCAAAGACATCGGGCATGCGATGCGAGATCAGGATGACGGAGATGCCGGCATCCTTCAGGCGGTGGATAAGGTTGAGCACCTCGGCCACCTGGCGCACGGAAATGGCAGCCGTCGGCTCGTCCATGAGGATGAGCTTGGCATCGGACAGCCGGGTGCGGGCGATGGCGACCGCCTGCCGCTGGCCGCCGGACATCTGCCGCACGTAGTCGTCGGCGCGTGTTTCGGATTTCAGTTCGGCAAACAGCTCGACGGCACGGGCATTCATGGCGCGGTGGCGCAGGAAGCGGAACGGACCGATGTTGAATTTCAGCTCGCGCCCGAGGAAGATGTTGGCCGAGGCGGTAAGATTGTCGGCCAGGGCGAGGTCCTGATAGACCGTTTCGATGCCCAGCCGGCGAGCGGATGCGGGCGAATGGATCTGCGTTGCCTCGCCGCCGAAACGCAGCGTTCCCGCCGTCGGCTGGTAGATGCCGGACATGATCTTGACGAGCGTCGACTTGCCCGCCCCGTTATCGCCCATGAGCCCGACGATCTCTCCCGGACCGACGGAAAAACTGACGTCGCTGAGGGCGCGGATCGCACCAAAATCTTTCGTGACGTCATGAAGTTCGAGTAATGCCAATATCCCCTCCCGATTTGGCTTTGAGGTACGTGCCCGACGAGCCGCCTGTTCTATTTTTCGCCCGTAGCCGGCAGTTGCACTCCCTACTTGCCTTGTGATGAAACCCTACCGGCGCGAAACGGAAAAGCACGTTCCCTGCTTTTGACCTGTCTGCCTCCACAGAACATTCCGCTCGCCTCCCGGAACTCAGGTCATTTAAGCGCGACTGATAAAATATTACAATATGATTTTAAAAATGGATGCGTGGACGGGCCGAGCCGGCAGCCGGGCAAGCGAAGCCACGGGCCGTTAGCCGAAGCTTCGCGGTTTAAGAGGGATCGTGTCTATGACGGTGTGTGCAAGCGGCCGCTCAGGGCAGCCGGTTGACGCGGTAGGCGACCGGCGGCGGATTGGCCTCATGCATCTGCGCCAGCTTTTCCAGCCATTTCGCCAGTTCTTCGGGAACGTCCGCATTGCCCACCTCGAGCGCCTCGATCCACGAAAGGTCACATTGAAGCGCCGATGCGATGTTGATCGGTGTCCAGCGGATGTGACGCAAACATTCGTTGAATCGTTCGGGCGTCATGAAATGCAATCTCCTATTTTTTTTGACGCGACAACAACCGGGTGCGGGCTGTTGGCCGATATGGGCCATAGCATTGCTACGCCGCCTTCGTGACGGACAGCCGACGAAGCGGTGAAGTTTTTACCGCCGCCGATTGCCGTCGCGATGCAATGACTTTGTTAAACCATAGAACCGGCAGCTTATTTCAATGTCTTACGGCACAAAGATGGCAGTGTCCAAGCGCTTCCGTCGTGCGGAAACATCCTGGCTGTGGTTTAACGGTATCGCAGCAAAACTTCCTCTATCGCCGCACACTATGCCGCCGGCGCCGGGAATGCCATCACAAACCGTAGATCCGGAAACCAGCGCGGCCGGAGAGCTCGCGCACGCCGCCCAGGCTTTCCAGCCGTTCGAAAAACCGGCGGCTTGCCCAGCGGGACAGGTTTGCCCCCGGTGCCGAGACGAAGACGGCATCCTCGTCGAGAATCTGCCGGATGACGACCCCTGCCCCCTTCGTCCGGACCTTTGGCGCAACCGCGAGCAGGGCTTCCGCCCGGCGTTCGATGTCGTTTGCCAGCCGCAAGGCATCGGCCGTCGCCTGCACGAGCGCCAGGCACAAAGCCCGGCTGAAACCATCCTCCCCCGGCCGAAGGCGCCCGCGTCCCGTCGTCGTGCGGAAAGAGGCGCCGAACCGTTCCGGCAGCAGCAGGCAGACCGGCCGCGACCAGCCGAGTTTTGCCGCCAGCAGCCAATCCGCCAGCCACCAGCCGAGCACTTCCGCATCCGGATAGGCCGTCCAGACAGAGGTGATCAGGTCGGCGGCAGCGAAGGGGGCGGCACGCGTCGAGCGGGCTGCATCGGCGGCAAGCTTTGCAATTGCCTCGGCCTCGTCGCCGCAGGGGACAGACAGCAGATCGGCCAGTTCCTGCACCAAAGCCGGGTCGATGGCCGTTCGCCTGTCACGGAGCTTGGCATAGGCGAGAAAAATGCGTCCTGCCGGTCCCGGGTCGCTGCCCGGCGCGCAAAGGTGGATGGCATCGCGGAGTGCTGCCTCGTCCTCGCCGCGGCGGAGCAGCCGCACGGCCGACAGGGCCGATTTCATCACCAGTCTCCCCCGCCAGCAGCCGGCCCAGACGGGTTCGGATTTGACCAGCGTGTCCAGCGAATGCAGCGCTGCGCCGGCGGCAAAGGCGGCATCGGCTTCGCCGGTCGCTTCCGTTTTTGCGGAAGCCCAGGCGGGCAATGTCCTGGCGCGGGGGCGCGGATCGGAGGGCGGTAATTTCAGCGAATCCATGGCACGTAGTATAGGCATCGTCGTCGCCTTTGGCCAACGGCGCCTGCTGCTGTGGGGAAGCCCGGCGACCGGGCACCGAAACGGAAATAATGTGCAGGCGCGCCGGGAAACGGTTTCGCAAGCGAGCGGCCTTGTTTAACAAGACGGCGATCCGATTGAGCGGGAGAAAAATCGATGGCGGTATCGCTTGGCAATGATGCGGCACGCATCCTGATCCGGCCGGACCTCGGCGCCGGCTTGACTGCATTCGATATCAGGCGCGGTGATGACTGGCTGCCGATCTTCCGTCGTGTGGACGATGAAACGGCCCACCCTTTTGCGCTTTCCAATATTCTGCTGCTGCCGTTTTCCGGACGGGTGTCTGGCGGAGGCTTCCGCTTCGACGGCCGGTTTCATCCGATGGAACCGAACATGCCGGGCGAACACTATCCGCTGCACGGCAGCGCCTTTTCCGCCGCCTGGACGATAACCGGGACGACGGAAGAGAGCGTGACGCTTGCAGTCTCTGCGGCCGGTCCGGGGCCGTTTCGCTACGATGCGACGATGATCTATCGCCTCGATGGCGCGACGCTGACGATGACGTTGCGGGTTACGAATCGTGCCGGACTGTCTCTGCCCTATGGCGGCGGGTTTCACCCGTGGTTCGTCCGCGACGGCAATACACTTCTGACGGCGCCGGCGAAAAAGGTCTGGCTCGAACGGGATGATCACCTGCCGGACGTCCTGGAGGACGCCAAGGCCCATCCTGAGATGGATTTTTCCCGACCTCGAAAATTACCCGACGGATGGATCAACAACTGGTTTTCCGGCTGGGCGGGAAAAGCACGGCTCGACTGGCCGGATCGGGGCCTCGCCGCTGATATCACCGGCGGCCCCGGGCTCGACCAGTATGTCCTCTTTTCGCCCTCCGGCGAGGCGGATTATCTCTGCTTCGAGCCGGTGTCCCATCCGGTGGATGCGTTCAATCTGGCGGAAGGGCCGGTGGCGCATGGGATGGTCGTGTTACAGCCGGAGGAAACAGCATCATTTACCGCAAGCGTGCGCGGCATTCTGGCGACCGGAGAAACGTGAGAAGGGGAAAAGAAACCGGGCGTCCAGATTAAGAGGAAATGGACACCCGGAGTGCACCAAGAAAGGGGTACTGGCTCCTTGGTAAAGGCTTGGCCTACGCCGATCCAACGAATTCGCTCAATCGCTGGTATAAACAAAATTTATCACAGGCGGTATCGGAAGCCCCTGCATGTGGATTTGGCGACCTCAAGAGCATTTCCGCCGTCCTCAGAAACGCGAAAACGCTCTATCTTTTGTTTTGACGCAAAACCGCGACGCATTTTTGCGGGAATTGCTTCAAGCCTCGATTCGCCCCATGCGGCGCGCCGCTGCCCCTTCGAGGGCGGAGAACCCGTCATAGGTCAGCACGGCGAGCGCCGCGACCAACAAGCCGCCCTGCAGGACGAAGGCCAGATTATTGGATTGCAGGCCGGCGATGATAATCTCTCCCAGCGTCTTTGCCGCCACCGTCGAGCCGATCGTCGCCGTGGCGAGGCCGATGACGGCGGAGAGCCTGATGCCGGCCAGCATGACCGGCGAGGCCAGCGGTATTTCGATGCGCACGAGGCGCTGGAAGCCGGTCATGCCGGCACCCCTTGCAGCCTCCATCACCGAAGGCGGCAGGGTTGTCAGGCCGGTCAGGGCATTTTCGAAGATCGGCAGAAGCCCATAAAGGAACAGCGCGATCAGCGTCGGTTTTTCGCCAAAACCCACGGCCGGCACGGCAAGCGCCAGCACTGCGACCGGCGGAAAGGTCTGGCCGATGTTCACGAGACTGCGGGAGAGCGGCAGGAATTCCGCGCCGATCGGCCGCGTCACCAGCACGGCCAGCGCGATCGCCACTACCGTGGCGCCAAGCGTGGCGATGGCGACGGTGCGAAGGTGCAGCAGCGTCAGCGTCAAGAGGTCGCCCTGATTGTAGATCGCCGGAGCGCCGTCCTGCACGAGCGGTTGCAGCAGCCCGGAAAACCAGGCCGGCCGGAAGAGAAAGGCGAGCAGCAGCGCCAAGAGGCCAAGACGCAGCAGAAGCGGCAGCCAGCGGGTCATTGCGGCCTCGCGGCGCGCTGGAGCAAGGCTTGCAGGCTGACATGGCCGAGGATCGTGCCGTCTTCGCCGGCCACCGGCAGCGTTTCCCGCCCGGACCACATCAGCGCCGACAGCGCGTCGCGCAGCGAAGCGGCTGCGGAAAGCGGTTCGCCCTCCGCTGGGCCGGGTTCGAGGGCTTCGGCGGCGGTGGCGATGGACAGCAGCCGCAGCGGCCGGTCCGCCGCGCCGATCAGCGTTTCGACGAAGGGCGTGGCCGGCCGGAGCACCAGTTCGGCGGGGCTGTCATATTGCAGCAGGCGGCCCTTATCCATCACCGCCACCTTGTCGGCGAGGTGGAAGGCCTCGTCCATGTCATGGGTGACGAGAACGATCGTCGTGCCCAAATGTTTCTGGATCGCCAGCAGATCGTCCTGTGCTTTCGCACGGATAATCGGGTCGAGCGCGCCAAAAGGTTCGTCCATCAGGAGCACGTTGGGTTCGGCAGCGAGCGCGCGGGCGACGCCGACACGCTGCTGCTGTCCGCCGGACAGTTCGTGCGGGAAACGGCTGCCGAAGGCTGAGGGATCGAGCTGGAACAGGGTCAGCAGTTCGGCGACCTTGGCGTCGATCCGCGCCCGGTCCCAGCCGAGCAGTTCGGGCACCGTGGCGATGTTCTGCGCCACCGTTCGATGCGGAAACAGGCCATGGCCCTGGATGGCGTAGCCGATGCGGCGGCGAAGCTGGTATCCGGGGATGGCAAGCGCATCCTCGCCGTCGATACGGATCGTTCCCTCCGTCGGTTCGACGAGCCGGTTGATCATCCGCAGCAACGTCGTCTTGCCGGAACCGGAGGTGCCGACGATGACGGTGATCGTCCGCGGCGCGATGGTCATGGTCACCGCATCGACAACGGTGTTTTCGCCATACCGTTTGGTGACCTTGTCGATTTCGATCATGCTGTTGTCTTCCGGTTGGACGCTTGCGCGTTCATGTCGATGAGGGCATCGAGAACGATGGCGGCGACGAAGGCGAGAAGGACGGTCGGGGCGGCGCCGAGCAGCACAAGATCCATCGCCGTCTGGCCGATGCCCTGGAACACGAAAACCCCAAAACCGCCGCCGCCGATCAGGGCGGCAATCGTGGCAAGCCCGATGTTCTGCACCAGCACGATGCGAACGCCGGTGAGGATGACCGGCAGCGCCAGCGGAAATTCGACGCGCCACAGCCGCTGGCTGTCGGTCATGCCGATGCCGCGGGCGGCCTCGTTGACGTCGCGCGGAACGCCGCCAAGACCGACCACGGTGTTGGCGACCACCGGCAGCAGCGAATAGAGAAACAGCGCCACGAAGGCCGGCGCCATGCCGATGCCGCGAATGCCGATGGCCGCCGCACCCGGCACGTTGAGCGCGATCCAGCCGAGCGGTGCGATAAGAATGCCGAACAGGGCAATCGACGGAATGGTCTGGACGATGTTCAGGCTGTTGAGAACCGCGCCGCGCAGGGAAGGCGTGCGGTGGCAGAGGATGCCGAGCGGCAGGCCGGCGATGACGGCGGCAAACAGCGAACCGAGCGCCAGCATGACATGCCGTCCGGCCTCCAGCCAGAAGGTTTCGGCCCGGTTGGCGTATTCCTTCAGCAGCGACAGTCCGTCCCAGCTTCCCGACAGCAGCACAAAGGCGATGACAAGGAGTGCTGCGGCCAGGAACAGGATGCGGGCCAGAGGCCTCGGTTTCAGCCGCGTGATGGCATCGGCGGCCAGCAATGCGAAGGCGAAACACAAAAGCCAGAAGCCGGATGCCGGCGAAACGCGCGCATAGGTGTTTTCCGGTGGCGTCAGATGGATGGCGGAAAAGCCGATGCCGAGCAGCAGAACGATCAGGCAGACGGTGGCGGCGGCAAGCCGGATGACAGCGGGCGACCGGGCAAGCGCCACGAGACTTGCGGCGATAACCACGGCAAGCAGAAGAAGACCCGCCCAGGCCGGCAGCGATTCCAGCAGGGATTTTGCCTCGCCCTGAACGATGCGGTTGGCGCGAAACAGGCTGAAGGGTGCAAGCAGCACCCCGCAAAGGGCAAGCGCAGCGATGACGACGCCCAGCTTATCAGGTCGAAATCTCACGCGGCGCCCCTGTCGAAAATGGCGAGGGCCGGCAGGTTTGCCGGCCCTCCGGTTCGTCTTACTTCAGGAAGCCGTTTTTCTTCAAGAAATCTTCGGCAACCGCCTTGGCAGGCTCGCCACCCACCTGCACGCGGCCGTTCAGTTCCTGCAGCGTCACCAGATCAAGCTTTTCGAACACCGGCTTCAGCAGGGCTTCGATTTCCGGATGTTCCTTGAGCACGGCTTCGCGGATGATCGGCGACGGCTGGTAGACCGGCTGGACGCCCTTGTCGTCTTCAAGCACCACGAGGCCAGACGGCGCAATGCCGCCATCCGTGCCGTAGACCATCGCGGCGTTGGCGCCATTCGTCTGGTTGGCGGCAGCGGCGATGGTGGCAGCGGTGTCGCCGCCCGAAAGCGTGATCAGCTGGTCGGGTTTCAGGGTGAAGCCGTAGGTGGTCTGGAAGGCCGGCAGGGCCGCGGCGGAATTGACGAATTCCGACGAGGCGGCCAGCACGACCGTGCCGCCGTTCGAAACATATTTGCCGAAATCGGTGAGCGACTTCACCTGGTTGCCTTCGGCAACGTCCTTGCGCAGCGCGATTGCCCAGGTGTTGTTGGCCGGCGACGGCGTCAGCCAGACGATCTTGTTGGCGTCGTAATCCAGTTTCTTGGCTTCTTCATAGGCCTTGGCGGCGTCCTTCCAGACCGGATCTTCCGACTTTTCGAAGAAGAAGGCGGCATTGCCGGTATATTCCGGATAGATGTCGATCTCGCCGGCGGCAATCGCCTTGCGCACCACCGGCGTGGCGCCGAGCTGCACGCGGTCGGTGGTCGGGATGTTGTTGGCGTTCAGCACGGCGAGGATGATGTTGCCGAGCACGCCGCCTTCCGTATCGATCTTCGACGAGACCACGACCTGTGCCTGAGCGATGGTTGCGGTGAAGGCAAGGGCAAAGGCGGTTGCGATGAGGTTCTTTGTGATGGTCATGGAAACTTCCTTGAAATGAACGCGCAATTTTGACCACGGATTATCGGCGCCGTCCGGGTACGCAGTGCCATATATGGCGGCGCTTCCGAAAAAACAGAGCGCCGAAGCGGCCGGCTGAGGGTTTGAATTTGCGGGACAATTCGGTTTGCCGCCGCCGGCCTGTTTGCGGATGAGGTTTTATGTGCGGGCGAGGCTGAAGGTGAAATGGCTGCCGCGATGATAGTCGATCGCGTAGATCACGGGGATGCCGGCCGTATCGAAACAGGTTTCGGTGATCAGCAGCGCCGGGCCGAAATCCCTGAGGTCGTTTCGCTCCACGACGTCGTCCGGCAGCATCACCGCCGACACGTTTGCCGCCGACATGCGCGGGCGATGGCGATGCTGTTCGAGCAGCGACAGCAGCGATCCGCTCCAGTCGATGTCGTAGAGGCGGGTAGGAATCACGCGCCGCGGAATATAGTCGAGACAGTACATGATCGGCTCATGCTGCTCGAGCCGCAGCCGCTCCAGGCGGATGACGCGTTCGCCGGCCTCCAGCTTCAGCTTCTCGGCAACGGCTGCCTCCGGTGCCTCCTCGGAAATCGACAGCACCTTGCTGATCATCTGGTAGCCGCAGTGGCGCGCCATGTCGGTGACGCTCTCGAACACGGTGATCGGTCGGTCGACCTGTACGGCCGACAAAGCCGAGACGAAACGGCCGCGACCATGCTCGACATAGATGACGGCGTCCTGTTCCAAGAGTTTCAGCGCTTCGCGCAAGGCCGGCCGGGAAATCCTGAACCGCTGCGTCAGCTGCGCCTCGGTCGGCATCTTGTCGCCCGGCTGCAATCCCTCGGTGCGGATCAGATCGGCAATGCGGTCGCGAAGCTGGATGACCAGCGTGCGCGTATCGCGAAAAGGCTCTTCCAAATTTCTGACCTCGCGGGGTGCAAAACGTCTCTTTCTTCCTGTCTGACAAATGACGGAAGGTCAAGAGCGGACGTTTCTACGCAAAAAGGCCCGGCCACAAGGGCGTTTCGATCCGTCTGGCGAACGCCTCGCTGGCGTCTCTTCGTCGTAGCGCTTGACAGAAAAAACCGAAGATGTCAGTTGTCTTACAACATTGCGTTCCCATTGAAAGGGAACCGGAAACAGCCATTGGGAGACGGTGATGCTGAATTTTGACGAACAGAGATTTCTTCGCATCCAGTCCGGCGCCGTCGCCCTTGCCGAACGGCTCGACGAAACGATCGGCGCGTGCCTGCGGGCCGGGGCGGAGAACATCTTCTTTCTAGGCACCGGTGGCGCCGCGATCCTGATGCAGCCGGCCGTACAGCTCTTGCAGCGCCACTCGCGCTTTCCCGCCTATATCGAGCCGACCGCCGAACTTTTCATAGCTGGCTCTGTGAACCTGACGGCAAAATCGGTCGTCGTCATGCCGTCGCTGTCGGGTACGACGAAAGAAAGCGTCGCCCTGCTCGCCAAGGTGAAGGAAATCGGCGCAACGGTGCTGACCCTCGTCGGCCATGAAGAAACGCCGCTCGGCAAGGGCGGAGACCACGTGTTCGTCAATTTTGCCGAGGACGATACGTCCTGCGAGTCCTTCTATCTGCAGTCGCTCATCATTGCCCTGTCGATCATGAAACATCGTGGCGAGATCGATGATTACGATGCGGTTGTCGGTGAGTTGAAAAGGCTTCCGGGCCTGTTGCTGGAGGTCAAGCGGGCTTACGAACCGAAGGCGGAAGCCTTTGCCCGGACGCTTGCGGCCTCGGATTATCACATCATCACCGGCGCCGGGAACGTCTGGCCCGAGGCCTTCTATTACGGCATGTGCATTCTCGAGGAGATGCAGTGGATCCGCACCCGTCCGGTGCATGCCTCGGACTTTTTCCACGGCACGCTGGAGCTGGTGGAAAAGGGCGTCAGCGTCATCCTGTTCAAGGGGGAAGACGCCTACCGGCCGCTCGCCGACCGCGTCGAAAGTTTCGTTCCGACCTATACGGACAAGCTGGCGGTGCTGGACACGGCCGAGTTGGAGCTGCCGGGCATTTCGGCACGAACACGCGCCCTCGTTTCACCCGTCTTGCTGGCAACCGTGCTGGAGCGCATAAGTGCGCATCTCGAAGTCTTGCGGAACCATCCGCTGACGACACGGCGGTATTACAAGCGCGTCGCTTATTGAGGGCAACGGCGTCAAACGGAGGCAGATCGATGAAACCGTTTCGTTTTGCCGCCGTCGGTGACAATTGCATCGATCGTTTCCAGCCGCCGGTCAGCCAGTCGCTGGTCGGCGGCAATGCCGTCAATGTGGCAATCCAGCTTGCCCGGCTCGGCGAGCACGCCTTCTATTTCGGTGCCGTCGGTTCGGATGCGGATGGCGAGCGGACGCGGGTGATGCTCGACGGTTATGGCGTCGATATCGAGCATGTCGAAACCCGTCCGGGCGTGACCGCCTACACCAATATCGATGTCCTTCCCTCGGGCGAACGTATCATCGGATATGAGGATTTCGGCGTCTGTGCCGGCTATCGGCCTGCGGCGGCCGCTCTGGCGGTGTTGACGACCATGGACCATGTCCATCTCGGCTGGCTGGACGATGGCGGAGCTCTCCGTCGCCGGCTGGCGGCGCAGGGCATAAGCCTGTCGCAGGACATTTCGGTGAATGCCGATCCGGCCAATCGTGGTGTCGAGGGGCTGACAGTGGCCTTTGCATCGGCAGAGGGGGGCGAGGACGAGGCGGAGGCCCGCATTCAGGCGCTGCTGGCGGGCGGTGCCCGGTTTGCGGTGGTCACCCGCGGATCGCAGGGCGCCATGGCCAGGAGTGCCGGCGGCGATTTTGCGCGCAGCGGTATCAAGCCGGTCGAGGTCGTCGACACGACCGGCGCGGGCGACAGTTTTATTGCCGGTTTTCTCGCAGGCTTCGTGGCCGGCCGACCTCTGCAGCATTGCCTTGAGGGTGGGGCCGAACGCGCGGCGCTGACCTGCACCCATGTCGGCGGTTTCCCGCAGGAACCGCTGCCGCTTGCCGTGCCTATCTGAGCACCAGCCATCCGGAAACGATGATGATGCCGGCGCCGATGAGCGTGTAGATCTCCACCGGTGCGGCAAACAGCACGGCGCCGTAAAGGCATCCCCAGATGATCTGACTATACTGGAACGGCGCCACGACGGAGGCATCGCCGATGCGGAAGGCACGGACCAGCAGCGCATGGCCGGCGAACACCAGAAGGCCGGTGACGACCGCCATCCAGAGGTCGCTTGACGTCGCCGGCTGGAATTCGCCGTAAGCCAGGGTGGCGCCGAAGGCGAGGATGATCTGGATGACCAGCGTCGTGGAGATAAGCGCGCTGTCGGATTCCGTCGATTTCGCCCGCCGCAGCAGCACCAGCGACATGGCAAACAGGAGCGCCGAGCCGGCCGCGGCGGCATGGCCGAGGTTGAGCGGGGCAACACCGGGCCGAAGCGCGACGGCAACACCGAGGAAACCGATAAGCACCCCGGCCCAGGCAACGCCCGACAGCCGCTCGCCAAGCAGCACGAAAGCAAGGATCGCCACGAAGACCGGTGCCAGGAAGGCCAGCAGATAGGCTTCGGCCAGCGGCAGCACGGCAAAGGCATAGTGGATCAACAGGGCATCGGCAGCCAGAAGCACGCCGCGGGTGATCGCCAGCGCCGGGTGGCGTGGAATGAGTGCCTTCATCCGCCCCGTGGCCGCCGTGGTGGCGAACAGCGCCACAAGCGCGACGATCGTGCTCATGAAGGTGACTTGCGGCGCGACGAACTTGATCGCCAGCATCTTCACCAGCGCGTCGGAACCGGAGAAGAGAAAAAACGACAACAGGACGATCAGCGCCGCACGCAGGTTGGAGCGCGGCGTTGTGCCCAGTGTGGATGAGGCGGGAACGTCAGCGGACATTGAACCGCCCGAACCGCTCCTCGATGCGCGACTGCAGGAATTCCAGGCCGATGGACAGGATCCAGTAGATCATGGAGGCGGTGATCAGCATTTCGATATGACGAAACTCCGTTTGTCCCTGGGTGCGGGCGAGATACATGATCTCCCATACGCCGACAACCGAGACAAGAGAAGAGTCCTTCAACATCGCGATAAACTGGTTGCCGGTCGGCGGAATGATCACCCGCATCGCCTGCGGCAGGACGACAAGCGCCATGGTCTGGCTGGGGCTGAGGCCGAGGGCCGTTGCCCCCTCGCTCTGGCCGCGCGGAATGCTCTGGATGCCGGCGCGGAAGATCTCCGTCATGTAGGCGCCGTAACACAGGGACAGCGCCAGGATGCCGGCGGGCACCGCGCCGATGACATAACCCACCTGCGGCAGGCCGAGATAGATGATGTAGATCTGCATCAGGAGCGGCAGGCCGCGAAACAGCGAGGTGTAGAAGGTGGCGAGGCCGTAGATGACGCCGTTTTTCGAGAGTTTCGCAATGGCGCCGATCAGCGCGATGATCGTGGCGATGACGATGGAAATTGCCGAGATGTAGAGCGTCGTCACCACGCCCTGGGTGATCAGGAAGCCGATTTTCTTGGCGATGAAGGCAAAGGACAGATCGAAGGAGTAGAAGAACAGCATCAGGAGCACGAACAGCTCCAGCCAGACGCCAACGATCTGCTGCCGGCGTGGCAGAAGCCTGAGCAGCTTCCAGTTGGCGGCGAGGATCAGCGCAATGCTGACAGCGGACAGCAACCGGCCGATGGCATCGTTGGCGGCGAACCATTCGGCAAGCGGCGGAACAAGGCGTCCGAGCCAGGCCGAGCTGACGCCCATGGCAAACAGGCTGAGCGCGACGAGGCCAAGCGCCAGCAGCACGCCGGTCCGCCGCGCCGCATCCGGATAGTTCAGGATAAACCTGCCGATCATTTGCTTCCCCCTCCCCGTCAGAGCATTGTCACCTTTCTGCAAAAAGCGAAATGCTCTATCCTTTTGTTTTTATGTAGTTTTAGACGCAAAACCGCTCAGCATTTTGCCGGAAGTGCTCTAGGCGGCGCGTTCCCGCCACCAGTCCTGGGCCTGCAGTTTCCAATAGGTCAGCTGTGCCACGGCCAGCCCGGCGATGCCGCCGGCCCAGACGAGGCCAAAGGGTTCGAACAGTTTGTAGCGCTCGCTGGCGCCGAGAATGCCCTCGGCGATCACCTTGCCGCCGATGGCGGTGGTGTTCAGCCCGTGGCCGCCGAAGGCAGTGCAATACCAGACGCCCGGCTGCATCCGGCCGATCTGTGGCATCAGGTGGCGGGCATACGACATCAGGCCCGACCAGGCGAGTTCGGTCTTCAGCCCCTTCAGTTGCGGATAGGTGCCGACCATTTCATGGCGCAATTCTTTTGCCAGCGCCTCGGCGGAAGCGGCGCGCGTGGTGATCCGGCCGCCCCAGAGCAACCGCCGGCCGTCGTCGACGACGCGGTAATAATCGCCGGCGCGGCGGTCGTCGCCGATGGCGTCGGTGGTGGCGATCGCCTGGCGGATGAGATCCGGCGCCTCCTCGCTGACCATCACATAGGTGGCGATCGGCAGGAAGGCACGGTTGAGCTTGCCGACCAGCCCGCCGGTGTATCCGCCGGTGGTGAAGACGACGTCGCGGGCGCGCACCGTGCCCCTGGCGGTCCGCACGATCTTCTCCGGTCCGGAGAAATCGGTGCTTTCCGCCGCGGATTGCTCGTAGATGCGTCCGCCCAGCCGCTCGATTTCCGCCGCGAGCGCCCGCAGGTAATTCAGCGGATGCATGTGGAAGGCGTTGGGATTGCGCAGGCCCTGATAATAGCGCTGGGATTTCAGCACGGCACGCACCCGGTCGCGCTCGTAAAATTCCAGTTCGTAGCCATAGCTGCGGGCGACATCGTCGGCATAAGACTTGAGGCTGTCGCCGCCGTCGTAGCGCAGCACGCCAAGGATACCCGCCTGCGGCTTGGCGCCGGTGATCGACAGGTCGCGGATCGTATCGCGGACGAAATCCGCGCCCTCCATCGACAGGCAATGCAGGTCCTTGGCCGCCGCCTCGCCGACATGCCGGGCGATTTCTTCGCCACCGGTGGCGTAACCCGGGCTGACGAAGCCGCCGTTGCGGCCGGAGGCGCCGAAGCCGACGCTTTCCGCCTCCAGCACGGTGACGGACCGGCCGCCACGCGCCAACTGCAGCGCAGTTGTCAGACCAGCAAGGCCGCCACCGACGATGACGGCATCGCATTCGATGGTTTCAGCAAGGATAGGTCTGGCCTTCTCTTCGCTGAGCGTGCGTTTGTAATAGGTATCGGGATAGGACATGGCAGGCTCTTGCAACGCAGATGTGGAAACGGGCGGCAAGCGCCGCCCGCATCGGGACCAGGGATCAGTCGGCGCTATAATCCTTGCCGTACCACTTGGTGGTCAGCGTCGCGAGCGTGCCGTCCTTCTTCATCTCCTGGATGATGCCGCCCACCTTGGCGGTCCACTCCGGATCGACCTTCTCGGCGATGACGACGAGCGGTTCGCGGAAGGCGTATTCGCCTTCGATCACCTTCAGCGGGTAGCCGTTCTTGATGGCATTGAGTGCCGTCTGCTCCGGCGCGATCACCGCATCGAGGCGCACGCCGGCACCGAGGCGCAGGTCGTCGAAGGGCAGCATCGAATCGGCAAAGGTGCGGACTTCGCCCGGTTCCAGCTTGTATTCGATCGGCGGCAGGCCCGGCGCGTCGATTTCAAGCTTGCGATTGATGAAATCTTCCGATGTCGTCGCCGTTTCGACGCCGATTACCTTGCCGTTGAGATCGGTGACGGATTTGGCTTCGCTGTCCTTGTGGACGACGTAGACATAGGGGCTGTAATAATAGATGCCGACGAAATCGATGACCTGGGCGCGTGCCTTGGTCGGTGTTACCGAACCGACGCCGAGATCATAGCGGCCCTGCCAGCGGCCGCCGGTCAGCGTCTGCCAGTCCGGGGTCTCGAAGCTCACCTCGACGCCGAGGCGCTTGCCGATCTCGCGGGCGACGTCGATGTCGAAGCCGACCATCTCGTTGTTGTCGTCGAGAAAGCTCTGGGGCGGCCAGCCGCTGTTGGTGGCGACGACCATCGCCTTCTTGCCCATGACGCGGTCCAGCGTTTCACCGGCCTGGGCGGTGGAGGCAAAAGCCAGTGCGGCGCCGACCGCCAGATATGCGAATAGTTTCTTCACGAAATCCTCCTTCGTCGCGGGTCAGACGTTGTTCCCGTTTCTGTAAGATGTCTGACAACTTAATTGATCCCAAGACAGAAGCTTCGTCAATAGCAACCCGCTGGCTGCGACAAAACAAAATGGCCGCTGCGAATGATTGTGATGGCTATGATCGCCCTATGGCGTTTCTTCGCATTCTTTGACTAGTGTAGTGGAGGAGATTCCGTGGAGGAGAGAAGAGTGGCAGGCATGTCGAGGAACAAGGTCATTATCACCTGCGCGGTCACCGGCTCGGTGCACACGCCGTCGATGAGCCCGCATCTGCCGGTGACGCCAGCCGAGATTGCCAAGCAGGCGATCGGCGCGGCGGAGGCCGGCGCCTCGATCCTGCACCTGCACGCCCGCGATCCGTCCGACGGGAGGCCTTCAGCCGATCCCGCCGTCTTCCTGCAGTTCCTGCCGGTCATCAAGCAGGCGACGGATGCGGTGATCAACATCTCCACCGGTGGCAGCTCGCTGATGACGCTGGACGAGCGGCTGGCGGCGGCGCTGAGGGCCGAACCGGAAATGTGCTCGCTCAACATGGGCTCTATGAATTTCGGCATCTTCGGTCTGGCAAAGCCGAGCATGGAATGGAAACATGACTGGGAGCCGCGGCTGCTGGAAGCGACGCGCGGCGGCATCTTCAAGAACACATTCGCCGATATCGAGGATATCCTCAAACGGCTCGGCGAGGGCTGCGGCACGCGTTTCGAGTTCGAATGCTACGATGTCGGCCATCTCTATTCGCTAAAACATTTTTACGACCGCGGGCTGGTCAAGGGGCCGCTGTTCATCCAGTTCGTGCTCGGCATCCTTGGCGGCATCGGCGCCGATCCGGAAAACCTCGCGCATATGAAACGCATCGCCGACAAGCTGTTCGGCGACGACTACCGTTTCTCGGTGCTGGCCGCAGGCCGTGCCCAGATGCCGCTGATCACCATGGGGGCGACGTTGGGCGGCAATGTCCGCGTCGGGCTGGAAGACAGCCTCTATATCGGCCGCGGCGAACTGGCGACATCGAACGCGCAGCAGGTGGCGCGCATCCGCACCATCCTCGAAAATCTCTCGCTGGAGGTCGCCACGCCCGAGGAAGCGCGAGCCATGCTGGCGCTCAAGGGCGGCGACCGGGTGGCGTTCTGATGGAAACGACGAACCGCAGCGACCTCGTGATCCGCAAGGCGACGGCCTCCGACGCCGACACCATTCTCGCCGGCATCCGCATGATCGGCGATCATCTCGGCACGCCGCACAAGATCAGCGCCACGGCGGAGGATTTTCGCCGTCACGGGTTTGGCGCCTCGCCGGCCTTCGAGGTGCTGATTGCCGAAATCGACGGCGTTTTTGCCGGGCTCTGTCTGTATTTTGCGAGTTTTTCCACCTGGCGCGGCAAGCCGGGGGCCTACATTCAGGATCTGGTGGTCGACAAGGCGTTTCGCGGCAATGGTGTCGCCGAGGCGCTGTTGCGGCAGACGGCACGCCATGTCCGCGAAAAGGGCGGCGTCTACCTTCGGCTCTCGGTCGACGCGGGCAATCTCACCGCCCAGCGTTTTTACGAACGCATCGGCCTGCAACATCAGCCGGAAGAACATATTCATGCTATTTATGGTGACGCCTTCGAAGCCCTGGCCGGCCTCGGTGAAAGCGGCGTCTGACAGACGACAGGATACGGAAGCGAAATGAAGACCTTTTTTGCCGAAGAGCAGGCGATCCACGACCCCCGGATGTTCCTGTCCAGCGGGGCGCAGAAGCCCAATCCGGAAAAGCCGGAGCGCACCAACCGCCTGCTGGCCGGCGCCAAGGCGGCCGGCTCCACCATCGAGCGCCCCCGCGACCACGGCCTGAAGCCCATCGCCGCCATTCACAGCCCGGAATATATCGCTTTCCTGCGGACCATCTTCGAACGCTGGCAGCGCATCGAGGGCGCCTCGGAAGAGGTGATCCCCAATATCCATCCTCTGGCGCGAACAGGAAGCTATCCGGCGTCCGCGGTCGGCCAGGCCGGTTACCACATGGCCGATACCGCCTGCCCGATTTCCGCCGATACCTGGCTGAGCGCCTGCTGGAGCGCCTGGAGCGCGGTGGAGGCGGCAGAAACGGTCCTCTCCGGCGCCCGCGCCTCTTATGCGCTCTGCCGCCCGCCGGGCCATCACGCTTTCGCCGATGTTGCCGGCGGCTTCTGCTTCCTTAATAACTCCGCCATCGCCGCCCAGCACCTGCGCAGCCAGGCGAAACGTGTCGTCATCCTCGATGTCGACCTGCATCACGGCAACGGCACGCAAGGCATCTTTTACGGCCGCGCGGACGTCCTGACGGTTTCCATTCATGCCGACCCGATCCGCTTCTACCCGTTCTTCTGGGGACATGCGGACGAGCGCGGCGAAGGCCTGGGTCTCGGCTATAATTTCAACCTGCCGCTGGTGCGCAAATCCGGCGACGCGGAATTCCTGGAAGCCCTCTCGGCTGCTGCCGAGCGCATCGAAGCCTTTGCGCCGGATGCGCTGGTGGTGGCGCTCGGGCTGGATGCCTTCGAAGGCGATCCTTTCGGCGGGCTTTCGGTGACGACGCCGGGTTTTGCCCGCATCGGCGAAGCGATTGCCGAAATGGGCCTGCCGACCGTCATCGTCCAGGAGGGCGGTTATCTCTGCGATGCGCTCGGCGACAACCTGACATCCTTCCTCGGCGGCTTCATCGGCGCGGGCGGGGCGAGATGAGCCATTTGCGGTCGGAGGCGGTATCGAGAAGGGCGCTGGCGGAGGTTGGCGGGCCTCCGCCTTGTCGTCGGCTCAGGGGAGCGCGCTGAACTATGACCGCGATGCCAGACACCGTTCCGACGTTCTGGCTGCTCGCGGCAGCGATCGCTTTCCTGCTCAAGCATCTTGCCGCGGATTTCCTGCTGCAGACGGACTGGATGGCGCGCGGCAAAGAAGCGGAACGCGGTTGGCTGGCGCCTTTGGCGGCGCATGTCGCAGTGCATGCCGCCATCACCGTTCTGATCTTCGCTGTGGTCGCACCGGCGCTTGTCTGGCTTGCCGCCGTCGATTTTGTCGTGCATTTCACCATCGACCGGACAAAAGGTATTTTGGGGCGCAAGCTGCAGCTTGCTCCGTCCTCTTCCGGCTTCTGGTGGCTGATGGGGGCCGACCAGACGCTGCATCATGCGACGCATCTGGTCTTCGTCGTGGCGCTTGCCGCGGCAAAAGCCGCGTGATCAGAACGCCGTGAAGGTCAGCGTCGTCAAGGATCGCATGATGCCCGGAATATTGGCGATGTGTTCGTTGATGAACTTGCCGATGTCCTTGTCTTCGTTGACATAGACCTTCATCAGCAGGTCGTATTCGCCGCTGGTGGAATAAAGCTCCGAGACCAGTTCGGTCTTGTAGATCGCATCGGCCACCTGATAGGTCTTGCCGGGGGCGCATTGAAGCTGGACGAAGATCGGTTTCATGCTGGTTTCCTGCAAAATGGCGATGCCGCCCGTCTTAAAGATGCAAGCGGGCGAAAACAATATGGGCGAAAGCAGTCCCTGCATGCAAGCACGCTTATGTCGCCGCAGCCTCGCGAAGAATCCATTCCCGGAAGGCGGCGAGCGGCGGATAGGTCAGCCGTTCGGCGGGACAGGCGAGATAATAGCCACCGGCACTCTGCATGTCGGCGCCGGCTGCCACCAGTTCGCCGCGCCGCAGCTCTCCCTCGATCAGGAAGCTCGGCAAAAGCGCCACCCCGAGACCGGCGGCCGCCGCCTGCGCCGCAGTGGCGAACTGGTCGAACAGCATGCCGTGGACGCTCGGCTCCGGCACCGCATGGTCGATCAACCAGCGTTCCCAGGCATCCGGCCGGCTGGTCAGGTGCAGCAGCGGCACGGAGAGAAAATCCGATGGCTGTTCCAGCCGGTGACGGGCGCGAAAGGCCGGGCTGCAGGCCGGCACGACACGCTCCGACATCAGGAAGGCAAGCTCAGCGCCCGGCCAGTGCGGATGGCCGAAATGAATGGCCGCGTCGATCGAATCCAGACGGAAATCGAAGGGCGAAAGCCGGGTGACGAGATTGACCGTCGTGCCCGGATTGGCCTCCAGAAACCGCCCGAGGCGCGGCGCCAGCCAACGGGTTCCAAAGGTCGGCAGGATTGCTAGCGTCAGGGCGCCGCCGTCCGGGTTGGCGCGCAGGTTCAGCGAGGCGCTGGAAATGCGCCGCAACGCCTCGCGGATTTCTCGCGCATAGGCGTCGCCGGCCAGTGTCAGCCGGATGGTCTGGCGTTCGCGCACGAAAAGGGCGACGCCCAGCTGCTTTTCCAGCGCCTTGATCTGCCGGCTGACCGCGCTTTGGGTGAGGTCCAGTTCGCGGGCGGCGATGGTGACGCTGCCGGTGCGGGCGGCGGCTTCGAAGGCCGCAAGCAGCGAGAGGGAGGGCAGGAAACGGCGGGCCGGCAGCATAGGTCATTCCCATTCAGAATGAACTCTTGATAATAAGTCGATATTCATCATCATGCCGTGGCTGTAAAGACGGACAATCGCAGATTTCGGCTGCCATATCAGGTACATTCGGGCAGATCCGCAGACGATCTGGCGACAGGGAAGACAACGATGCTGAACGACCCCCGCTCCCACGGCCTCTGGGAAAGAACCGCACCGCCGGCCCCGGTTACGTCGCCGCTTGTCGGAGATGTGACGGCCGATGTCGCCATCGTCGGTGGCGGTTTTACCGGGCTTTCGGCGGCGCTGCATCTGGCGGAGGCCGGTCGCAAGGCGGTGGTGCTGGAGGCGACGGAGGTCGGTTTCGGCGGTGCGGGTCGCAATGTCGGATTGATCAACGGCGGCATGTGGGTGATGCCTGACGACCTGCCGGGCGTGCTCGGCCCCACCTATGGCGAGCGGGTCCTGGAGCTTCTGGGCGGCGCGCCGCTGGTCGTGCGCCAGCTGATCGAGAAACATGCCATCGCCTGCGAGCTGGAAACGAACGGCACCCTGCATTGCGCCGTCGGCGCCGATGGATTGAAGGAACTGGAAGAGCGGCAGCGCCAGTGGAAGGCGCGCGGTGCACCCGTCGAGCTGCTTTCGGCGGAAGAAACCGCGGCGCGGATAGGCTCCACCGCTTATTCCGGCGCCCTGTTCGATCGCCGTGCCGGAACGCTGCAGCCGCTCGCCTATGTGCGCGGCCTCGCCCATGCCGCCCTTGCCGCCGGTGCAAGTATCCACACCGGCAACCCGGTCGAAGGATACGAAAAGACCGGTAACGGCTGGCGTGTCAAAACCGCCAAGGGATCGGTGACGGCGCAATGGATCATCGTTGCCACCGACGCCTATTCGACCGGCCCGTTTTCGGCTGTCCGCACGGAACAGATCCACCTTCCCTATTTCAACTTTGCCACAAGGCCGCTCGGCGACAACCTGTCGCGTTCGGTGCTGCCGGGCCGCGAAGGCTGCTGGGATACCAAGGAAATCCTGTCCTCGTTCCGCATGGACCAGGCCGGACGCCTGGTGTTCGGCAGCGTCGGCGCCTTGCGCAACACCGGTGCTTCGGTTCACAAGGCCTGGGCGAAACGTGCGATGAAACGCCTCTTTCCGCAGCTCGGCGATGTCGAGTTCGAGGCCGAATGGTATGGCAAGATCGGCATGACCGTCGATGCCGTGCCGCGGTTCCATCGTTTTGCCGAACGCGTCGTCGGCTTTTCCGGTTATAACGGCCGGGGCATTGCGCCCGGCACCGTTTTCGGCCAGACGCTCGCCCGCCACATTCTCGGCGACATCGCCGAGGCCGACCTGCCGTTGCCGGTCACCGATCCGAAAGACCAGAGCTTCCGCACCGTCAAGGAAGCATGGTATGAGGCCGGCGCGCAGGTGGCGCATTTCGCCGGCGAACGTTTTTAAAGCAAGCCCAGCATAGGCCGAAGGCTTTGCTGGCACTCCGAAAAACAAGGTTGGAGCCTTTTCGCTTCCAGGAGAAAAGCGGATGTTCCAGCTGCCATTCCAACCAGCGTCGTGACGACCACAAGAACTATTGGAAAGACAAATATGACCCTCGCACAGCTTGATCTCGCCGCAGACGTCAAAAAGATCCTCACCGACCTCGGCGTTTCCGAAGCGCGCTTCACCGGCGGCACGCTGCCGGTCTCCTCGCCGATTTCTGGCGCCGAAATCGGCCGCCTGCCGGAAGACAGCGCCGCGGCGACCGCCGAAAAGATCGAAGCCGCCCACAAGGCCTTCCTCGAATGGCGCCAGGTGCCGGCGCCGAAGCGCGGCGAACTGATCCGCCTGCTCGGCGAGGAACTGCGCGCCGGCAAGGCCGCGCTCGGCCGCCTCGTTTCCATCGAAGTCGGCAAGATCACCTCCGAAGGCCTCGGCGAAGTGCAGGAAATGATCGACATCTGCGATTTCGCCGTCGGCCTGTCGCGCCAGCTCTACGGCCTGACGATCGCCACCGAGCGTTCCGAGCACCGCATGATGGAAACCTGGCATCCGCTCGGCGTCGTCGGCATCATTTCCGCCTTCAACTTCCCGGTCGCCGTCTGGTCGTGGAACGCGGCGCTGGCGCTGGTCTGCGGCAACTCGACCATCTGGAAGCCGTCCGAAAAGACGCCGCTGACGGCGCTCGCCACCCAGGCGCTGTTCGAACGCGCCGTCAAGCGTTTCGTCGCCGAAGGGGGCACGGCGCCGGACAACCTCTCGACGCTGCTGATCGGTGGCCGCGCCATCGGCGAAGTGCTGGTCGATCACCCGAAGGTGCCGCTGGTTTCGGCCACCGGCTCCACCGCCATGGGCCGTGCCGTCGGTCCGCGCCTGGCGCAGCGTTTCGCCCGCTCGATCCTCGAACTCGGCGGCAACAATGCCGCCATCGTCTGCCCTTCGGCGGACCTCGACCTGACGCTGCGCGGCGTCGCCTTCGCTGCCATGGGCACGGCCGGCCAGCGCTGCACGACGCTGCGCCGCCTCTTCGTGCATGACAGCGTCTACGACCAGCTGGTGCCGCGCCTGCAGAAGGCTTACGGTTCCGTGACCGTCGGCAACCCGCTGGAAACAGGCACGCTCGTCGGCCCGCTGATCGACAAGGCCGCTTTCGCCGGCATGCAGAAGGCGCTTGATGGCGCCAAGGCTGCAGGGGGTTCGATCACCGGCGGCGACCGCGTCGACAACGGTTCGGAAAACGCCTTCTACGTGCGTCCGGCACTGGTGGAAATGCCGTCGCAGACCGGTCCGGTCGAGCACGAAACCTTCGCGCCGATCCTCTATGTCATCAAGTACAGCGATTTCAACGAGGCCCTGGCACTGAACAACGCCGTGCCGCAGGGCCTGTCGTCGTCGATCTTCACCAACAACATGCAGGAAGCCGAAACCTTCGTTTCCGCCCGAGGCTCCGATTGCGGCATCGCCAACGTCAACATCGGTCCCTCCGGTGCTGAAATCGGCGGCGCCTTCGGTGGTGAAAAGGAAACCGGCGGCGGCCGTGAATCCGGTTCTGATGCCTGGAAGGGCTACATGCGCCGCTCGACCAACACCGTCAACTACGGCAAGACGCTGCCGCTGGCGCAGGGCGTCAAGTTCGACGTGGAGTGAGGGTTTTGGGGGCTCGGCTTTTGTGGCTTTGCCCCTCACCCTAACCCTCTCCCCGCAGGCGGGGAGAGGGGACTTGCCATACGCGGCGTTCAGTGTGCGGAAACATTGCGACATATTCCCTTCTCCCCACCGGGGAGAAGGTCGCGGCAGCGGGATGAGGGGGCGCCACACGGCACACCCTGTCCACTTGGCCCCCTCATCCGACCCTTCGGGCCCCCTTCTCCCCGCGGGGGAGAAGGGGAAAGAGGCGCAGGCGGCATCTTCCTTCTCTTTCACCCCCTGAACCGCTTCAGCCGCATGGCATTGCCGAGCACAAAGATGCTCGACAGCGCCATGGCGCCGGCGGCCAGCATCGGCGACAGCGTCGTGCCGGTCAGCGGATAGAGCACGCCGGCAGCCACCGGGATCAGGATGACATTGTAGGCGAAGGCCCAGAACAGGTTTTCGGAAATGTTACGGATCGTCGCCTTCGACAGCGCGATGGCTCGCGACACGCCGAGGAGATCGCCCGACATCAACACCACGTCGGCGCTTTCGATGGCGATGTCGGTGCCCGTGCCGATGGCGATGCCGACGGCGGCCTCGGCCAGTGCCGGAGCATCGTTGATGCCGTCGCCGACGAAGGTGACGGTCCGCCCGCCCTCGCCGAGCCGCTTGACCACATCCACCTTGCCGCCGGGCAAAACCTCGGCCACGACCTCGTCGATGCCCAGTTCGCGGGCGATGGCTTCGGCGGTGCGGCGGTTGTCGCCGGTGATCATTGCCACTTTCAGCCCCATGGCGTGCAGCGCCCGGATCGCTTCGGGCGTCGTCGGCTTGATCGGGTCGGCAACGGCGATGACGGCGGCAAGTCTGCCCTCCACCGCGGCGTACAGCGGCGTGCGTGCCTTCTCGCCCATGGCGCGGACCTTTTCCGCGAAGGGGGTAACGTCGAGACCGAGTTTTGCCATGTAGCGGTCGGCACCGATGGCAACCGTCCTGCCGTCCACCTTGGCCGAAACCCCATAGCCGGCTTCTGCGGCAAAATCGCTGGCCGCGGTGGGCGAGATGCCTTCCTCACGGGCAGCCGCAACGATGGCTTCCGCGACCGGATGCTCCGACCGCGCCTCGACGGCGGCGACCAGCGCCAGCACGTCAGCCCTTTCGAACCCCTCCGTCACCTCGAAATCCGTCAGTTCCGGCCGTCCGGCAGTCAGCGTGCCGGTCTTGTCGACGGCGACCACCTGCGTGTCGCGCAGGGTCTGCAGGCCGTCGCCGTTGCGGAACAGGATGCCCAGTTCGGCAGCGCGGCCGGTGCCGACCATGATCGAGGTCGGCGTGGCAAGCCCCATGGCGCAAGGGCAGGCGATGATCAGGACGGCGACTGCGTTGACCAGCGCGAAGCTCAGCGCCGGCTCCGGACCAAAGACCAGCCAGACCAGAAAGGTAAGCACGGCGGCTATCATCACCGCCGGCACGAACCACGCCGTCACCCGGTCGACCAGCGCCTGGATCGGCAGTTTCGAGCCCTGCGCCATCTCCACCATGCGGATGATCTGCGAGAGCACGGTGTCGGCACCCACCTTGGTGGCGCGGTAGGTCAGGCTGCCGGCCTTGTTGACGGTGCCGCCGACCAGTTCGCTGCCGGCCGCCTTGGCGACCGGCACCGGCTCTCCGGATATCATCGACTCGTCGACGAAGGACTGGCCTTCTGTCACCAGGCCATCGACGGGGATGCGTTCGCCCGGCCGCACCTGCACGATATCGCCTTCATGCACCGCGTCCATCGGCACGTCGACGAATTGTCCGCCGCGCTCGACGCGGGCGGATTTTGCCTGCAGGCCCATCAGCCGCTTGATCGCCTCGCTCGTCCTGCCCTTGGCGCGGGCTTCGAGATAACGGCCGAAGAGGATCAGCGTCACGATGACCGCCGCGGATTCGAAATAGACGTTTTGGGTGCCGGCCGGCAGCAGCGATGGCAGGAAGGTCGCGACGGTGGAGTATCCCCAGGCGGCAGCGGTGCCGAGCACGACGAGGGAGTTCATGTCCGGCGCCAGCCGGAAGAGTGCCGGAATGCCCTTGGCGTAAAACCGCAGGCCGGGGCCGAATTGCACGATCGTCGCCAGCACGAAGCAGATGACGAACACCGCCTGCTGCCCGACTGTCATCGCCAGCCAGTGATGGAAGGCCGGGAAAAGATGCGCACCCATCTCCAGCACGAAGACCGGCAGGGTCAGCGTGGCGGCAATGATCAGGTCGCGCTTCAGCCGCCGCAACTCGTGTTCGCGGGCCTCGGCGCGTTCATCCTTGGTGATGGAAAGCTGCGGTGACCGGGCCTCGTAACCGGCCGTATGTACGGCCGATGCGATCGCGCTGTTCGGCACGCCGGCAACGGCGCGCACGCTCGCCCGTTCGGTCGCCAGGTTGACATTCGCCTCGATGACGCCGGGTACAGCGGCGATCGCCTTTTCGACGCGCTGGACGCAGGAGGCGCAGGTCATGCCCTCGATGTCGAATTCGCGCAGGGTCGTCTGCACCTCATAGCCGGCCTTGTGGATCGCTTCGATGACCGGCGCGGGATCGACGGTTTTTTCGAAGGTGACCTCGGCGGTTTCGCTGGCGAGATTGACGTTGGCCGCGCTGACGCCCGGCACCTTGCGGATCGCCGTTTCGACCCGCCGGACGCAGGAGGCGCAGGTCATGCCTTCAACCGGGAAGCTCTGACGAAGCTCTGTCGCCATGATTTTTTCCTCGTTCCAATTTCAGTTGGAGACGGGTCTAAAGCTTCCAGCAACGGGAAGGTCAACGGCAAAAACGCCAGTTCCTGACGAATGCCAGTTATACCGGCCGGGTCAGCGCATATTGCGCATAAGCAATGGCCTCGATCAGGCTGCTCGGTTGCGCCACGCCCTTGCCGGCAATGTCGAAGGCGGTGCCGTGATCGACCGAGGTGCGGATGATCGGCAGGCCGAGGGTGACGTTGACGCCGCTGAGTTCGGTCCACGTCCCGGTCTCAGGGTCGATGACGAAGCCGAGCAGCTTCACCGGAATGTGCCCCTGATCGTGATACATGGCGATCACAGCGTCGTATTGGCCGGCCCGCAGCTTGACGAAAACGGTGTCGCCCGGCACCGGGCCGAGGATCCGCCATCCCCTCGCCTGATAGTCTGCGACAACGGGGCCGGTGATGTCGATATCGTGGCGGCCGAAGATGCCGCCTTCGCCCGCATGCGGATTCAGCGCCGCAATCGCGATGCGCGGATCGGTGATGCCGAGAGCCACGAGCGCGGCATGGGTGAGATCGACGACACGGCGGATGCGGGTAGCCGTCGCCTTCTTCGGCACGTCTTCAAGGGCGCAGTGCGTCGTGACGTGGCTGACGCGAAAATTCTGGTGCGCCAGCATCATGACGCTGTCGCGGACACCGGTGAGATCGGCCAGCATTTCGGTGTGGCCGGGGTAGTGATGGCCGCCGAGATGCAGGGCCTCCTTGTTGAGCGGCGCCGTCACCATGGCGCCGATCCGGCCGGCCAGGGCAAGCTCCACCGCCATGCGCACGGCTTCGAAAGCCTGGCGGCCGCCTTCGGCGGAAACGCGGCCGGTCTCGATCGGTCCGGCGGGTGCAGGCGTCGGCAGGATCGCCGCCGCCGGGGCTTCTTCGAGATCGTCCGGGCCGATGACGGGCGGCATGGCGAGGCCGAGCTTGCTGCCCGTCGCGGCCAAGGTTCCGGCATCGCCGATCAGCAGCAGGCGGGTCTCGGAAGCACCCGGGCGTGCGGTAACGGCTTGAATGGCCTTCAGTGCAATTTCCGGACCGATGCCGGCGGGATCGCCAAGGGTAATTGCTATCGTTCTCATGTCAGATCGTTCCAATCCGCTGATTGCATGGGTCGATTTCTAACGATTTTGCCACGATCTGAAAGAGGAAATCTGCATAATGTGAAATTATGTGGAATTTTATGACGCGTCTTGTGACGTAAATCGATTTGGCCTAACGTTCGTAAAAATCGATTTCGAGGTGAAACTTGTTTCCGGCACAGCGTCGCGCGCGCATCATCGAGCTTCTCCGCGCCGAGCAATCGGCATCGCTGCGCGACATGGCGGAGAAAATCGGCATATCGCTATCCACCGTTCGCCGCGATGTCGATTATCTCTGCGACACCGGCCATCTGCAGCGCACCCATGGCGGCGCCATGATCGAGGCGACGGCGATGCGCGGTTTCGAGCCGGAAAAGGATATCGCCCGCGCCATCGCCGGTGCGGAGAAGAAGGCGATCGGAGAGCGCGCCGCGGCACTGATCCAGCCGGGGCAAACGGTGATTTTCGACAGCGGCACGACGACGGCGGCAGCGGCGCGTTCGGCGCGGGAGCGCAACATTCCGTTCACGGCGATGACCAACGATCTGCATATCGGCACCCTGTTCTCCGACAATGCCGCGATCCAGACGACGGTGACCGGCGGCACCGTGCGTCCGGGCTCTACAACGCTGCTCGGCGTTGCGGCCATGCGCACGCTGGAGCGTCTGCATGCCGACATCGCCTTTATCGGCACCCATGCGGTGACCGCGGATTTGCTCTCCGACACCTCGACGGAACTGGCCGACATCAAGCAGACCATTTTGCGGAGTGCCGACCTTGTCGTGCTTCTCGCCGACAGCAGCAAGTTCTTCAGCCGGGCTTTCTGCAGCTTCGGGTCGCTGAAGGACGTGCATCTCATCATCACCGACGACCGGCTCGATCCCGATCATGCGGCCGTGATCCGCGCATTGGGGATACCGGTCGAACTCGTCGCCGTTTCTTCGTAGTCAGGACCGATCACGCATGCCGAACCTTCGCCTCATCGCCGACGATCTGACCGGCGCGCTGGACAGCGGCTGCGCTTTTGCCACGCAGGCGGAGCCGGTGCTGATCGGCCTGCCATGGCAGCCGTTGCCGGAGGGGCCGCGCATTGCGGTCAGCACGGAGAGCCGCGATCTCGATGAGGCCGGGGCGATGAGCGCCGTGACCGAGATGCTGCAGCGGTTGGCGCTCGAAGGGGATAGCCAAACGTTGTGGTTCAAGAAGATCGACAGCGTCATGCGCGGCCATCCGGTGGCCGAGACGGTCGCGGCCGTTCGTGCCGGCAGCTTCCAACATTGCGTTTTCGCTCCTGCCTTCCCGGATATGGGGCGCGTGACGGTGGAGGGCAGGCAATATCTGCTCGGGTCGGAGCGGCGGCAGGTCGGGCCGGATTTTCGCGCCGCTTTTGCGGCTTGGGGAATGACGGCGGCAGTGCCGGCTTTCAACGGGGACGGGCGCGTCATGGCGGCGTCCGGCGATCAACAGGTCGCGGTCGTCGATGCGGAGACGCAGGAGACGCTGGTGAAACGTATTGCTTCCCTACAGCATGGGGCACCGGATCGGACCTTGTGGGTCGGCACCGGCGGGCTGGCTGCGGCACTTTCGGGCGGGCGGTCGCTGCAGGCCACGCCGCCGGTCCGGGCGGTGATCGTCGGTACCACCCATCCGGTGACCCTGGGGCAGATCGACCATGCGGTGACATCCGGGCGGACAGCGCCGGAAAGGGACGGGCCGGGTGAGGATCTGGAGCAACTCCAGCAAAAGTGCGTCGCGGTTTTGCGTCCGGAATTGCATAGAAACGCTCAAAGGCCGGTCCTGATTGCGCCATCGCTTTCGAGCGCCGATGCCTCAGAGACATCGGCACGCCTACGCGATCTGGTGCCGGAGATCAGGATCGGCAATCCGGCGGATACGGCCTTCATTGTCGTCGGTGGCGACACGCTTTCGAAGGTGCTGCAATCGGTCGGCGCAAAATTCCTGGAATGTTTTGGCGAGGTTTCGACAGGCGTGCCGATCTGCCGCGTCGTTGGCGGCAGTTGGGATGGCGTGACGCTGGTCACCAAGTCTGGTGGTTTCGGCCGGGAGAGCCTGTTGACGCATCTATTGACCGAAGCTGAAGGGTGATCCGCCCGGCTTGAACCGCGTCCGGGCAGATCTTGTTCCCACTATGCTGGTCGAACCTGCCGCGGCATCACCCGAGCGGCCGCCCGCCATCGACGGGGATGACGGCGCCGGTCATGAAGGTCAGTGTCGTTGCGGCGGCGATAACGGCCTGCGCCACCTCGTCGGGATCGGCCAGCCGCTTTAGCGGCGTGCGCTCGGCCTGCTGGTTGCGCCAGGAGACGTCGAGGGACTGCACGAATTCCGTATCGACCAGGCCCGGCGCCACCGAGACGACGCGCACCTGCGGTGCCAGCGCCCGGCCGAGCGATTTCGTCAGGTTGTCGACGGCGGCTTTCGAGGCGCAATAGGCGATGTTGCTGCCCATGGCCGTGTTTGCGGCAATCGAGGAGATGTTGACGACAAGCCCCTCACCGCCTTCACGCAGAAGCGGCAACATTGCCCGCGTCACGGCGATGACGCCTCGGACATTGACGGACAGGATGTCGTCGATCAACGCGTCATCCAGCGCATCGAGATCGCCGTGCGCCACGAAACGGGTGATGCCGGCGCAGTTGACGAGGATATCGAGCGCGCCGAACTCCGCCTGCAGGCGTTCGGCCGCCGATGCCAGTGCCGGCGTATCCGTCACCGGCGCATGCACAGCCAGGTGCCCCTCGCCTGGCAGGGCGGCGACAAGTGCCTCTGCCTTGGCCGCCGTGTTGTATCCAACCGCGACGCGGGCACCGCTTTTCGCCAGCGCGATGCAGATCGCCTTGCCGAGGCCGCCGGCACCGCCGGTGACGAAGGCCGTCTTGCCATCCAGCCGCATCATTTGTCCTTATCCTGTGCCTTGCGGAAGGCCGCAAGCCTGGTGAGATAGGCGTCCCGCCAATCCCTCCGGCCGGCGAGGTCTTCGGCCGGCAATGCTGCGCGCCGTTCGGCGGTGACATCCGCGATCAGTTCCGGCGACCATGGGCGCGGCGCGGTGCGCGACTGCGCGATGCCGTGGTAGAGCGGCCCGAGGCGTTCGGCATAATCCTTGACGCCGCCGGGGGCGTTGAGGTCGATGGTTTCGAACGGACCCATGAACGACCAGCGCAGGCCAAGCCCATAAGACACCGTCTTGTCGATGTCGGCAGCGCTGGCATAACCCTCCTCGAACAAGGCCCACGCCTCGTTGAGCAAGGCGCCCTGCAAGCGATTGAGGATGAAACCCTCGATCTCGCGGCGCACCAGAACCGGCACCTGCCCGACCTGCGTCATCAGCGCATCGACAGCGCCCACGGCGCCGGCATCGGTCCAGGGCGCCGGCACGATCTCGACGACCGGCACCAGATGCGGCGGATTGACGGGATGCGACACCATGAAGCGTGCGCGGTTGGCGCATTGTTCGGTGAAGGCCGAGGCCGGAATGCCGGAGCTGGAACTGCCGACGATGGTTTTTGGCCCCATCACCTTGTCGATCGCCAGCGACACCTCGGTCTTCACATCGACACGTTCGAACACCGATTCCTGCACGTAGTCGGCTTCGGACACGGCAGCCGCCAGATTGTCCACGACGCTGATGCGGTCAAGTACGGCGGCGGGATCGTCGACGAGACCGGCGGTCTGCAGGTCCTTGAGGCCGGTTTCGATGTGGCCCTTGACCTTGGCGCGGATCGCCTCGTTCGGATCGAAGATCGTCACGCCAAGGCCGGCGCGGGCGAAAACGATCGACCATCCGGAGCCGACAAGGCCGGCTCCGACGATGCCAATGTTACGGATCTCCCCGCTCATGCCGAAACCTTGGAGGGTTCGCCGTCCGCGAGGCAAATCTCGGTGATGCGCAGGCCTTCCTTGGTGATGCGCGACGGGAAGGTGTCCCGCAGGCGCTCTTCATGGATCGGGATGACGCGGTGGGCATCGTGGCCGGCCTGCTTCATCATCTCTTCGGTCGCCAGCACCAGGTTGGTCTGGCTGCCGACGGCAAGGCCGACCGGCACGTAGATATCGTCGAGATCGACGGCGCTGCCCGGCCCCTTGATGTTCTCGAAGACATAGACGAGGTCGCCGGCGAGCACCCAGGGATCGGCGGATTCCGTCTTGCCGTCGTTGCGCACCGTCACCCACATCGAGCCGTAGGTGTGGCTGTCGAAAGCGGCATGCAGGTCGATGCCGGGCAGAACGTCGGTCAGCGAGCCGTCCACCGTCACCAGACGGCGGTCGCGGGCCAGATCGACACCGCGGACGATATCGCCCGGATCGACGGCGACCATCATCCACCGCATGCGATCCGGCAGCGACATGGCCCAGACCCACTTGGCGATTTCGCGCTCCTGGATGTAGAATTTCGCCTTCGGGAAATCCTCGACATTGCCGAAATGGTCGAAGTGCGCGTGGGTGATGAACACCGTATCGACGTCTTCCGGCGCCACGCCGATTTCGGAGAGCACGACCTTGGGGCTGCGCCAGTTCTCGACGCCGAACTTGTCGCCGAGGTGTTTTCCGTAGGCCTTGTCGTTGTAGCCGACATCGACCATGGCAATGTGGTCTTTGCCCTTGATCACGACGTAGCAATAGGGAAGCTTGACGTAGCCCTGGTTATGCGCGCCGTAGAGTACGCCGCTCTTGTGGTAGTTGGCCACGAAACTGTATTCGCAGACCCAGATCGAATAATCGCTCATTTCTCCTCCCTTGGATAAAAATCAGTGCTGCGGCCCGCAGCTGCAGCAGGCATGGCTAAAATCGACCATGGCAAGCCCCGCTTTCTCGCTCGCCGTGGTCTGCAGGGCGCGGTAGGCCTCCTTGATCCGGTCTCCGGCCTGATCGAGTGCCTCGTCCGTGCGGTCCGGCCGGCCCAGTTTTTCGATATGCGCCAGCACGTCGCCGCAGCAGACCGTCGCCGCCTCCAGCCGTCGGCGATGTTCGGCAAGCGGCGATGGCGCGTTGAGAGCCGAAAGTGCTGCGGCGCATTTTTGCCAGCGTTGGCGTGCCGCTTCCATTTCCGGCAGGTCGAGCAGTTCGCGGCGGCGGGTCAGCCGCGCCAGGATCAGGAACCCGGCAAGCTGGCCGACGATACGCCGCAGGTCCTCGAAGACGACGCGGGCGGCAACGGCATAAGATCCGGCGGCATCGCTGGCGAGGTCGCGGGCAAGCGTGCCCTGGTCAATCGCCGGTGTCGCGGCAAACGAGCCGGCCGAGGCCAGCAGCTCGCAATCCGGCCGGTGCACGGTGACCAATCGGTCGAAAAGGGCTCGGGCCTCGCTCATTCCGTCTCCTCCGTGCGCCAGCGTGTGGTGTTGCGTTCGATGACGCCGCTTGGAACGATGCGACGCACCACCGGCTTCTCCTCCGGATTGGCAGCCAGCGCCCTGGCAAATTCTACTGTCGTCGCCAGCATCTCGTCCACCGGCTGGCGGATGGTGGTGAGGCTGTGCGATGGCCAATGGGCCATGGAAATATCGTCGAAGCCGATCACCGAGAGATGTCTTGGCACATCCAGCCCCAGTTTTTCGCGCACGCCCTCGATGAAGCCGATCGCCAGGATGTCGTTGGCGCAGAACACCCCGTCCGGGCGTGCGGGCAGTCCGGCAAAGGCGTCCGCGGCGGCGTAGCCGGCCTCGTAGCTGAAGCGGCCGGCCTCGATGACAACCGGTTCCGCCAGTCCCCGCTCTTTCGCCCGGTCGACGAAACCCTGCTTGCGCTCGACATTGGTCGAGGCATCCGGAAAGGCCGAGACGTAGGCGAGTGAGCGATGGTTGCGGTCGATCAGGAAGTCGGCGGCCCGGCGTCCCCCTTCGCGGTTGTCGCAGCTGACGCCGAAACATTCCGGATCGAGCGACAGGCGGTTGAAGAAGATGCAGGGGCTGCCGGCCGCCCGACATTCCCGCATCGCTTCCGACGACAGCGAGGCTGCCAGGATGATCACCAGGTCCGGCTGGTAGGACAGGAGCAGCCGCACGGCATCGTCCACCTTGGCGGAGTCGCTTGCCGCCACCAGCATAACATTCATGCCGATCGCCTGCAGGTCCTCCGTCAACCGGGTCATCACCTCCGGGTAGAAGGGGTTGTTGATGTCCGAAACCACCATGCCGACGATCTGCGTCTTCTTGGTGATCAGGCTCTGCGCGAAGGGGTTCGGCTTGTAGCCGATCTCCTGGGCGCGGGCGAGCACGGCCTCGCGGGTGGCGGGAGCGATGACGGCATCGGCATAGAAGGCCCGGGAGACGGTGGAAACCGACATCCCGAGATCGCGCGCCAGGTCCTTGACGGTCACGCGCGGCTTACTTTGACGATTCAGGGTCTTGGCCTTCATGCGCTCCTCGCTGGTTTACCGATCAGGCCGAGTTGGAGCCGCCGTACCGCCGAACACGAATGTTCGCCTGTTCGGCATGGCCGGCAAAACCTTCGAGCTGGCACAGGCGTGAGCAATATTCGCCCACGAGCGCGCTGGCCTCGTCAGTGACAACCCGCTGATAGGTGCATGTCTTGATGAATTTTCCCACCCACAGACCACCCGTATAGCGGGCCGCCTTCTTTGTCGGCAAGGTGTGATTTGTGCCGATCACCTTGTCTCCGTAAGCGACGTTGGTGCGCGGGCCGAGGAACAGGGCACCGTAGTTGCTCATGTTGGCGAGGAAGTAGTCCGGATCGGCGGTCATTACCTGCACATGCTCGTAAGCAAGATCGTTGGCGACCGCCAGCATTTCCTCGTCGCTATCGCAGACGATCACCTGGCCGTAATCGTCCCACGCCTTGCGGGCGATGTCGGCGGTGGAGAGGATGCCGAGCTGGCGTTCGATCTCCGCCAGCGTGTCATGGGCAAGCTTTTCCGAGGTGGTGAGCAGCACCGCAGGGCTGGTCGGCCCGTGTTCGGCCTGGCCGAGCAGGTCGGTGGCGCAGATTTCGCCGTCCACCGTCTCGTCGGCGATGACCAACGTTTCCGTCGGGCCGGCGAAGAGGTCGATGCCGACGCGGCCGTAGAGCTGGCGCTTGGCTTCCGCCACGAAGGCGTTGCCGGGACCGACGATCATGTCGACGGCTTCGATGCTTTCGGTGCCGAGCGCCATGGCGCCCACTGCCTGGACGCCGCCCAGCACGTAGATCTCATCGGCGCCACCGAGATGCATGGCGGCGACGATGGCCGGATGCGGCTCGCCGTGGAACGGCGGCGCGCAGGCGATCACCCGCTTGACGCCGGCGACCTTGGCGGTGACGACGCTCATATGCGCCGAGGCGACCATCGGATATTTGCCGCCGGGCACATAGCAGCCCACGGCGTTGACCGGGATGTTCTTGTGACCGAGGAAAACGCCGGGCAGCGTTTCGACCTCGAGGTCGAGAATGCAGGCGCGCTGCTTTTCCGCGAAATTGCGGACCTGGGCCTGGGCAAAACGGATATCGTCGAGATCGCGCTTGGAAACCTTGGCGATCGCCGCCTCGATCTCGGCTTCCGTCAGGCGGAAAGCCTTGGGCGTGTATTTGTCGAATTTGGCCGATAGTTCCCGAACGGCCGCATCGCCGCGTGTGCCGATATCGGCCAGAATTCCTTCCACCGTCGTCTTCACCGCCGCATCATTGGCGGCAATGGCGTCGGCATCCTGACCCTTCTTCAAAAATCTCATGTCTGCGTACCTTTTCGACCTTTCGGGGAGGAGCAGCGCACAGCGCGCTGCCCCGATTTTTCATGTCTTGCAGCTTAAGGCTGGACGGTCGGTTCGATCTTCGTCAGGTGATAGAGATCGGCCGGCGGTTCGCAGCCCTGGCAATTGATTTCCGGCTCGTTCGGAGCAAGCTTGACCTCTGCCGGCAGGGCCTGGATCGTCGCGCCTTCGACCGGCGTGCCGTTCAGGGCGGACTGGATGGACAGTTCCGGCAGCAGTACCGGATCGAGCACTTCCGTCACGAAGGACGAGGGCACGACGCCATCGGCAAACGCGTTGCAGCCGTCCTCGAACTTCTCGCCCTTGCAGATCTTGACCTTGTCGGCCGGAACCCACGGCAGCGGATATTCGATGTTGGTGGCGGCCAGTTCACGCTTCTTGGTGAGGATTTCCATCATCAGCTTGAAGGCGTAACCCGACTGGGCCGGCGGCGAGCCGGCGGAAACGCCGCGCAGGCCCTTTTCCTGCATTGCCGGATCGGCAAGCGCCAGGCGGAAGCCGTTGGAGTTTTCGCCGGTCATCGGCACCAGCTTGCCGCCCTTGTCGAGCAACGCCTGGATGGCGCCGTATTCGCCAGCCTGTGCCCAGATGCCATCGACATCAGGATGGGCGACGAGCGCCTTGGCGGTTTCCTGCTGCGTCGTGCGGTCGTCCCAGAAGGAATAGTATTCGGCAGCGATCTCGATGCCCGGATACTTCTTGAAAACGCTCAACGCACCGTCGGTGTGACGCTTGTCGACCGAGTTGCCGGGAACGCCACGCGACAGGAAGATCTTGCCCTTGCCGCCGAGTTCGTTGACCAGTGCCTGGGCGGAGTTTTCACCAAAACCCGAAGTGATGTAGCTGACATTGTAGGCGCAGGGCTGCGTTACCGTTGCGTCGTACATGAAGAACAGCACGCCGGCTTCGCAACCGCGCTTGATGGTGCGGTTCAGCGCCGTCGAGGAAATCGGGAAGCTGACGATGCCGTCTGCGCCGGCTTCGATCATGCTTTCGTAAGCCGAGATCTGCGCCTGCGGATCGGTGCCCGAAATCACTTCCGTGAGTTCGACCATGTCGTTGTAGGGCGGCGTTGCCGCCAGTGCCTTGACGATGTTGGCGGCTTCCGACTGCCAGGAATTGCCGCTGTAGCTCAGGCTCAGGTAGATCTTGAATTTCTTGCCGTCCTGGGCGTGGGCCGGCTGGCTGACCACACCCGAACCGAACGTCGCCGCCATCATGGCCGTGGCGAGCATCAACATTGAACGCTTCATCAGTTTCTCCTCCTTCAAAAGTCTCTCTGGACCCACAGTGAGAACGTTCTCACTATTCCTCAAAAAATATATCTGCGCTTCCCCCAGGGCATTCCGCTCTCATGAAACGCTGAACGACCCTGCCCTTTTTTGTCACGCAATTCCGGACGCAAAACCGCTGTCCAGCTTTGCCGGAATTGCTTTACCCACCCGTCTTCGGTTTGCCGGACAGGCCTCGAAGCCGCTCGAACAGTTCCTCGCGCAGCAGGAGGAGAGCGACCAGAATGATCCCGCCTTCGATGATGGTGCGAAGCCCCTGCTCCAGACCGATGGCGGCAATGACGGTGCCAACGGTGGTGAGCAGGATGGCGCCCCCGACCGTGCCGGCGAAGTTGCCGTTGCCGCCGAGGATCGAAGAGCCGCCGATGACCACAGCCGCAATCGACGGCAGCATGTAGTTGTCGCCCATGCGCAGCGTCGCGCCGTTGGCATAACCCACCAGCATCATGCCGACGAAGCCGGCGCAGATGGCGCTGATCACGTAGGGCAGCACCGAGACCAGCGTGATCGGTACGCCGGCGATCCGTGCGGCATCCTTGTTTGTGCCGAGGGCATAGAGGTAGCGGCCGAAGACGGTGCGGCTCTGCACGACCCAGCCGACGACGGCGAAGATCACCAGGAAAAAGACCGGTGCCGGGATGCCGAGCCACGAGCCCTTCATCAAAAGCAGCAGGACCTCCGGCGAAGCGCCGCGTGGCGTGCCGTTGGTGAGCCCCAGGGCGGCCGACGAGACGATGATCGAGGTTGCCATGGTCATGATGAACGGCGGAACTTTCAGCCAGACGATGCCGATGGCCGAGGCCAGACCGACGCCGCCGCAGATCGCCAGCACGAAGGGCAGCATGTACCAGGCGCCCGGCCCGTTGCCGATCCAGGTTGTGGTGAGCACGCCGCCGAGGGTGATCACGGCCGGCAGCGACAGATCGAGGCCGCCGGTGAGGACCACCAGCCCCTGCCCGAAGGACAGCACGACCAGGAAGGAGGCCAGCGTCAGCACCGTCAGTACCTGCTGCCAGGAACCCAGCGACGGGCTGACCAGCCGCGAGGCAAGGATCAGCACGATGCACAGGACGAAGACCGCGATGGCGCTGACCGTATGCCGGTCGATGCGGCGTGCCTTGCGTGTATCCTGCTCTGCTTGGAATTTGCTCATCACGTCTACCTGCGAAGTCATGCGGCCGTCCTCCGGCCTGTCAGGCGGGCAAAGGCGCTGCCGAAGACGATGGCGAGCACCAGGACGACGCCCTGGAAAATACCGGTGTAGAAAGAGGAGACGCCGCCGGAAAACAGCACCTTCTGCAAAAGCATCAGCGTCGCCGCACCAAGGATCGAGCCGATCAGCCCGCCGCGGCCGCCCGAAAGCGAGGTGCCGCCGAGTGCCACAGCCGCAAAGGCCAGCATCAGGAAGGGCGTGCCGGAATTCGGATTGCCGGTCGCCGTCTGGGCGCTGAGCATGAAGCCGGCGAGGCCGTAGATCATGCCGGCGCCGACGAAGGCGGCGAAACGCACCTTGATGACCGAAATGCCCGAAAGCGAGGCTGCCTGCTCATCGGCGCCGACAGCATAGAGGCCGAGACCGAGATTGGTGCGCTTGAAGACCAGCCAGGCGAAAACGACGGCCAGCACGAACAGGCCGGAGATCGGCAGCACGCCGAACAGGCGGTCGGTCAGTTCGTAGCTCACCCAGTCGGCCACCATGCCGCCCGGCGCATCGAGGATGACCAGCGCCAGCCCCTGGCAGACGATCATCGTCGCCAGCGTTGCAGCAATCGCCTGCAGGCGCAGGATCGCCACCAGCCAGCCGTTGACGGCACCGACGATGCCGCCGACCGCGAGGCATATCGCCAGTGAAACCACCGCGCCAAAAGGGCCTTCCTGCGGATAGACCGCCATCAGCACGTTGGTAAGCGAGATGACGCCGGCGACCGACAGGTCGAAACCGCGCGACAGCACCACCAACGTCTCACCGGCGGCGGCGATGGCCAGCGGCACGGAGTTGTTGACGAGGTTGGTGAAGGTGCTGGACGACAGGGCACTCGGCTGCAGGATCGCATAGATGGCATAGAGCAGCACGTAGAGCACGAAGACGATGCCGGCGCCGCTGGTCAGGAGCTTCATCGGCTGGGCGCGCCGCATGCGGTGCGGTGTGGAATGGGTGAGACTGGCCATCAATGCACTCCTGCGCTTGCCCGGCGGGTAGCGCCGCCATGGCCGATCAGCGCGGCGACCAGCGCCTGTTCGTCGATGTCCTCGCCGGTGAATTCGCTGAAAATCCGGCCGCCGTAGAGCACCATGCAGCGATGGGCGAGCTGGACGATCTCCGGCAGTTCGGAGGAATAGAACAGCACCGAACCGCCCTGTTCGGCAAAATTGCTGATCGCCGCATAGATCGATTGCTTGGTGCCGACATCGACGCCGCGGGTCGGGTCGAAGAGCAGCAAGGTCTGGGCGCCGGTCGCCATGACGCGGGCGAGCAGCGCCTTCTGCTGGTTGCCGCCCGACAGGTCGCCGATGGGGAAGGAGAGATACCGCTGGCTCATCTCGACGCGCTGGGCGTGCTCTTCGCTCGCTGCCCGTTCGTTGCGGCCGGAGACGAGGCCGGCCTTGCTGACCGTGGGCAGGATCGGCAGCACGATATTGCTGGCCGCCGACAGTCCGGAGAGGATGCCTTCCGTCTTGCGCTCCTCCGGCAGGTAGGCAATGCCGCCGCCGACGCGCAGGGCGTGGCTCGGGCCACGCAACGCCTGCGCCACGCCGTCGATCGAAATCATGCCCGAGGCCGGCTGGCGCAGGCCTGCCAGCGTGCGGAACAGTTCGCGCTGCCCCTGCCCTTCGAGCGCGGCGATGCCAAGGATCTCGCCCTTGCGCAATTCGAAGGAGACGTCCTTCAGCGTGTCGCCGGCCATGCCGGAAACGGACAGGACGACTGGGGCGTTCAAGGCCGCTGCCGTATTCGCCGCCGCCCGGCGGGCCGCATGGCCACGACGGCCGACCATCATCTCGAAAATATCGCCGTCAGTGGCGGCGGAAAGCTCCACCGTGGCGATGGAGCGGCCGTTGCGCAGCACGGTCGCCCGGCTGCACAATGCCCGAACCTCGCTCAGCCGGTGGGAGATATAGAGAACGGCCATGCCCTTTGCCGTTGCAGCGCGGACATGGTCGAAAAGCCATTTGGTATCGGCAAGTGCTGCCGTCGGTTCGTCGAGGACGAGAACATGGCGGGCATTGACGAAGGCGCGGACGATTTCGATGCGCTGGCGGTCGGCAAGCGGCAGGCTTTCCAGCGTTGCACCGGGATCGATATGGTCGAGGCCGTAACGCGCCAGAATGTCGGCGCCGGCCTGCCAGGTGCCGGCGGCCGACGTCATGCCCGCAACGCCCTTCGGCAGCTTGGGCAGAAGCAGGTTCTCGGCAACAGACAGATTGGGCAGCAGGCTCAGTTCCTGGAAAGCGGTAGCGACACCTTCCGCGCGAGCGGCGGAGATGGATGTCGGCGCATAAGCCTGACCCTTGAGAACCATGCCGCCGGCATCGGGACGCACGACGCCGCTGAGAATTTTCACGAGGGTGGACTTGCCGGCGCCGTTTTCGCCGAGCAACGCATGCACTTCGCCGGCCATCAGTGTCATCGCCGCATTCTCGACGGCGACGGTTGCGCCGTAAGCCTTGCGGATCGCTTCGACAGACAGGGCCACCTCCCCCGTGCCAACTGGCACGGCAGGCCCGGAAACCGGCTCTTGCATGCATTTCCTCCCATGATCTCAGAGCACTGGTAACGTTCTCTGAGAACGTTCTCATTCGTAGATCAACGTATTTTTCGTGTCAACGGGGTAATTACGTGCAGGGCGAATTTGGAAGGGAGCGGAAGGGTCATTTTCCAAGGCGAAGACTGCTGGAAAAGGTCGCGACATTCACCATCCGTCATCCTCGGCCTTGAGCCGAGGATCTGCCAACCTATTGATGTGGTTGGATCCTCGGCTCAAGACCGAGGATGACGTCGCGTGTGTGGAAACGGCTTGGAAAAAAAGCGGGCGCGACAGTTTCGCGCCCGCTCAATTACACAGATGAAGCTCCGTTGCGGAAGCATTGGCGTTGGACTTTGCCCGCCATGCCCGGCTTTGAGCGGCTTACTTCCCGGAAGCCGCCGCAAGGATGGATTTCAGGCCGGCCTCGTCAAGCGCCACCGGATTGCCCCCGGCGCAGGGATCGACCACGCCCATCGTTGCCACCTTGTCGGCATCGATGTCGGTCAGGCCCATGCCCGAAAGCTTCTCCGGGATCGACAGATCGCGGCGCAGGTCCAGGATCCAGTCGACGACGCCGTCTGCGTCGTGGCGCGGCAGGTCGAGGAAGCGAGCCAGCAGCCCGAGCTTGTCGGCAATCGCCGGAGTATTGAATTCGACGACGTAGGGCATCAGCACGGCGTTGAGCAGGCCGTGATGCGCATCATAGAGCGCGCCGAGCGGATGGGCGAGCGCATGGATGGCGCCCAAGCCCTTCTGCAGCGCGACGCAGCCCATGCCGGAGGCGATCAGCATCTGGCCGCGGGCTTCCAGATTGTTGCCCTCGTGCACGGCGAGCGGCAGCCACCGCTTGATCAGGCGCAGGGCGTTGAGCGCGATGCCTTCGGCCATCGGGTGGAATGACGGCGCGCTGAAGGCCTCGAGCGCATGTGACAGGGCGTCCATGCCGGTCGCGGCGGTGATGTGGGCCGGCAGGCCGGTGGTCAGTTCCGGGTCCATCACCACGATGTTCGGCATCATCTTCGGATGGAAGACGATGACCTTGCGCTTTTCCGTGTCGTGGGTGATCACCGACGAGCGGCCCAGTTCCGAACCGGTGCCGGCGGTCGTCGGGATGGCGATGACCGGCACGAGGCTGCCGGTATCGGCGCGCGTCCAGTTGTCGCCGATGTCCTCCAGGTCCCACATCGGGATCGTCTGGCGGGCCATGAAGGCAACGGCCTTGGCCGCATCCAGCGCGCTGCCGCCGCCAATGGCGACGACGAGGTCATGGTCGCCGCTGACGAAGGCCTCGACGCCGTCGGCGACGTTCTGGCCGGTCGGGTTGGGCTTGACGTTCCAGAACAGGCCTACATGCAGTCCGCCGGCTTTCAAGACCTCCAGCGTCCGCTGAACCGGGAAAAGATCCTTCAGGCCGGCATCGGTGATGACGAGCGGACGGCTGGCGCCGAGTTCGCGCACCATCTCGGCAAGGCCCGAGATGCGGCCGTTGCCGAAACGGACGGCGGTTGGAAAGCTCCAGTTGCTGGTGGTGGCAAGCGTATCGATGGGCATGGGTAAACTCTTGATGTGTCAGGAAGACGGAAGGGATGCCGACTGGCGTTTCAGGGCGCGGCGGCGTAGCACCTCGGCGGTCACGACAAGCAGCAGGGCGGGAACGAGGTTGAGGGTCGCCAGCGCCGGATAGATCGGCGAAGAGCCGACGGCGATACCGCTGTAAACGAAGATCGGCAGCGTCCGCGCCGTGCCCGCCAGCGAATAGGAGACGTAGAAATTGCCCCAGGAGAGCAGGAAGGCGAAGATAGCGGCGGAAAAAATCCCCGGCCACAGCAGCGGAAAGGTGATCTCGCGAAACACTTCCCAGCCGTTGGCACCCGCATCGCGGGCGGCATCCTCCAGCGTGTCGTCGAAGCCATAGACTTGGACCGCGACGATGACGAGGGCGAACGGCGTGATGTAGACCACATGGCCGATGATCACCGTTGCAAGCCCGGTGGAAAAGCCGAGCCAGTTGCCGAGCACCGAAAACCACAGGAGCATGACGACGCCGAGCAGCAGCTGGGGAAACAGAAGCGGCGCGAAGGTGACGGCGCGGAAGGCCGATTGCAGGCGAAAACGATAGCGGATCCAGGCGACCGCGCCGGCCGTGCCGAAAGCCGTGGCGAAAACCATAGAAATGGCGGCGACCACGGCGGAGTTGATGACCGCCGGGAAGAAATCCGGGCGGCTGATCAACTCGCTATACCAGGCCAGCGAAAAACCTTCGATCGGCAGGGTCAGCACCCGGCTGGATGTGAAGGAAAAGGCAACGAGCGTGATGATCGGCGCGTAGAAGAACAACAGCAATGCCAGGACGCTGCCGATGAGCACGGTGTCGAGGACGATATCCTTGAAGCGCGGCGACATCATGCGGGTCTCCCTTCGTTTGTCCGGCGGCGCATGGTCAGGGCTGCGGAGAGCACGAGGGTCAATGCGCCGATGGCGATGAGCACGAGGGTGAGCGCCGCTCCCAGCGGCCAGTTCACGCGGGTTTCGAAACTCTGGCGGATCAGTTCCGAGGCCAGCGGCGCGGTGCCGCCGCCGAGAACGCGGGGTTCGAGGAAGGCGCCGAGGCTGAGCACGAACACCAGCACCGCACCGGAATACAGGCCCGGGCGCGACAGCGGCAAGGTGACCTCGAAAAAGGTACGCAGCCGCGAGGCGCCGGCGTCATAGGCGGCCAGTACGAGATCGCGATCGATGCGCACCAGGGAAAGATAGATGGTGAACATCGGATAGGTGACGAGATTGTAGACCATGCCGATCATCGTGCCGGCGGGCGTGAACAGCAGGTTGAGCATTTCCGGCGGAAAGCCGACATGCATCAGCAGCCAGTTCGCCACCCCGTTCTTGTCGAGGATGAGGATCCAGCCGAACGTCTTGAGCACGGCATCGGTCAGGAAGGCGAAGATGATCAGGATCTGGATCTGCGTCTTGTAGGTCTTGAGACGGGTCGCCATGGCATAGGCGGCGGGATAGGCGATCAGCACGCAGAGAAGAACGCAGACAACCGCCATGCCGACCGTGCGCAGCATGATCGTCCAGTAATGCGGCTTGGAAAAGACCTCGGTCCAGATCTTCAGGTTCCAGGTCCAGGACAGACGGTAGTACTGCGTCGTCTGGAAGGTCAGCACCGCCGTCATCAACAGCGGGATGAGGAAGAAGACCACCATGACGATCGCCAGTGGCGCGACCATGGCGATGAGGACCGGATCTTTCCAGGATTTCTGTTCGATCTTCATGCTCACTCCGACAGAAGGAAGGCGTGAGCGGGGAAGAAGCCGACGCGGACCTTTTCGCCGACGCGGGCCGGGAGCACGATCGAGCCGGGCAGGTCCATGACGACGGCGGCGGACAGGCCGGGAACCCGAATGCGGTACTGAGTCGAGGCGCCCTTGATAAAATATTCCTCGACTTCTCCTTCCAGCACCCATTCGCCGGGGGATGCCGTTTCGGTGACGAAACGCGTGCTTTCCGGCCTGACCAGAAGCGCGGTGCCGGATGCCGACAGGGAGGGCGAGACGTAGTCGGCCGGAATTTCGGCAGACGCGCCGGCAACCAGCGGAGAGGTAACTGTCGCACCCGTAGCGGTTTTTTCGACGGAAACCGGCAGGAAGTTGGTTTCGCCGATAAAGCCGGCGACGAACATGTTGGCCGGGCGGTAATAGATGTCGGCAGGCGTGCCGATCTGCACGACATGGCCGCTGCGCATGACGCAGATGCGGTCGGCAAGCATCATCGCCTCTTCAAGATCGTGGGTAACCAGCACGAAGCTGGTGCCGATCTCGCGGTGCAGCTTCTTCAGCTCCGCCTGCAGCGATTTCTTGAGCTTGGCATCCAGCGCGCTCATCGGCTCGTCGAGAAGCAGCACGCCCGGTTGGGACACGAGGGCGCGTGCCAGCGCCACGCGCTGCTGCTCGCCGCCGGAAAGCTGTGCCGGATAACGCTCAAGATATTCCGGTTTGAGATGCATCAGGTCGAGCATGGCGCGGACACGGCTGTCCGATTCCGATTTTTCGATCTTCTGCAGCTTGAGGGGGAAGCCGATGTTTTCGGCAACGGTCTTGTGCGGAAACAATGCCAGCTTCTGGAAAACCATCCGGGTCGGGCGGTTGGCGGCGGGCACGCCACGCATATCCTTGCCTTGAATTTCCAGACGGCCGCCGGTCGGCTCCTCGAAACCGGCCAGGATCTTCAGAAGTGTCGTCTTGCCGCAGCCGGATGGTCCAACCAGCGCCAGAAATTCGCCTGCTCCGACTTCCAGGGAGACGCCGTGCAGGGCACGCGCCGATCCATAGTCTTTCACAATGTCGGCGGCATCGATAATGGGGCCTACCAAGCTCAGCTTCCTTAATACCTGAATACAGAAATAGAACAGGACGGGCCGGCCCTTCGGCGGCCCGTCGCAGCAGCATTTCACACCCGATTAGCGGGCGGCAAGTTCTTCCTGCCAGATCGCCAGCATATCGTCGATATTCGGCGCGGCGGTGTGGAACTGGCTGTTGTCCCAGGCCGTCCACATGTAGTCCATCTGCAGCGCCTTCTTCTCCGCGTCGGAGAACAGGGCTTCGGCCTTGCTGTTCGGCACGAGGTTGCAGGTGGCTTCGGTAATGGCAAGCTGCTTTGCGACTTCCGGAGAGACGATATACTTCAGGAAGTCTGCAGCGATCTGCGAATTCTTGCCGTTGTCGATGAGGCCGGTCGCTTCCATCCAGATGATGCCCTGTTTCAGGCCGTTCTTCGGCTCGGGCACGATCGACTGGATGTAGTCGTGACCCTTCAGGCGCAGGGCGGAGGTGGCGTAGGTGCCGCCGCCGATGAGCGCGCGGAACGAACCGTCGATCAGGCCCTTCTGGGCAATCGCCAGGTCGGCGACGATGGCACGGGTGTTCTTGAAGGCGGCGCGAAGAACCTTGCGGACTTCGTCGAGGGCCGCCTGGTCGAGTTCTTCGTAAGGGTTGACGCCGGCATAGAGCGCGAGCGGCATGATTGGCCAGTCACCCCAATCGAGCAGGCAAATCTTGTCCTTGTAGGCGCTATCGAAGACAGGCGCATAGCTGGACCAGGTCTCCAGCTTGTCGAACTTGGTGTTGACGGTCGGGCCGACCCAGCCCCAGCGCGTCGGCAGGCCGGTCGCCTTGCCGTCGAACTGCAGCGGCGCGAAGGGGGCGCGGAACTGCGGATAAAATTCCGCAAACTGTTCGGCGAAATCCGCCTCTTCGATAAAGCGGCAGAAGCCGGCCGGACCCATGCGCTGGATCCACGGGCTATCGGACGAAACGAGGTCGAAATCGCGCGAGGCACCGGCTGCCAGCTTGGCGAAACCGCCGGCGGAATCGGTGATCAGGTCGATGGAGATCGACGCGTCCTTCTGCTTCTGGAAGGGCTCGAGAATGCTGGGGGTGTTGTAACCCTCCCAGCACATGTAGTTGAGGCTCTCGGCCGCCTTGGCATCACGCGACGCCAGGAAGTTGCCGGCGACCGCGGCGAGGCCGAGCCCGCCCATGCCCTTGAGCACGGAGCGGCGGCCGACGCTGCCGAATGTGTTGCCGATACCTGCTGTTCCCTTTTTCATTTTTCTTCCTTTCTCCTGATTTTCTATCGTCCGGGGTGGATCAGACAACGCCCAGATAACGCCTGATCTCCCACTCACTGACCTGTCTCTGGTATTCTGCGTATTCCACATCGCGGCTTTCCGCGAAGCTCTCGACGAAATCCTCGCCGAATGTCGTGCGGGCGAAGGTGCTGGCCCGAAGCCGCGCCGACGCTTCATGAAGATCACGCGGGAAAACGGCTTCCGGCGCGGGCTTGGCGGCGTAGAAATCTTCCCCGCTGCTCGCTGGCGGCTCGATTGCTTCGCGAATGCCGGCAAGGCCTGAGCCGAGAAGCATCGACAGCGCCAGATAGGGATTGGTGTCGGCCGAGGGGACGCGGAATTCGATGCGTGTCGCTTCCGGCGTATCGTTGATGACGCGAACCGCAGCCGTCCGGTTCTGCACGCCCCAGTTGGCGGCGGTCGGCGCCCAGGCGCCCGGCACCAGCCGCTTGTAGGCATTGACCGTCGAGGAGCACATCGCCAGCAGTTCCGGCATGTATTTCAACAGGCCGCCAAGGAAATGGCGGGCGGTCTGGCTCAATCCGTCCGGCGCGGAGGGGTCGGCGAAAACGGCGTTACCGGCCTTGTCGCGCAGCGAAAGATGCAGGTGCCCCGATTGCCCGGACAGTTTCGGCGACAGCTTCGACATGAAGCTCACCGTCTTGTTGTTGCGGGCAAAATAGGCGCGGGCGAAATTCTTGAACAGCATCGCATCGTCGGCCGACTTGATGCCTTGCGCATGCACCAGCGGCGCTTCGAAGCAGCCGGGGCCGAGTTCGGTGTGGATCGCGTCGAGCTTGACGTCCATGGTCGCCATCGTCGCATCGAGGCCCTGCAGCAGGTCGCCGTAGAGGGCGGAGGTCTGCAGCGAATAGGTGCGGTTGCCCTGGGCGAAGTGCGTCAGGTCGCGATATTGTTTCGCCCGCATGCTTTCGGCCGTTTCGTCGAAGACGAAGAACTCGAATTCGAAGGCGGAATGGACGTCGAAGCCGAGATCCGCAGCCTGCTCAAGCTGGGCAAGGCAGACGTTGCGCGGCGACCGGCGGCCGAACTCGCCGCTGAAATCGGCCAGGCACAATGCGGTGTTTTCGGCGAAGGGATAGCGGCGGACGCTATCGGCAAAAATCGTCGCCGGGCGGTCGACGAAGGAGCCGTCACGATAGGTGCTTTCGGCGATATCCCAGAAATACAGCACCTCGCAGAAGGGATAACCGCCCTTGGCCAGCTTGGCGGCTTTTTCCGCCGAGACGAGCTTGTCGCGGAACTCGCCTTCCGGATCGACCATGCCGATATGCACGGTGCGGGCACCGATTTCCTGGAGCTTTGTTTCGAAGGTTTTGGACGGATCGCTTGATTTCGGCATGGCTCTCATCTCAGTATCGGATTAGAGCCTAGGCGGGCTGCCCAGACATGGAAATATCCCGAAGGGGATAGAAGCATATGCGGTCCCGCAGATAAAGCTTTGAGGAATTGGCGGAAGGACAATCATTGGACAGGGGATTTGCCGCGTGGAACAGCGCGGTCGCAGCAGCCGTGGATACCATCGGAACGCATGATTTTCCGCGGCGCCTGGAAACGGCGCTGAAAACGATCATCGATTTCGATATCCTGATGGTCTTCGGTTATGATGGGCCGGGCAAGCCGGTGTGCTGCTATCACAATATCGACGAACATCGCGCCCGTACTGTCGTTGATGCCTATGTCTCCGGTCCCTATCTTCTGGATCCCTTTTATGGTGCGGCCATGGACAAGAAGGTCGGCGGCCTTCGGCGGCTCAAGGACATGGCGCCCGACCATTTCTACAGTTCGGAATATTACAAGCAGCACTATGTCCGCACCGGCATCCGCGACGAAATCGGCTTCGTCTGCCGTCCGGCCAACTGGGCGGCCGTGGTGGTGAGCTTTACCCGCCCGACGACGGCACCCGCCTTTGGCCGGCGCGAGCTCGCGTCGGTGCGTGACGCCGAACCGCTGCTGCGTGTGCTCGGCGAGCGGCACTGGCGACGCGACGATCCGGCATCCGGCATCCCCGAACGCCTGTCATCGCCGCAAAGCCCGATCAACGAAACGCTGAACCGCATGACCGACGGCATCCTGACGCCGCGGGAAATCGAGATCACCTCGCTGATCCTGCGCGGGCACTCGAACGCCTCGATCTCCGAAAAGCTCAAGATCACCGCGGGCACGGTGAAGATCCACCGCAAGAACATTCACCAGAAGCTGAATATCTCCAGCCAGTCCGAGCTGTTTAGCATGTTCATCCAGGAGCTTTCCTCGGCGAAGTAGCACGGGAGAAAAGATTTCGATTGACCTTCCAGTCGCTGGAAGGTGCATACCGACAGCATCGAAATCTCAGGAGCACATCATGCTGAAATTTTCCGTCCCCGACATGTCCTGCGGCCATTGCGTCGGCGCGATCACCAAGGCTGTCAAGGAAATCGACGCGGCAGCCAAGGTGGATGCCGATCTCGACCGCCAGACCGTTTCCATCGAAACGCTTGCGGGCGCCGACAAAATCGCTAAGGCTCTCGACGACGCCGGTTATCCGGCAACGATTCAATAAGCCTGCCAAAGCGCGCGGCGCGGCGGTCGAGCCTGGAGCCTTTCCGGTTAACTCCTGTTCACCGGAAAGGCTCCAGTTTCTTGTTTTTACCGCATTGTCCGACGCTGAAGCGAATTCGCTTCAGCTGGAAATGCTCTAGGGAAACACCCGGACCGCTGTCATGCGTTTGCTTTACCTCTGTCTCGGCTGGATCATGGTGGGTGTGGGCATTGTCGGGGCCTTCCTGCCCGTATTGCCGACAACGCCGTTCCTGTTGCTGGCCGCCTGGCTTTTTGCCCGCTCCTCGCCCCGCCTCGAGGCCTGGCTCCTGTCGCATCGCATCTTCGGCCCGCCGCTCAGGGACTGGCGGGAGCGCGGCGCGATCAATCGCAAGGCGAAGATCACCGCCTGTGTTTTGATGGCGGCGAGTTATGCCGTCTTCTGGTTTGCGCGCCAGCCGGGGCCGCTGGCCGCCATCCTGCTGGCCGCCGTCATGCTCTGCAGCGCGACATTCATCCTCACCCGGCCGGATGGCCGCCGATAGACCTGCCGGGCAAAACTGCAGCTTCCGCCCTCTCCTCGCCGCCGCTATAGATGCGTTGAGGAGACCAAACCATGCCGCCTTTGCCCGTGCCCCTGAATGCGCTGCGCGCTTTCGAAGCCGTCGCCCGGCATCTTGGCATCCGTCCGGCGGCGGAAGAGCTTGGTGTCACGCCCTCGGCGGTCAGCCACCAGCTGCGGCAACTGGAGGAAAGCCTCGGCGTCGAGCTTCTGCGCCGTAACGGCCAGCGGCTGGAGCTGACATCGGCCGGCGAAGCGCTGGCGCCCGATCTGACCGCCGGCTTTTCCCGTATCACCACAGCCGTCGGCAAGCTGAAGAGCGAAGGCAAGAGCGGCCCGCTGCGCGTGAGCGTGCTGCCAACTTTTGCGGTGCAATGGCTGTCGCCGCGGCTTGCCTCCTATCCGTTCGAACGGCCGGGGTACGAATTGCTGATCTCGACGACGCAGGAGATGGTCGAACTCGGTACCGGCACCCATGATGCCGCGATCCGCTACGGCAAGGGCGTCTGGCCAGGCCTTGTCGCCCACAAGCTGTTCACCGAAAACGATGCTCTGCTTGGTCCGCCCGGCCTCTTGCCCGATGACGAGGCGGCGTCGCGCCGACAGCTTGCCCGTACCCATCTTTTCGTTTCCCGCAATCGCCATCCGAATTTTCTGGAATGGAACGCGACGTTGTCCGGCGGCCCGATCACGCCGGCCTCCGTCGTCATCGTCGATTCCGCCGGGCTTGGCCTGCGGGCTGCCATCGACGGTGCGGGCGTCACGCTGGCCGGCGCCGAAATGGCGGCTTTCGACATCACGGCCGGGCGGCTGAAGATGGTGTTCGGTCACACGATGATCCATGGCAGCAGCTATTATCTCGTTTATCCGCCCGCATTGGAGCGCGACCGTCGGCTGAAGAATGTCCGCGCCTGGCTGATGGCGCAGATCGCCGCAGCGCAGCAGGTGACAGCCGGCCGCGGATAGTGGCGGCTCGGCCCCTTCATCGTTGCTTGCAACTGAGAAGAACTCATCACGGCGCGAGAAAGCCTCATTTGTCCTCGCCGCCGCCGCACGCCACCATCGCGTCACCGATGGAGACGAACCCGGCGATGTGGACACCGATGTTGTATCGAAGCTTGCTCAGGCATTCCCGGCAGATTGCCGCCATACCCACGTCTTGGGCAGCCGTCCCGCGTCCGTCGTTCGCACCGACCACCGCCTTTTCCACCGCTGCTGCTGATGGCATGCCGGTACGGGGTTTTCTGTGGCGGCACGACCACCCTGAACCCGGCCGCCCGGTGGTGATCATCAATCCGGCGACGGCGGTGCGGTGCCGCTATTATTTCCGTTTCGCCGACTACCTGTTCCGCAACGGCATGGACGTCGTCACTTACGATTATCGCGGCATCGGCGAAAGCCGGCCGGGGTCGCTGCGCGGTTTTGCAGCCGGTTGGAGGGATTGGGGAGCGTATGATTTCGAGGCGATCCTGACATGTGTTTCCCGCCATTTTCCCGGCCAACCGGTGGATGTCGTCGCCCATTCCATCGGCGGTGTGCTCATTGGGTTGGCGCCATCAAACGGCGGCATCCGCCGCATTTTTTCGGTCGGAGCGCAATATGCCCATTGGCGCGACTATGCCAGCGAGTTTTGGGTCCCCATGATTTTGCGCTGGCACCTGGTCATGCCGCTCTTGACCGCCCTCTTTGGCTATTTTCCCGGCAAGCGGCTCGGCTGGCTCGAAGACGTGCCGGCCGGCGTGGTGCGCGACTGGAGCCGCATGGGGCGACACTTCGATCAGTCGCTCAGCCGTGGGGATGCCGTCTCCGCCGAGGCGATCCGCCGGCAGTTTGCAGCCGTCACAGCACCGATTCTGGCGGTTGGCGCCAGCGACGATCCTTTTGGCACGCCGGTCGCGATCGACCGGATGCTTGATTGTTTTCCGGCGGCGAAGAAACATCACCGCCGGCTGGATCCCGCCCGGACCGGTCATCCGGACATCGGCCACTTCGCCTTCTTCCATGGCCGCTTCGAGGACACGCTCTGGCCGATCGCGCTCGACTGGCTTCAGGAGGAAAGGTTGCCGGCGCCCTGATCAGCGCCGGCCGGCCGCAAAGGTTTCCGCAATCGCCAGCACGGCGGCATGCACCGGCCCTGACGTGATGGTCGGGATCACCGAGGCATCGACGATCGATAGGTTATCCAGACCGTTGAACCGCAGGTCGGCATCGACGATGGCATCGCCGTCGCTGCCCATCCGGCAGGTGCCGACCGGGTGGTGATGGGTGATGACCGCCTTGGCGATAAAATCGTCGATCTCGGCGGTTGTCTTGACGCCTGGCCCCGGCAGCAGTTCCTCGGCTTTCCACCCTGCCAAGGCTTGCGCACTGCCGATGTCGCGGGCAACGCCAAGCGCCCGGCGGAAGGTAATGCGATCGTGATCCGTCTGCAGGTAGGCGGGGTCGATCACCGGCCTGTCCTGAAGATCCGGCCCGCTGATCGCAAGATGGCCCCGGCTCGTCGGATGGGTGACGCCGAACAGGAAGGTGTAGGCAAAGCCGGGTGTCACGGCGGCAAAACTTTCCGAAACCGAAGGTCCGGTCACGCAGCCGAGCACGATGTCGGGTGCGCCTTTCGCTTCGGTGATATCGGCGGCATTCAGGTACATCAGGGATTCGGAATGCTGCAGCTTTGTCGGCGGCACGGCCTGGCTTGACCGGTAGACGTTGCCGGCGCCGAGCAGGTGATCGTGCAGGTTTTTACCGATCTCCGGCCGTGACAGGCGGCAATCGACGCCCGCCCGACGCAGGACGTCGGGATCACCGAAGCCGGAGCGCATCAACAGTAAGGGTGTGGCCACCGATCCCGTGGAGAGGATGATCTCGTCGCCGGTGATCGTTTCGTCCTTGCCGTCCCGCGTGACGGCAAGGCCGGTCACCCGGTTGCCGTCGATCACCAACCGATGCACCGAGGCGCCGGTCAGGATGGTGAGGTTGGGCCGCGCCCGCACGTCGTCGGTCAGATAGGCATCGGCGGCGCTGACGCGTTTGCCGTCGCGGATGGTCAGCGAATTCGGGGATGTGCCGTTCAGGTTCCGGCCGTTGTGATCCGGCAGGGCCGGCACGCCGCGCTCGTGTCCGGCGGCGATATAGGCGCGGACGACGGGATTGACCTCGTCGTCCGGCAGCCAGACCGGCAGCGGCCCGTCGCCGCCGTGCAATTCGGATGCACCGCCGGAAAACCGTTCGCTGCGCAAAAAGCCCGGCAGCAGCCCCTCATAGGACCAGCGGTCGGAACCGGTCGCCTCGGCCCAGACGGCAAAATCATCGGGATGGCCGCGCACATGCGCCATGGCGTGCAGGCAGCTCGATCCGCCCAGCACCCGGCCACGTGGCCAGGGGTGGATGCGGTTTGCCGTGCCGGCCTGCGGCACGGTCTCGTAGGCCCAGTCGTAGTCGCGGCCCTGGATGAAGGGCCACATGGCGGGCTTGGCGATATCCGGGTCGGTCGGCGCGACGCCGGCCTCGATCAGCGCCACCCGCCGGCCGGCGTTTTCGGAGAGCCGCGCGGCGAGCACCGAGCCCGCCGAACCGCCGCCGACCACGACCACGTCGAAATGTTTTTCGCTCATCTCGCCCGCCTTACCGCTGGTCGGCCGGGACCACCTTGCCGTCCTTGGTCATCGCCTCGCCGTCGAGCGACAGCGAGCAGTTGCGCAGCGGAATGTCGAGATGGCAGGGCACGTCGCGCGTGCCGCCGGCTTCGGTGTTCGGGCCGGTGGAGAACAGGAAGTTGCCGGCAAACGACCGGGCATCCATGCCGAGCTGGGCTTCCGGGTTGGTGAGGCCGAGCACGGTCCAGTGGGCGCGGGTGTGCAGGCCCCAGCCGACATGCGCCATGGCATAGGCCTCCGGATCGTCGAAGGAATCCATGAAGCGACGCAGGAACTCGGCGTCGAAACCGCCGTCGATCTTGGTGACGTAGCCGTTCTCGACGGTGAAGGTCACCGGGCTGCGGGCATACATCTTCATCGGCAGCAGGATATCGCCTTCCTCGATGACGATGGTGCCGTTGGCGGTCTTCTCGGTCGGCCAGGTGGCGACGAAGCAGCTCGGCCAGTGGTCCCAGCGGCCCGGCTCGTCGGCAAGGCCGTATTGCGTCAGCACCGGATACTGGCCGAGGTCGCATTCGAAATCCGTGCCGGCCTTCGAGGTGACGGTCATCTTCTTCGCCGCGCCGAGCTTCTTGGCGCCGGCCAGTACCCGCGCCTTGTCTTCCGGCTTCGGCAGCATGCGCAGCATGATTTCCGGCGGCTCGACGGCAAGCAGCATGCGGGCGCCGGTCTTGAGGATTTCCTCCTGCTCCTTGGAGAACAGAAGCTGCAGCGTGTCGATGACGAAGTCGCTGGCCTTGAGGCAGGCGAGCGCCGCCTTGTTGTGTTCCAGCGCGGTCTTGCCGATATAGCCGGACTTGTCGCGCGAGATCGCCTTCTCGCCGTTCATCGGCGCCAGGTTGAGGTTGGTGACGACGGCGCCCATGTCGGCGGCGGCGAGCCGCGCCATGCCGGCGATCTGCTGGTTGGAATCGTCCGAGGTCAGGATAGTCAGCTGTTCGCCGGCCTTGAGGTTGCACATGGCGAGAACCTCTTTCCACGCCATCATCAATGCTGCATCGCTAATCGCCATCGTTTTGTTCCCTTGTTTTTAATTGCGCACCGGATCAGGCGTCGTCCTGGCCCGGCAGTGAAAAGAAATTGCGGTTGAAGTGCAGCAGCGGCCGCTTGGCCGGATTGAGCCGCACCTTCCTGACGGCGCCGAAAAACACCGAATGGCTCTCCGTCTGCGTCACCTCCGAAACGACGCAGTCGATGTTGACCAGCGCGCTGTCGAGCGCCGGCGAGCCGGTCGCCAGCTCCAGCCAGTCGGCATTGAGGAATTTGTCCTGACCCACCGCGCCGCCATGGCCGGCAAAACGCTTGGCGATCTCTTCGTCGGTTTCGGCAAGGATGTTGACGCAGAAGGCGCCGGTCGAGGTGATCGCCGCATGCGCCTCGCCGAGACGGTTGACGCAGACCAGCATGCTCGGCGGCGTCATCGACAGGCTGCAGACGGCCGTGGCCGTCAAGCCGCGGCGGGCCTCCTTCTGGCCGGCGGTGATGATGGTGACGCTGGCTGCCAGAAGCCGCATCGCCGCCTTGAAATCGTCAACGAGATCAGGCGCGGCAAGGTCGGGTGAAATTTGCGCGGCGTTCATGCATTGCCCCTTTCCTGCTTCCACGCATCCTCGACGGCTGCCGCCACCGCAAGCGTGCGTCGGTCGTCGTATCGCCGCCCCACCACCTGCACGCCGACCGGAAGGCCTCTCGGGCCTGTGGTGGCGGGCACGCTGAGGCATGGGCTGTGCAGCACGGTCCAGGCGCGGTTGAATAAGGGATCGCCGGTCGGCATGCCTTCGGGCGCCTCGCCGGGGGCGGACGGCGTAATCAGCGCATCGAACCCGTCGAGCAGGGCTTCGAAGCGGTTGCGAATTTCCGGCAGGCGGCGGCGCGCATCCATATATTCATCGATTGTCGTCAGCGATTTGTCGTGCATCATCTGCCGGGTGGCGGCGCCGAGCTGTGGCGAAAGGTGTTTGCGCTCATAGGCCAGCGACTGCGTCACTTCCCAGCCCATGATGGCATCCTGCAGGGCGAAGATCTCGTCGAACCAGTCCGGTACGGCGATTTCCTTCACGGTCGCCCCGGTTTTCGACAGCAGGTCGGCGGTTGTTTCCACCGCCTGTTGCGACGACGCTTCGGCCTGGTTCCAGCGCGATGTCCGGAAAATCCCGACTGTCGGCTTGCTCGCCGCCTCGTCGACGACGAACCCCGGATTGTCGGCGATGGCGGCCGTGCACCAGGCCGCATCCCGGACATCGCGGGTGATGATGCCGAGCGTGTCGAGATTGTCGCACAGGACTTTTACGGCGGTGCGGTTCAACAGGCCGAAGGTCGGCTTGAAGCCGACCACGCCGCAGAAGGAGGCGGGCCGAACAACGGAACCCGAAGTCTGGGTTCCGAAGGCGAGCCGGGCATGGCCGGCGGCGACCGCGGCGCAGGAACCGCTGGACGAACCGCCGGGCGTGTGGGCCGTATTGTGCGGGTTGCGTGTCTTGTTCGGGTTCATCATCGCGAATTCGGTCGAGACCGTCTTGCCGAGCACGACACCGCCGGCGCTGCGGGCGATGGTGACGCAGGGCGCATCCCAGGCCGGGCGGAAGCCGTCATAGACCTGCGAACCGTAACCGGTCGGCATGTCGGCCGTGTCGATGACATCCTTGACGCCGACGGGCACGCCGGCAAGCGTTCCCCTGGTTGCAGCCTTGTCGACGCCGCGGGCATGGACCAGCGCATTGTCGCGCGCCAGATGTTGCCATGCCATGATCGGCCCGTCGGTCGCCTCGATGTGATCGAGGAAGGCCGTCGTGACATCGACGGCGGAGAGATCGCCATTGCCGACTTTTCGGGCGATGTCGCGGGCGGAAAGTTCGAGGATCTGCGCTGTCGCGGCCATGGTCCGCCTCCTTATGCTACGTGGCCGAACGGCGCCGACGGGCGGCGGTCGAACCACGGAAATGCCTGTTCAAGCTGCGCCGCCAGCGAAAACAGCAACGCATCCCGCCCGAATGCCGCGCCGAAATGGATGCCGATCGGCAGGCCGTCATCGCTCATGGCGAGCGGCACGCTCATTGCCGGGCAACCCGACGCGTTGAAGACGGCGGTAAACGGGCCATGGCTCCAGAAGCGGGCGAAGAATTCGTCAAGGCCCCTGCCGCGGCCGGCCAGTTCGCCGAGTTTTGGCGCCGGCGTGTCGGCGACGGGGCTGAGCAGGATGTCGTAGCGGGCAAAGAAGCGGCCGAGCGCGCGTGCCGTCGCATGCAGCTGGTTGATTGCCCACATATATTCGATGCCGGAGCGGGCACGGCCTTCGCGCACCCATTCCTGGTTGACCGGTTCGATCTTCTCGATCGGATCCGGCCCACCCGGCTGCTGGCTGAAGCTGACGCCGGTCGCGGCACTGACGCCCGCGATGATCCGCCAGGCTTTCATCAGCGCATGGCCGTCATAACCGGCATCGGCCACGTCCTCGACATGATGGCCGAGGTCTTCCAGCTTTTTCGCTTTGTCGCGAACCGCTGCCAGCACTTGTGGATCGATCGCTGTTCCGGTCGGCGCCGTCAGCGTCATGCCGATGCGCAGGCCTTTTGGCGGGGTGGCGAGGCTGGCGAGGTAGGTGCCCTCCTCCGCCGGTGCGGCATAGGGATCGCCGATATCGGCGCCGGCCGAAACGTCCAGAAGGGCGGCGTTGTCGCGGACCGACCAGGAGACCGCGTGCGGTGTCGACATGCCGGCAATGGCCTCGACGGCGATGGGGCCGAGCGGATTGCGCATGCGGGTCGGCTTGAATCCGAACAGGCCGCAATGGGATGCCGGCAGGCGCGTCGAGCCGGCGCCATCGGAACTGTTGGCGAAAGGAACGAGGCCGGCCGCAACGGCCGCCGTCGAGCCGCCGGAAGAACCGCCGGCCGTGCGCGTCAAGTCCCATGGGTTATGCACCGGCCCGAAAGCATCGGATTCGGTGGTGAAGCTGAGGGCGAATTCCGGCGTATTGGACTTGCCGAGGATGACGAGGCCGCCGGCCTTGTAGCGCGCCGCCAGCGTTCCGTCGCGCCTGGATATCGTGTTCCGGTGTAGTTCCGAGCCGGTGGAGAGGATCATGCCGTCCACCTCGAAACCGGTATTCTTGATCAGGAACGGCACGCCGGTGAAGGCACCGTCCGGCAGGCCGTCGGCAATCGCCTTGCGGGCGAGGTCGAAATGCGCGTGCACGACGGCATTGAGCTTCGGGTTCAGCGCCTCGATCCGCGCGATCGTTGCATCGAGCAGCTCTTCCGCCGAAATCTCCTTCCGGCGGATCAGCCCGGCCAGTCCCAGCGCGTCGTATCGGGTGAAATCGAAAGCGGCCATCGTTCGTCACGCAATCTGTTGTTTGAAGCTGTCGAGGTTCCAGAGATCCTTGGTGCCGATCAAGCCGTCATCGGAAAATTCGAAGAGATGCAAGCCTTTTAGCACCACGGTCTTCGGCTGCGGCGCTTCCGCGCCCTCTTTCGGGCGTGGCGTAAAGGTGCCGCACATCGTGTAGAGCACAGCCGCCTGCTGGCCGGAAAGAATGCGCTGTTCTTCGCTCCAGGTGACGTCCGGCAGCATGCGGAAGAAACCGGCGAGGCCTTCGACCACCGCGTCCCGTCCCGTCCTGCGTTTGCTCATCGCGACTTCCTCGTGCCAGCCGTCGTCCGGATAGAGCGCGCCTGCCTTGGCCGCATCGCGCTCGGCGTAGGCCATATAAAAGGCATCGAGGGTGGATTGGATATCGGCCATGGGAGATGTCCCCAGCAATAGCTGGCGGCGCCTGCCCCGATCCGGGGCGAGACGGCCAGATTCAGGATGTCGGCAGGCGCCCTGAGGGGCGCCCGCCTTGCCGATGAAGGCCGGCTTATTCGATGCCGGCGAGCTTCTTGACCTGGCCGGTGAACTCGTTGCGCTTGATCTCTTCGTAGAGACGGGCGCGCAGGCGCGGGGCCGGGCTGGCATTGACGTTTTCAAACAGGGCGACACGGCCGGCAAGCGCGCCTGACGTCATGTCCCAGATGAAGTTCATCAGCTGTTCCTTGACCATGGCGGAAACGCCGTGGCCGGGCAGCAGGTCGTGCAGGTAGTGGCCGATCTCCGGATTATCGTATGCCTTCTTGCCGAAGCGCATGACGAGGCCCTGGCCGCACATTTCCTGCAGGATGTGGATGATGCGCGGATAATGCTGGATCGAGTAGAGGCGGCCTGCCGTCAGCATGCCGGCATCGGGCGCCATCACGCCGCCTTCGGTCGGCTTGGCAAGCGCTTCCGCCGCCAGCACGAAGGCGCGCAGCGCCTGCTGGTATTCGATCAGTTCGCCGAGCATCAGCTGCACGGCCGGGATCTTGCCGGTGCCGAGATAGTCGAGCACCAGCTGGCCGGCGCCGACGAACAGTTCCGCCTTGACGGCAAGGCGCGTCAAAACGTGCCAGTGCGCGAAAATGCAGACCGGGCCGTAATACTGCATCGCCGTCGGATCGCCGAGGTTGAAGATGCGGTCCTTCGGAACGAAGACGTTGTCGAAGATGATGAACTGGTCGGCCTCTTCGCCCATCGAGGCGATAGGATGGTCGAATTTTTCCGAACCTGGCTGCGACACCATCTCGCGAGAGATCAGCTTGATGCCGTCGGAATTGACCGGGATCGAACCCCAGATGCAGGCATCCGCCGGTGTTTCCTGGATGCCGCCGAGGTTGGTGAAGAAGATTTCCTTGGCCTGCGCCGCGATCGAACCGACCGTCTTGGCGCCGTAGATGCGGATGCCGTCCTTCTCGACGCTCTTGACCTTGAGAAGCGAGGCTTCCGAAGCCTTCGGTGAAGAGCGGTCGGACTGCGGGCCGGCAAGGCTTTCGGAGGCCGTCAGGTTGTTGTCGCGGCCGTATTCGACGTAACGCTCGATGTTTTCGGCGAAATCCGGATCGATGCCGTCGATCAGCGACTTCTTGCGCTTGAAGGTCGGCAGGTGGGCATAGAGGCCGACGGCGATGGCCGGCGCCAGATCCGGTGGGCGGCCGAAGGTGCCGCCGGTCTTCAGGCTGGTGTATTCGATCATCTTGCGGCGATCCACCAGCTCTTCCTTGGTGCGCGGGATCTGCCAGGCGCGGCTGACGACGGCCTTGGCCGCTTCGTCGTAATAGGTCGTGGCTTCGGCGTGCTCGTCGGTGAACTGGTCGTCGAACATCGATGCGAGGAGATCGACACCGGCGGCGAGCGCCGGCTCGTCCGTCACTTTTTCGATCTGCTTGCCGCCAACCCAGATCTGGCGGCCGTCGATCAGCGACTCCTTGAATTCGGCACCCGTCTTCAGACGGTGCTCCGTCGCCGATTTGAATTGCCTTTGCGTGTTTGTCATACGCGTGTTCCCCTTCGGATATTTTAAGATAAGGCAGATATGTGAGGCGCCGTCAGGCGGAAATGTTCGGCTATTCTTGCTCCCGGATCACTTCTGCGGCGACGCGCATGCAGTCGAGCGCGGCCGGCACGCCGCAATAGATGGCGGCCTGCAGGATGACTTCGACGATCTCTTCCTTGGTGACGCCGTTGTTCAGCGCGCCGCGGACGTGGATCTTGATTTCGTGCGGGCGATTGAGCGCGGTCAGCATGGCGAGGTTGAGGAAACTGCGCGTCTTGCGCTCCAGCCCCGGGCGATTCCAGATCTCGCCCCAGCACCATTCCGTCACCAGTTTCTGCAGCGGCGCCGTCAGGTCGTCGACGGAATTGAGGGAGCGGTCGACATAGGCGTCGCCAAGAACCTCCCGCCGCACTTTCAGGCCTTTTTCAAAGAGCTCCGTCTGGAACTCGGGGCGAGTCGTCATCTATGTCCCCCATTTCTTATTTGTTGTCGCCGGGCGCCCGGTTTGCAGGCAGCTGCCACCCTTCGCCGTTGATGCCTGGACCATAACGGCCACGATATTGACCGTCAAGAGATTGTATGACAGGATTACAATAATATAAAAACGGGGCAGGCGAAGGCGCGGTCTCGACAGCGGCGGCGGAATCGAACATCAATGCCGCAGCGGTCGAAAACTGCAGCTGGCGATGGGGCGGAAAAACGTGTCGATAGAACCATTTGAGTTGTACGCCATTCGCTACGCCAATCATTCCGGCCGCCATCTCTCCGACAATTATCTTGGTGGCGACAGCCATGAAAGCGGTGCGGATCTCGACTATTACGTCTGGGTGGCGCGGCGCTCAGACTGCGTTTTCGTCATCGATACCGGCTTCGATGAAGAGGCGGCAAAAGCACGCGGTCGCACCCTTTTGCGCATGCCGTCAGAGGCGCTATCCCATCTCGGCATCGCTGCTGCCGATGTCGATCAGGTGATCCTTACCCATCTGCATTACGACCATGCCGGCACGCTCGACAGCTTTCCGAAGGCGCGGTTCCATGTGCAGGATGCGGAGGTGGCTTATGCCACCGGGCGCTGCATGTGCCATCAGCCGCTACGCGCGCCTTATTCCGTCGAGGACGTCACGCGCTTCGTGCGCTGCGTCTATCATGGGCGCGTGGCGTTCCATGACGGCACCACCGAAATCGTACCCGGCCTGACGCTGCATCGCACCGGCGGCCACACCGCCGGCCTGCAGGTGGTGCGCGTCTGGACGAAGCGCGGCTGGGTGGTCATCGCCTCCGATGCCTCGCATTTCTACGACAATTTTTCGAGCGGCCGGTCCTTCCCGATCCTGCATAGTCTCGGCGACATGCTGGAGGGGTTTCGCACCGTCAAGGCGCTGGCCGAGGATGAAGACCATGTCGTGCCGGGGCACGATCCGCTGGTGATGAAGGTGTATCGGCCGCCGAGCCCGGAGCTGGAGGGCATCGCCGTCAGGCTCGACGAACCGCCGATCAAACCATGGAGAGATCTGCTGCCATGAAGGGAAAGACTGCCCTGATCACCGGCTCGACGGCCGGGCTCGGACTGGCCATCGCCGAACGTTTTGCCGCCGAAGGCTGCAACACCGTGCTGACCGGCCTCGATACCCAGGAAGACGGCGAGGAAGTGGCCGCGCGGCTTGAGGCGAAACACGGCTGCTGCGTCGTCTACAAGCGCGCCGACCTGCGCAACCAGCAGGAAATCGAAGCGCTGCACGCCGCTGCCATCCGCACCTTCGATACGGTCGATATCATCGTCAACAATGCCGTCATTCGCCGCTTCGCGCCTGTCGATCAGCTGCCGCCGGAGGACTGGAGCCAGGCGCTTGCCGTCAACCTTTCCGCCGCTTTCCACACGATCCGGCTGGCCTTGCCTGGCATGCGGCAGAAAGGCTGGGGCCGGATCATCAACCTCGCCTCCGTCTACAGCCTGATCGCCCTGCCCGGCCGGCTGGACTACGTCACGACGAAACATGCCATCGTCGGCATGACGCGGACGGTGGCGCTGGAGACGGCCTCGGAGGATATCACCTGCAACGCCATCTGCCCCGGCCTGATGCACACGCCCTCGGCGCAGGCCCGCATCGAGGCGATGGCGGCGGAGAAGAACATCTCCGTCGAGGAGGCCACCCGCGATTTCCTCTCGACCCGCCAGCCCGGCGGGCGCTTCATTTCCATGGACACGGTCACGGCGCTTGCCGCCTTTCTCTGCGGCCCGCACAGCCGCGATCTCAACGGCGCGCTTTTGCCGGTCGACAACGGCTGGTCCATCGCCTGATTTCATTTCGAACGCAGACGGCGCAGCAGGCGCCCTGGAGGTATCATGTCTAAAACGGTTCTCGGTTTCGTCGGTCTCGGCAACATGGGCGCGCCGATGGCGTCGCGTCTCATCGATGCGGGTTATGAACTGGTGATCTACGACCGCAGCGAAGCCGCCCTGCAGGCGCTCGTCGCCAAGGGCGCGCGTGCCGCCGCTTCGCCGGCCGCGATCGCCTCCGAGGCCGAGACCGTGCTGATCTCGCTGCCGACGCCCGACGTCGTCAAGCTCGTCTGCACCGGCGCCGACGGTCTGTCCTCGGGCACGAAAATCCGCCGCATCGTCGACCTGTCGACCACCGGGCCGCAGGCCGAGGCGGAGGTGGCGACGAAACTGCAAGGCACGGATATCAAGCTGATCGATTGCCCGGTGAGCGGCGGCGTTGCCGGCGCGAAAAAGGGGTCGCTGGCGCTGATGGCTTCCGGCGACCGTGGCGCCTTCGACCTGCTCGTGCCGGTGCTCGAAAACCTCGGCAAGGTGTTTTATGTCGGCGCCGAGCCGGGCATGGCGCAGACGATGAAGCTGATCAACAACATCTGCTCGGCAGCCGCCCTTGCCATCACCTCCGAAGCCATGGTGCTCGGCGCCAAGGCCGGGCTGGACGCCGAAACGATGATCGACGTGCTCAACGCCGGCAGCGGCCGCAACAGCGCCTCGGTGGACAAGATCCCGCGTTTCGTCCTGCCTGGCACCTTCGATTTCGGCTTCGCCGTCGGCCTGTCCGCCAAGGATATCCGCCTGTGCGTCGAGGAAGGCGAGCGTCTCGGCGTGCCGATGATGGTGGCGAGCGCCGTCCGTCAGTTGTTTTCGATCACCAAGAGCGAATTCGGCCATGATGCCGACATGACCGCCGTCATCCGCACCGTCGAGCAATGGGCCGGCGCCGAAGTCAGGGGCAAGGACGTCAAGGCGTGAGCATGGCGGCGGAAACGGGAGCGAGCCGGAGGCTTGCGGCCTTCGCTGCGGGCCTGACCTGGGAACAGCTGCCTGCCGAGGTACGGCACGCGGCGAAACGCTGCCTGGTCAACTTTTTCGCAACGGCCATTGCCGGCAGCGGCGAACCGGCGCTCGACAAGGCCTGCGGCGTTCTTGCCGCCTTCAGCGGCCCGTCTTCGTCCACCGTGATCGGCCGCGACGAGCGGCCGGATATGCTGTGGGCGTCGTTCCTGAATGCCGCCAGCGCCAATGTCTTCGATTTCGACGATACGCATATTCCGACGATCATCCACCCCACGGCACCGGTCGCTCCGGTCGTTTTCGCGCTGGCGGAAAACCGTCCGCTGCGCGGCGAGGATCTTTTGCTAGCCTTCGTTCTCGGGGTGGAAATCGAATGCCGTATCGGCAACGCCGTTTCGCCGAGCCACTACAGCCGCGGCTGGCACATTACCTCCACCTGCGGCACGTTCGGTGCCGCCTTCGCGGCCGGTAAGTTGCTCGGGTTCGATGAGCGGCAGTTTCTCGACGCCCTCGGTAATGCTTCGGCGCAGGCCTCCGGCCTGGTGGAGACGCTGGGAACGATGTCGAAAAGCATCAGCGTCGGCAATGCCGCCCGCAACGGTTTGCTCTCAGCGCTGCTGGCCGCGGACGGTTTTTCCGGCCCGACATTGCCGCTGGAAGGCCCGCGCGGATTCCTGGAGGTCACGGCGGAAAAACCCGATCTTGCCGTTCTCCTCGACGGCCTCGGGACGCGGTGGGAAATCCTCTCCAACACCTACAAGCCCTATCCCTGCGGCGTCGTGCTCAATCCGGTGATCGATGCCTGCCTGACCTTGCGCGGCAAGCCCGGCTTCGACGCCGGGGCCATCGAAAAGATCACCCTGACGGGCCATCCGCTGCTGCGCCAGCGCACGGACCGCCCCGGCGTTGCGACCGGTCGCCTGTCGCAGGTGAGTGCCCAGCACGCGGTTGCCGTGTCCCTGCTCACCGGCCGGGCCGGCCTGCCGGAGTTCAGCGATGACAGCGTTGCCGATCCTGCGGTGCGGGCACTGGGCGAAAAGCTTGCCTTTGTCGACGATCCCGCCTTCGATGTCGAAGGGGCGCGCGTCGAGATCGGCTTCGCCTCCGGAAACCTGGCGGTGACCGTGGAAAAGGCGCGCGGCAGCCTCGGCAATCCCTTGAGCGATGCCGACCTGGAGGCCAAATTGAAGACACTGAGCCAGTATCGCGGTCGAAGCTTCGACATCGACCGTCTGCTGTCGGCCATCTGGGCGCTCGACCGAACGGACGATGCGGGTGCCGTCATGAAACATGCGGCCGGGCGATAAGGCCGCCGCTGCAGAACAGGGAGTGAAGACCATGAGCAAACCCACCCAGACCGATCCGATTTTTACGCTGACCACCGGCCCCGTCGATTCCTATCCGGCGGTCCTGCGGGCGCTGGCGCGGCCGGTGCTGTATGACTACGACCCGGCTTTCCTCGAACACTACGAAAATGTCTCCCGCAAGGTGCAGAAGGCGTTCGCATCGCGCAATATGCCGGTGATCCTGCAGGGCGAGCCGGTGCTCGGCCTCGAAGCCGCCGCCGCTTCGCTGCTCGCCAAGGAGGATGTCGTCCTCAACCTCGCCTCGGGCGTCTATGGCGCCGGTTTTGCCGGCTGGGCGAAGCGGTATTGCGCCGAAGTGGTGGAAATCCGCGTTCCCTACAATGAGGTGATCGATCCGCAATCGGTCGCCGACATGCTGAAGGCGCGTCCAGAAATTCGCGTCGTCGCGGTTTGCCACCACGACACGCCCTCTGGCACGATCAATCCTGTCGCCGAAATCGGCCGGATCGTCCATGCGCATGGCGCCTTGCTGCTGGTCGATGCCGTGTCGTCCTTCGGCGGCATGGAGGTCTATCCCGACGCGATCCATGCCGACCTGTTCGTTACCGGCCCCAACAAGTGCCTCGGCTGCCCGCCCGGCCTCTCCCTGCTGTCGGTCAGCGATGCCGCCTGGGCGAAGATGAAGGCCAATCCGGCCGCGCCGCGCGCCTCGATGCTGTCGATCCTCGACTGGGAAGAAGCCTGGCGTGCCGATCGTTCCTTCCCCTTCACGCCGTCGGTGGCCGAAATCAATGGTCTCGATGCGGCACTCGACCTCTATCTCGACGAAGGGCCGGAAAACGTCTGGCGCCGCCATGCGGTGACGGCCGAGGCGACCCGCGCCGGCATCCTGGCCGCCGGCCTAAAACTCTGGCCGGCCAGCGAGGCGATTTCGTCGCCGACGACGACGGCCGTCCGCGTTCCCGAGGGCATCGACGAGGCGGTGCTGCGGAAAGAGGCGCGGCGGCGGTATGGCGTGGTGTTCTCCTCCGGCCGTGGCGAAACGCTCGGCAAGCTGACGCGTATCGGCCATATGGGCCCGACGGCGCGGCCGATCTATGCGCCGATCGCCATCACGGCCCTGGTCGGCACGCTGACGGCGATGGGCGTTGCCGGCCTCGATCTCGGCGCAGGCGTGACCGCTGCCATGGCGGTAATCGACCGCGATCTGTGACGTCAGACGCTGCCGCCGGCGACGGCGGCAGCCGCCCACCTGAAAAAGGCGGGTTGGCATAGTATTATATTCGCGTATTATGCGAATCCGGTGGGGGATGCGGCCAGAAGCGGTTTTCACGCGATATCGCCGCCGGGGCATGGCGCCTCGGTCGAGGTTGACGTCTGTCAAAAATGGCGGGGACTGAAGCGCCCAGGTCGGTGGCGATGCTTGGTACAGTTCCCCGGACTATGGTATGATGTGCGTAATTGTCGAAGCTTTGGCCGGATCGTTACGGTCGCGCACGGGACAGGATACTAAACCGCTGATGCTGAATAACAACGGTAAGAAGAAGATGCCGGTTTTGTCCAAGGACGCGCCCCAGTATAATTTCAAGGTCACCAAGACGGCTGCTCCCTTGCGCCACAGCGTTACGGAAAGCATCCGCAATTCCATTGCCGCCGGTATCTACAAGGCCGGCGACCGGCTGACGGAACGCGATCTCTGCGAAATGACCGGCGTCAGCCGCACCGCCGTGCGCGAGGCGCTACGCCAGCTCGAATCCGAAGGCATGATCTACGTCCTGCCGCACCGCGGCCCGATCGTCGCCGGCGTTACGCCGGAACAGGCCGAGGGAATCTATCAGGTGCGCATGGAGCTCGAAGGGCTGGCCAGTGAACTGTTTGCGCAGCGTGCGACGCCCGCCGACCACAAGGCATTGCGCAAGGCCTTCAAGAAGATGAAGGATTCATCGACCTCGACGGATTCCATCGTCCGTCTCAAGGCCAAGAATGAATTTTACGATTGTCTGATCTCCGGCGCCTACAACGAGGCGCTTGGCCAGACGCTCTCCATGCTCAATTCGCGCATCATGGTGCTGCGTGCAACGTCGCTGCAGGCGCCGGGTCGCACGGTGCAGAGCATGGAAGAACTGAGCGAACTGGTGGAACTGCTGGTCGCCCGCAAGGATGCCGAGGCCCGCAAGGCCGCGATCAAGCATGTATCCAATGCCGCCAAAGTGGCAATCGGCATTCTGCGCGCCCAGTTTGAGGAAGCGGCCGCGGAATAACGGCTGAAACTTGCGGCCGCTAGGCTGTTGCCAAAGGCTTAAAACGTCTCCGTCGTCATCCTCGGGCTTGTCCCGAGGATCTGGGCACGCGAAATGCAATCTTTCATCGTCAATGGCTTAGCAGGCGAAGGCAGATCCTCGGGACAAGCCCGAGGATGACGACATTGGGACGATAGCGGTTTGTAAACAAGCTGACGGAGGCACGTTTGCCGCCGTTGCCGCCCCGCTTCGCCCGTCTCAGATCCCCGGCGTCGCGCCGCCGTCGACGTTGATCACCGTGCCCTGGATATAGGAAGCCTTGTCGGAAACGAGGAAGGCGACCGTGTGGGCAATCTCTTCCGGCGTGCCATAGCGGTCGATGTGCTGCGCAATGCGCATTTCCTCGCGGGCGTCCTCGAAGCTGATGCCCTGGTCCTTCGCTCGGACCTTGATGCGGGCTTCCAGCCGGTCGGTGACGATATGGCCGGGGCACAACACGTTCATGCGGATGCCGTCCGCGGCCGCCCGCTTCGACAGCGCCTTGGTGAAGTTGATGATGGCGGAATTCACCGAGCCGCCGATGGTGAAATCCGGTTCCGGCGTGTGGGCGCCGATGCCGGAAATGTTGACGATGCTGCCGCCGGCCTTGGCGAGCGCCGGCCATGCGGCCCGGCAGAACCGCACGGTGGCATGAAACTTCAGCGCAAAGCCGCTGATGAAATCCTCTTCCGTCAGGGCGAAAAAATCACCGCGCTTGGTGGCGCCGGCATTGTTGACGACGACGTCGATGCGGCCGAACGTATCGAGGGCGGCCTTGACCACCGCGTCGGGCGCTTCCGGCTGTGAAAGATCGGCCGCGACGGCAAGCGTTGCCGGCGCGCCGGCAGCCTTTGCCAGCGCAACCGTTTCGTCGAGGCCGGCCTGGTCGCGGGCGGCAACCACGACGGCATAACCGGCCCGGCCGAGCTCGATGGCGATGGCCCGTCCCAATCCCTTGCTGGCGCCGGTCACGATCGCTGTCTGCATTGTCTTTTCCTTCGTGTTTCGTAGGGTGAAATGAGCGCTTTTCCAAGCTTTTTCAAAGCGATGGATCGGACTGCCGATTTCCCGTTTTCGCGCCTCAATGCGCTTGACAGATTGTATTACGGTATGAGAGTGTTATGCCCATAGAGGCGTGTCAAGCCCAATGGTCCCCGGTTCGGGAAATTGTTCCGAACGGCTTTTCTGGACAAGTGCAGGAAAGGCTTTCCCGATGCAAGTCGATTGGCGTATCCACGGTGCGATGACTGCCTTGCGGCAGGCCTCCGGCCGTCCGTGCGCCGGTCCTGTTGTCGGCAGGGGTAAGGGCGGCAGGGCCGCCCGCCTTTCTCAGATTGCCTTGCAGGTCACCCGGTTTTCCGCCTGGGTGCAGACGAGATTTTCCGCTGCCGGCGTGTCTCCGGCGCGGCGTGACAGCACGATTTCGGCGCGCGTCTCCCAGGAGCGCCCCTCCAGGCCGCACCACAGCGACTGGATCGGCATGCGGTCTTCCTTGTCGTTCAGCAGAAAAATCTCGCCGCTTTTCGGATCCGACCACAGGTCGACGCTCACCTTGGCGCCCTCCGCGGCAATGCCGAGGTCCAGCGAATACCAGTGGGCGATCGCGCTCTTGCAGGCCATCGGCGCCGGGCCGGCATTGGTGAAGGTCATCGGCACCTTCACGAGCCCGTCGCGGCCGCGCACCACCACATGGACTTCCTGTGCGGCGGTCGTGCCGGCCAGGGCGATCATGAACATCGAAATCAGGGAGAATTTCATCGTCGACTCGTTGAGTTTAATGAATACTGTGTTTGTTGTTTGCAAAATACGAATAACAAACATATGAATTACAGGCAAACAAAAAGGGGAACCTAAGAAATGAAGAGCATTTTGAAAAGAAGTGCGAGTGTTATTACTTTTGTCGCACTCATGAATACTTTTGCGCTTGCCGCGGAAGTCAAGTCCATCGCCATCCTGACGCCGGAACAGGGCACGGATTTCGGCTGGAACCAGCAGGGCATCGATGCGGCGAAGGCCGCAGGCGCCAAGGCCGGTGTTGAAGTCACCGTTGCCGAAAACCTCGGCTACGGCGACGTTCGCCCGACGCTGCGCGAGCTTGCCGAAGACGGCGCGAGCCTGCTGATCGCCCATGCCAGCGGCTACAACACCGCTGCCCCGGAAATCGGCGCCGAACTGAACGTTCCGGTCGCCATCGTCGACCGTCCGGACCAGCTGAAGGCCGGTGCCGTTGCCGACTATACGGCAAGCGGTCATGAAGGCGCTTATCTCGCTGGCCGCCTCGCCGCCAAGATGTCGCGCACCGGCGTCGTCGGCATCGTCGTTTCCGGCGAGCCTCCGTCGTGGAACGCCATGTCTTCTGCTTTCGCCGAAGGCGTGAAGGCTGAAAAATCGACCGTCGAAGTTCGTTACGCGGTGATCGGCCCGGCTGCTTATGCTGACGTCGCCGGCGGCAAGCGTGTCACCGAAACCGTGATCGCCGCCGGCGCCGACGTCATCTTCGGCCAGGGCAACGGCTCGTCCTTCGGCATGCTGCAGGCTGTCGAAACCACCAAGGCAACCGATGGCGGCAAGGTCTATTTCATCGACGTCATCGGCGACAAGACCTCGCTGGACAAGGGCTTCCTGCTGTCGTCCGTCATCTGGGACCTGACCCCGGTCTACGGTGCGATGATCGAAGACCTGAAGGCCGACAAGTTCGGTAGCCGCAACTACGACATCAAGCTGTCCGACGACTCCGTCAAGCTGCTCAAGACCAAGAGCATCCCGGATGACGTCTGGTCGCAGATTTCGGCGCTGCGTGACGACATCATCGGCGGCAAGATCAAGGTCGAGCCGCATTTCGATGCCGATACCGTGCACAAGCTTGTCACGGCCGTTCCGACAGCGCAGTAATAGAGCGCAGACGATCGTTCGCCGCGCCGATGGGGTTCCGTCGGCGCGTGCGATGCCTTTTCGGACATGAAATAGAGTTGCAGATTTATGGTGGGCAGTTCCGCTTCTCCGGTTGCCGCACAAGGGCCAGTCGTGTCCTTGCGCCAGGTGACAAAACGGTTTCCAGGCGTGGTCGCCAACGACCACGTGACGATCGACCTCTGGCCGGGAGAGGTGCATGTTCTTCTCGGCGAAAACGGTGCGGGCAAATCGACGCTCGTCGGCATGCTGTCGGGGCTGCAGAAGCCGGATGAGGGCGAAATCCTGATCGATGGTCAGGCTATCGATATCGCCTCGCCGCGCCAGGCGCTCGATCTCGGCATCGGCACCGTCTTCCAGCATTCGATGCTGGTTCCTTCCTTGACCCTGGTCGATAATTTTACCCTCGGCGGCCCCTGGTGGAAGCGGCCGGATCGCGAAGGCGTTGCGGCGCGGATGCGCGAGCAGGCCGGCAGCATTGGCATCAAGATCGATCCTTATGCGCTGGCGGGATCGCTGTCGCTCGGCGAGCAGCAGCAGGTCGAGATCGTTCGCGCCCTTTTGCGCGGCAGCCGCTGCCTGATCCTTGACGAAGCGACGGCGATGTTGACGCCGCGCGATGCCGAACAGCTTGGCGAGCTGATGCGGCGCCTGGTGGCGCGCGGGCTGGCCGTGGTTTTCATCACCCACAAGCTCAATGAGGCGCTGGCCTATGGCGACCGCATCTCCGTGCTGCGGCTCGGCAAGAATGCCGGTGCCATGGAGCCGGAGATCCTGAAGAATGCCGATACTTCCGTCGCTATGGCGGAAGTCGTGCGCATGATGTTCGGCACCAATGCCTCCGGCGAAGCCGAAGCTGGCGGGCGCGAGACACGTCGTGCCGCGGGCGGCAAACCGGTGCTCGCCGTCGATGATCTCGCGGTCGACGATGGTTCGGTGCCTCTCTCCGGCATCTCGTTTACCGTGGCATCAGGCGAGATCCTCGGCCTGGCCGGTATCGACGGCAATGGCCAGAAGCAACTGGCGGAAGCGCTTGCCGGCCAGCGCCCGATCCGCTCCGGCGTGCTGAAACTCAAGGGCGCGTCGCTGGAAAAGGCAGGCGTCGGCGAGCGGCGCAGCCACGGGCTGCGATACGTCACCGACGACCGGCTGGGCGAAGGCACGGTTGGCACATTCCCGGTCTCCACCAATCTTCTCCTCAAGCAGATCGGCGACCGGCCGTTCTGGAAGAGCGGCGTCGAGCAGCCGGCGGCAATTGCCGACAATGCCCGGCGTTATGTCGGTGAATTCGACGTGCGCACGCCGAGCATCGAGACCCCGGTGGCAAAACTCTCCGGCGGCAATATCCAGAAGGTTCTTTTGGCGCGGGAGCTTTCCGGCGCGGCCGAGGCGGTGATTTTCGCCAAGCCGACCTATGGGCTGGATGTCCAGAACATCCGCTCGTCCCGCCGCCGCATTCGCGAGGCGGCGGAGGCCGGCCGGGCCGTGCTTTTGATTTCCACCGACCTTGAGGAAATTTTGGAACTGGCCGATCGTATTGCCGTCATGTCGCAAGGGCGTATCGTCGGCACGGTCGAGAACGATGCCGATGCCCGGCGCAAGATCGGCGAATTGATGAGTGGGATGACGGTATGAGCGCCGCACAGACAACACGCACGGCGGAAAAGCCGACCGAGGCCCCGCCGGAACACCGCCGCGAATGGGCGCATATGGCTCTGATCACCATCGGTCCGGTCATCGTTGCCCTGATCATCGGTGGGCTGGTACTGATCGCCATGGGCGTCAATCCGCTGACCTATTATTCTTATGTCGCCGGCCGCGGACTGCTTTCGCCGTCGGGCCTTCAGGCGACGTTGACGCGTATGGGGCCGCTGCTGTTGATCGCCGCCAGCCTGATCGTCGCCTTCCGGGCCGGGATCTGGAACCTCGGCGGCGACGGGCAGTTCCTGCTGGGCGCGGTGCTTGTCGCCGCTGCTGGTCCTGTCCTGGTCGAGATCTTTCCGGTATGGATCGTGCTGCTTGCCGGCCTGGTGATCGGCGCTATCGTCGGCATGGTCTGGTCCGTGGTGCCGGCCTTGCTCCGGGCCTACCAGGGTGTCAACGAGATCATCACCACCTTGATGATGACCTTCCTTGGCGTGTCGCTCGCCAACGTTCTCGTCAAGCTGGCTTTCCTCGATCCGACCACGACCGTGCCGCAGACGCGGACGCTGCCGGTGGAGGATCGCCTACCGCGGCTGTTCGATACCACCGTTTCCTCCGGCCTGCTGATCGGCCTCGCTGTCATCATCGTCGTACATCTGGTGATGACCCGCACGGCCTTTGGCCTGAAATTGCGGGTCGTCGGCGCGAATTCCAGGGCGGCGATCCATGCCGGCCTGCCGGTGCCGCTTTTGACAGTGCTGGTGTTCGGCATCTCCGCCGCCCTTGCCGGGCTTGCCGGCGCGGTCGATATCCTCGGCACCCAGGGCAATGTCCGCGCCGACTGGAACCCGGCCTACAGCCTGACGGTGGTGCCGCTGGTCTTCCTGGCCCGCTTCAACGGGTTTGGTACCATCGCCTTCGTTTTCCTGTTCTCGGTGCTGTCGATCGGCGGCGAGAGCGCGGCGCGCAAGCTTGGCGTGCCGAACTATTTCTCGCTGGTTATCGTGGCGATCCTGCTGGTCGTGCTCGGCCTGACCGAATATCTCGACCAGCGCCGGCAGCAGACGGTGAGGAGCTAAGTCATGGGTCTGTTTACCGAAGCTTTCCTCACGTCTCTGGTGCTCGGTGCCGTCGTCGCCGGCATTCCGCTCCTGCTGGCCGGTCTTGGCGAGCAACTGTCCGAAAAGGCCGGCGTGCTCAACATCGGTCTCGAAGGCATGATGCTGATCGGCGCCTACATGGGTTTCCTGATTGCTTATGTCTCCGGCTCCACCACGCTCGGCTTCGTCTTCGGCGCGCTGGGCGGCATGGCGGTGGCGGCGATCATGGCGTTGCTCTGCGTCCGGCTCGGCCTCAACCAGATCGTCATCGGCATTGCCCTGACGCTGGGCGCCGAGGGGATTACGGCACTTCTGCACAACATCCAGTTTTCGCGCACCTATCCGCGGCTGGATGCGATGGAGACGCTGCCGATTCCATTCCTTTCTGGCATCCCTGTGATCGGGCCGGCCGTCTTCGATCGGCCGATCATCGTCTACATCGCCATCCTGCTCGTCTTCGTGATGATCTACGTCTTCCGCGCCACCCATCTTGGCAGCGCGCTGCAGGCGGCGGGTGACAAGCCGGCGGCGCTGGATGCCGCGGGTGTCGACGTCATTCGAACCCGTACCGTTGCCGTCTTGTGCACCGGACTATTCGCCGGGCTCGGCGGTGCCTTCATGTCGATCGTCGGCGCCGGTGTCTTCGTGCCGTTCATGACGCATGGCAACGGCTTCATCGGCATCGTGCTCGCCATGCTGGCGCGTGGGAAACCGCTCTGGGTGCTTGGCGGCGCCCTGCTGTTCGGCGCCTGCCTGTCGATGACGACGGCGCTGCAGGTGGCCGGTGTCGATATCCCCACCGACGTCATCCAGATGCTGCCCTTCGCCATGGTCATGCTGGTGCTGATCCTGGCCGGCCGCCGCGCCAGCCTGCCGCTGGCGCTCGGTTCCAGCTATGTGCGCGGCGCGCGCTGAACCCGTCACAAATGCCCGATTGAAATCCGCCGCCAGACCTCTGGCGGCGGATTCGTTTTCATGGTCATGTCCGGAACCATGACGAGATTCTGCGCATAAGGGGCGGGCTTTGTGACCCTCACCGGCGCAAAAAAGGAGGAAAACCGCAGCATGTCCAAGCCCACCAGTACCGGCAGCAGCTATGGTGTCGATTACCTCCCGAAGATCGCTTACGCTCGCGGCAGCTACCTCTTCGATATCGATGGCAACCGTTATCTCGATGGCTCGGGCGGCCCGGCGGTCTATTGTCTCGGCCACGCCCATCCGGAGGTCAATGCCGCCGTCGCCGAGCAGATGGGCAAGATCGCCCATGCCTATCGTTACCTCTTCTCCAGCGACGCCGTGGAGGAACTGACCGATATCATCACCGACCGGACAGACGGGCATTTCCCCAATGCTGTCTACGTGACGAGCGGGTCCGAGGCGGTGGAATCCTGCCTGAAGATCGCCCTGCAATATCACGCCGCCCGCGGCGAGATGAGCCGCCGCCGCTTCATCGCTCGCCGGCGCTCCTGGCACGGCAACACGCTGGGCGCCTTGTCTGTCTCCGATTTCAAGACGCGCCGCGCCTCCTTCGAGGGCAGCCTGCTGGATGTCTCCTTTGTCTCCGCCGCCAATGCCTACCGTCCACCGGACGGTGTGGCGGCTGGCGATCTGGCGGCGTTCCTGGCGAAAGAGCTGGAGGACGAGATCCTGAAAGTCGGCCCCGAAAAGGTGGCGGCCTTCATCTTCGAACCGGTCGTCGGCGCTGCCGGTGGCGTCGTGCCAGCGCCGGAGGGGTATGCGAAGGCCGTGGAAGCCGTATGCCGGCGCCACGGCGTGCTGATCATCGGCGACGAGGTGATGTGTGGCTCCGGGCGCACCGGCACCTGGCGGGCGCTGGAGCAGGATGGCGTGGTGCCGGATATCATGAGCGTCGCTAAAGGATTGGCCGCCGGTTACGTGCCGCTGGGTGCTGCGCTTTACAGCGATGCCGTTCACCGGACGCTGGTCGATGCCCATGGCGGTGCCCAGACCGGCCATACCTTCACCGGCCACACCGCCGCCTGTGCGGCCGCCGTCGCCGTCCAGAAAATCATCAGCCGCGACGGGCTGCTCGATCATGTTTTGGCGCGGGGCGAGGCATTCCGGGGTGAGTTGCGGAAAGCCTTCGCGGATGTGCCTGAAGTTGGCGATGTCAGGGGGCGCGGTTATTTTATCGGGCTGGAGATCGTCTCAGATCCTGAAAGCAAGGCGCCGTTCCGGCCCAATCTCTCCGTCCATGCGGATATCGGCCGGCGCGCCTTCGAGGCCGGGCTGATCTGCTATCCCTGCACCGGCAATGTCGGCGGCACGGCGGGCGATACCGTCATCCTGGCGCCGCCCTACAATGCCAGCGAGGAAGAACTGGCCGAAATCCTGTCGAAGCTCACTGTTGCGGTGAAGGATTCGGTTCATGCCGCCCGCAAGGGGGAAACGCTGGCATGAGCAGTCCTTCGACCGCCGCGCATTACCAAGCCGTTTTCGGCCGCTATTTCGAATCGCCGGCCAACCTGCCGCCGGGCACGCCGTTCCTCTGGGCCTATGCCGACCGGCATTCTTACGGCGCAGGTGAAACGGTTTCCGTCCACGTCAACACCACGGCGAAACGTTTTCGCGCCACGCTTGTCCGCGATGGTCTTGTGCCGGTAACGGTCTGGCAGAAGGGAAACATCGAAGGCGCCGCCTACGAGACGCCCGACCAATGTTCCGCCGAAGGCTGCGGCTGGCCGGTCTGTTTCAGCTTTACCGTCGAGGCCGGCTGGCCGTCCGGCGGCTACAAGCTGATGCTGTGGTCGGAGGAAAACTCCCGGCTGACGGCGGAAACCATCCTGATCGTTCGCCCGGCGCCGGGAAACGGCCGTGGCCGCGTGCTCTTCGTGCCGCCGACCTGCACCTGGATGGCCTATAACGACTGGGGCGGCTCGAATTTTTACGAAGGCATCAGCGGGCCGGAGCGCAACCAGTTCTCGCCCATCGTCAATGCCGACAGGCCGTTCTGTCGCGGTTTCGCCAGCCTGCCGCCGGATGCACCACGGGTGGCGCTCGACCATGTGCCCGGCCTGCTGGCGCCGCCGCGTTATCCGCATATGGAATGGGCATGGCGGACCGGCCACAGCAAGAAATACGCTTCCTCCGGCTGGGCCAGCTACGACCGGCATTTCTTCCATTGGATGGAACGCCAAGGGTATGCGGTCGACATCATCGCCCAGACAGATCTGCAGTACCGGCCCGAAATCATCGACAGCTATTCCTGCCTCGTCTTCGCCGGGCATGACGAATACTGGAGCTGGCAGATGCGGGACGCCGTCGATGCCTATGTCGAGGCGGGCGGGCATGTGGCGCGTTATGCCGGAAATTTCATGTGGCAGATCCGCCTGGAGGGCGAGGGTCGTCGGCAGATCTGCTACAAATACCGCGCCCGCAAGGAAGATCCCGTCTACGGCACCGAGAACGCCCGTTTCGCCACCACGAGCTGGGAAGCGGCGGAAATCGGCCGGCCGGGCGCCCTGACCTTCGGGCTGAACGCCACGCGCGGCATGTATACCGGCTGGGGCGGCGCCGTTGCCCGCGGCGCGCGGGGCTTTCCGATCTACCGCCCCGAACACTGGGCCTTTGCTGGCACCGGTTATGGTTACGGCGACGTGCTGGGCGCTGCCTCGCATGCCTTCGGCTATGAGGTCGATGGGCTCGACTATGTCATCAAGGGCGGCCTGCCCTATCCTTCCGGCGAGGAACAGGTGCCGGAAGGCCTGTCGATCCTGGCGCTCGGCCTCGCCTGCAATGTCGAGGAGGGCGAGGCCGTCAAGGCCGGCGACGTGTTCCTCAACAATGAGGATGCGGTGTTCATCGCCGAAATCCTGTATGGCGATACCGGCCCGGACGCGGTGGACCGCGCCAAGCGCGGCAGCGGTATGATCGTCAACTTTCCCAGAGGCAAGGGCGAGGTGTTTCATGCCGGAAGCTGCGAATGGGTCGCGGGCCTCATCCGCGGCGATGCCGGCGTGGAGGCGGTGACGCGCAACGTTTTCAACCGGTACCTGGCTTAGGCAGGGATGGGGCGCCACGCCCCTACCCCCATTCGGGGGCATCCGTGCATCGAGATATTTTAAACTTGAAATAGATTGCGGCTGGTGTAACGTCTGAGTCAGGGAACATAAGACAAAGGGAAACAGATACGATGTTGAGCCCTTCCGCACATATCGACACTTTTACGCGTGACAACCTGCCGCCTCGGGAGGAATGGCCTGAATTCGTGATGGGCGATTTCCAATATCCCGATCATCTCAATGCCGCGGTCGAGCTGACCGACCGCATGGTGGAAAAGGGTTTTGGCGACCATACGGCGCTGATCGGCAACGGCCGGCGGCGCACCTACAAGGAACTCACCGACTGGAGCAACCGCCTCGCTCACGCGCTGGTCGAGGAATATGGCGTAAAGCCGGGCAACCGCGTGCTGATCCGCTCCGCCAACAATCCGGCGATGATCGCCTGCTGGCTGGCGGCCACCAAGGTCGGCGCCGTCGTCGTCAATACGATGCCGATGCTGCGGGCCGGCGAACTCAAGAAGATCGTCGATAAGGCGGAAATCTCCATCGCGCTCTGTGATACGCGCATCATCGACGAGCTTGTCGCCTGCGCCAAGGACAGCGATTTCCTCAAGCAGGTGATCGGCTTCGACGGCACGGCCAACCATGATGCGGAACTCGACCGCATCGCTCTCGACAAGCCGGTGAAGTTCGACGCGGTGAAGACCGGGCGCGACGACGTTGCTCTTTTGGGCTTCACGTCGGGCACCACGGGCGTGCCGAAGGCGACGATGCATTTCCACCGCGACCTGCTGATCATCGCCGACGCCTATGCCAAGGAAGTGCTGAAGGTGACGCCGGAGGACGTGTTCGTCGGCTCGCCGCCGATCGCCTTTACCTTCGGCCTCGGCGGGTTGGCGATCTTCCCGCTGCGTTTCGGCGCCGCCGCCGCATTGCTGGAAAGCGCAACGCCACCGAACATGGTCAAGATCATCGAGACCTACAAGGCGACGATCAGCTTCACCGCGCCCACCGCCTACCGCGCCATGCTGGCGGCGATGGATGCCGGCGCCGATCTTTCGTCGCTGCGCATCGCGGTGTCGGCCGGCGAGACGCTGCCGGCGCCGGTTTACGAATTGTGGGAAGCCAAGACCGGCAAGCCGATCCTCGACGGCATCGGCGCCACCGAGATGCTGCATATCTTCATCTCCAATCGTCTCGACGACCGGGCGCCGGGTTCCACCGGCAGGCCTTTGACCGGCTACCAGGCCAAAATCGTCGACGAGGAGATGAACGAAGTGCCGCGCGGCACGATCGGCAAGCTCGCCGTGCGCGGCCCCGTCGGCTGCCGTTACATGGCGGATGCCCGCCAGCGCGAATATGTGAAGGCCGGCTGGAACATCACCGGCGACGCTTTCTATCAGGACGAGGACGGCCGTTTCCACTTTGCCGCACGCGCCGACGACATGATCGTTTCCGCCGGCTACAACATTGCCGGACCGGAGGTCGAGGCAGCACTGCTCGCCCATGACGACGTGGCCGAATGCGCCGTTATCGGCGTGGCGGATGAGGAGCGCGGCCAGATCGTCGCGGCTTACGTCGTGCTGGCCAAGGGCAAGAATGGCGACGAGGTGATGACCGTGGCCTTGCAGAATCACGTCAAGGCGACGATTGCTCCCTACAAATATCCGCGCTCCATCCGCTTCGTCGACAGCCTGCCGAAGACGGAGACGGGCAAGATCCAACGGTTCCAACTGAGAAACAGCAGCAGAGTCCAATGACCGACCTTTTCGAAAGGACAAAGGCGCTCTTCGAGATCCCCGAAGGCGTCATCTATCTCGACGGCAATTCGCTCGGCCCGCTTGCCAAGGCGGCCAAGGAGCGGCTGGCGCGGGAAGTTGCGGACAATTGGGGCGGCCAGCTGATCCGCGCCTGGAACACGGCCGGCTGGATCGACTTGCCGGCGCGCATCGGCAACAAGATCGGCACGCTGGTCGGCGCGCCCGAGGGATCGGTGATCGCCGCCGACTCGACCTCGGTCAACCTGTTCAAGGCGCTGACGGCGGCGCTGTCGCTCACCGGCGAGCGCAAAGTGATCCTCTCCGACAGCGGCAATTTCCCCAGCGATCTCTATATCGCCGACGGCGTGATCCGCACGCTCGACAAGGGCCACAAGCTGAAGGTCGTGGCGCCGGAAGAGGTGGAGGCGGCCATCGACGAGAGCGTGGCGGTGCTGATGCTGACGGAAGTCGATTACGCCACCGGCCGCCTGCACGATATGAAGGCGCTGACCGCCAAGGCGAAGACCGCCGGCGTCGTCACCATCTGGGATCTCGCCCACTCCGCCGGCGCTTTGCCGGTCGATCTTTTCGGTGCCGGTGCCGATTTTGCCATCGGTTGCGGTTACAAATATCTGAACGGCGGTCCGGGTGCACCGGCCTTCATCTATGTGCGACCGGAACTGCAGGAAAAGATCCGCCCGTCGCTCTCCGGCTGGCTCGGCCACGAAGCGCCGTTCCTCTTCGACCTCGATTACCGTCCCGGTCCGTCCATCGACCGGATGCGGGCCGGCACGCCGCCGATCCTGTCGATGACGGCGCTGGATGCCGGGCTTTCGGCCTGGGATGGCGTTGATATCCATGTCGTGCGCGAACGCTCGATTGCGCTCTGCGACCTGTTCATCAAGGAAGTGGAAGCGCGCTGCCCCGATCTCGTCCTGGCGTCGCCGCGCGACGGCAGCCGGCGCGGTTCGCAGGTTTCCTTCCGCCATCCGCAGGGTTACGCGGTGATGCAGGCACTGATCGCCAACAATGTCATCGGCGATTTCCGTGCTCCCGATATCATCCGTTTCGGTTTCACGCCGCTTTACATCGGGTTTGAAGAAACGGTTGCTGCGGCCGAGGTGCTGGAAAAGATCATCAAGGAAAAGCTCTGGGATCGCCCGGAATTCCTGAAGAAGAGCAAGGTCACATGACGAGCAAAGACCTGTCGCCGGATGGCGCCGAGCTGAACTTTCGCGACAAGATGTCCTATTCGAACTATCTGAAGCTCGAACTGGTGCTGAATGCCCAGGCGCCGCTCTCCAGCGCCCATGACGAACCGCTGTTCATCATTCAGCATCAGACGTCGGAACTGTGGATGAAGCTCGCCATCCACGAAATCCGCGCCGCCTGCGAGGCGATTCGCAACGACGACTTGCAGCCGGCCTTCAAGATGCTGACCCGCGTCGCCCGCATTTTCGAGCAGCTGAATAGCGCCTGGGATGTGCTGCGGACGATGACGCCCAGCGAGTACACCCTGTTTCGCGATGCGCTGGGGCAATCCTCTGGCTTCCAGTCCTGGCAGTACCGCGCTATCGAGTTCCTGGCCGGCAACCGCAACCCGGTGATGATGAAGCCGCACGAGCACGACGCCGGCATCAGCGAAAAGCTCGAAGACATTCTCAAGGCACCGAGCCTCTACCAGGAGGCTATCCTGCTGCTCGGCCGCAACGGTTTCGACATTGGCAACGAGGCCGCAGCCGACACACGGTCAACGCGGGCGGAAAGCGAGGCGGTACTATTTGCCTGGCGGGACGTTTATCGCGAGCCGTCAAAATACTGGTCGCTCTACGAACTGGCTGAAAAGCTGATCGACTTCGAGGATTATTTCCGCCGCTGGCGCTTCAACCACGTCACGACCGTGGAGCGCATCATCGGCCTGAAGCGCGGCACCGGCGGCACGGCCGGCGTTTCTTACCTCCGGCGCATGCTCGAGGTGGAACTGTTCCCGGAATTGTGGAAGGTTCGCACCGTCCTCTGAGCCGGAAAGGCTCGAGTTTGGCGGCGCTACGGCCGGTGCAGTAATAGGTCTGGCACCGGCGCAAGCGGACTGGCGCCGGTGCGTCAGTCCGGCTCTACCGTCCCTAGTCTCGTGATCGAAGCCAGCAGGTTTTGCGCGTGCAGCAGGGCGGTTCCCGTTGCATTCAGCATCTGAGGCAGGATCATCCATTCGAGCGTCCAGGCGGCGCCGGAGCGTTCCTGCTCGTGAACCAGCGCCTGATGCAGGCCGGAGAGCTGCACGGCATTGAACCGGGCAAGCGTCACGAGGACTTCGGCACGGACTGGGTTCTGTTTGTGCGCCATGGCTGATGAACCGCCGGCGCCTTCGATAACCACCTCTGCAATCTCGTTCTGTGCCATCAGTGCAATATCCTGGCCGACCTTGCCGAGGGCGCCGGTCACCTGGCTCAGCCAGTTGCCGAGGCCGGCGATCCGGTCGCGGGCGGCATGCGGCACGTAGTCGGGCACCGAAAGCTCTAGGGCCGAGGCGAGGCCTTGTCGCACGCCGGATATGCTGCCGCCGAATTTTTCCGCCGTGCCGGCCGGCCCTGCAAGGCTGACGATGAGGTTCTGCCGGCAAACGTCCTCAAGCTGGCCTTTTGCCCTCATGATCAAGTCGCGCCATACCGCGATCCTGTCCGCGGCGGTGATCGGGATTGCCGCCTGCATGCGCGTCCGCCCCATCACCGGGTTCTTGCCGAATGTGCTTGCGAGGGCATCCAGATGCGCAATCACCGCCTGCAGCCGCATGTCGAAAAGGGCGAGGACCGGCTTGAGTTTCAGCGCCAGCGCCGTGTCGATGACATCCTGGCTGGTGGCGCCGAAATGGATGTGGCGCCCCGCCGGTTCTCCGACATGCAGGCGCAATTGACGCACGAATTCCGGAACGACGACGCCATCCTTCAGCGTCGCCTGCCGAAGCAGGGCGAGATCCGGCTTGAAGCTCGCAGCCGCCGCCGATATCTCGGATGCCGCGACCTGCGGGATCAGGCCATGATCGGCTTCCGCCCGGGCCAGCGCCAGTTCGAAGCGCAGCATGGCGGCGCAATTGGCTGTGGTGCCGATCAGGCGGGCCAGTTCGACATCGCCAAGAAGCTCATCGAGAAAGGAGGAAAGCAGTTCGGTCACTATCGCAGCCCCGGTCCAGCGCCTACATATCGAAGAAGACGGTTTCGTTTTCACCCTGGAGATGGATATCGAACCGCACCGTCTCCCCCTCGCGCCGGCCGATCAGCGTGCGGACACGCTGGCGATGCTCGATGCGGGTAAGAACCGGATCTTCCGCATTTGCGGCCTCTTCATCCGAAAAATACATGCGCGTCTGCAGCCCGATATTGATGCCGCGGGCCACGACCCAGAAGAGGATATGCGGCGCCATCGGCCTCGGATCGTTCGGCCGAAACGGTGTGCGGCCGGGCTTGATGGTGTGGAAGACGAACTCGCCCGTCTGCATATCGCCCGGCTGGCGGCCCCAGCCGAGGAAGTTGGGATCGGCGGACCCACGCGTTTCCGTCGGGCTGTTGTAGAGCCCGTCGGCATCGGCCTGCCAGATTTCGACCAAAGCATCCTTCAGCGGGCTTCCGAGCCCGTCATAAACGAAGCCGCGAATGGTGATGCGTTCGCCGCGCGCCTGGTCGTTGGCGAGCGGTCCCGAGCCGAGATCGGTTTCGAAGATGCCGGAAATGCCGGAAAAGTTCGGGGTGCAGCCGATATGCACATAGGGGCCGGCGGTCTGCGACGGCGTTTCCTTGAGGTAGCCGAGCGGCAGAACCATCTCAATTGCCCTCCTTGCGGTTCTCGAACAGCGTCGACCGCCGGCCGCGTAAAACAATGTCGAACTTGTAGGCGCGCATGTCCATCGGCACGGTGGCATTCCAGTCAAGGGGCGCGATCAGCTGTTCGATCGCCTGCGGGTCGGGGATCGTCCTGACGATGGGACACCGGGCGATCATCGGGTCGCCCTCGAAATACATCTGGGTGATCAGCCGTTGCGCGAAACCATGGCCGAAGACGGAGAAATGGATATGCGCCGGCCGCCAGTCGTTGACGCCGTTCGGCCAGGGATAGGCACCGGGCTGGATGGTCTTGAACCAGTAGCCGCCCTCGTCGTCGGTGATCGTGCGGCCGACGCCGCCGAAATTCGGGTCGATGGCGGCGAGATAGGTCTCTTTCTTGTGGCGATAGCGACCGCCGGCATTGGCCTGCCAGAATTCCACCAGAACGCCGGGCACGCCGCGGCTGCGCTCGTCCAGCACCCGCCCATGCACGAGAATGCGCTGGCCGATCGCCATCTCGCCGGGCCTAGCATAGTTGACGATCAGGTCGTTGTCGTTGGGGCCGAGCATGTTGTGTCCGAAGACCGGCCCGGTCAGCTCCGTCGTCGTGCCTTCGAGCGAAATCAGCGCCCTCTGCGGCGAGCGCAGCACGGACGTCTTGTAGCCCGGCGTCAGTGCCGGCGGGTGCCAGTTGCGGTCGCGGGCGAAAAATGCGCCGGTTTCGGGCGGTGTATCCTTCATCATTCTCCTCCCCGGGGCACCTGAGCGCCCCGCATCTCGTCTAGCGTCTTCGTGACGATCTTGATCGCCGTGTTCGCCGCCGGCACGCCGGCATAGATCGCCACATGCAGCATGGCCTCGCGTATATCCTCCGCCGTCGCGCCGGTGTTGGCGGTGGCGCGGACATGCATGGCGAGTTCTTCGTGATGACCGAGTGCCGCCAGCAGCGCGATCGTCACCATCGAGCGTTCGCGCTTGCTCCAGTCCGGCCGCGACCAGACATCGCCCCAGGCGGTTTCGGTGATCATCGCCTGGAACGGTGCGTCGAAATCCGTCTTGTTCGCTTCCGCACGGTCGACATGGGCGTCTCCCAGCACGGCACGCCGCGTGGCCATGCCTTGTAGAAAGCGATCAGACGGCTGGTTCATGTCAATCCTCGTTGATGAAGTCGGCCAGCAGTTCCGCCAGCTGGCCGGGCTGCTCGACACAGGGAATGTGGCCGCAACCCTTGATGATCTCGAATTCCGCATCCGGGATGAGGTCGGCAGTCGCCTTGACCAGATCGGGCGGCGTCGAGCCATCCTGATCGCCGACCACGACCAGCGTCGGAACGGCGATTTTTGGCGCGTCCTCGGTGTAATCGGCCTCGCGCAGCGCGATGCAGGTGGCGACGTAGCCTTCCACCGATTGCCGCACGAGCATGGTGCGATAGCCGGAAAGGTCTGCCTTGCGCTTGGCGTGGAAATCCGGCGTGAACCAGACCTTCATCACGGCGTCGGCAATCGCTTCGAGACCCTTTTCCTTCACCGTGGCGATACGGGTGTTCCAGCTCTCCTGCGTGCCGACCTTGGCGGCGGTGTCGCAGAGGATCAGCTTGTCGACCAGCTCCGGCTTGAGCTTGTAGAGGCTCTGGACGATGAGACCGCCGACCGACAGGCCGCAGAAGGCCGCCTTCTTGACGCCGACATGTTTCAGCAGGCCGATCAGGTCACGCGCATGGTCCTCGATGCTGTAAGGCACCGTGCCGAGATCGGAGAGGCCGTGGCCGCGCTTGTCATAGACCAGGATCGACCAGTCTTCCGCCAGCTCGTCGATCAGCGGCAGCCAGATGCGGAAATCCGTCCCCAGCGAATTGACGAGAACGAGCACCGGATTGCTCTTCGACTCGGTCAGGTATTCGTAATGCACGACGGTGCCGTTGATCGCTGCGAAGGCCATGTGAATTCTCCTCGAACTTCAGTTACATGATGGTTATTGGCGTTTATAATGATATTTTCCGACGAATTCATAACGGGATGGATATGATTTGGACAGCCGGATCAAGTTTCGACACCTCCACACCTTTGTTGAAGTCGCGCGGCAGAAAAGCGTCGGCCGCGCTGCCGACGTGTTGTCCCTCACCCAGCCGGCGGTAACCCGGACGATCCGTGAACTCGAGGAATATCTTGGCGTCGATCTGTTCGAAAGGGAAGGTCGCGGCATCGTCATAACACGGTTTGGCGAGGTGTTCCTGCGCCATGCCGGCGAGAGCATTGCTGCGGTTCGCCGCGGCGTCGATTCCATTTCGCTGGCGAAAACCTCCTCCGGCCCGCCGCTGCGGATCGGCGCCTTGCCGACGGCGTCCGCCAGCTTCCTTCCGGATGCGGTGGCGGACTTCATCAAGGCGGGTACGGGCAGCGTGGTCACCATCGTCACCGGCGAAAACCGCTGGCTTCTCGATGCCCTGCGGTTGGGCGAGCTCGATCTCGTCGTCGGTCGGCTTGCCGCGGCCGAGTTCATGGCCGGCCTGAGCTTTGAACCTCTCTATTCGGAAGAGGTCGGCTTTGCTGTCCGCTCGGGGCATCCGCTGCTGCAACGCCGCAGCTTCTCGCTGGCCGAGATCGGCCATTATACGGTGCTGATGCCGATCAAGGGGTCGGTGATCCGGCCGTTCGTCGACCGTTTCCTTTTGTCCAACGGCATCGGGGCGCTGACGAACACGATCGAAACCGTCTCGGACAGCTTTGGCCGCGCCTTCCTGCAGACGCAGGATGCCGTCTGGATCATTTCGAAAGGCGTGGTGAAGCGCGAGATCGAAGCCGGGACCATGTCCTTTCTCGACGTCGATACGTCGGAGACGCGCGGCGCCGTCGGCTTCACCATGCGGGCGGACGTCGCGCCCACCCTGCCGGTGTCGATCATGATGACCACGATCCGTGCCCGTCTCGCCGGCAGCGGCCAGCAGTTCTAGCTACAGGATGGCGAAAGGCGTGCCGGGTGAGCCGGTCGCGCCTTCGATCCTGAGCGGCGCGAAGGCATAGACGAATTCCGAGCGACTCGTTTCGGCAAGGGCATCGAGGTTCATGCCTTCGTGCAGGTAGATGCCGTGGCGCATGATCAGGTGCTGGTGGCAGGGTAGCACTAGGTCGGGATCGACCGGCGGCACCACGTCGATGGCAAAGTTGTCGGCGCCGACGACGACGGGCTGCAGGGCGGCCAGGAACTCGGCCGCGGCCAGACCAAGGCCCGGCTCGCCGTCATACCAGCTGGCCGCCTCCGAGAAGAAGCGGGAGCCATGGCCGGTGCGGATCAGCACCACGTCGCCGGGCCTCAGCCAGTCGTTGCGATCCAGCCCCTGCCGGTCGATGCATTGCAGCAGGTGGTCGGGGGTAATTTCGAAGCCGTTGGCCAGCGGTTCACCAAACAGCGCCTGCACGTCGAGCAGCACGCCGCGGGTGAAAAAGATCGGCGCCTTTTCGATGCCGAGCTTTTTCAGCCCGTAGGGAGACCAGATCTCCGAAAGCTTGTTGCCGTTGTAGACGAGTGTGTCGCAATGGCCGCAGGGATAGGTCACCTGGTGGCCGAGATGGCCGAGCGCATCCATGTGGGTGCCGATCTGGCCGATCTCGGTGCAGATAAAATCATCGTTCCAGACGGTGCGGCTGACGGCGCCTTCCGGCCCGCCTGTGGGGCCGCCGGGCATCTTCAGGCCGAAGGTCCGGCCGGGAGAGAGCGGCATGCCGACGCGGTAGGGAAAGCCGAGCGAGACGGTCTCGCCGGAGCGGATCAGCCTTGCCGCCTCCAGCACCTTGTGCGGGCCAAGCAGGTTGCCGGCGCCGATTTCATCGTCGGCGCCCCAGCGGGAGGGAAACCAGGCTTGGCCGAGGGCCGGATTTTCAACGTCGCTCATTCTGTCTCTTTCACGCTGCAAGCTGCGCCGAAAGCGCAAACTTCCGGCGGCGTACGGCATGGCGGATCACCGCCTCGCCGATGATGACGACGATCAGCAGGGCGCCGGTCGCCAAGCTCTGCATCCAGAATGGCGCGCCCAGCGCGGCTATGCCGCTGACCAGGAAACGGATGGTGAAGAGACCGATGAGAATGCCCGGAATGCTGCCGCGGCCGCCGGAAAGCGCGATGCCGCCGATCAGGCAGGCCGTCACCGCTTCAAGCACGACGGCTTCGAAGCCGAGCGGGCTGGCGCTGCCCGACTTGATCGATAGCAGCGCGCCGGCGAGGCCGGCCAAGGCCGCAGAGAGGGAGAAGATCAGCACGATCGGCCGTTTCATCGAAACGCCGGCGGCGCGCGCCTCGCTGCGCCCGCCGCCGATGGCGAAGACTTCGCGGCCCCAGAGTGTCCGCCGCGACAGGAAATCCACCAGCAGCACCAGGAGCAGCAGGATGATGGAGGGGATGGAGAAGATGAAAAATTTCGTCGACAGGATATCGGTCTGGGCGATGTCCTCGAAGGGGATGAGCGCCGTCTTCTCCTCGGAAATCACCAGCGTCAGACCGCGCAGCGCAATCAGCGTGCCGATGGTGAAGACCATGGAACTGATGTTGAGCCGGTAGATGCAGTAGCCCTGGATCGCGCCGATGACGGCGCAGACCAGGATGACCAGCAGGAAGGCCGGCAGCATGCCGAAGGCGTAGAACTTGATCGACAGGATGCCGGCAAGGGCGGCCATCGAGCCCACCGACAGGTCCATCTCGCCGGCGATCATGGTCAGGCCGACGCCGATGGCGATGATGCCGGCGAGAACCGCACCGTCGAGCAGCGCGGCAACGCCGGCCACCGAATAATAGCTCGGAATGCGGCTGGCGAAGATCAGGTAGACGCCGAGCATCAGGGCGATGCGGGCGAGGTTGCTTCTGGTTTCCGCTGTCATTTTCATCGCGATTTGCCCTGCAGGACGTGAAAGAGGCTGATGGAGACGACCACGAGGAATCCAACGATCGTCATGCGCAGTCCGGCGCTAAAACCGTTGAGCAGCATGAAATTCTGCAGGAGCGCGATCAGGATGGCACCAAGTGCGGCCTGCAGCGGCGAGCCGCGCCCGCCCCGAAGCGCGATGCCACCGACCAGCACCGCGGCGATGTAATCGAAATCATAACCCATGAACAGATCGGCCTTGGCCTGCGAGAATTGCGATACCGTCAACATGGCCATGATCGCCACGCCTGTCGACAGCGCGATGCAGGCGACCGAGGTGACCAGGCCGACCCGCAATCCGCTGGCGATGGCCGCCTGCGGATTGGCGCCGCACAGCACGATCTCACGGCCGAGCTTGAGATGGCGGATGACGAACCAGCTGAGCAACGCGGCCACCACGAAGGCCCAGCTTTGCGTCGGCACGCCGAGCGGACGAGCGGTGCCGATCCACAAGGCGAGATCGCTCTCGATCCGAAGGATGGAATTGCCGCTGAACAGCGCCGCCAGCCCGCGAAAGACCGTTCCGAAGGCCAGGGTGGTGATGATCGGATTGCCGATCAGCGAGATGGCCATGCCTTGCGCGGCGCCGGAGACGGCCGCCAGCAGCAGCGTCAGGACGACACCGGCGGCAAAGCCGAACTGCGCGGTGATCAGCGCGAACAGCACGGCGAGAAGGGCGCCGAGCGAGCTGGCCGACAGGGCGAAGAGGTTGCCGGAAATAGTGATGTAGCTCATGCCGATGGCGACGATACCGGTCAGCGAGGCGGCGCGGATCACCACGAACAGATTGTCCAATGTGGCGAAGGACGGCGTCGTGAACCCCGCCACCGCAACGATGGCGAGGATCGCGGCGAGGCTATAGACCGGCCTCGGGAAGCGTATCCGGCGCTCTGCCGTCGGATTCTGGCTTGTCATGGTCGTACTCATGTTCTGGTCCGTTCAGGCGGCCTGTTCGGCCCGGGTCACGTCGCGGGTGAGGCTTTCGGCGGTCGCGGCATCGGCATCGACGACCTGCACCAGCTGCCCATGGAAAAAGGTGGCGATACGATCGGCAAGGCCGAGCACTTCCTGCGTATCGGACGAAGCGAAGATGATCGACAGGCCGTCATCGGCCAATTCGCGCAGATGCTTGTAGATTTCGGCGCGGGCGCCGACATCGACGCCGCGCGTCGGTTCCTCGACGAGAAGCACCTTGGGATTGAGCCCGATCCACTTGCCCAGCGCCACCTTCTGCTGGTTGCCGCCGCTGAGATTGCCGGCGAGCCGGCTGAAATAGCGTTCGTCCAGCCCGAATTTTGCGGCGATCGAGCGGATGTGCCCCTTTTCGAGGCTACCCGACAGCAGCTGGAAGCGGCTGATCGATGAGAGCGCCGGCGCGGAGAGGTTTTCCGGCACCGAGCGCACCGCAAAGATGCCGTCGCGCTTGCGGTCGTCGGAGCAATAAACGACCTTGCTGGCGATGCCGTCCGCGACGTTTTTCGGTGCGTAAGCCTTGCCTTCGAGGAAAATCGCGCCAGAGCCGAGAGGCGTTACGCCGGCCAAGAGCCGCAAGATCGTGCTGGCGCCGCTGCCGACCTGCCCGGCCAAAGCCAGGATCTCGCCGGAGCGGACGGAAAGCGAAACCGGGGCCTTGAGGCCCGGCGCCATGCAGCCGTCGAGGCGAACGGCTTCCGCGCCCAGTCTGGCTGCGCGTGGCGGGAACATTTTTCCAAGCTGGCGGCCGAGCATGGCCTCGATCAGCGTGTCGATGGAAAGCGTTGCCGTTTCCATCGGCGCAAAACTCTTGCCGTTTCGCAGCACCGTCACCCGGTTGGTGAGTTCGAAGACCTCCGGCATGCGGTGCGTGACGTAAATGACCGCGCAGCCATCGGCGGCAATTGCCCGAACCGCAGCCTTGACGCGGACGATCTCGGATTCGGACAGGGCTGCCGTCGGCTCGTCGAGGATGGCGATGCGCGCCTTGCGCGACAGGAGCCGGGCAATTTCGATCAGCTGCCGCTCCGCCACGGAATAGTTTTCGGCCAGCGCCAGCGGATCGACATAATCCAGCCCGACGCGGTCGAGATAGGGTCTGGCCATCTCGGCGAGCCTGGCGGCGGAGCGCATGATGCCGATGGAGGAATCGCCGAGAAAGACGTTTTCGGCCACCGACAGGCTGTCGATGATCGACAGTTCCTGCGCCACGTAGCCGACGCCGGCGGCGCGGGCCTGGCCCGGCGAGCGGATGGCGACGGGTTTGCCGTCGATCTCGATGCTTCCCTGGTCGCAGGGCTCGATGCCGGCGAGGATCTTCACCAGCGTCGACTTGCCGGCGCCGTTCTCGCCCATCAGCGCCATCACCTCCCCCGCCTTGACGGCAAGGCCCACCCCGTCGAGCACCAGAGTGGGGCCGTAACGCTTGACGATATCGGTCATCACGAGCATGGCAGAAATCCCGGTAAGAAGGCGTCGCGCCGGGGCGCGACGCGGCAGGTATCAGAAATTGCAGAGCTGGTCCGCGGTCTTGCCCCAAAGCTTGGCGGCATCATAAGCGGCCTGCGTGTTTCCGACAGCCGGGTTGGGCAGGAAATTGTACTTGTAGAGCGGATCGGCATCCGAGGGGGCTGCATCCGGCGTGCCCTCCAGGTACTTTTCGCCGTCGACGACCTTGCCCTGCGCGACATATTTGCCGAGCGCCTGCACCGCCATCCAGCCTTCCCAATAACCGGACTGGATTGCCGTGCCGGCGATTTCGCCGCTCTTCACATGCTTGGAATCGCCATGGCACGTGCCGCCGACGATGAAGATGTCCTTGCCCGGCGTCAGGCCGTTTTCTTTTGCCGCCTGCGCGGCTGCACCTGCAAGCGAATCGTTTTCCGTATAGAGCCAGGTCAGCTCGCCCTTGTGGGCGGGGATGATCTGGGATGCGACCTTGTAACCCTCGTCTTCAAGGAAGCCTGCGGTCGGCACGACGTCGAGCACGGTCAGCTTGCCCTTCACCGCATCCTGGAAACCGGTCGCACGGTCGTCACCAGCCGAAACGCCGGCCGGGAAACGGATGATGGCGCCCTTGTCGCACTTGATCTCGGCCTTGGCGCACGCCTCCAGCAGGATCTCGGCAGCGGTCTTGCCGCTCAGGAAGTCGTTGGCGCCGGCATAGGCCGTCCAGAAGGCTTCCGTGCCCTTGATCGGATACTGGTTGGAGACGATGACCGGCGCGCCGGACTGCGACAAGGCGCGCAGCGAGGCGACGCCGGCGGCATTTTCGAACGGCCACCAGACGTAACCGGCAACCTGTTCGCCGGAAGCGAGCTGCTGCTGAACCTGGCTGTCCTGTTCGGCCTGGTTGAAGTTGTTTTCGATCACCTTGACGTCGTAGCCGAGTTCCTTGGCCTTGTCCTTGGCGCCCAGCTGGAACTGGCCGATATAGGGGTTCGTGCTCGACGGCACGAAGACGACGACCGAGCCCTTGCTTTCGGCATAGGCGGCGGATGCGGCAAGACCGGCAACGAAGGATGCGGCGATTGCGAGTGTCATTTTCAGTTTCATGTAGTCTCCTCCCATGGCCATCGAGGCCTTTTAAGCCGCTCTGCGGCGTTTCTCATGCGATTCTTTCGTTTCTCCGTCCCTCCTGACGGGAGAACGCTCTATCCTTTTGTTTCTACGCAATTCCGGACGCAAAACCGCTCCGCACTTTTGCTGGAATTGCTCTAGATACCCCCTCCCTCGCCGAGGGAGCCGAAGTGCCGGATCATGCGCTCGGCATCGGGTGCGATGCCGGTAAACAGTTCGAAGGCGCCGACGGCCTGGTACACGGCCATGCCGCCGCCATTCACCACCCGGCAGCCACGTTTGGAGGCTTCGGTCAGAAGCGCCGTTTCCAGCGGAAAATAAACGATCTCGGCGACCCAGTGCCGGGACTGCAGCAGATCGACATCGAGCGGCAGGCCGGGGTGCGACGCCATGCCCGTCGGCGTAGCATGCACCAGCCCGTCGGCCGCCTGCAGTGCCTGCGCCATGTCGATACCCGGCTTGAAGGTGCAGCCGGGATGCTTGGTCGCCAGCTGCAGGATCAGTGCCTCCGTCCGGCTTGCGTCGAGGTCGAAGACATGCACCGTCTGCGCCCCCATGCTCGCCAGCGCATGCGCCACGGCGAGGCCGGCGCCGCCGGCGCCGATCAGCACGACCTCGTCGACCTGCACATCCGGAAGCCCGCGCCAAAAACCCTTGGAAAAGCCGGACCAGTCGGTGTTGTGGCCGACCCGCCGGCCGTTGGTGAAAGTGACCGTGTTGATCGCACCGAGAACGGCGGCGTCCATGGAGAGTTCGTCCACGAACTGCGTTGCCGCCTGCTTGCAGGGATGGGTGATGTTGAGGCCGGCAAAACCGTCACGCTCGGCGCGATCCATCAGCTGCGGCAGTGCATCCACGCCGAGACCCAGCGCCGACAGATCGATCAGGTCGTATCGATAGTCGATGCCGTTCATGCGTCCTTCCTGGACATGCATGGCGGGCGTGCGCGATCTGCCGATATCGCTGCCGATCAGGCCCACGCGAATAGGCCGTGTCATTGTCTCTGCCACCGAAGAAAAACTCCACCCAAACCCTGCCGATCCATCCCGGCATTATCCTCGTCGTCAAAATGTACGAACTGGTTAGTAAAGTCAATCGCCGCAAAAAGCTTTTCCCGCGGAATGGCATTTTTGCGCGGTGATTGAGCGAAAAATGGCCAAGCGGAGCCACGTCGCGATGGCGGCGAAACCGCAAAAAAAATAAAAATATCAGTTAGTTGTGAAGAATCTGGTCGTCAGGACCGGAGATAGGCGAGAATCATATCGCAGATCATCTGCCGGTGGCGGACCTTGAGGTCGCCGTCCATCAGGTCGCGATTGAAGATCGCGCCAAAGGTGTGGCGGTTCGAGACCCGGAAGAAACAGGCGGCGCTGATCATCTGGTGCAGGTCAACGGGATCGACCTTGCGCCGGAAGGCGCCGCTTTCCTCGCCGCGGGCCAGAATGGCGGCGATGATGTCGATGGCGCCGGAATTGGTCCGCCGCAGCACGTCGGAATTCTTCAGGTGTTCGGCGCGGTGGATGTTTTCGATGCTGACCAGCTGGACGAAATCGGGATTGGCGTCGTCATGGTCGAAGGTGCTGGTGATCAGGCTGCGCATCGCCTCTTCCGGCTCGAGATTCTGCAAATCGAGGCGGCTTTCCAGCGAACGGATCTTGGCGTAGGCCCGTTCCAGCACGGCGAGATACAGGCCTTCCTTGCTGCCGAAGTAATAATACAGCATGCGCTTCGAGGTCTTGGTCTTCTCGGCGATGGTATCGACGCGGGCGCCCGAAAATCCGGCATCGACGAATTCTTCCGTCGCAACCTGCAGGATGTTTTCCTTCGTGCCGTCAGGGTCGTTCTTGCGTCCCACGCGTGTCTGCGCAAGGTTCACTTTGCCATTCGCTTTCTGAAAATCATGCTCGTCCTCATCGTCATGGATAGCCTCACGAAATGCCGCCGGTCAACTGCGCGGCATCGTTTCGGGCCGCATGTGCCGCTTCTGCGCGGCGATGCGGAAAATCGCATTGGGGGCGCCGTAGCCGCGATAACCGCGCCGCTGGACGATTTCGAAGAAGAAACCTTCGCCGTAAACCGGGCTGTAGAGCTGGAAATATTCCCCGCCTTCGTCCCGGTCGTAGAGGATATTGTTGGCCCTGAGCTTTTCGGCGAAATCAGGTTCCAGTCCGAACCGGGCCTCGATGTCGTCGTAGTAGTTGCGGCTGATCTCCAGTGGCCTGAAACCGTTCGCCGCAAGGGCTGTAGCCGTCGCCAGGATGTCGTCGGTCTGGAACGCCACGTGCTGGATGCTCGGTCCAAAATTTTCGGTGATGAAATGGCCGGCGAAGGTACGGTGGTTCTCGGCGCCGTTCAGGGTGATGCGCATGCTGCCCGTCTCGTTCGCCACCACCTGGCTGCGCACGACGCCGGCGGGATCGATGATATCCACCACCGGCGTTTTCTCCGCCTTGAAGAGCGAGGTGTAAAAAAGCACCGTCGACAAAAGCTCGTCATATCGGACGGTCTGGGCGATGTGGTCGATGGCATCCAGACCTGCCGGTAGAGTTGGCGCGGTTTCGTCTTCCGTCACGAATTCCGCCGTCCAGATGTTTTCCAGCTCCTCGCTATGGTCGAGGAAATAATAGACGCCGCCGCCGGGGCCGAAAACGCCCGGCAGTTTCGTTTCGCCGGGACCGGGTTGCTGGGTGAATTCCTCGGCACCAAGGCCCACCGCCCGCACCACCGCCTGCCGGGCATCGGCAACCTTCAGGCCTACGGCATAGGCTGTCGTGCCATGCACATTGAAGGCGGCATTGGCAAATCCGGTCGATTCGGTGTTGACGACGATGCGGATGCGGCCCTGCTGGTAGACGACGACCGACTTGCTGGCATGCCGGGCGACCTTTCGGAAACCGAGCACGCGCAGCAGAGCGACCATATCCTTTGCTTCGCGTTCGTCGGCGGCAAATTCGATGAAGACGAAATCCTCGACGTCGATCCGGTCCGGCAGATGCGGCAAGGTGAGCGCGGCATCCGGCTCGATCCGGCGCACCTGGTCGCCGAGATAGACCAGCGACCGCCGGCCATCGGCGGCGATCATCCGCGTCGAGCCGCCACGGAACTGGTCGTTGAAAATCTCCAGCGAAAAATAGCCGTCATATCCGGTGGCCGCGACGGCACGCGTGAAATCGCTGACCGGCAGGTCACCCTCCCCCGGCATGTTCCTGTAGTGCCTGCTCCAATAGAGCAGGTCCATGGAGATCAGCGGCGCATCCGCCAGCTGGACGATGAAGATCTTTTCTTTCGGGATCGAGCGAATGGAGTTGACCGCGATCTTCCTTGCCAGCGTGTGAAAACTGTCGAGGATCAGGCCGATATTGGGATGGTCGGCGCGCCGGACGATTTCCCAGGCGTCGCGATGATCGCTGATATGGCGTCCCCAGGCGAGTGCTTCGTAGCCGATCCGCAGCCCGCGTTTTGCTGCCCGCTCTCCCAGTTCACGAAAATCGGCGGCTGCCCGGTCCAGCCCACCAAGCGCAATCGGCGAGACGTTCGAGCAGACCAGCACCAGGTCCGTGCCCAGTTCCTGCATGATATCGAATTTCCGCTCGGCCCGGTCGAAATTGCGACTGCGCTGTGGTTCGGGCATGCCTTCGAAATCGCGAAACGGCTGGAACAGGGTGATCTCCAGGCCATGATCGCGGACGATGCGGGCGACCTCCTGCGGACGTTTGTCGAAGACAAGCAGGTCGTTTTCGAAGATTTCGACGCCGTTGAAACCCGCCGCGGCAATCGCGGCGAGCTTCTCGTCCAGTTCCCCGCTGACCGACACCGTGGCGATAGAGGTTTTCAAGGCATCTCCTCCCAATATGTACTAACTAGTTCGAATACAAATAGATCAGTTTCACCCGACAAGCAAATGGCCGATCAAGCGCAGAAGGAAATCGGTGAAGGAAAATGGCGACCGGCCTGCATCGAGGTGGATGCGCCTGCATCAGTTACGGAGAAACGCGCAAATACCCCGGGCGCGCGGACAATGCCGTGTCCGCCGATGGCTCTGTCCGCCTGATGGCCTCGAACTTAAAAGCAGTCGCGGTGTTCGCGGATCTTTCCGTCGGGAAGGCCGGCGAGCATGGTCCTGATGGCCTCGGCCTTGAGGGGGAAGCCGAAGAGAAAACCCTGCACTTCGTCGCAGCCTTCGGCGGCAAGGCAGGCATATTGCTGTTGGGTCTCCACGCCTTCCGCGGTCACGGTGGCACCGAAACTCTTGCCCAGCCCAATCACGGCACGGACGATCGCCAGGTTTTCCCGGGATGCGGTCAGGTCGGCGATGAAGGATCGGTCGATCTTCAGCTTGTTGAAGGAGAAGGAACGAAGGTAGGCTAGGCTCGAATAGCCGGTGCCGAAATCGTCGAGCGCGATACGGACGCCGAGCTGCTGCATCTGGTTGAGGATGCGGACGTTTTCCTGGCTATCGGCCAGCAGGACGGATTCGGTGATTTCCAGTTCGAGGCGGTCGGGTGAAAGATTGGATTGCTCCAGGGACCGCATCACATCCGCGGCGAGACCGAAGCCGGTGAACTGACGCGGCGACAGGTTGACGGCGACCCGGATGTTCCCCGGCCATCTCGCCGCTTCGGCGCAAGCCTGCTGCAGCACCCATCGGCCGATCGGCTCGATCAAGCCTGAAGCCTCCGCCACCGGGATGAATTCCGCCGGAGAGATCAATCCCCGCACGGGATGACGCCAGCGCAGCAGCGCTTCGCATCCGACGATCCGGCCGGAACCGGCGCAGACGATCGGTTGGTATTCGAGGTGAAGCTGCTGCTTTTCCAGTGCCTTGGCCAGCTCGTTGCGCAGGAGGCGTTCACGGTCGGCCCGTTCCTCCATCTTGAATTCGAACCAGGCGAAATCCCCCCTGCCCGTTGCCTTCGCGGCATAGAGGGCAAGGTCGGCGCGTTTCATCAGCGCGTCGGAGTTGCTGCCATGCGCCGACCGCAGCGCTATGCCGGCACTGCAGCCGATGGAAACGATCTGCCCATCGATCGTGAAGGGCTCGCAAAGCGCCGAGATCAGGGAGCGCGCCAGTTCCGAGGCGCTTTCCTGGCCAACCAGACGACGGTGAAGAATCCCGAATTCATCACCCCCAAGCCGTGCGATCACGTCGTCTTCGCCCTTGAGCGCGAGCATGCGTTTCGAAACCTGCCGCAGCAATTCGTCGCCGGCATGGTGCCCGAGACTGTCGTTGATCGCCTTGAACCGGTCGAGGTCGAGAAGCAGCAGCGCGAAATCCGCATCCCCGCCGTCGCCTTCCAGTTCCCGGTTGAGAAGGTTTTGAAACTGCAGCCGGTTGGGCAGGTCGGTCAGCACGTCGTGCAAGGCCAGATGGCGGCTTCGCTCGTCGGCCCGCAATTTTTCGGTGACGTCTTCCGAAATGCCGAGCAGGTAACGCGGCTTGCCGTTGACGTCGGGGACGCCGACTTTTTGCGTCCGAAGCCTGCGGATGCCGACCGGTGTCGTCAACGGTTCGTTTTCGATCGTCACCAACCTGCCGGAGGCGACGACCGCCTGATCGGCGGTGCGGAATCGCTGGGCATCGTCACTGTCGAAGAGATCGAAGTCCGTCTTGCCGATCAGATCGCCCCGGTCCAGGCCGAGCAATTCCTCACCCGCCTTGTTCAGAAGCACAAACCGCCCGTCCTGGGCATCCTTGACGAACACCATGGAGGGAATGCTTTCGACAATAGCGTCGAGAAAGATCTGCGTGCTTTTCAGTTCCACGGAGGCCTGCTCGCGCTCTGTAACGTCGATGTTCCAGAAGGCGACGCAGTCCGTACCCCGATGGCGGATCCTCCGGGCAAAGGTGAGGACCCTGATCCTTTCACCATTCGATTTCACATGGGTGAACGAACGGTCCGGTTGAAAGCTATCGCCGAAATTCATCATTGCCTGTCGAACGATGCCCCGGTCTTCTTCCTGGCAGACGTCGAGCAGGTTCTTTTCGAGAAGGGTTTCCCGGTCGTAGCAATAGAGCGCGCAGGCCGCATCGTTGACCGCGACAAAGAACAGGGTCGCGGCGTCGAGTATCCACATGGGGATCGGATTTTGCTCGAAAAGCATCGAGAAAGCCCAGTCGAATTCCGCCAGACGCACTGCACTGGGCGTCAACTTTTCCGAAGGAGCGTTTGAAAATTCAGGATGAACAACGCCGATGCTGTCTTGGCCGAGGCAACGACCAGCCTCCGATGGCAGCATCAGTTCTTTCGTCTTCACCTAGATTTTTCCTCACCACGATCAACGCAGACGGAGCAGATTTGTCCATCTCTTGGTCAACCCAATTGTATGATTATAGGCTTTCGGTGAATTTAATTATATTCGAAAAAACTCCTCTAGTATTATTCATAGTTTTCGCGTTTTTACCGCCAAATTGCAAATTGAGGCGTGCGTTACTACGCGTTTCGCAACCTGCCCTGCATAAGATCGAGAACCGCCCGAGCCGCTTCAAGCACATTGGTACCGGGGCCGAAGACGGCCGAGACGCCATTGTCGAGCAGGTACTGGTAATCCTGCCGCGGAATGACACCGCCGACCACGACGATGACGTGTTCCGCGCCCTTCGCCTTCAACGCTTCGACCAGTTGCGGCGCCAGCGTTTTGTGGCCGGCGGCAAGCGACGACATGCCGACGACGTGCACCTTGCTGGCGATCGCGAGATCCGCAGTTTCTTCCGGTGTCTGGAACAGCGGGCCGGCCAACACCTCGAAACCGATGTCGCCGAAGGCCGAGGCAATGATCTTGGCGCCGCGATCATGGCCGTCCTGGCCGAGCTTGGCGACCATGATCTTCGGCCTGCGTTTCAGCTCGGCGGCAAAATCGTCGATGCGGGTGACGAGGTTCTGATATTCGGGATCCTTGTCGTAGGCCGGGCCGTAGACATCTCGCACGACGACGGGGACGGCGGAGTGATCGTTGAAGACGGCGCGCATGGCATCGGAAATCTCGCCGACCGTGGCGCGCTCGCGGGCGGCCTCGACGGCGGCGGCAAGCAGGTTGCCGGTGCCGGAGCGGGCAATCTCGGTCAGGGCTTCGAGAGCAGCCGTGACGCGGCGGGAATCGCGGCGCCGCTTGGTGTCTTCGATGCGGCGGATCTGGGCATTGCGCACGGCGGCGTTGTCGACTTCGAGGATGTCGAGCTGGTCCTCGGTTTCAAGGCGGTACTTGTTGACGCCGACGATGACCTCCTCGCCGCGGTCGACGGCGGCCTGGCGGCGGGTGGCGGCTTCTTCGATCAGCCGTTTAGGCAGGCCTTCGGCGACGGCGCGGGTCATGCCGCCCATGGTTTCCACCTGTTCGATCAGCTCCCACGCCTTGGTGGCGAGGTCGTTGGTCAGGCTTTCGACGTAATAGGAGCCGGCGAGCGGATCGACCACCTTGGTGACGCCGGTCTCGTGCTGCAGGATCAGCTGGGTGTTGCGGGCGATGCGGGCGGAAAAATCCGTCGGCAGGGCAATCGCTTCGTCGAGGGCGTTGGTGTGCAGCGACTGGGTGCCGCCAAGTGCTGCCGAAAGCGCCTCGTAGGCGGTGCGGATGACGTTGTTATAGGGGTCCTGCTCCTGCAGGGAGACGCCCGATGTCTGGCAATGGGTGCGCAGCATCAGCGACGACGCCTTCTTCGGCTGGAACTCCTCCATGATCCGCGACCAGAGCAAGCGGGCGGCGCGCAGTTTTGCCGCTTCCATGAAGAAGTTCATGCCAATGGCGAAGAAGAAGGACAGTCGGCCGGCGAAATCGTCGACGTTCAGCCCCTTTTCGAGCGCGGCCCGGACATATTCGCGGCCGTCCGCCAGCGTGAATGCCAGCTCCTGCACCAGTGTCGCCCCGGCTTCCTGCATGTGGTAACCGGAAATCGAGATGGAGTTGAATTTCGGCATCTCCTTCGACGTATACTCGATGATGTCGGCAATGATCCGCATCGAGGGTTCCGGCGGGTAGATGTAGGTGTTGCGGACCATGAACTCCTTGAGGATGTCGTTCTGGATCGTTCCCGAAAGTTCCGCGCGTGAACAGCCCTGCTCCTCACCGGCGACGATGAAGTTGGCGAGAATCGGGATGACGGCGCCGTTCATGGTCATCGAGACGGACATGTCCTTCAGCGGGATGCCGTCGAACAGGATCTTCATGTCCTCGACCGAGTCGATGGCGACACCCGCCTTGCCGACATCGCCGACCACACGCGGGTGGTCCGAGTCGTAGCCGCGATGGGTGGCGAGGTCGAAGGCAACCGACAGGCCTTTCTGGCCGGCCGCGAGGTTGCGGCGGTAAAAGGCGTTGGATTCTTCGGCGGTGGAAAAGCCGGCATATTGCCGGATCGTCCAGGGGCGGCCGGCATACATGGTGGCGCGCGGGCCGCGAACGAAGGGCTTGAAGCCGGGTAGCGAATTCAGATGGTCCATACCCGCCAGATCGTCAGCCGTATAGAGCGGCTTGACGTCGATACCTTCGGGTGTGTGCCAGACAAGCGTTTCCGGCGAGGCCTTCAATTCCTTCTCGGCCAGTGCGGCCCAGTCCTGAACGGTTTTTTCCGACATCGTTTTTTCCTCGACATGGGGTGCGCCGGAGAGCGCTTGATTCAATTTTGGGCCTGATACCCGGCACTGCGGCCGATATTGACCGGAGTGCTACTCAGTAGTAAATTTCGCGGTCAACAGGAGTTATCTGATATGGTCGTAAAAGCCTCGGTCTCCATCTCCAATCAGCAGGAGAGTTTTGCGCGCAAACTCGTCGAGGACGGGCGTTATGCAAGCCTGAGCGCGGTGGTCCAGCGCGGCCTGGAGCTGGTTCGCGAAGAGACGGAACTGAAGGATGCCGAACTCGCAGCGCTGAAGAGGCTGCTGCTGGATCGAATGCAGGGCGAATTCCTGACGATGGAAGAGAGCGACAGGCAGATCGATGACATGATCGCAAGAAAGAAGGCCGAACTTGGCCTATAGAATAGTCCGTTCGCCGGCGATCGAACGGGATCTCGACATCGTTTTCGACCACCTGTTTCAATCCTACCTGACACTTGGCGATTCGGTGCTGGAGGCATTCGAACGCGCGACGCAACGTATCGCTGCCCTCCGATCGGACATGAATACCCTGGCGCTGGCGCCACACCAGGGAACGCTGCATGCCGATCTTGGCTCGGGATTGCGCCACGTCACGAAAAACCGGGCTATATTCTACTTTGACGTCGACGATACCGCCAAAACCGTACGCATCCTTGCGGTGTTCTTCGGCGGCCAGGACCACCAGCGGCTGATGCTGCGGCGTCTGGGCAGCGACTGAAGACATCACTCGAATTCCATGATCAGTTCGTCGACCGCAAGGCTCTGTCCTGCGGCAACGGCGACCCGCTTCACCACACCCCGCTTCTCGGCGCGCAAAATATTTTCCATCTTCATCGCCTCGACCGTGGCGAGCGCCTGACCGGCCTCGACCTGATCGCCATCGACGACGGCAACGGAGGTGATGACGCCCGGCATCGGGCAAAGCAGCATCTTCGAGGTATCCGGCGGCAGCTTGACCGGCATCAGCCGGGCAAGGGCGGCGACGCGTGGTTCGCGGACGTGGGCAACCACGTCCATGCCGCGCCAGCGCAGGCGGATGCCGGTGCCGGTCCGTGCGACCTTGATGCCGAGCGGCGCGCCGTCGATGGTGAAATGCGCGTGCGTCTGGCCCGGCAGCCAGCCGCCGGCGACCGTCACCCGGCCGCCATCGGTGAAAACGACGGCGGTGCCGTCGGCGGAAGTCTCCAGCGTCACCGGGAATTCATGGTCTGCGAGCTTCACCACCCAGTTCTGGCCGATGATCCGGCGATGGTTGCCGATGGTGCCGGAAATCTGCACCGCGCGGGCCTGCTGCGTCTGGTTGACGACGGTGGCGATCGCCGCGAGCTTGTGCAGGTCCCCCTCCCCCGGCTCGACGCCGAGAAAACCTTCCGGGAATTCCTCGGCGATGAAGGCCGTCGTCAGGCGACCGTCACGGAACCGCTCGTGCTGCATGACGGCGGAGAGGAAGGGCAGGTTGTGGCCGATGCCGTCCACCTCGAAATCGTCGAGGGCTGCGCTCATGGCATCGATGGCCGTCAGGCGATCGGGTGCCCAGGTGCAGAGCTTGGCGATCATCGGGTCGTAATACATCGAGATTTCGCCACCTTCGAAGACGCCGGTATCGTTGCGCACGATGGTGCCGTCGTCCTTCTTGCCCTCTGCCGGCGGGCGGTAACGCGTCAGCCGGCCGATGGACGGTAGGAAGTTGCGGAACGGGTCTTCGGCATAAAGGCGGCTTTCGACCGCCCAGCCGTTGAGCTTGACGTCATCCTGGCCGAAGGACAGTTTTTCACCCGAGGCAACACGGATCATCTGCTCGACGAGGTCGATGCCGGTGATCAGTTCCGTCACCGGATGTTCCACCTGCAGGCGGGTGTTCATTTCCAAGAAGTAGAACTTGTTGGCCTTGCCATCGACGATGAATTCCACCGTGCCGGCGGAATGGTAACCGACGGCTTTCGAAAGCGCCACCGCCTGCTCACCCATGGCCTTGCGGGTCGCCGGATCGAGGAAGGGCGACGGCGCCTCTTCAATGACCTTCTGGTTGCGGCGCTGGATCGAGCATTCGCGCTCGCCGAGGTAAAGCACCGTGCCGTGCTTGTCGCCCAGCACCTGGATTTCGATGTGGCGCGGCTCGGTGACGAATTTTTCGATGAAGATACGGTCGTCGCCGAAGGAGGATTTCGCCTCGTTCTTCGAGGACTGGAAACCTTCGCGCGCCTCCTGATCGTTCCAGGCGATGCGCATGCCCTTGCCGCCGCCGCCGGCGGACGCCTTGATCATGACGGGATAGCCGATTTCGGCAGAGATCTTCACCGCCTCGTCGGCATCGGCGATCAGGCCCATGTGGCCGGGCACGGTGGAAACGCCGGCCTCGGCTGCGAGCTTCTTGGAAGTAATCTTGTCACCCATCGCCTGGATGGCGCCGACCGGCGGACCGATGAAGGCGACGCCTTCTTTCTCCAGCGCTTCGGCAAAGGCGGCGTTTTCCGACAGGAAGCCGTAACCCGGATGCACGGCGTCGGCGCCAGTCTTGCGGATCGCCTCGATGATCCTGTCGATGACGATATAGGACTGCGACGACGGCGCCGGGCCGATATGCACCGCCTCGTCGGCCATGCGCACATGCAGGGCATCGCGGTCGGCATCGGAATAGACGGCGACGGTGGCGATGCCGAGTTTTTTGGCCGTCTTGATGACGCGGCAGGCGATTTCACCACGGTTGGCGATCAGGATCTTCTTGAACATGCTGTCAGGATTCCTTCGGATTCTCGAAGGCGGCCGGAAAATTCTTGCGCGCCAGTGGTTCGTTGAATTTCAGCAGCGCCTCGTAGGAGGCGGGATCGAAACCGCGCTCGGCCGGCAGGATTTCCCGGCCGAACAGGCGGCACAAGCGCTCGCCGTCGAGATTGCCGCGCTGGAACGGCTCCGTGCCGAAATATTGCCACACGGCCTCCACGAAGCCGATATCGGCCAGCGCGACCGTCTGGTCCATCGTCCGGTGCCGCGGCCAGGCGCTCAGCACGGTCGGCTTGGGGTTTGCCCGACGCAGGGTATACTGCCATTGGGTGCCGAGCAGGCCGGCCGGAAAACCACGATGCTTGGGCATTTCGGGGGTCTTGGCCATGGCGTCAGATTTCTATCACGTCTTCGAAAGCCTGCGGGAAGTTTTTCCGTCCCACACGCTCGTTGATCTGCAGCATCGCCTGATAGGAAGACGGATTGAACGGTTTTTCGGCCGGAACGACCTCCCTGTCGAACAGCCGCGACAAACGGCCGGCATCGAGATTGCCGCGTTCGAACGGTTCGGCGCCAAAATAGTGCCAGAGCGCATGCAGGAAGGCCGCATCTCCGAGCGTCTCGTTCTTGTCGCGGTCGTTGTTGCGCGGCCATGCGGCGAGTTTCGTCACCTTCGGGTTGGCCCGCCGGATGGTGAATTGCCATTTCATGCCGGTAAAACCGGTCGGGAACCCGCGATGCCGGGTCATTTCGGGGATATCTGCCATCAGTCTTTATCCATCGCTGTGTGTGCCAATCTCATATCGGAGGATATAACACTCACAACGGGATCGTATCGTGCTTCTTCCACCGCGGTTCCACCTGCTTGCCGCGCAGAGAGGCGAAGGCGCGGGCGATGCGGCGGCGGGAGGAATGCGGCATGATCACCTCGTCGATGAAACCACGTTCGGCGGCGACGAAAGGATTGGCGAAACGCTCTTCATATTCCTTGGTGCGGGCGGCGATCTTTTCGGGGTCGCCGAGCTCCGAGCGGTAGAGGATTTCCGTCGCGCCCTTGGCGCCCATGACGGCGATCTCGGCGGTCGGCCAGGCGTAGTTGACGTCGGCGCCGATATGTTTCGAGGCCATGACGTCGTAGGCGCCGCCATAGGCCTTGCGGGTGATCAGCGTCACCATCGGCACGGTGGCCTGGCTGTAAGCAAAGAGAAGTTTTGCGCCGTGCTTGATGACGCCGCCATATTCCTGTGCCGTTCCCGGCAGGAAACCCGGCACGTCGACCAGCGTCAGGATCGGGATCGAGAAGGCATCGCAGAAGCGCACGAAGCGGGCCGCCTTGCGCGAGGAGTCGATATCGAGGCAGCCGGCGAGCACCATAGGCTGGTTGGCGACGACGCCCACCGTTTCGCCTTCGATGCGGATGAAGCCGGTGATGATGTTTTTGGCGTAGGCTTCCTGGATCTCGAAGAACTCGCCTTCATCCGCCACCGCGTGGATCAGCTCCTTCATGTCGTAGGGCTTGTTGGAGCTGTCGGGGATCAGCGTGTCCAGGCGGTTTTCGAGGCGGGCCGGATCGTCGTGGAAGGGACGGACGGGCGGCTTCTGGCGGTTATTGAGCGGCAGGTAGTCGAACAGCAGCCGGACCTGCTCCAGTGTTTCGATGTCGTTTTCATAAGCGCCGTCGGCGACGGAGGATTTTTGCGTGTGGGTGCGGGCACCACCGAGTTCTTCGGCGGTGACGATTTCGTTGGTGACGGTCTTCACCACGTCCGGGCCGGTGACGAACATGTAGGAACTGTCGCGCACCATGAAGATGAAGTCGGTCATGGCAGGCGAATAGACCGCGCCCCCGGCGCAGGGGCCCATGATGACGGAGATCTGCGGCACGATGCCGGAGGCCTCGACGTTGCGCTTGAAGACCTCGGCATAACCGGCGAGCGAATCGACGCCCTCTTGGATGCGGGCGCCGCCGGAATCATTGAGGCCGATCACCGGAGCGCCGTTGCGCAGCGCCATATCCATGATCTTGCAGATTTTTTGCGCATGCGTTTCGGAGAGGGAGCCGCCGAGCACGGTGAAATCCTGGGAGAAGACGTAGACCTGGCGGCCGTTGATCGTGCCCCAGCCGGTGACGACGCCGTCGCCGGCGACCTTCTGCTCCGCCATGCCGAATTCCGTCGCCCGATGAGTGACGTACATGTCGTATTCCTCGAAGGAACCCTCGTCGAGCAGCACCTCGATGCGCTCGCGGGCCGTCAGCTTGCCCTTGGCGTGCTGGGCGTCGATGCGGCGTTGGCCTCCGCCGAGCCTTGCTTCTGCCCGGCGGGCTTCGACCTCGGCGAGAATGGCGCGCATGAATTGTCCTCTCATTGTCTCATGTCCGGCTCGCCTGCTTCGGCGCCCGGATGTCTTGTTTCACATAGCGCCGCAATGGGCGGAACAAAACAGTTGATCAGGTGCAACAGCGTAATGTACAAAATTGCAAACTGTAAATTGCGAATTTGCGAATATGGCGATCGGCAAACTTTTCATCGGCAGGAAGGTGCGGGAACTGCGCGAGGCCAACCGCGCGACCCAGGGGCAGTTCGCCGAACGCATTGGCATCTCCACCAGCTATCTCAACCAGATCGAAAACAACCAGAGGCCGGTTTCCGCCTCGGTGCTTCTGGCGCTGGCGGAAAAATTCCAGATCGACATCGCCGATCTTTCCTCTGGCGAAGGCGATCGGCTGCTGTCGGCTCTCTCCGAGGCGCTGTCGGACCCGCTGTTCGAAAACTATTCGCCGAGCCTGCAGGAATTGAAGCTGGTCACACAAAATGCGCCGGGTCTGGCGCATGCGCTGATCAGCGTCCACCAGGCCTATCGCCGCAACAGCGAGCAGCTGGCCAGCTTCGACGACACGCATGCGGCAACGCTGACGGAGACGACGCCTTATGAAGAAGTCCGCGACTTCTTCCATTTCGTCGACAACTATATCCATGACATCGACATGCTGGCCGAACGACTGGCAGCGGCTTTGGGTATCGGCGAAGGCGACAGTCACGGTTTGATGTCGACCTATATAGAGAGACACTACGGCGTGCGAGTGGTGCGAGGCCCTGCCGATAGCGAGGAGTTGCGCCGCTACGATCCGAAATCCCGCATCCTGACGCTCAGCCCCTATGCCCCCGCCCCCACCCGCGACTTCCAGATCGCGCTGCAGATCGCGCAATTGCATGCCGGCAAGGAGATCGATGCGGTGATATCGGGTGCCGGTTTCCGGACGCAGGAAGCGGCGGATATCTGTCGCATCGGCCTGCATAATTATTTCGCCGGCGCCCTCACCCTCCCCTACCAGCCGTTCCTCAGGGCGGCGCGTGAGTTGCGCCACGATCTCGAATTGCTGGCGGCCCGCTTCGGCGCTTCGCTGGAGCAGGTCTGTCACCGGCTCTCGACATTGCAGCGGCCGGGCGCCAAGGGCATCCCGATCTTCTTCGCCCGCATCGACCGGGCCGGCAACATCACCAAGCGCCACAGCGCCGCAAAACTGCAGTTCGCCCGCTTCGGCGCCGCCTGTCCGCTCTGGAACGTGCACCAGGCCTTCGAGATGCCGGGGCGGATGATCCGCCAGTTGGCCGAAACGCCTGATGGCGTGCGCTATCTCTGTCTGGCAACGCAGGTGACGAAGGGCGGCGGCAGTTTTGGCGCGCCGCGGCCGAGTTATGCCATTGCGCTCGGCTGCGAGATCTCCGATGCGGCGAATTTCGTTTATGCCGACGGGCTGGACATGGGCAGCCGCGGCGCCTTCGATCCGATCGGCATTTCCTGCCGCATCTGCGAGCGGACGAAATGCGCCAGCCGCGCCGTGCCGCCGCTGAAGCGCAAGCTCACCATCGACCACACCTTGCGTGGCCCCCTCCCCTACCGCATTGCTGATTGAACTTCAGATCCAGGAGGCCGGCGTTTTCGGCAGTCGCGCATCCGGATCGACGGCGTTCAGCTTCGGGCCTTTCGCCGCATTCCAGCGCCACAGGGCAAGGCAGGTGCCGCCGGGCGACATGTAGGATGGGTAGATCACGCCGTGGTAGTCGTCGGCGATCAGGGTTTCGCGGGTCGTGTAGGTCTCGGGCACCCGGCCGGCATCGACCTCGTCGCGCCATTCGCAGGCATGAATGGTCCTGTCTATCCCGAGCGCCTTGCACTCGGCGGGGTCGGTCAGATCTGCGAGTTTAGCATCTGTTAATTCTAATTGGACGATCAGCGCCGGATGCTGGACGAAACCCTGGTTATATTCCGCCCAGGCCGTGGAGAGTTCCAGCGCCGCATAGATCGTCGGTGCGCCCACCGGATTCCAGCGGCCGCCGAAGCGGCCGGCACCATCACCGGAGAGCGGCATATAGGCCCAGCGCGGCACATAGGCGCGCCAGAGCAGCAGCGGATCCGCTCCGACGATCACGCATAGACACCGGAGCGAACTGCCTCGAGATAGGCAAGCACCTTGTCGCTCTTGCCCTCGCCCACCAGGTCATAAGCGGTCTTGCCGGCCCAGCCGGGGATCGGCTGGTGCTTGAACCAGATGACGGCGCGCTTTTCGTCGCCGGCCATCTCGCTCGCCATGGCGATGATGCGGACGATGCTGCTCAAGGCGCTATCGACCTTGCGGGCGCTGGATTTTGCCGTCAGCGTGTTACGGGCGATGCCGGCGAGGCGCGCAAGCTCGGACAGCGTCAGGCCCAATTGCTCGGAAACCCGGCGCGCCGAAAGAAAAGGCGCCTGTTCATCGCTGAAGCGGGCTGCCGGAATGTCAAAAGAAACGGCTCCCATGGCAAACTCCTGGCATGTATTGATCGTTCGGCTATCAATCTATGCTCAAAGCAGGCCTATTTCAAGCAAGCGAGACAGGATATCAGACTGCCCAGAGGTAGTTGGAGACCGATACCCGGTTCCGGCCTTCATGTTTTGCGGCATAAAGCGCCTTGTCTGAAGCATTCAGCACCGCGTCCAGCGACAGGCCGCCTTCCGTGCCAAAGGCAATGCCGGCGCTGACCGTAGCGCGGATCGTGCCGCCATCGATGTGGATATCATGGGTACTGAAGGCGGTCCGGATATTTTCGGCAATACGCTCTGCCACACCGGGTTTCACGCCGTCGAGCACGAGTGCGAATTCTTCGCCGCCAAGGCGGACTGCGGCATCCGTCGTGCGGGAGTGAAGTTCGATCTGCCGGGCAAACATCTTCAAAACCTCGTCGCCGACCGCGTGCCCGTAGCGGTCGTTGATGGCCTTGAACATGTCGAGATCGAACAGCACGACGGCCGTGTCGGGGCCGATGACCCGGTTGCTATAGCGATCGAACAAGGCTCGCCGGTTCAGCAAGCCCGTCAGGGCATCGGTGGTCGCTTCCTTCTTGTGAACCTGCGCCAAGCGCCATTGGTTGAGGCCGAACGACAAGGCACCGATACTGCTCAGGCCGGCAATGCAGGCGATCAGATTGACCGTCTCGGCCCAGTTCTGCGGCGGCCCGGCAATGACCAGCTTGCCGTCGGCGATCAGCACCGCGGCGCAGAGGGCAAAGGACAAGCCGACGAGGGAATAGAGCACCGTGAGCGCCAGCACGGGTGTCGGCGCCTCCTTGTAGTTACGGGCATGCTCCAGCGCCGTCAGCAACAGCAATGTCGTCGCAAACACATTCATCAGAATGATCGTCACACCATTCCATTCCATCACGAAGGCCGGGATGGCGATGACGGTGGGAATGATGACGGCGAGCAGCACGCGCGGCATCGGCAGCCGTCGCGTGCGAAACTGGTAGGCGGCGCCGTAGACGAAGGCAAAGCCGCCGGTCAGGAAAATATAGGTGGCGATCAGCAGGGCGTTGTCCCGGTATTCCGCATAGGCGCTGTAGGTGAAAACCGTTGCGACCACGCAAAAGGTACCGCAAGCCCAGGTCAGTAGAAAACGCTCCGAGCGTGCCGCGACCCAACTGCCGAGCAACGTTACTCCGAGACATCCGGCCGAAAAACCGGTGGCGAGCAGCAAGGAATTATAATCGAGCGACATGGCCGGCCTTTTCCTACGCCATGGCTTCATGCTGGCGCAGGTGAAAACTACCACTCAAGAGGTATCTGAAATCTTACCGTCATTGTGTGCGGCTTTGAAGCGTTCTGTCGTTCCGGTAACATTTTCGTTGGAAACTGTCGCAGGATTGCGTCAACGCGGCACCCGCCAGCGGCCGCTTTCGCTTTTGACCAGCATCGGCGTCGCCAGCACGCCTCTCACCGCATCGAGTGCAGCCGGTGCCTCAGCCGCCAGCTTGTCCTTCCAGCGATCCGACTGCAGCATCGCCGCGCCGGTCGTAACGATGTCGATGCCGCAGTCCATCATCAGCGACAGACCGGCGAGGATGGACGTGCCGCTGGAAATGACATCATCGACCAGCGCCACCCGACGACCGCGCAACAGCGGCAGCATGCGCGGGTCTATATAGAGCCGCTTGCCCTGCCCCGGCGTGGTGATCGACGACAGCGGCACGGACAGCGCGTCCTGGTACCAGAATTTTCGGGAGGTGCCGAGCGGCACGTAGCGGGAATGCCCGAGCGCGCGCGCCACGGCGGCCGCCAGGGTCAGGCCGAGCGTCGGCAGGCCGACCACCACATCGGGTGCGAAAGGACGCAGCTTCTCCGCAAGTGCTGCGGCCAGCATGTCCTGAACCGGAAAGCTCGCCTGGTTGATGATCAACGAGGCAAGTGCGTGTTTGCCGTCCGCCAGCGGTCGGATCGGCAGGAGAAGACGCCGCCCGTCTTCCAGGCTGGCCGGAAATGCGGTGTCGAATTCCCTGTCTTCTTCGGGGCCTGCCGGCAGGATGTCCTGCCAAAAATGTTCCGGCGCGATGCTCATGGTCTCTCCGCGAAATGTCCCCCCTCCCCTACCGCGAAACTGCAGCTGCGCAAATCGGCTTGTCGGGAGAACGCCGTTAACCTTTTGTTAACCAAAAAAAACTGGACAAATCAGCGATTGCGGCCTCATACCTTTGCTGACGGTTTTTACGCCGATTGCGCCGAAAAAGCATCAATCGAACGCCTGGAACGGAAATCATGACACAAGCCGCCGTCCGTGAGGAAACTCCGGAAAAGATCATCCGCTATTCGGAGTTGCTCTCGGAAAAGCTGTCGGCCCTGCGGTTGGCGCTCTATCCGCCGGAAGCCCGCAAGACGTTGCGCACATTCACGACACTGGAAGTGGCGCAGATGCTCGGCATGTCTGAATCCTCGATTCGCACCATCGATCTCTCGGGCACCGGGCCGGAGCCGCAACGGCTCGCCAACGGCCGGCGCGCCTTTACCCTGGCACAGATCAATGAGCTGCGCGCCCATTTTGCCGGCCGCCGCAGCAATGCCGCCGATGCTGCCGAAATCATGCCGCGCCGCCGCGCGGGCGACAAGCTGCAGGTCATCGCCGTCTCCAATTTCAAGGGCGGCTCGGGCAAGACGACGACCTCGGTGCATCTGACCCATTACCTCGCTCTGCAGGGATTGCGGGTGCTGGCCATCGATCTCGATCCCCAGGCGTCGCTCACCTCCATGTTCGGCCTGCAGCCGGAATTCGATGTCGGCCAGAACGAGACGCTTTATGCAGCCCTGCGCTACGATGCAGAACGCCGGCCGATGGCGGAGGTTGTCCGCAAGACCTATTTCGAAGGCATCGATCTCGTGCCCGCCAATCTCGAACTGGCCGAATACGAGCACGATACGCCGCGGGCGCTGGCGACGCGCGAGGCAGGTGCCGAACTGTTCTTTCAGCGGGTGGCCGCAGCGCTTGGTGAAATCGAGGAACATTATGATGTCGTCGTCATCGACTGCCCGCCACAGCTCGGCTTCCTGACGTTGGGCGCCTTGTTTGCCGCAACCGGCGTGCTCGTCACGGTGCATCCGGCGATGCTCGACGTTGCCTCCATGAGCCAGTTCCTGCTGATGGCCGGCGAACTGATGAGTGTCATCCGTGAGGCGGGCGGCCGGCTGGAGCACGACTTCCTCAAATTCGCCTTGACCCGGCACGATCCCAACGATCACCCGCAACTGCATGTCGTCGCGCTGTTGCGCAGCCTGTTCACCGATGCGGTGCTGAAACATCCGATTGTCGAGACCACGGCCATCGCCAATGCCAGCATCGAACGCAAGAGCCTCTACGAGATCGAGCGCACGTCTATCGGCCGGGAGACGCTGAACCGGGCGCTGGAATCGATCAGCGCCGCCAATGCCGAGGTCTTCGACCTGATGAAGCAAGCCTGGGGCCGCAAATGAGCAAGAAACCTTCCTCGCGCAATTCGATGCTGAGCGCGTTGATGACAAGCCAGGCGGCGCCCGCCGCGGCTCCGGAACAGAAGACGGCAACCGTCGAGGCGCCGACGCTGGCGCCGCGGGACGGAGATTTTCAGCCGCGCGTCAGCGCCGGTGCGGTCGGCGCGCTGAAGAATACGCTGGCGCATATCACCAAGGAGGGCAGGGTGGTCGAGATCGACCCGGCGATGATTTCGCCGTCGCCTTTCCCCGATCGCATGGACGGCGCCGAAGATGCCGAGGCGATCGAAGCGCTGGCCCAGTCGATTGCCCGCTCGGGACAGGAAGTGCCGGTGTTGGTGCGCTCGCATCCGGCCGAAGCCAATCGCTACCAGACCATCTATGGCCACCGCCGCGTCAAGGCGATCGCGGCGCTGGGGCAGGGGCTGAAGGTTCGGGCGATCGTCCGCGAGCTTTCCGATGGCGAACTGCTGATCGCGCAAGGGATCGAGAATTCCGCCCGCCAGGATCTCTCCTGGATCGAGAAGGCGATGTTCGCCCGAAGGCTGGAGCAGTTCGCCCGCGACAGCGGCCGCGATCCGACGGCCTTTGCCATGGAAGCGCTTTCCCTGCATGCGCCCGACGTCAGCCGCTTCCGCACCACGTTGGAGATCATCCCCGACGACATCGTCGCGGCCATCGGTTCCGCGCCGAAGACCGGCCGCACGAAATGGCTGAAGCTCTACGGCCTGGTGAAGGATGACGGCACGGCGCTCGCACGGATGCGCGGCTTGAAGGCGGCGAGGGGATTTGCCGGAAGGGCAAGCGATGACCGTTTCTCCGAAATGCTGAAAGCCGCTGCCTCCAAACCGGGGTTTGAAAGCGAGGCACCCGAAGGCATCCTCGCCGGAAGCGACGGCCAGCCGCTCGGATCCATCGACCGCCGGCGGACGGCGACAAAGTTCACCTTCACCGATCATGGCTTCGCGGCATATCTTGAAGGCCGCCTTGCCGACCTCCATGCAGAATTTCTCGCGGCCGCGGAAGGCCGCGATTAGCAGCTGCTAAGTACCGGTACTCTTGCTGCGGCCGTAGCTGCGGTAAGAGCCGGATAGCCACCCCGCGTGTCCGCCCGGATCCATTGCCGGTGCCCTGCCGGTAAATGGCGGCGGTTTGCTGCCGATTTGAAACGGCGTTTCACTCCACCCCTTCTTTTTTCTCCGTACACCTCACGCCAAGCGATAAAACAACAGCTGACGCCTGGAAATTTCCTCAGACGTTAACCATATTTATCCGCACGGCGCGTCTCGCGTAGGGTAATGCCGGGCGGAAATCTGAAAATCAT